>NZ_JBIWES010000005.1:90240-128114 GCF_044762665.1 Peribacillus sp. NPDC096622 | reverse complement strand
CCAGGCACTCGCTTTCCGCGGGCGGTCGGCCCTCGTCGCTTTGCGCCTGCGGTGTCTCCCCTTGACGCGCTTTTCCCGCAGGAGTCTCGCACCTTCCGTTCCAATCAAGTTTGTTTTGAAATATAGGTAAAACCTTTTTTGCTACAAACTCACCCTTCAGTTTGAAGGGTTTTTTCATGAAAAGATATTTAGTAATTTACAAGAAAATCTATTTAAAGGGGGATTAAATGGAGGCTCCACTAAAAGGGTGACAACCCTTATAAAGTTATTTCAGGAAAGAAAATGAAGGCGATTAACCGAAATGTTTCCAAAATTATTAACAGGTAATTACTTTTGTATTTCACTTTCAATAAATCAACTCTAAACATTCAGATTTATTTTATTATGACTATATAAGATTTTACTATCATCAAAGGAGCGGGATATGAAAAAGTTTTTCTTCATCTTCATTTTGGCTTTAATCCCTTTCGCCTCTACGACGGTAAGTGCAGAATCTGACTTACCCCTCAATAGTGAAGCCGGGATCATTATTGACGCGAAAAGTGGAAAAGTATTATACGAAAAAAACATGGATAAAAGTATGTATCCAGCCAGTCTAACGAAAGTTGCCACGGCTATATATGCTATAGAACACGGGGATATGGACGAACTAGTTACTGTTAGCAAGAAAGCAGCGAAAGCAGACGGGTCTTCGGTATTTATAGAACCCGGGGAGGAAATAGAGCTTTCCAAATTAATTGCAGGAATGCTGATCAACTCCGGAAATGATGCAGCCATTGCAATTGCCGAGCATATGTCTGGCAGTGAAAAACGGTTCATGGAAGATTTGAATGAGTTTTTAAGCAAAGAAATAAACGTCACCGAAACTCATTTTACGAACCCCCATGGATTGTTTGACAAAGACCATGTAACTACAGCCAGTGACCTTGCGAAAATTACCCAATATGCAATGAAAAATGAAACTTTCCGTGAGTATTTTGGGAAGAAGGATTTACCATGGGAAGTGGAAACATGGGACACAACTCTCATTACCCATCATAAAATATTAAAAGGCGAACTCCCCTATAAGGGAATAACCGGCGGGAAAACCGGTTTCGTCAGTCAATCCGGCTACACCCTGATTTCTACTGCCACTAGAGGAGAACAGGACTTGATTGCTGTCACCCTAAAAGCTCCTTCAGACAAAGTTGCCTACTCTGATACCAAGCTTTTATTCAACTATGGCTTTGAAAACTTTAAATCAGGCAAAATTGATAAAAAAAGCAAGCTTTATTCAGCGGACTACTCTAATTCCTACACGCTGAACGAAGACTTATACTATACTCATTTAATCAGTGATCAACCTAGTCTAAAAACGAGTAATGAGGGAATTCTTTCAATCATGAACCAAAAAGGTGAAGCAATAAAATCTTTTGACCTTAACACGGTCGCTGATGTCAGGAACACAGTATTGCCTGCCCCGATTAAAAAAGAAAGAATCAATGATAAGCTAATAAAATTTTCTGTCCCTTCTCTAGGATTGGGAGGATTTTAGAACCCGTTACTATACATACCCAGTTATAAATAATAAAAACAATAACAGAGTGCCCTTATCATCCTCGACTGATAAGAGTACTCTTTTTTTATTAGGTCTTGATGACCCGAGGACAGGAATATATTAATCGGACAGCACAAAGGTCGTGTTTATGGATAGGACAACTTGATTATGTGAAACATGATCATGAATTCAGTATATTTCCCCAAAATAATCAACTGAATTGGAAATGGAGTATATGACCATAATAGTATTAAAAAAACTATTAGGGATGATTTCATGATATATATCTATAATGATTATGGGGGTACGCATACCACGTCTTTGGCTGCCGCCTATCATTTAAAACAATTACCTCAATCGGAAAGAAAACTAACTTCGGAAGAAATATTAAATGTAAAATATTTTAATAAATTAACGAAAAAAGAGTTTGGAAAGCTGATTTTTCGCGGGACCGATGAAGATGGCAACTCCGTTTATACAATGGGACATAAAAGAGAGAAACTTGTTGTTCCGGCATTAAAAGAATTGACTTTACTTCTAGAAGGGAAATTTCATTTTAACGAAAAAATAGTATTCTCCAATACATCACCAACAGTGCCTATTGCCATGTCTATAGGGGGATATTTATCAAGAGTATTAAAAATTGATTTTATAGGTGTACCATTATTAATTATAGGCACCAAACAATGCTGTGATAATATTTTTCGTTTGGTTGAAAATACGAAACAAATAGGGAAAGCAGCGAATGGGGAAAAAGTGATTATATTAGAAAATGAAATATATAAGTAATACTATTAAAAGCTTGCTTAGCCCATTGAAATTCGTTTAGTGCAGGTTGTTAACTTAATTAGGAATTCAAGTCAACAATTGATGTTGGCTTTTTTTGTTTATGTTTCTGGATGGATACATGTTATTCAAGAGGTGGTGCATGTTCAATGAACTTAATCGAACAATAAACCACCACCCGAAAGTGGAGGTTTATTATTGAATCGAGGAAATTACTGTTCTTGTAAGCTGGTTACAGAAACACTTTGTTTTTTATTTGGATCATCAAGGGGATGGATTGTAGCTGTTCCATTTTGTTCATCCACGTGTTCAATGTAGATACTTTCCTCATTATAGGTTACATTAACCATATTTGGTGAAGAAGCAATTTCTTCTGCTCGTTGTGCGTTCATTTTAGCCACCTCCTTTGAATTTGCAACATGTTTAATATTTGTTCCGAATTACTTAGATATACTAGTTGTAATTAAAATTCTTCCAAGAATCCCTTATACCCTTGAACTGGTGCGTTAGCTGAAGATCGAGTTATATTTAAGGCAGCTTATAATTATGAGATCAACGCGGAAGGCCAGTTCGAAAAATTAAGGTATAATTACAGAAAATTTTAAAAGTTCAGGGGGATGTAAAATGAATATTAAAGGATTTTCGATTTCTACTAATAAAAAGTATTTAGATGCAGATGTAATACATAATTTTTTGAATCAAGAAGCTTACTGGTCAAAGGGGATACCAAAGGAAACAGTAATAAAGTCAATTGAAAATACGACCTTATGTTTTGGGGTTTATAAGGGTGAAATAGGTAATGAAGGTAGTGAACAAGTTGGATTTGCAAGGGTAATAACCGATTTAGCAACCCATGCGTATCTTTGCGATGTGTTTATTTTACCTGACTATCGTAAATTAGGATTATCAAAATGGTTAATGGATGTTATCACCGAACATTCCGAACTAAAAGAGGTTCGCCGGTTTATGTTAGCAACGAATGATGCACATTCATTATATAAAAAATACGGTTTTAATCAGATTGATAAACCAGAGCTATTTATGCAAAAAGTCCGTAAAACCCCATTTCAACAATAAGTACTTTTAAAACAAGGGATTAGACCCTGCATAATCGTGCACAGAATGTCGGATGTTTAGTTTCAACTCCTGCTATTCTGTTGATATAAGGGAGGTCATTGAATGGATTCGCTCAAAAATATGAATGGTGCCATTAAATTCATTGAAGAAAATCTTACGAACGAAATTGACTTTAAAGAAGTTGCAAGGCTAGCTTATTGCTCGGAATATCATTTTAAAAGGATGTTTTCCTTCCTTGCAGGTATTTCACTATCCGAGTATATCCGCCGAAGACGACTTACACTTGCAGCTTTTGAGCTTAAAAATTACAACATAAAGGTCATTGATATTGCGATAAAGTACGGGTACAGTTCACCAGACTCGTTTGCGAGAGCGTTTCAACATTTGCATGGTATCACACCATCAGAAGCGAGAAGTAATGGCCATTCACTTAAAGCCTATCCACCGATGTCCTTCCAATTATCCATTAAAGGAGGCAGTGAAATGAACTATCGAATTGAAGAAAAAGAGGCATTTCACATAATTGGAATTAAAAAAAGGGTTCCAATCATTTTTAACGGGGTCAATCCAGAGATTGCATCTATGTGGAAAAGTTTAGACGAGAAAACGATAAATGAACTTAAAAACCTATCGAATGTCGAGCCATTAGGGCTGCTTAGTGCATCTGCGAACTTTTCCGAGGGCCGTTTCGAGGAAAAAGGGGAGCTTGATCATTATATTGGCGCAGCAACAACGAGGGAATGTCCAGATAACTTAACACAGCTGAAAGTTGATGCGTCTACATGGGCGGTATTTGAAGCAGTCGGCCCCTTTCCAGAAACACTGCAAAATGTTTGGGGACGCATTTATTCCGAATGGTTTCCATCCTCTAACTATGAGCAAAGTGAAGGGCCGGAAATCCTTTGGAATGAAAATAAAGACATAACCTCACCAACATTTAGAAGTGAAATATGGATCCCCGTTATGAAAAAGTAAGCATAGCAGGAGAAGGGTTTACCGGAAGAGCTGTCTTATGGCAGCTTTTTCTTATGGAACAAACAGGGAAGGATAAGGGAATAAGAGGTAATATTTGCTTTAACGAGCTATAATGATGGGTAGAAAGTGCTTATATAAGGAGATTAAAAATGCCTGTTATTGAGTATCAACAATTTATTAAAGCACCAGTTGAATTATGTTTTGACCTAGCTAGGAGTGTGGATATCCATACTAAAACGACAGCGAAAACAAAGGAAATTGCTGTTGATGGTGTGACAGAAGGGATATTAGAGGAGGGAGATACAGTTACTTGGGAAGCCATACATTTTGGTATAAAACAAAGGCTGAAAGCCAAAGTGACACTAATGGAAAAACCAAATAAGTTTGTAGATATTATGGTGAAGGGAGCATTCCATTCCTTCGTACACACACATGAGTTTATAGAGGAATCAGGCGGAACTATAATGAAGGATACATTTCAATATAAGTCACCGTTCGGACCAATTGGAGTTTTAGCTGATAAGATGTTTTTAGAGAAATATATAAGAGCATTTATCGTTTCTCGTGCAAAGGCACTGAAAAAGATTGCCGAGAATATGCAATAACCTTGGTTTTAATGCTTTACATTAAATATCAGGGGTTGCTGCGGCAGCCTTTTTTTGTTCCACTAAACGGGGCGTTCAGTAAAATATCAAGAATAACTAATTCACTGCTCAAGAATGAAGGAGATCATGAATAATGAAATTATTCCCTAAAAAATTCCCTAACGATGAAGATGGGCAAGTGTTAAAAATGCTATATAAACAAGGTGTTGATTTTAATGAGCCACAAGATGTAGAATTTTTTATTGCGGTTCCAGATAAACAGAGTGGTGAAGCTGTATTAAAATCATTCAGAGATGACGGGCTTATTTGTGAATTGGAACAAGATGATGAAACAGAAGAGTGGACTTGTTATTGTTTACAAAAAATGCTTTTAAATTACGAAGAAATTATTGATATACAAAAACGACTTGATGGACTAAGTATACCTTATGGTGGGCAAACAGATGGATGGGGAGTAATGATTGATTAATAACTGTAATTGTTATAAAACTATCAGTTCTTGATGAACGAACGGGTGCTTTTGTTGAAGTTCGGAGCTGTCTTATCACCGGCACCCTGAACGTTAGCAAATGGCTCGGCTCAGCGGTACAACCGTATTAGGCCCGCGGATACAACCGACCTTTAATTATAATTACGGATCAAATCGTTTTCAGCGATCAGATCTTTTCTTTTGTTTTTATAAGAATAACACAAGTAGAACAAATGTTCCAGTGTAAATGTGTTAATTTATTACTTTTTTTCAAAAATCACTCTTGTAAAGGGTATAGTTGAAGAAGCAAGCGAATCATAAACCTAAGGTTGAGCAGAATGAGACAGGCGATGGGTATGTATTTGTTTCATGAAAATGTGATAAACGAAGAGTTAAAACAAGAATAGTTGAATTAGAGAGGTCAATCCAAGGGGATCAGAATGAGTACGCGATACATGTAAGGCTGACATGACTCATCCTTTTGGAACTAAAAAAAGTACTTTGATAAGCACGGTATCAAAGTACTTTCTATTTAACAAACTACCAATTCCATGACAAATGACACCCAAAGTCAACATGGCATTTTTTCTGCTTACAACAATGATCGTGATGCTCATTATCGCAGCGTTTTTTCTTTTTACAACAATCGTGATGCTCATTATCACAGCGTTTTTTCTTCTTACAACAATCGTGATGCTCATTATCGCAGCGTTTTTTCTTCTTACAACAATCGTGATGTTCATTATCGCAGCGTTTTTTCTTCTTACAACAATCGTGATGTTCATTATCGCAGCGTTTTTTCTTCTTGCAACAATCGTGATGCTCATTATCGCAGCGTTTTTTCTTCTTACAACAATCGTGATGCTCATTATCGCAGCGTTTTTTCTTCTTACAACAATCGTGATGCTCATTATCGCAGTGTTTTTTCTTCTTACAACAATCGTGATGCTCATTATCGCAGTGTTTTTTCTTCTTACAACAATCGTGATGCTCATTATCGCAGCGTTTTTTCTGCTTCCAACAATGATCGTGATGTTCATTATCGCAGCATTTTTTCTGCTTCCAACAATGATCGTGATGTTCATTATCGCAGCATTTTTCCTGCTTCCAACAATGATCGTGATGTTCATTATCGCAGCATTTTTCCTGCTTCCAGCAATGATCGTGATGTTCATTATCGCAGCATTTTTCCTGCTTCCAACAATGATCGTGATGTTCATTATCGTAGTGTTTCTTCTTACAACAATCCTCGTGATAAGACATAGAACCGTCACTCCTTTCTATCTTTTAAAATATAAATAAAAGCAAAGCCTTCTCTATTTAGAGAGGGCTTTTCTAGTCAAGACAAAACTAACATTTAAGTTGCTTATGGCGCAGCATTAAAAATTAAATGATGGTGGAGTAGTCGGAGAGTCACAACGACGGTCATTTACGTCGCAAATACCACCATGTGAATCTACAATAACTTGTCGAGTCACTGTAATTGTAGTGCGTAGTACAACCTTGACTAAAATGGCATCGGTAGTAACAACTCCCGTGCCGGTGACGAATGGAGTTCCTGCTTGAGTAAAGATTCCTTCTATTACAAATGGGGATTCTATTACTGTATCCTCAGGGCATGCACCTGGAAAATCTGTATGCTCCTGGAATGGTAAACTCGTTGAAAGTACGGCTGTTGCAGGAGTGGTTGCTCCTGGTGCCAAAAATGTTACCGTAATAGTTACAGGAATAAGCCCGATGTTAACGACTTTGTCCCTAATGATTGTCGTGTTACGTGTAACACCAGCTAGATTCGGTACAACAGCTACTGAAAGAATAGTGGAGCCTGCTGGAATTGCAGGAGTAAACGCGGTAAAAGGAAATGTTGCTTCTGCAACCTTTTGTACCATTTTTGAGCCTACAACTGAATTAACGAGGACACAGTCGCTGTTTAATGGTGCAGCAAGTTCGCGTTCTGGAGCTTTAAAATTACATTTGCAAGCAGAAACGTCATCAGACTTACAAACCTTACATGATTTTTTGCATTTTGAATGAGAATCAAATTTTGAATGAGAATCAAATCTTGAATCATTCTTGAATCTTGAATCACTCCCAAAACCCCAGTCGCTGTCGGAACATGCAGAACCCCAGTTGCTGTGCATTGGATTATTTTTACCGAAATTTCCCATGAAATCTCAATCCTTTCTTGTAACTATTTTTTTTCGAAAATGAAATGGAGTGTAGTATCGAACCGTACTAACCACTGCCAAAGTTATTTTCGAGTAGTTACAAAATATAGTATTAATAAAATAAGGCAATTGCTTGGACAGGTTGCTTATTTTTCCGGACAAACTATAAATATTTATAGGTTTATAATTTAGCATTAGCGGTTGTATGGAACGCGGTAAAGAAATGAACGAATATAAAAGGGAAGCAAAAAGCTAAACAATGAAAAGCAGTGCATACGAAAATAAAGATATAGCCAAAAAGGGCTTCTATGTTCGGTTTATACAAAAAGTGAACAAAGAAGTCCTAGGCTCTTTTTAAGGCATCCCAACGAAGTTTCGTTTCCATTACCGAAGTTTAGATCTATGAGGTTTATAGAGGGAAATTCAACCGTTAACTCTTTAATGATGTTCTGAGGTGATTTTACCGTTTTTCTAATTTGACTGGGGTTGGTAAAGGGGGTATGCAGGTTAGCAGACAAGTAAGAGATATATGCTATAATTAGCCAAAAAAGGAGAAATATTTTTGACGACGTTAATTATAATCTCTGTATATATAACTATTACACTTGTATCGCTCTTTACTTTCGCTGGGCCTTATTCGCCATTGGTTGGACTTGCAGTCGGGATCCCTATACATATTCTAATATTACTTACACAAATATATAAAGAAATAAAAGTGATATCTAAAAAGCTATAGTAATAGCTTTTGCCAACTCTATGTCCGTGCAGTAGATATAATTATAGTTATTCCGAAAAAAGAAAGGAGTGGGGGTATTTGGGTTTAAATATCGGTGATTTAGTATATCAACTTATTATGTTTATTTTGTTGTTTGGTATGATTTTTGCGATTTACTTTTTTGTTCGTTCTCTTCTTGCAAGGTCAAACAAATCCAATAGAATGGAACAAAAACTTGATAGAGTTATTGAGCTGCTTGAAAAGGATAAAAGAGATTAATTTCTTTATATCCTTTTCATTTTTTTGTTCCCTGATCAAGAAGTCGGATATACTTTAGTGATTTCATCTAGTGTAAAAAAGGTTATAGAGCATATAACCGCAAAGATAAAGAAACCCCCCGGGTCAATAAAGTATGTAGCCAATCCGAAACCAATATGTATTAATCCAGATAACCAGAAACGAATATTGTAAAACTTCATTGAGATAAATTCAGCCATCAGTGAGACTGGTAAGCCATACAGGAAATTTCCAATTAAACTATAAAAAAGCACAACCATAATGATCAGGAAATCTCCATCCAATTTAAAGGATGGTTCTTCAAAAATCGAAACTAGAAATAAACCAATTGTAAAGGTCACTGATGAGTAGAAGGCCACTTTGATTTTTCTGAATTTGTCTTTAAACAGAAGCTTCCTAATGACAGGAAATACGAACGCGATCGTTATAATAGCGAGTATAGTTTTAATTAGTATGGGTGTAGATGAAACGAGTACTATTGTTAGCAGAACAGCCATGGAAAAAACAAGAATATAAGAATTTCCTTTTATCATAAATACCTCGGACCTTTTTACCTTCATTGTGCAATAAGCTGAAGTTAGTGGGAATTAGATGTCGCGAACAAATTTCAATGAATGAATAAGTTGTCGGGCAGAGCTGCATGAAATCTCCAAACAGTAAAATTACGTGCGGATATACTGTTAATTTTAGTTCGTGAGGGTGGTTAAAAAAAAGTTTCCGGTGATTTTTGTGTCATTATCCTAATTAGAACATAAGTTGAATTAACCCATTTAATTTTTTCCTCCTAAACAAATAAGGAGATGTTTCTATTGTCAAATTGTGGTCATGATTCAAATTGCGGTAACGATATTGGTGGATTTGGTGGCGGTTTCGCTTTTATAGTCGTATTGTTCATCCTTTTAATCATCGTTGGAGCTGCTTGTTTCGGCGGCGATGGAGGTAACGATTGCTGTTATCCCGTTCAAGGATATGGCGGTTTCTGCTAACAAATGTATAAAGAAAAGCCGACCTTTATTGGTCGGCTTCTTTTATGCTGATTTATTCGCTTATTCCTTTATCGCGAAGTAAGCTTCATGACTGAATCGATAATTATATCCCAGTCTTCACTATGAATTTCATGCCCTGATCCATCAAGAGTCACTAATTTAGCTTGAGGGATGGCTTTCGCAAGAGCAAGCCCGTGCTCGTAAGGCAAGGCTGGATCTTCTGTGCCATGAATGATGAGGACAGGTACGGAGATCTCACCCATTCGATCGAAATATTCGTCCCCGCCAGCAAGCATGGCATGATTGAATCTGCTCGGTAGCTGTTTGGCACGGTCCGCCTCTCTTGTTGCCAGTTTATGCATTCTTTCCTGCTCATAAGGTTTGGAACCGGCTAAAGTTTTCCATCCATCCGCAAGAAAAGCGATGACCGCCTCTCGATTTGACCAATCTATGGAAGCACTCATTGCATGATGATCCAATATGCTCTGGTCCATTGGAGGCAGTTTTTCCATTACAGTCCCGAACACACTTGATGCAATTAGCGTAAGTGTAGTTACGCGTTCCGGATATCTTAAGGCAAGAATCTGGCCGACCATACCGCCTAGGGACATTCCAACGATAGAAGCCCGCCCTGTGGAATAAGCGTCCAGGACACCTGCGGCATCGTCAGCCAAATCCGTTATTGTATAGTTGGAGGTACCGGGTTCATAAACGGTAGATCGTCCGAGATCCCGATGATCGTAGCGAATGACGAACCTCCCCGAATCGGCGAGGCGGAGACAGAATTCATCATCCCACCAGTCTAATGAAGACATCGCACCCATGATCAATAGCACGGCAGGGTCCTTAGGGTTCCCAAAGCTTTCTGTACATATATCCACTTTATTTATTTTCAGTATCTGTTCACTCATGTTTTTTACCTCCGTATTAAATATTATCCAATAGCCGTTACCATGGCGCAGATCAATATATACTTTCCGGAGCATGATGATTGGCCTGCGCTTTTAATTATCGCAGTCTAACCCACTTAATAATCATGACGCGGCCTCCTTTTAATATTTGTAAAAAGGGAGGTATCCCTATATTACTTTAACATGGCGGATTTCTTTGTGCCACCAAATTTTCCCACATTTCCATGCGGACAGAAAACCCCGAATACAGAGCACCTTTTTTGGTGCCATTTATTCGGGGTTTTTAACATGCATTTTCGTTTTTATTGAGCTGTATATCCGCCATCTAACACGGCTGCCTGGCCTGTGATGCCCCGTGCCTTGTCGCTTGCGAGGAAAATGGCGTAGTCGGCAATTTCGCTTACATCGAGTAAGCGGTTTTGTGGGACAAGCGGATAGATGACCTCTTCCAAAACGCTTTCTAGCGGTACTTGTCTTGTTTTAGCCAGGTCCTCCAATTGACCGCGGACGAGAGGCGTGTCTACGTATCCTGGGCAAAGGGCATTGACGGTTATGCCAAAAGAGGCGCTTTCCAAGGCGGCGACTTTCGTCAAGCCGATTACACCGTGTTTGGCACTATTGTACGCTGCTTTGTTGGCGAATCCAATCAGACCGTTAATGGAAGAGATGTTGATGATTCTGCCGAAGCCTTGTTCTTTCATGATTGGCAAAACGTTCTTAATTGAGATGAATGGCGCGGTCAGCATGATTTTGATCATCAGTTCGAATTTTTCAGTTGGAAACTCTTCAATTGGTGCAACATGCTGAAGGCCGGCGTTATTGATGAAAATATCTATTCGTCCATATTTGTCTTTAGCTTGTTTGATTAGTTGGATAATATCCTCTTCACTTGTTACGTCAGCTTTTAAGCCGATAACCTCCAAGCCGTTGTTCCTTAGGTCTAGAGCAGCTTTTTCAACTGTGTTTTGATCAAGATCGGACAAAACGACCTTTGCTCCATTTTCAGCAAATATCTTTCCAATCTCAAAGCCGATTCCTCTAGCAGATCCGGTAATTATCGCCACTTTATCTTTAACCATATTACATTCCTCCAATAAAAAATGTAATGGTCCAGGTCTGTCATTTTATGTCGTAAACAGGGAATATTCCAGAGAGTAAACTCCATTGGAAATATAAAGGGAAGGTTATAAAAATATGGTTTAGGTTAATGAGTAAGAGTCTATCATGATTTTCAAGATAAAAAAAGAATTTTATTTCCCCTTATCGTTGGCATGGATATTGCATATATAAAAAGGTGAGTAAATAAAGGTAATTGAAACGGAAAGGGGAAGCTGGATGATTAAAAAAATAGCCATTATCGGTTCAGGTGTAATGGGTAGTGGAATCGCTCAGTCTTTTGCAGTTAGCGGATATATCGTCACCATTAACGATATAAAGGAAGAGTTGCTATACCATGCCCAAAATCGAATTTCTGAGAATCTATCACTGCTCATTGAAGAAGGGGCTTTGACTGATAAGGAAAAGCAAGGTGCTTTAGCGAATATTACATACAGTGTAGATTTGGAAGGGGCAGTAAGGGATGCTGATTTTATCATTGAGGCAATTCCGGAAGTCATCGAGCTGAAATTAAATCTATTTCAGCAACTGGAGGAAATAATCAAACCGGATGCAATTGTTGCTTCAAATACATCGACCTTTCCGATTACTCAATTGATGGAGAAGGCCTCGTTTGCGGAGCGAATGGTCATCACACATTTCTTTAATCCTGGCCATTTGGTTCCATTGGTTGAAATTGTTCAGCATGAGGAAACGAAGCCGGAAATCGTCAAGACAACAATGGATTTAATGCGTAAAATCGGCAAGTCTCCGATTCTCTTGAAAAAAGAAATAGCAGGATTCATTGCCAATCGTCTCCAGACTGCCTTGATGCGGGAAGCCTTTTATTTATTGAAAGAAGGCGTTGCCGATGCTGAGGATATCGATACGGCGATAACGGCTGGACCAGGTTTTCGATGGGCATTTACCGGGCCGATCGAGATTGCTGATTTTGGCGGACTTGATACATGGCAGCGCGTTTTCGATAATGTTTCACCTGTATTGGACCAGAGTAAGGAAGCCCCTGATTTGATTCGTGATTTGGTGGCTGAGGGAAAGCTTGGGACGAAGTCGGGAGAAGGCATTTTTACGTATGAAGAATCTACCGTTTCTCAAAAAATCAATGAGAGGGACCGCAATTTTATTAAACTGGGAAAATTAAAAATGGAGAAGGAGGAAGTATTATGAGAGAAGTAGTGATTGTAGGGGCAGCAAGAACACCAGTTGGTGCGTTTGGAGGCAGTCTTGCCAATGTTTCGGCGGTTGACTTGGGAGTTGTGGCCGCTAAGGAAGCGATTAAGCGTGCAAATATCTCGGCTGACATGATCGATGAGGTATTGGTTGGAAATATTCTATCTGCTGGATTAGGGCAAAATGTGGCACGTCAGGTTGCGATTCATGCAGGAATTCCGGAAACAACGCCGGCCATGGCGATTAATAAACTTTGCGGATCTGGCCTCCGTACGGTCATAATGGGAGCGCAATTCATTGCCCTTGGTGATGCCGATGTGATTCTTGCCGGCGGTATTGAGAGCATGAGCAATGCCCCGTATTTACTGCCAAATTATCGTTTTGGGCAGAAAATGGGCAATGCCGAAGCAGTCGATTCTATGACTTATGACGCCTTAACGGATGTTTTCAATCAATATCATATGGGCGTGACTGCGGAAAATATTGCCGAGCAGTGGGGAATCAGCCGGGAAAAGCAGGATGAATTTGCTTTAAATAGCCAAATGAAAGCTGAAAAGGCACAGCTTGAAGGACGATTTGCAGAGGAAATCGTACCTGTTGAATATAAACGCAGAGGAAAGACGATCTTGGTGGACCAAGATGAACACCCACGTCATGGGCTGACGATAGACCAGCTAACGAAGCTGCGTCCTGCATTTAAGGAAAATGGAACGGTTACGGCAGGAAATGCATCCGGAATCAATGATGGGGGTGCGATGTTAGTCCTGATGTCTAAAGAAAAAGCGGACGAGCTCGGACTGGAAGCATTAGCGACAATCAAGACATATGCAAACGCCGCGCTTGATCCGAAAATCATGGGATACGGTCCAGTTCCTGCGACAAGGAAAGCTTTGGCAAAAGCGGGATTGACAATAGATGATATTGATTTGATGGAAGTGAATGAAGCCTTTGCGGCACAGTCACTCGCTGTGCTTAAGGATCTTGAACTGAAGCCGGAGAAAGTGAATGTGAATGGCGGGGCGATTGCCCTGGGTCATCCGGTAGGCGCTTCCGGTGCCCGCATCTTAGTGACTTTATTGTATGAAATGAAGCGACGCGATGCCAAAACAGGCCTTGCCACCTTATGTATCGGCGGCGGACAGGGAACTGCGCTGATTGTGGAACGGTAATGACTTGGCCCCATTTTCCTATGATATAATGGAGGAAACTTCAGACGGGTTAAGGAGAATAGGAATGGCCAGCGATAATGAAACTATTCAATTGGAATTAGTGAAAGCGATATTGGAAGAATTGCCTTTTGGTGTTTTGGTAACGAAAAACGAAAAAGAAATCGTTCTATGCAATCGCGTATTATCCGAGGCTTTTGCTGAGAATCAATTTGATCGGCAAATAAATTTGATTTTAGAAAAAAACCTTGTACCAGCTGTAAATACTCCGATCCGTTTGAATGATAATAATGGGATCGTCAGAAAAGCCATCATTCAAATGGGTGATGCGGAGTATCAGATTTACCTCCTATTATTTACAAATAATAAAAGTGATTTTCTTAATATCGATAATCATGAAGAACTTCTGTTTAAGGATATTATCGAGTTTGCCTATGACGGCTTGGTGATGGTCGATACGGAAGGGTATGTCCAAATGCTGAGCCACGCTTATGCGGATTTTCTTGGGGTCGATCAGGAAAGCTCCATAGGGAAACATGTAACGGAGGTCATTGAAAACACCCGTATGCATGTGGTCGCCAAAACTGGCAAGCAAGAGGTCGCTGAATTACAAAAAATTAAAGATAATTATATAATTGCGACCCGCTCCCCGATAAGGAAACAAGGTAAGTTAATAGGGGCGGTCGGGAAGATTCTTTTTAAGAATGTCGGGCAATTTACGGCTCTTTCCAAGCGGATAAATTCACTTGAAGTAGAGCTGAAAAAGTACAAAGGCGATTTTCGCGAGAGAAATAAGGCCTCATATACGTTTGATCATTTGATGGGAAGAAGTCCCGCTTTCATGGAAGTGAAAGGTCAAGCCCAAATTGCTGCTAAAAGCGACTCGAATGTATTGATTTTGGGCGAAAGCGGAACAGGTAAGGAGCTGTTTGCCCATTCCATTCATAATGACAGCAGACGGGCCATGGGTGTGTTTGTCAAAGTGAACTGTGCCGCCATCCCGGCGGAGCTGCTGGAGTCAGAACTATTTGGCTATGAAGAGGGTTCTTTCACTGGTGCAAAAAAAGGCGGAAAAGCTGGCAAGTTCGAAGCGGCTGAAGGCGGGACGATTTTTCTGGATGAAATCGGCGAGTTGCCACTGCATATGCAGGTGAAGCTGCTCCGTGTTTTACAAGAAAAAGAGATTGAGAGGGTCGGTTCTACGGGAAGTATTCCGATTGATGTACGGGTAATCGCTGCAACGAACCGTAATCTGGAGGAAATGGTCTCGAAAGGGGAATTCCGGCTTGATATGTATTACCGATTGAAAGTTTTGCAAATCCAAGTTCCTTCGTTAAGGGAGCGACCGGAGGACATTGAAATACTGGTAAATCATTTTGTTGAAAAGTACCAGAACCTTATGAAGAAACGCGTAACGGGGATGAGCGATCAAGCCTTACGGCTGCTGCGTCATTATAAATGGCCGGGTAATATTCGCGAGTTGGAGAATATCATTGAACGCGCAATGAATATAGTTGAAGAAGGGGAAATGATACGTTCCAAGCATCTCCCTAAAGAAATAACGGGTCATAAAGAAGCAGTCTCGATCCGCACTTTAGCTGAAGTAATGGATGAAACCGAACGGGCTGCAATCGTTTCCTGTTTGGAAATGACTTCTGGTAATAAATCAGAAACGGCAAAGAGACTCGGAGTGAGTCGAACAACACTGTACGAAAAAATGAATAAATATGGTTTATGATTGTAGAAAGTACCCTTTGCCAAAGGGTCCAGACTGTAGGAAAATTCGAAGAAAATCGAGTTTGCCTGCAGTTTTTTTATTTTAAAAACGTTCAAAGTGCTTTCAGGAATTTGCCTGAAGTGAACGCAATGTTTCATTTAAATACCCCACCCCCATAAGCTTTTACTAGCAAATATTTTAGTGTGTTAGGAAATCCGTACATAAAACGAGAGCGAATGTAAATATTGTAAGAAAAGGCTTACACTTTTTTTGGGTTTATACTTGTGTGTACTGAAACCTTGACAGTTTTAAGGGATGTTAGGGAAAGAAAATGTTTGAAAAAGCTTTAAAAGATGAGATTTTCCCTTGTATTTAAGTTGGCACAATAATTGCATAATTACTTTAGTGAATGGTCTATCTGTCATTTTATATTGTGTTTCCACGTAAAATGAAAAGGGATTTCATAATCAACAGATTTTTGAAAGCGTTCTCAATATTTGGGAATCACTTAGGGAAATCATTCAGCTTGACTTGGGGAAGGCAGGCTTGGATGGTAAAAGCGGAAAAATTAAAAATGTGGAATTTAGGAGATTAATAGTTCTATTTAAGGGCTTCCGAATTATTTTGGGGCAAGGGGAGAAAAGGGGGAATTGAATTGGTGATTCAAATTTTGGCCATTGTGGTGGCGCTGGGACTTTTAATCTTTTTAGCCTACCGGGGCTATCCGGTCATTATCATAGCGCCGATTGTTACTTTATTGGCGGTCATTTTATCCGGTGGGCATTTGCTGCCGAGTTATACAGAGACATATATGACGTTTGCGGCTAACTATATAAAAGCGTTTTTTCCGATATTTTTATTAGGGGCCGTATTTGGAAAAGTCATGGAGATGAGCGGTGCAGCAGCATCCATTGCCAAGACCATCGTAAAATCATTAGGTTCAAAGCAGGCTATTCTTGCTGTAGTGCTGGCGTGCTCGGCGCTGACATACGGCGGGGTTTCATTGTTTGTAGTGGCATTCGCCGTTTATCCATTTGCAGCGGCAATTTTTCAAGAAGCAGACATTCCAAAAAGATTATTGCCAGGAACGATAGCATTGGGCGCTTTCACTTATACGATGGATGCCCTTCCTGGAACACCCCAGATTCAAAATATCATTCCAACCAATTATTTTGGAACAGATACTTATGCAGCTCCAATCATGGGGATTATTGGCGCGATCATGGTATTCACTGGAGGAATGATCTGGTTAGAGCGTCGTCGTAAACAAGCGGTGGCAAATGGTGAAGGCTACGGAGAAGGACATATTAATGAACCGGAAAGTGCAGAACAGCAAAACCTGCCTAACTTTTGGCTGTCCATCGTACCGCTCATCCTTGTCGTAGCGTTTAATTTTGCTTTCAGCCGCAGTGGCATTTCCGTTAAGCACTGGTATGATGCTTCGATGTTGAAGGAAACTTTCAACATTGCCGATGTAAGCACAGTCACTTCATCCTGGTCTTTGATTGTTGCATTGACAATCGGTATTATTGCAGCGATGCTTCTGAATGTTGGACGCATCAAGGTCAAATTGGCAAGTGGATTAACAGCTGCGGCAATGGGATCATTGCTTGCCATATTCAATACTGCATCTGAAGTCGGTTTTGGGAATGTGGTGAAAACGCTTCCTGGATTCTCGGTCATTCAAAACTGGGTGTT
The DNA here is from genome assembly GCF_044762665.1 of Peribacillus sp. NPDC096622. Taxonomy (NCBI): domain Bacteria; kingdom Bacillati; phylum Bacillota; class Bacilli; order Caryophanales; family Bacillaceae; genus Peribacillus; species Peribacillus sp. NPDC096622. Next base: position 110,721 of record NZ_JBIWES010000005.1, on the reverse strand, counting down.
CAATGCAAGCGGTAATCCGCTCGTATCCGAAGCTATTGCCGTCAATGTGCTGGCAGGGATTACCGGATCTGCATCTGGTGGACTTTCGATTGCGCTAGAAGTGATGGGAAGTCACTATTTGCAGGTGGCCCAAAGTGTCGGAATCACCCCGGAAATGCTTCATCGAATAGCATCCATGGCATCTGGCGGAATGGATACGCTGCCGCATAATGGTGCCGTCATTACCTTGCTTGCCATTACTGGACTGACACATCGTCAATCTTACAAGGATATTTTTGCGATTACGATTTTAAAAACAGTGACCGTGTTCATCATAGCTTTTGCAACATCACTGTTTATTTAATAGAATAGTATTAAGAATGGAGATGATGGAAAATGAGTAAATTATTAACATCTTTTGATAGCGCTATTCAACAAATCGAGGATGGAGCAACCATTATCGTAGGCGGGTTCGGATTAAGCGGAATACCAGAAAAACTTATCATTGCATTGCGTAACAAAGGTGTAAAGGATTTGACGATTGTCAGCAACAATTGCGGTGTCGATGACTGGGGTCTAGGTCTATTGCTTGAAAATAAACAAATCAAGAAAATGATCGCTTCTTATGTTGGGGAAAATAAGTTATTTGAACAGCAATTTTTAAGTGGCGAGCTTGAGGTCGAGCTAGTTCCCCAAGGAACGCTGGCCGAGCGTTTAAGAGCGGGCGGAGCGGGAATTCCTGCCTTTTATACAGCTACAGGAGTAGGGACGGAAGTCGCAAAAGGTAAAGAACATAAAGAGTTTGATGGCCGCACATACATTATGGAAAAAGGAATAGTCGGAGATTTTGCCTTTGTAAAAGCCTGGAAAGCAGATCATTTCGGTAATCTTGTATATCGGAAAACGGCAAGGAATTTTAACCCTGTCGTTGCCACAGCAGGGAAAGTCACGCTTGTCGAAGTGGAGGAGCTTGTGGGCACAGGGGAGCTCGATCCAGATGAAATTCATACTTCAGGGGTTTATGTACAAAAAGTGCTTGTAGGGAATGACTATGAAAAACGAATTGAAAGACTTACAACTGCTAACGCATAAAAAGGAGGAGTATTCGAATGACTAGACAACTAATTTTAGAACGGGCCGTTAAAGAAATCAAAGATGGGATGTGTGTGAATTTAGGGATTGGAATGCCGACCTTGATTGCCAACATGATTCCAAATGACTTTAATGTCATGCTTCAATCGGAAAATGGCTTACTGGGAATCGGGCCTTATCCCCAAAAAGATGAAGTCGATCCGGATTTGATCAATGCAGGAAAAGAAACGGTAACGGCAAAAGCGGGAGCATCATTTTTTGATAGCGCTGAATCATTCGCGATGATTCGCGGCGGCCACATCGATCTAGCCATTTTAGGCGGGATGGAAGTTTCCGAGAATGGGGACTTGGCAAACTGGATGATTCCGGGAAAGATGGTAAAAGGGATGGGAGGAGCGATGGACCTCGTCCAAGGTGCAAAACGAATTGTTGTCATCATGGACCATGTGAACAAGCATGGGGAATCCAAAGTGAAAAAAAGCTGTACATTGCCATTGACGGGAGAAAAAGTCGTCCATTGCCTGATTACCGAACTGGCTGTTTTTCAGTTTACGGAAGCTGGCATGGAATTGATTGAATTGCAAAATGGCGTAACACTTGATGAAGTGAAAAGTAAAACAGAGGCTGACTTTACAATAAGCCCATCTATTGAAATTAAAGCGTAAGTTAAAGAGAGTAATAAAATAATACATTATAAGACTGCTTTCATTCGCAAACGGGCGAACGGAAGCAGTCTTATTTTTTTGGAGAAATTCCCTTTCTATGTGAAGGAACAACAAGCTTTTTCACCTCAGTTATCAATACTTGGCAGACATTTGGCAGACAGTCGGCGGAAAGGGAGCGGATTTCTGAAATCAACTAGAACGTTTGTTAAATAAATAACATTTTCCTTCTATTCTCTAATAAATGAGAACAAACTTTTCCAACTCTGCTACTTTTCCGTTAAAAAGGCTTATATAAAGTTTGATGGGAACTAAAAGGAGGGATTACAGTGAAAGTAGCATTACGAACATTATTGGAGAGATCAGTGAAAAAGATGGGCAAAGGGATGAATCCTGTTGTGAAGGCATCAGCATTGGAAATGGTGGAACGTGCATATAATGAAGGGATCACTGTACAGATAAGTGCAGGTTATCGCTCTATGGAAGAACAAGCCAACCTTTATGGTCAAGGACGAGTTTACAGCTACAATGGAATGAACTATAGTAATCTAGCTAAACCTATCGTGACGAACGCTAAGCCAGGGCAATCCTATCATAATTATGGACTGGCTATTGATTTCTTCATTGTGAGTGATGATGGCAGGAGAGCGATATGGAAAGTTGATTCAAAGTGGCAGCGCGTGTCTGCCATAGGTAAGGCTTTAGGATTTAAATGGGGCGGGGATTGGAGTTCATTCAAGGATTATCCCCACCTGGAGATGACAGGCGGGCTATCTTATAAACAGTTACAAGCAGGAAAAAAGCCTCAACTAACCCCCAAATTGGAAAAAATGGCAATGCCGAATACCAGCAAAGGAGATAATCTTATAATTTCGATTCAAGAAACATTAAATGGCCGATATGAAACGAATATCGAGGATGATGGGTTTTATGGTCCCGACACTCGAACGGCCCTTATAATAGGTTTACAAACGGAATTGAATAAGCAATTCAATAAAAAGCTTGATGTCGATGGAAAATGGGGGCCTAAAACGAAGAATGCAACCGTCATAATAAAAAAAGGAGCTAGCTGCAATATCACATGGATCCTGCAAGCAGCGCTATATATGAAAGGATTTGACCCCGGTCTCCTTGACGGAGTATTCGGGGAAAAAACCGAAACGGCATTATTCAAATACCAAAAAGCAAGCAAGATTCCCGCTGATAGGCTTGCAGGCAAAGTAACATGGAATGAATTGTTTGCTTGAAAGAAAATCCATACCGTAAAGCTGTGCAAGAGCCACCAACTACCTTTTCATCATTACTTATACTTCCCCTTAAATAGTAATGATCGATTGCAAGGTTCTTAATATTCCTTTAGAGTACGTACCTGTCGCTATCTTAGTATGAGCCTCCTTGGCTTCTTGAGTTGCATTCCCTACCAGGTAACCATGTTTGACACTTTTTAACATGAGCAGATCATTGCCGCTATCCCCGAATGCAAAGGCATGCTCCCGACTCAGCCCGAATTTGTCTAGCATAAAACGTACAATCTCATTTTTTCCAGTACCTAATGGGATAAAGTCTATATCATAACTATCTTCAGGATCGCCGGCAAGTGGATTGCAACGATTGATATTCACCCCTATCCTGTACTCTTTGGCCACCCTTTGGATGGTGGCTAAGTTCTTCTTGTCGACGGATTCATGTTGTATTTGATAATAATAATTTCTTTTGTAGCGTGAACTTCCCATTTGAGTCTGAGGAATCAATGGGATATTGCCGTTATGCAGAACCTTATAAATTTCATCGACTTTCCTTTTATTAAATTCTTCGATATTAATCTGTGAATGCCAATCGGGGTCCTTTTCCAAAAAATTATTTTCTGAGAAATAGGTGATTTCGGTACCTAAGTCGCTGGCAATAAAATGCGGGAAAAACCTGAACCCACCTCGTTCCATTTTATGTAATATTGATTCGATACTACTCCCAGTGACCCAGCCAAAGACAAGTTCTTCATCAATGCTTTTTGCCTCTAAATAATTTTCAAGTTCATATAAATCTTTCTGTCTCTCGAGACTCATGGAGTGAGGATAATAGGTTTCATCAAAATCACAGAATACAATGTATTTTGGGTCTTCAACATTTGGCAGTAACTTAAACCCGCCCTTTTTATTCAATAACATAACAACCCCTCCATTAGCTTCCATAACTTTTTAAAAATACAACTCAGAAAAATTTTGTTAATATATTAGGAACGGATTTATAATAACTTCTGAAATCGATAACATGTCAACCACTTATTACAAGGATGGGATTAAATGACGAGAATTAGCGAGATAGCCAAGATGTGTAATGTCTCTAAAACAACGGTATCTAGAGTCTTAAATAATCATCCATATGTATCAAAAGAAAAACGGGAACAAATCTTAAAGGTCATTGAAGAGCTTGATTATGCACCAAGTTCACTTGCCCGGAATTTCAGGGCAAATAAAACCAAAACCATTGCAATATCAGTCCCAAGATTCGATCATCCATTCTTTGCCCAATTAGTTAAAGGAGTATCTCTAGCAGCATTGGAAAATGATTATAAAGTTCTTATTTTTCAAACCTTTTATGATTCGAAAAATGAATTAGATGTTATGGGGAAATTAAAGAATAGAGAAGTAGATGGGGTTATTTTAGGAGCGTTAGAAAATGAATGGAATGTAATAAAGCCTTATTTGAAATACGGCCCAATTTTACTGTGTAATGAATACCATCATTCCGCCTCCATACCAATTATTGGTTATGATGAATTCGAAGCGACATACAAAGCCGTTAATCATTTAATAAAAAAAGGCCATAGGAAGATAGGTTTTTGCTACGACACTACTTATAGTCAGGCCCAGGGTCAAAGAAAAGAGGGGTTTTTAAAAGCTTTAGCGGATAATAATTTACTACATAATGAAGACTGGATATTTGGACATGGATTTAATATTGAAGATGGATTCCGTATTTGTGATGAAATAATAAAATTAAAAGAAAAACCTACTGCCTTATTTACTGGAAATGATCAGGTAGCAGCAGGAATTATTAAAAAGGCAACTATGTTGGGCTATAAAATACCGGAATGCCTAGCTATAGTTGGTTATGATAATCAATCTATTTGCCAAGTCACGACCCCCACCATAACCACAATCGATATACCGATTATGGAACTAGGACAACGCACTGTAATAGAATTGATAAAATATTTAAATGATGATTTGAAAGTAAAGCGCGACGTCATTAAATTGCCTACCAAACTTAAAATCAGAGAATCAACCTAACCTTCATAAAGATATAATAACTTCTCGGTTCCAGTTATATGAATATTGACGGATGGGACGTCCTACCCCGGGAATAATTCGACTTTCCCGGGAAATAATTCACCTAAACCCAACATAATTCGACCCGAGAATAATCCTTCCGCTATCCATCTAAAGTATTCATTCAAGTTCCAGGCACCAATCATTGCATTGCATAAAGCTCCCTGGCGGGTATTCGAATTCACATTCGGAGATGAGATTGAAGCCGAGCTTGCGGCAAATTGCGTTTGATGCAGGATTACTGATCGAAGGGAATGCGTGAATGTTTTTGTATTTTCGTTCGGCTTTGATTTTCTCTATCAGTGCCATCACGGCATGAGATGCGATTCCTTTTCCTTGAAAGGAAGGGAGGACGCTCCAACCGATTTCGTACACAAATTCATCGTTCCATACTTTTTGCCAGTAGCCAACGGAACCGGCTGCCTTTGCCTCTGGAAACGGGTTGATGCTAAACATGCATCCTTTATCTCCAATCTGCAGATACCGCTGATGACGTTTCAGGATTTGTTCATTACTTTCTGGTCCGCCTAGATGCTCCATCATTTCTGGGGCATTTAGTTGAAGTAGTAATTCAAGGTCTTTATCTTCCCACGGTTTAATTTCTAATCTATTTCCCGAAATCTGACTCACCCCTAAATTTTATTTTTCTTATATAATCTTCTTGGCTAAATGCTAGATTCCTTTATTTGACCTCATTATTCTATTGCCTTTGTGTTGAAGTTTGATTTTAATAAGAATAAAGAGATGAATGTTTCCCATTAAATGCTATAATTTACAGGTGATTCTATCAAATGACAGAGAACGGAGATGAAGAAATGAAATCTTCAGTAAATCAGTTTTCCACTCAATTTGAATGGATATTGAATGTGATCAATGTGGGTGTCCATATTGTGAATAAAGATGGGGATACGGTTTTTTACAATGAAATGATGGCGCATATCGACGGGCTGGATCGGGAGCAGGTGCTGGGGGAGAATATTTTTCAGCTTTATCCTTCATTGACTGATGAATCCAGTACGCTGCATGTGGCATTGGAAAAAGGCAATGAAACGATTGAGTCCATTCAAACATATGTCAATTTAAAGGAGAAAAAAATAACGTCGATCAATAGTACGTATCCTTTGTATGAGGATGGTGAAATTATTGGGGCAGTGGAAATCGCAAAGGATATTACGAAGGTCATGAATATGTATGATCAAATTGTCGATTTGCGTTCCCAGCTGGCCGAGACCCATAAGAAAAATAAGTTCTCTGAAGGCACGGCGACCTATCATTTTAGTGATTTGATCGGCAATAGCCCCGCTTTTCAGCAAGCGATTTCATTGGCGAAAAAAGCGGCCCGTACACATTCCCCAGTCATGATATATGGACCAACAGGGACGGGGAAAGAGCTGGTCGCGCAAAGTATACATAATGTAAGTGCTCAGCGAAATCAGCCATTCATCGCGCAAAACTGTGCGGCCGTTCCAAAGGAATTGATGGAGGGGCTGCTGTTCGGCACGACGAAAGGGGCTTTTACCGGAGCTATGGATCGCATGGGCATTTTTGAGCAGGCAAATGGCGGTACCCTTTTCCTTGATGAGCTGAATAGCCTCGACCTCGGTCTGCAGGCAAAATTGCTGCGGGTGCTTCAGGAGGGTGAGGTGCGCCGTGTTGGAGGTTCGAAGGAGCAAAAGATTAATGTGAAGATCATTGCTGCGATGAACATTTCTCCAGAAGAGGCGTTGGAGCGGGGAATCATTCGTTCGGATTTATTTTTTCGCCTCAATGTCGTGACGATCCAAATGCCTTCTCTTTCTGAGCGCAAAACGGATATTCCGGAAATCGTCAATCACTTTATTCAAAAATTCAACAAATCATTTTTTACGGAAGTGCGCGGAATCAGTCAAAAGGCGATGCAGCGGCTTCTTCAATATCCATGGCCCGGGAACATTCGTGAACTGGGACATGCCATCGAGTTAACCTTCAATGTCATGGACGCTGGGGAGGATATGATTGATGAACATCATCTTCCTGCTTATCTTTTCCCTTCAGGAAATTACGCTGCAGCTAATGCGCAGAGCCAGCCTTCCCCATTGAAAAACAAGATTGATTTACCTGTCGTTCTTGAAGAAATGGAAAAGGAAATGATCATCAATATGTTCGAGAAGTATAACGGGAATATCAGCAAAACGGCAGAAGCCCTCAATATTAAAAGACAGGGACTGCAATATAAGTTAAACAAGTACGGCATTGAAAAAGTTTATACGGCAGGATCGAAGGGATCCAAGTGATTTCAGTTTTTTGGAAACGCTGTCACTCTCTTGATCATGATGTAACTTGAAGAGGGCTCTTTTGTAAAGAGAGCCTCTTTTTTTTATTGCTTGGCGCAAAGAATCTGGCTGCAAAAAATTATGCATAATGAAAAATATCTTGCGATTTTAAGCTCGATTTACCCCCTTTTGCTTATATTTCCCTTGTTATTAATGTTGGCATCATTCTTGCGAGAGTATATTGATAAGTTCTTATAATAAGGGGGCATTATAAATGAATTTAATGGGAATTGATGTAAAACATAAAGAATACCTAGGTGGACGCAGGCATTATAATGATATCGAATTGTGGAAGGATGTAACGGAAGAGCAGTGGAATGATTGGATCTGGCAATTGACCAATACGATTAAAACACTGGATGATCTGAAAAAGGTCGTCAACCTGACACCGGACGAAGAGGAAGGAGTCCGGATTTCGACTCAAACGATTCCGTTGAACATTACGCCTTATTATGCTTCTTTGATGAATCCCGATGATCCTCGCTGTCCGATTCGTTTACAGTCTGTACCGCTTTCGGCAGAAATGAACAAGACTAGATATGATTTGGAGGATCCGCTGCATGAGGACGAGGATTCCCCTGTTCCAGGATTGACGCATCGTTATCCGGACCGTGTTCTATTCCTTGTAACGAACCAATGCTCCATGTACTGCAGATATTGTACGCGACGCCGTTTTTCAGGTCAGGTTGGCATGGGTGTTCCCAAGAAGCAGCTTGACGGGGCGATTGAATATATCCGGAACACTCCGGAAGTGAGGGACGTCCTGATCTCCGGCGGTGACGGCCTGTTGATCAATGATAAGATCCTTGAATACGTATTGAGTAACTTACGCGCCATCCCGCATGTGGAAATCATCAGGATCGGCACACGTGCACCGGTCGTTTTCCCGCAGAGGATTACGGAAAATTTATGTAATATTCTGAAAAAATATCATCCGGTTTGGTTGAATACGCATTTCAATCATTCACTTGAATTGACGGATGAAGCGAAAAAGGCATGTGATATGCTCTCGATGGCAGGAGTGCCGCTTGGTAATCAGGCAGTCATCCTGGCTGGTATCAACGATAGTGTCCATATCATGAAAAAGCTTATGCATGACTGTGTAAAAGCAAGGGTAAGACCTTATTACATTTATCAATGTGATCTATCTGAAGGCATTGGCCATTTCCGGGCGCCGGTTTCAAAAGGACTGGAAATCATTGAAGCGCTGCGCGGCCATACATCAGGATATGCAGTGCCAACCTTTGTGGTGGATGCTCCTGGCGGTGGCGGAAAGATAGCCTTGACCCCGAATTACCTTCTTTCGCAAAGTCCGGATAAAGTCGTTTTACGGAACTTTGAAGGAGTAATCACAAGCTATCCGGAGCCGAAGAATTATGTTGCCGGCAGTGCGGATGCTTACTTTGATGAAGTGTATGGTACTGCGGATAGGAAAGAAGCCGTCGGGATTTCCGCGCTCATGACTGACGAGAAATTCAACTTGGTTCCAGAGGGCCTTCGTCGTCTTGATAAGAGAAAAGCGTATGAAAGCACTGAGGAACATGCTTCCTTGAAGGATCGCCGTGATAAACGGGATGAAATGAAGGAAAAATTAAGGTTAGCCCAAGAAAAAAAGAATGCCTTGGCCGCTAGTGGCTCGGTGAAATCTGATGGTAAGGAGGAGTGAAGATGGACTGCTTGTGGTGCAATGCCCCAAATGTAGAAGAAAGTGAAAAGAAGGATTGTTACTGGATCATGCCTGACGGGAAACGGTCAATAAAAGTCCTTCAAGTTCCAGCCATAAACTGTCCTGAATGTGGAATCTATGTATCTGATTCGATGAATCAAAAGGTGGATGAAGCCTTATCCATATATGATGTTAGTGAATATCCTGATGAATTCACGTATGATCAGCTTCTTCAGGCACCTGTCAAAAAATTATTCAATTGGAAATAGAATGCCGGGAGAAGCGGATGATATGCATCTCTTCTCCCGAATTCTTTAAATAAGGGGGATACATGATGCCTGTTCAAAAGCTGCCTTTTTTCACCCAAATGGAGACCGGGGATTGTTATACGATGGAACTCTATCATGATCATGCCAATCAGCGCTTACGCATGGATGATTATCGGGGAAGTATCAAAAAAGCGATCGATCGGGCCCTTGCCATCGCAAAGGAGCAGGGCTTTACAAAAGTGATACTAAAAGCCAGGAATGAAGATTTATCAGCGGCGTTAAGTAAAGGATTCATGCTGGAAGGAATATTGAGCAAGTATTTCAAGGGGAATGACGCCTATTGCATGGCCTTCTATTTAACGGATGAAAGGCGGACAAGCGACTTTTGGGTCAAGGAAGATAAAGTCATCCAAGATGTAAGCAGGGTTTCTAGACCGATTGAATCCCAGCAAATACCTGAAGGTTATATCCTCCGGTCTGCTTCGGAGAAAGATGCACAAGAGCTGGCGAAGTTATATGGTGCCATTTTTGAAACCTATCCTACACCGATGAATGATGAGCGATATATCAAGAAAGTGATGGAGGAAGGGACGATCTTTAGTGTTATCGAATATGAAGGAACCATCGTGAGTGCTGCATCCGCTGAAGTGAATGAGATGTATCACAATGCTGAAATAACGGACTGTGCAACAATTCCCCAGCATCGAAAGCATGGTTTCATGAAGGTGCTCATCTCCGCATTGGAACAAGAATTGTTCAGGAAAAATATTTATTGCTCTTATTCATTGGCCCGTTCATTGTCAATGGGCATGAACGCCGTCTTTCATCAGCTGGGATATGAATATGGGGGCAGATTAACGAAGAATTGCAATATTTGGGATAAGTATGAGGACATGAATATTTGGGGTAAAGATTTATCCCTCAAGTAGGAGGATTTTTCTATGGCTAAATACACATGGGTTGATAAAGAAACCTGCATTGCGTGCGGGGCGTGCGGTTCAACAGGTCCTGAGATTTATGACTATGACGATCAAGGGATCGCTTTCGTCATCCTGGACGATAATCAGGGGATTGCCGAAGTTCCTGAAATCCTGCATGATGACATGCAAGATGCCATGGAAGGCTGCCCTACGGAATCTATCCTGATTCAGGATGAGCCGTTTAGTCTTTTAAAAACGTAATAGATTAATAGATAATGTGTACGAACGTTAAAAAGGAGAGATGAAATGGAACGAAATCATTTGATTAAGCCTACTTTAGATCAGGACTATCCCACTATCTCTCATGGGAATGGAATTTATCTTTATGATACAGATGGAAAACAGTATATAGACGGCTCATCAGGTGCAGTCACGGCAAGTATTGGACATGGTGTATTGGATATTGTCGAGGCGATGACGGAGCAGGCCCGCAAGGTTTCTTTTGCATATAGGTCTCATTTTACGAGCGGAGCCGCAGAGGCATTGGCCAAAAAGCTAAGTGAGCTGGCTCCAGGGGATTTGAATTGGTCATTTTTTGTGAACAGTGGATCTGAAGCGACCGAAACGGCAATGAAGATCGCGATTCAACATTGGCAAGAAAAAGGGTTCGAGCGAAAAAATCGCATAATCTCCAGGTGGACGAGTTATCACGGGATCACGATGGGCGCTTTATCGATGTCAGGCCATGTACCAAGAAGAAAACGTTTTGTGCCGCTATTGGAGGATTTTCCTAGCATATCTGCTCCCTACTGCTATCGCTGTCCTCATAATAATGAAACATCAGGATGCAAGCTTAAGTGTGCAGATGAACTGGAGACAGCCATTCAAAGGGTCGGATCCGAGAATATCGCAGCCTTCATCGCAGAACCGATAATCGGGGCATCCGCTGGTGCTGTAACACCGCCGGATGGCTACTATCAAAGGATTAAGGAAATCTGCGAAACCTATGACATTCTTTTTATCGCCGATGAGGTAATGACGGGAATCGGCCGGACAGGAAAAATGTTCGCAATGGAACACTGGGGAGTCACCCCGGATATCATCGCATTGGGTAAAGGAATGAGCGCCGGGTATACTCCAATCGCTGCCACGATGATTACTGACCGTGTCATGGAGCCCATTTTAAAAGGCTCGAAATCTATCATGGCCGGACACACATATAGTGCAAACCCTCTATCGGCAGCCGTTTCATTGGAAGTGCTTTCCTACATTGAGCGCAATAACCTGGTTCGGGCAGCGGAAGAGAAAGGTCAATATCTGTTTAAGAAACTGCAAGGGTTGGCTAAAGAATTCGACATCATCGGTGATGTGAGGGGGAAAGGGCTTCTCCTTGGACTTGAGTTTGTCTCAGATCGGGTATCAAAAACGCCATTCGACTTGCAAATCGGCCTGACTCCAAGGCTTGTCAACAAGGCTTTTGCGAAGGGGTTGATAATCTATCCTGCTGCAGGTGCGATTGAAGGAATCGCTGGTGATGCGGTTATCATATCTCCGCCATTAATCATTACGAATGAAGAAATCGATCGCCTCGTCAAGATACTGGAAGCTTCCCTCGAAGAGTTACAGCAAGAATTGCACGCGGAAGGCTTGATTGAAGACATGCAGGCTATTTAGGAGGAACGGTATGAAGCAGGTCATTACGAAGAAAAACAAAATTGTGACCATGGAAGAAGCGCTGGAGCATATTTCCGATGGATGCACACTCATGTATGGAGGATTTGGCGGAGTGGGGACTCCTCCGACGCTTGTACAGGGCATCCTTGACAAGGGCGTTAAGGAATTGACCTTGATTGGCAATGATACTGGATTCCCTGATATCGGCATTGGCCGGCTTGTGACTGCTGAAAGGGCAAAGAAAGTGATTGCCTCGCATATCGGATCCAATCCTAATGCCGGCACGCTCATGACTGAAGGAAAGCTCCAAGTAGAATTTTCACCGCAGGGGACATTAGCCGAACGGATTCGTGCCGGCGGTGTAGGCTTAGGCGGGATTTTTGTCGATGTCGGGATTGGTACGATAGCCGAAGAAGGCAAGGACAAGATTGTGATAGAAGGAAAAGAATATTTGGTGGAAACCGCTTTGACGGCTGAAGTAAGCATCGTCCATGCCAAAAAGGCCGATTCACTGGGGAATTTAGTGTACGACAAGACTGCATGTAATTTCAATCCGCTGGTAGCGATGGCAGGGGCCTTCACGATTGCGGAAGTGGAGGAAATCGTTCCTGCAGGCGAATTGGATCCGGAATGTATTGCCACACCAGGCATTTATGTAGATATGGTGATTCCGACAAAAGGGGTGAATTGGAAATGGGCATGGCAGTAGATGTACGAAATCGCATCGCGAAACGCGCCGCCAAGGAAATCCATGACGGATTGATCGTCAACTTAGGCATCGGCATCCCTACCTTGGTGGCGGATCATATTCCTCAAGATATCCATGTGCTGTTCCATGCGGAAAACGGTGTTCTCGGTACAGGGCCAAGTCCTGATCCCGGAAAAGAAGATCCTGCCCTCTGTAATGCGGGAGGTTTCCCGATCACCACTGTAATGGGAGCTTCTTACTTTGACAGTGCAACGGCATTTGGGATGATCAGGAAAGGATACATCGACATCACCATCCTTGGGGCCCTGGAAGTTAGTGAAAAAGGGGATTTGGCAAATTGGATCGTCCCAGGAAAGCGGGTGCCGGGTATGGGCGGTGCAATGGAGCTAGCCCAGAAAGCCAAAAAGGTGATCGTCCTGATGAATCACGTGAATAAGCAGGGTGAATCAAAGATCTTGAAGACATGTACGCTTCCATTGACGGCAAGAAAGAGTGTGGATTTAATCATTACGGATATGGCTGTCATGGAAGTAACAGAAGAGGGATTGGTGCTTAAGGAAGTCATGGCGCCATATACCGTGGATGATGTGATAAGGAATACAGAGGCATCATTGAAAATCCATGCTGCCGTCAGCACCATTGAATAGGCAAGAGGAGGAAAAAAGCTTGAATGAGGTTGTCATCGTTGCTGGGGCGCGAACTGCAGTTGGATCCTTTGGAAAATCACTCAGGAATGTTAAAGCTACCGAATTGGGCCGTCAAGTATTGGAAGGTTTAATGGAGAATTCCGGTTTGGGTAAAGAAAAAGTCAATGAAGTGATTTTCGGACACGGCTATGTCCACGGAGGCGGACTTAACTCGGCACGAATTTCGTCGCAGCTGGCATGTTTCCCACACAGTGTCCCAGGACACGTTGTAATCAAAGCATGTGGATCAGGTTTAAAGGCCATTACCAACGCCGCTTTAACTATCGCTGCTGGTCAAGAAGACGTCATTATTGCCGGCGGAGTGGAGAGCATGAGCAATGTGCCTTATATCGTGAAAAATAGATGGGGCGGTAAATTTGGAAACTTAACGATGGAGGATGCTCTGCTGGCAGATGGATTAATATGTTCCTTGGAAAATGATCATATGGGAATCACTGCCGAGCGCTTGGCTGAAAAATATGGTATCCGTCGTGAAGAACAGGATAAATTTGCTTATCAAAGCCACAAGAAGGCTTGGAAAGCTATAGAAGAGGGTCGCTTTAATAGAGAAATTATTTCGCTTAAAATCAAGGATCGAAAAGGACTTCAAATCTTCAACCATGACGAAGGGGTACGCGAGGACATTCGTCTAGATCAACTAGCCAGTCTTCAGGCAGTATTCAAAAATGAAGGAACCATTACGGCAGGAAATGCCTGTCCTATGAATGATGGGGCTGCAGCTGTACTTTTAATGTCCAAGCAGCAAGCAGAAGAAAAGGGATTAAAACCGCTCTTGAAAATAAAGGCTTTTGCCAGTGCAGGAGTTGAACCTGGAGTTATGGGGATTGGACCAGTACCCGCTACTCGAAAGGCATTGGAAAAAGCAGGTCTATCGTTAGGGGATATCGGACTGATTGAACTTAATGAAGCCTTTGCTGCCCAAGCACTTGCAGTGATCAAGGAGTTAGATTTGAATCCGGATATTGTCAATGTCAATGGGGGGGCAATTGCACTTGGTCACCCTGTAGGAGCAACAGGTGCAAAATTGACAGTCACACTGATGCATGAAATGTTGCGTTCACAAGTTAAGTACGGAATGGTAACGTTGTGTATGGCAGGCGGAATGGGACTTTCAGTAATCTATGAGAATATGTGTAATTAAGGAGGATAAATGTGCCGGATATAAAAAAACGGATAAACCAATGGATCAAGGATCATCGGGAAGAAGGAACGAACCTATTGCAAAAAATGGTACAAGCCCCGAGTACACAAGGAAATGAAGCAGGAGCACAGGCCATCGTCGCCCAAAAGCTGCAGGAAATGGGTTTGCAGATCGATAGTTGGGAACCTGACGGCGGCGAGCTGAAAAAGCACTCTTATTTCTATTCTCCGCGCAGTGAATTCTCCAACAGCCCCAATGTGGTGGGTATCATGAAAGGGACTGGAGGCGGACGTTCCATCATCTTGAACGGACACATCGATGTGGTACCGGACGGAGACCGAGATCAGTGGGACGACGACCCATATAGCGGAGCGATTAAGAATGGAAGGATGTTTGGACGCGGCGTAACCGATATGAAGGGTGGAAATGTTTCGCTGATCCTTGCGATGCAGGCATTGAAGGAAAATGGCATCCAATTAAAAGGAGATGTCATTTTTCAAAGTGTGATTGAAGAAGAAAGCGGCGGGGCCGGAACATTAGCGGCTGTCCTGAGGGGATATAAAGCCGATGCCGCCCTGATCCCTGAACCGACGAACATGAGGATCTTCCCGAAACAGCAGGGTTCGATGTGGTTCCGAATCCATGTTAAAGGACGGTCAGCCCATGGCGGAACAAGGTATGAAGGCGTTAGTGCGATTGAAAAAACCATGACCGTCATCAATCATATTCGTGCCTTGGAAGAAAAGCGAAATGCACGTATCAGTGATCCGCTTTATCAGAACACGCCTATTCCGATTCCAATCAATCTAGGCGTCATTGAAGGCGGTAATTGGCCGTCATCCGTTCCCGACCTTGTGAAAGTCGAAGGAAGGATGGGCGTTGCGCCGGAGGAAACGATGGAGCAGGCGAAGGACGAAATGGCTTCCTGGTTATTGCAGCTTGAGGAAGCGGACCAATGGTTCAAGGAAAACCCGCCCGTATTGGAATGGTTCGGGGCCCGCTGGGTTCCAGGAGCAATTGATGTAGAGCATGAACTGATGAATGCGCTTGTTCATCAATATCGGCAAGTTGCCGGACAGGACCCGGTCATTGAAGCCTCCCCTTGGGGAACGGACGGGGGATTGCTGACACATGTCGGTGAAACGCCAGCAATCGTTTTCGGGCCGGGAGTAACCGAGGTTGCCCACTATCCAAATGAATACATCCTGCTCGACAACGTGTTCTCGACAGCCGAGATCATTGCCCTTACTTTAATTCAATGGTGTGGAATGGAGACTGAGCAGGATGGGATCACCCAATCCGGGAATAGGGAAACGATACCAGGGAATGGCAATTAAACTGGATAGACATCCCAGCAAGTCAAGCGATCTATTAAGTCATTCATAAAGCGGTTGTTTAAAAACTCTTTTATTCTTGAACTTTTAACTTTAAAAGAAAATGAGGTAGGAACCTTATGGACATGAATCTCATTGATAATCAAGAACCGACAGTTAAAAGGAATCCCATTGATAATCAAGAACCGACAGTTAAAAGGCAACTGAAAGCAAGGCATATGACCATGATTGCCATCGGCGGTTCAATAGGAACCGGATTATTCCTGGCGAGCGGGGCAACCATCCAGAGTGCAGGGCCCGGTGGTGCCCTCGCTGCCTATGCCTGCATTGGAATCATGGTTTATTTCCTGATGACGAGCTTAGGGGAAATGGCGACCTATATGCCTGTATCGGGATCCTTTTCCACCTATGCCACACGCTTTGTTGACCCCGCATTCGGCTTTGCACTTGGCTGGAATTATTGGTTTAACTGGGCAGTCACCCTTGCCGTGGAAATAGCTGCAGCAGCCATCATCATGAAATTCTGGCTCCCTGATGTACCCAGCCTTATATGGAGTGCCATATTTCTTGGAATCGTCTTCACCCTCAACGCCCTATCCATTAAAAGCTATGGTGAATCTGAATATTGGTTTGCACTAATAAAAGTCATTGCCATCATTTGCTTCATCGTTATTGGTTTATTGACCATATTGGGGATTTTTGGCGGAAAGGTGATCGGATTTGAAAACTTCACCATGGATGAGGCACCATTCAAGGGAGGATTTTTATCGATCATCTCAATCTTTCTAATCGCAGGATTTTCTTTTCAAGGCACGGAGCTGGTTGGTATTGCTGCCGGGGAAAGTGAAGAACCCGAAAAAAATGTTCCCAATGCGATCCGCCAAGTATTTTGGCGCATCCTATTATTTTACATCGGGGCGATCCTGATACTCGGCCTCTTAATACCGTATACGAGTCCAAGCTTGTTGAACGGAGATGTCGAAAATATTTCTGTAAGCCCTTTCACCCTTGTCTTTGAACGGGCAGGACTGGCATTCGCGGCATCCGTCATGAATGCGGTCGTGTTAACATCCTTACTATCCGCCGGGAACTCCGGGCTATATGCATCAACACGGATGTTATGGTCGATGGCAAAGGATCATCAAGCTCCAAAATTCCTGGCCAAAGTCAACCGCAGGGGGATCCCGATGAATGCCTTGATCATGACATCCTTAATTGGGGGACTCGCCTTCTTGACCTCCATTTTCGGGGACCATGTATTCACATGGCTATTGAATGCATCCGGGCTGACTGGCTTCATCGCCTGGATTGGAATCGCCATAAGCCATTATCGCTTTAGACGTGCCTATGTTGCACAAGGTGGTGACGTAAACGAATTGAAATATAAAGCAAAATGGTTTCCATTCGGTCCGATTCTTTCATTCACCCTGTGCATGCTCGTCATAGCAGGACAGAATTATGAAGCATTCCTAAGCGGCAGCATCGACTGGTATAGCGTCGCTGTCTCTTACATCGGATTACCGGTATTCCTGGTGATCTGGTTAGGATACAAGATTTATCACAAGACCAAATTAATAGCATTAAAAGATTGTCAATTCGATAAATCAGATGTGGCCTGATATCAATGGAAAAAACCTGAGCTCCCCTTTGGGACTCAGGTTTTTTTATGAAGATTTGTATCGAAATCCAGTTATATCTCCGAAAATAGGAATATATCTCCGAAAATCCAGTTATATCTCCGAAAATAGGAATATATCTCCGAAAATCCAGTTATATCTCCGAAAATAGGAATATATCTCCGAAAATCCAATTATATCGACGAAAGCGGCTATTATCTCATTAAAGTTCGCATTGTTTCTTCCATTCCTTCTTTGTATGGAGTTTTAGGTATGGGGCCGATGCGTTTTTCATATTTTTCTCCATCCAGGATGAATCCTTCTTTGGTTAAATACATGATTTCCACTACTTCTTTCATGAAAGGGTTGAACAAGCCAAGTATCTGAATGATGTTTTTTGTAAGGGGAAGGACCATCTTTTTCTGTCCCGTTACCTGACGGGCAATTTGGATGATTTCGTTTCCGGAAATCAGACCAGCTCCAGGAATGTTCCAATTTTCTCCATAGGAGTCGTCTTTTTCTGCTATTTCCACGATCATTTTTGCTGCGTCCGGTAAGTAGACATATTCTCTTGGTGTTTTTAAGTCCCCGATAAAGACGGACGTTTTATTGGCAGCTAGGCCATTCAAGGTAGGCTGAAGGTAGGAGTTCTGTGAGGTAGCGCCATAATAGTCGGGCAGCCTGACAATCAATGCTCTGGCATTTTTCCATTTTTGGCTGAATATGAGCTTCTCGAATTCCAACCTGATTTGCCCTTTTTTTGTATGCGGCTGTTTTGGATGGTTTTCATCTCCTTTCGCAATTTGGTGCCCATAGATATATATCCCATCTACAATGACAACCTTCTTACCTAAAATATCGGTTGCCTTCATGACACTTTCCCCAAGTGAAAGAAGTTTTGAAGCCATCTCCTGATAGGGAACGTTGGCACATTGAAAAATGACTTCCGCATCTTCTGCCGCCTCTACAATTGTTTTATAATCAAAGATGTCACCCATTCTGTATGATAATTGTTGCGAATGATCATGCTCTTTCATTAATTGCTCCAACTTAATTCTGGAACGCCCGAAAGCGATGACTTCTGTGCCCCTTGATAACAATTCTGAAACAATGACTTGACCTGATCCTCCGGTTGCTCCCAACACAATAGCTTTCTTCATATCTTACATCCCCTTTTAATTTATTGATCAATCACTAAATGAATATTCAAAATAAGGAACCGATGAAAATCGGTTCTTACTTGCCCCCGCCATCCATAAGCTCGGGCATCTTGATGAAGTGGGAAATATTGCAGAGTATCCCCCTCGCCAGGAAGGTGGTCACTTGGTCTTCGGCATTCGGAATTCCGGCAGATTGAAATTTTTCAAGTGTGTGATTCCTAATGCTTGCTAACCCTGATCGAGTAGAATTTCTTATTGCGTCTTCCGTCACTGAAAGTCCTATGACCTGCAGGGCAATTTCATTGGGATTGGACTCAGTCAATTCTTCATATACCTTGATCATTTTGTTAACAAGGTCCTCGGGTCCTGATTCAATTTCAAAAGCTTGAAGGATCCTTTCGTATGCCCGGTCAAGAGCCGCTACGAATAACTCTTCTTTAGTTTTAAAGAATTTAAACACATAAGGCTGGGAAATGCCGGCTTTTTCTGCAATTAAGGCAGTCGTTGTATTGTAATAGCCTTTATCTGCAAAAACCTCCAAACCAGCTTCCAGAATGTCATCTTTTCGATTCTCTTTTTTGGGTCTGGCCATCGGTATCCTCCATATTTTAATTAATTAGTGATTAATCAATCACTAATTAATGACATAATATCGCAGCATGGTAATTTTTGCAATAAGGTATTTAAATCATTTTTTTGCAGCTGAATAATTGGGGAGGGTCTGCAATACTATTATTCTATGTACGATAATACTGTGGATGAAAGGAAACTGATGATGAAAGAGGCGTTTCGCGGTTCTGGAATTGGAGTCATTTTCATGGCGGTCTTCGGTACACTGTGGGCGGGTACCGGTGTAATGGGATTGCAGGGGTGGGGGTTTCCCTACGTGGAACTCGCAGCCATATTCGTAGGAATCATCATGGTTATCAGTGGCATCTCATTAATACATGCATCGCAAAAAATGTCCAATCAAGTTTCAGAAAATGGGGCTAGGCGTCTGAAGCGTATCGGATTTTTGTTTAATATGGTCTTCATTGCCGAAGGTTTGTTGATTGGGATTGCCATTGCCATCTGTAACTTGATCAATCAGACAAATCTTATACCGGGAGTCATCGCCATTATTGTAGGGATTCATTTTTTACCTTTGGCGTCACTTTTCCAAATCAAGGTTTACTATGCAACAGGAGTGCTTCTCTGTTTATTGGCACTTATCACATGGCTGATTGTGCCAGACACGGTCATGTTTGGGGAGCATCGAATCCTTGCACCGTTATCATTGCTCGGCTTTGGATGCGCGCTAATACTTTGGACCACTGGACTTACGCTATGGCTTGGAATAAAGAATTCAAGTCGAACGATAGCCTATGAAGATTGAATCAATCAAAAAACCCGTCATGGCGAACGGGTTTTTCATTTTGGCTAATTTTTCATCCAGGTCAAGAGCCTGACAATTTGAAATGGTTCATTCCAAACGAGAATGAAACTTAAAAGAAAAAATGCAGCCACAGCCAAAAATTTCGACATTCCTTTTTCATTTTTATACATAGCCCCAAAACTGCATAACATACCAATAAGCAACGCACCGAATCCTGAAATCATAAGCAGCTCGGAGGCTTTTGGTGAAGCAAGGGAACAGCAAAATGATAGAGTACCAATCACTGCAAATACGATTGACCAATGACTTAAACTTTTCATAGAAACTCCTTTTTTACTAATTATACCAATTTAGTGTTTGTGATGATATGAAAAAATTGAGGTTGTCACTTATGGGAATATATTGTAATATATATAACAATATAAAATTTTAGAAGCATTGATAAGGACATGAATCATTTTTACGGTCTGCAGAGAGGGAAGGGCAGCTGCGAACTTCCTGGCTTAGGAAACTGATTTACCGCCTTTGAGCTATAT
>NZ_JBIWES010000005.1:54055-90143 GCF_044762665.1 Peribacillus sp. NPDC096622 | reverse complement strand
ATAAGGACATGAATCATTTTTACGGTCTGCAGAGAGGGAAGGGCAGCTGCGAACTTCCTGGCTTAGGAAACTGATTTACCG
The DNA here is from genome assembly GCF_044762665.1 of Peribacillus sp. NPDC096622. Taxonomy (NCBI): domain Bacteria; kingdom Bacillati; phylum Bacillota; class Bacilli; order Caryophanales; family Bacillaceae; genus Peribacillus; species Peribacillus sp. NPDC096622. The sequence goes on along the minus strand of NZ_JBIWES010000005.1, from coordinate 90,062 downwards.
CCTTTGAGCTATATCAGTGAACAAGAGTAACTGATATCGTCTAAGCTGCGTTACAAGCTCCAGAGCCATGAGTGTTTTTTGCTTATGGGAAATTGGGTGGAACCACGGGTAAACGCACTCGTCCCTTTCGTAGGGATGAGTGCGTTTTTTTATTATTAAAAAAGGGGTGTTTATGTGATGGGTGAAAAAATGATTAAAGTTCAATTCCCGGATGGGCAGCAAAAGGAGTATCCGCAAGGGACTACAGTGGAAAGTGTGGCAGGCTCAATCAGCTCCAGTTTAAGGAAAAAGGCAGTAGCAGGAAAACTGGATAAGCAACTGGTTGATCTAAGTCACAAGCTTAATAAGGATGCCGAGCTGTCGATCTTGACTCTCGATTCGGATGAAGGATTACAAGTATTACGACATACATCGGCGCATGTTTTGGCACAGGCTGTGAAAAGATTATACCGTAATGTGGAATTAGGGATGGGACCAGTCGTGGAAGATGGTTTTTACTATGATTTTAAGTTAGACCATCCTTTGAGCTCAGAAGATCTGCAAGCCATTGAAAAAGAGATGGAACACATCATAAGTAAAAATTTGGAAATTAAAAGGAGTGAAGTGACTTATGAAGAAGCTGTGAAGTTATTCGAGGGCAGAGGAGAGTCATTCAAATTGGATATAGCAAAGAACATCCCTAATGGTGAAAAATTAACGCTCTATCAACAGGGGGAATTCGTCGATCTTTGCAGAGGACCCCACCTTCCATCCACATCATTTGTAAAATCGTTCAAATTGACTCGTGTATCGGGTGCCTATTGGCGGGGAGACAATCAAAATGAAGTTCTTCAAAGGGTTTATGGCGTGGCTTTCCGAAAGAATAAAGATTTACAGGAACATTTTAAATTCCTGGAAGAAGCGGCCAAACGCGATCATCGTAAATTAGGGAAGCAGTTGGAGTTATTCATGTTTTCGGAGGAAGCCCCTGGAATGCCATTTTATTTACCGAAAGGACAAATCGTTAGAAATGAATTGGAGAAGTTCTCGCGTGAGCTTCAGACTGAGGCTGATTACGACGAAGTTCGGACTCCTTTCATGATGAATCAGCGGTTATGGGAACAATCGGGCCACTGGGACCATTATCACGAGAATATGTACTTCACTGAGGTGGATCAAACAAAATTCGCGATGAAGCCAATGAACTGTCCGGGCCATATGCTTATTTATAAAAACAGTCTTTATTCTTACAGGGATTTACCCGTCCGGATGGCCGAATTCGGTCAAGTGCACCGTCATGAATATAGCGGTGCATTGAATGGGATGCTGCGTGTCCGTACATTTTGTCAGGATGATGCCCACATCTATGTACGGCAAGATCAAATCGAAAGTGAAATTAAACAAGTGTTTCATCTGATCGATAAGGTGTATCGCACTTTTGGATTCGAGTATTCCGTGGAGCTCTCGACTCGTCCGGAGGATTCAATGGGCGAAGATTCCCTTTGGGAAGCTTCTGAAACAGCCTTGAAAAATGTTCTGGAAAGCATCGGGATACATTATCAAGTAAATGAAGGGGACGGGGCATTTTATGGACCGAAAATTGATTTTCATATTAAAGATGCATTAAAACGAAGCCACCAATGTGCAACAATCCAACTTGATTTTCAAATGCCCGACAAATTTGATCTGACTTACATCGATGAAAATAATGAAAAAGTCCGTCCGGTCGTCATCCATCGTGCCATTTTTGGATCGATCGATCGTTTTTTTGGAATCCTGATAGAACACTTTGCCGGTGCTTTTCCGGTATGGCTTGCCCCGGTGCAAGTACAGATCATCCCTGTCTCACAAGTTCATTTGAATTATTGTTTAAAGGTTCAAAAAGCACTGAAGAATCAAGGAATAAGAGTGAAAATCGATGATCGGAATGAAAAGCTGGGGTATAAAGTCAGGGAAGCACAGATGGGCAAAATCCCATACATGCTGGTCCTTGGAGATAAAGAAGAGAAAGAAAATGAAGTAAATGTCCGGAAATACGGGGAACAAGAAGTTGAAAATGTCGCAATAGAAACGTTCATCAATAAAATGGTCCAGCAAATAAAAGAACGCAGCATCTAACAAGAACGGAGCATAATCCGGAACTCACGACTAAATACGAGAAATTCACGAGTAAAAAAAGACAGTCGAATAACTCGACTGTCTTTTTTTTATCTACAAATCCATACCCAGCCAACGCCCGGAATGAACTGCTGGAAACAGTTACCGCCCGGTCCACCCTGTCCGCCGCCTTGACCGCCGCCTTGACCGCCGCCTTGACCGCCGCCTTGACCGCCGCCTTGACCGCCGCCTTGACCGCCGCCCTGTCCGCCGCCACCGGCAGGGCAGGTTAATCCTAGGTATTGTAATCCAACTATATCTGTATGATGAACCTCATTTGGAATGCCACCTTCGAGAATCTGTACCATGCCAGTAGTATTATTTATCCCCATTAAAATAAAGGTGTGCTGGGTGTTACCCCAAAAGCCCCTGAAGCAATGACCTTGCCGGCCTGCGTTTAAATGGCTCTGAATAGTGGCTACTGGAACCAGTGTTTGTACTGGCAGTCTGTCATCATAATAAGGCAAATGAGCATAGGAATTATCGTAATAATATGGAGCAGTATAATATGGAACATTATAAGAGTAATAACCGTAATTATACATTCAAGAAATCCTCCCTTTGTGTTTACCCTTTCAGGCTATGAACAAAAAGGGATAAGTGTCCGACATGGACAAAGAAGGATAATAAAATAGGCGGCCTATTTTATCTATTCACGAGTAAAGCTCATCACTTTATGTAAATAAAACCTTTGCTGCCTGGATGGCAAAGTATATGCCGATCCCTATTAGGGATATACCCGATATGATCGAGATGCCCATTAGAATGGGTTTGGATAAAAAGCGTCTGAAGGTGCTGGCGATGATGGCCATTGCGAAATCCCAGATCAAGAGGCCGATAAGGATGCCTGAACTGTATAAAAGTAAATGATCCATATCATATTTTGAAGCGGAGTTTGCGAGAATGGATCCATAGATCCCCAGCCAAAACAAAATGGATAAGGGATTCGAAAGGGACATGATGAATCCTGTCAGGAATGAAGAAAAAAGGGAATCTTTCGCTTTTCGTGCATTCACTTCAATCTTACCTGCACTAAGCAGACTTTCGATTCCAGTATAGGTCAGGACGAAAAATCCAAAAAGCCATAAAAATGTTTTCATGAAGGAGTTGTCCAAGAAGTGGACGACACCGAAAAAGACGAGGGCTATAAAAACAAAATCCGCTAAAATGGCACCCCAGCCAAAAACCCAGGCATGCCAAAAACCCTTCTTGATTCCTTTGTCCAATTGAGCAGCGTTTATGGGACCGATAGGAGCAGCCAGTGATAAGCCTAATAATACATAGCTGAAAAAAACACCCAATTCATCACCTCATCGTTTGATACATCTTCGCTTATTTGAATGTATTCAGGCAATTGGACTTGTACCACATTTTTAGCCCTTTTTTTGAGGTGATATGGTGAATCATTGTCCGGTTTGCCGCTTATGGAGGTACATGGTCGTGCCTGTGTGTTTTTGTAACAACACATAAAACTCCTTCATAATGTAATTTAGTCAAATGGAAAGACGTCAATTTAAATGCATGCGCTGTTCAAAGCGGAATTGGAGGATAATTATGCCTGAATTATCGATGCCGAATAAATATAAAACAATTCTTGATATCATGCATACTGATATTGCAATAAATGAAATTAAGAATCATTTTGAAGAAGGACTTTCAAATGTGTTAAACCTTATTAAAGTATCTGCACCTTTCGTTTTAAATGAAGGTAACGGTATAAATGATAATTTAAATGGTGTGGAGCGGATTCTTACCTTTGAAGCTCTGGATATTAAGAATAAACAAATAGAAGTGGTTCAATCTTTGGCAAAGTGGAAAAGAATCACTCTTTCAAGGTATGGTTTGGCTTGTGATGAAGGCATTTACACAAATATGAATGCGATAAGACGTGATGAAAAACTGGATAACCTGCACTCGTTATTTGTGGATCAATGGGACTGGGAGAAAGTCATAACGAAAGAACAGCGTAATGTAGATACATTAAAATCTGAAGTGAAAAAAATATATAGAGCCATTAAATCGACCGAACATTATATGTTTGAATTCCATCATCTGCTTAAGCCTGTGTTACCTGATGACATTCACTTCATTACGACCCAGGAGCTGGAGGATTTATATCCGGATCTGAATCCGAAGGAAAGAGAAAATGTCATAACGAAGAAATATGGTGCAATTTTCATTATGAAAATTGGCGGAGAGTTACGATCGGGGGAAAAGCATGATGGCCGTTCACCAGATTATGATGATTGGGAACTAAATGGAGATATCGTTTTATGGAATCCACTCTTGGAATGTGCTTTTGAAGTTTCTTCAATGGGAATTCGAGTAGATGAAAAATCACTGTTAAAACAATTAAGATTATCCAAAACCGAAAATCGTAGGGTGCTCGAATATCATAAGGCCGTTTTGGAAGGCAAGCTTCCGTATTCAATAGGCGGGGGAATAGGGCAATCCAGATTATGCATGTTTTTGTTGAAGAAAGCACATATTGGCGAGGTTCAGGTTTCTGTATGGAATGACCAAATATTAAAGGATTGTGAAAAAAGGAATATTATTCTTTTATAAAAACGAAAGAACTCAACCCATTCTTAAACAGAATGGGTTTTTTGTTTTAAAGGTAATAGGGGTAATTTTGGGAGAAGCGCAACTGAATAAATCTTTCTGCGCTATAACATAATAATTGAAGACATCTAATATATGATGCAAAACAAATTGGTTTCACAATGGTTACCTTTTATGCAACAAGTTGCTTTTATAATGGATGAGGAGTGTAAGTATGGAAGGTCATGAGAAGCAAAATAAAGATGTAAGCGTGTGGTGCCTGATCAGTATGGCATCGATTCCATTGGTAATGACACTTGGAAATTCAATGCTTATCCCGGTTTTGCCCATTTTCGAGGAAAAGGTGGGGATATCTTCATTTCAATCAAGCATGGTGATAACAAGCTATTCCGTTGCATCCATTTTTTTAATTCCCATAGCTGGTTATTTATCAGATCGATTCGGACGGAAAATGGTAATTCTGCCTAGCCTGATCCTAGCCCTTATCGGTGGCTTGATAGCTGGTTATGCATCATGGAAAATGGAAGATCCCTATACCTGGATTATCATTGGGAGGGTATTGCAAGGGATTGGGGCGTCAGGGGCCTCGCCCATCATTTTGCCTCTGGTTGGGGATTTATACAAAGATGATGATGAAAAAACGAGTTCTTGTTTGGGTATCATAGAAACCTCGAATACATTTGGGAAAGTACTTAGTCCAATATTGGGTTCCCTGTTTGCTGCATTTATCTGGTTTTTACCATTCTTCTCGATTTCATTCTTCAGTTTAATATCTATTGTTTTGGTCTTTTTCTTTATAAAGGTACCAAAGGAGAAGGATGAGCCGAAGAAATTCAAAGAATTCTGGCATGATACGAAAAAAATATTCAAGCAGGAAGGAAAATGGTTATATACAGTTTTCCTGATTGGTGTATTTGTCATGTTGGTTTTGTTCGGTGTTCTTTTCTTTTTGTCTGATAATCTGGAAAAAATTCATGATTTGCATGGAATCAAAAAAGGTTTAGTGATAGCGATCCCTCTATTTTTTCTTTGTGTATCTTCTTATGTTGCAGGGAAAAAAATCAAAGGGGAATTACCAATCATGAAAAAGATCATCATGATCAGTTTAGCTGTCCTTTCAATTAGCCTTGTATTTGTCGGTTTTACAAAAAACAATGTCTTCCTTCTATTGGTCATAACAAGCTTGGTGGGCATAGCAATTGGTGCGTTATTGCCGACACTCGACGCAATCATCACTCAAAATATAAAAAAGGAACAGCGGGGGACGATAACCTCCTTCTACATGTCATCAAGGTTCATCGGCGTTGCGGCAGGCCCTCCGGTCATGTCCCTTGTCATGAAAAATCATATCAATTTGACCTATATCATTTCAGGGATCATTGGTATAGGAATTGTATTTATTGTTATGAAATGCATTAGTTCAGACAAAAAAGAAGCTGCTGCCTAATCGGCTTCGGTAACATTCCAAAAAGCCGGGCTTCCCCACGGCTTTTTTTGTAACTTGGGAAATTTTTTTGGCATGTGGTTATAGGCAGAGGGTTGCCACATAAAATGTACAAGTCATGAACTAGCTCGAAGGAGTGATGCTTTTTGAGTGTACATTTACTGCTAAGTTACTTTTTTTTGGGACTTACCCTTGCAGCACCGATCGGTCCGGTGAACTCCGCTCGTATCGATAAAGGAATCAAGAACGGGTTTTGGCATGCCTGGATCGTCGGGGCAGGGTCGATGATCGCAGATGCCTTGTTCATGATTTTAGTATATGTAGGAATGGTACGGTTTTTAGAAATTCCGATCGTACAGATATTTCTTTGGCTTTTTGGCGGATTTGTGCTTATTTATTCTGGGGTCGAAAGTGTATTACGGGTTAATACGATATTATTAAATGAATACAGGAATAGGGATTCTTTAATTTCCTGTTTTTTGACTGGGTTCATCATGTCCGTGACCAGTCCATTGTCCATTTTATTTTGGTTGGGGATATATGGATCTGTTTTAGCTAAAACGGCTTCAAGTTATGGGACTTCCCAACTTTTCATTTATAGCGGGATGATCTTTCTTGGCCTTACCTGCTGGGATTTTTTTGTAGCGGCATTAACGAATGGATTTCGCAGGTTCTTAAATGAAAAAAGCTTAATGGCCATTTCGATCATCTCTGGATTATCATTGGTCGGCTTTGGGGTTTATTTTGCTTATCAAGGCATTTCTGCCATCATATCCTAAAGGAGAATGCTTTCAGGTTATTACATAGGGTATTTGAAAACTTCTTCCTTGCATAATTCATTGTGGCATTATCAACACTATGAATGATGGAAGGGGGTAATGTTATGACAACAACAAAAGCCAATTGCAGTTCAGCGAAAGGAAAGACTGGTCAAGATTCCAATGCATCGGGTGAACAACAGGGCGATATGAAATGGTGGCAGCTATCATTGGTCGGTGTAGGCTGTACGATCGGGACAGGGTATTTCCTCGGATCGACCATAGGGATTAAAACGACTGGGCCATCCATTGTATTCTCATTTGTATTGGCTGCACTAGGTACCTATATCGTTTATAATCTGCTTGCCAAGATGACGGCTGCCGATCCTCAAGAAGGTTCTTTTTGTTATTATGCCAATAAAGCATTTGGAAGATGGGCGGGCTTTAGCTGTGGCTGGAATTATTGGTCCTCCAATATATTGATCATGGGAAGCCAGCTTACTGCGCTTTCGCTATTATCTCAATTTTGGTTCCCGAAAGTGCCGCTATGGCTATTTGCATCGGGTTTTGCAATTGTTTCAATCGTGGTGGTATTGCTGGGAACAAAAGGGTTCGACAGGGTGGAAAACATCCTTGCTGTAATTAAGACAGCAGCAATCGTAATGTTTATCATTATTGCAATATGTGCCGTTTTCGGCTGGTTTGGTCTTGATGGAGCGAAACCGCCATCATTTCCGAATACGTACAATGAATTATTCCCTAAAGGGCTAAAGGGGTTTTGGACATCCCTTATCTATGCCTTTTATGCGTTTGGCGGCATTGAGGTCATTGGACTGATGGCGATGCAGCTTAAAAAGAAAGAAGATGCACCAAAGGCAGGGACGATCATGCTCTTGGTCCTTACCATTATATATGTGGTTTCATTGGGGTTAGCCGTAACCATGATTTCGTTAGGGGCATTCAGTGAAAAAGAAAGCCCATTCGTTTCGGCATTGGACAGTTATCATCTGGCATTTTTCCCGCACGTTTTTAATGGTGCGATCATCATTGCCGGTTTCTCGACGATGACAGCTTCACTATTTGGTGTAACCAATCTATTGGTAACGCTGTCCGATGATGGGAATGCACCCGCATTATTCATGCAAAAGATAAAGAAATTCAAGGACCTTCCACTGCCTTCACTGGGGCTTGGGGCCTTAGGGCTTCTAGGATCGATCATCACTGCCTTGCTCCTGCCAGGCAAGATTTATGAATACATTACAACATCTGCTGGTATATTGCTTTTGTATAACTGGGCATTCATCATTCTTTCTTCATTCAAAGTCTTGGAAAATAAGATGTGGAGTAAGATAACGGCCGTTTTTGGACTTCTTTTAATTTTAGCCGCCGTAAGTGGCACATTGCTTGAAAAAGAGATACGTCCAGGATTTTTCATCAGCCTTTTATTCATCGTGATCATCGGTCTTGCAGCCGTTTTCATGAAGTTCAAGGTTTGGAACAAGAACAAGGCAATGGCCGCAAAAGCGAGCAAATCAGGACTTGATTGAAAAAAGGAACTCGACTATACAAAGTCGGGTTCCTTTCGATTTGGCTCTAAATCTCAATTATTATTGGAAGGATCATTGGTTTTTTCTTAGTTTGAGTAAAGAGATAGTGCCCCAATTCCTTCTTTATGGTTTGTTTGATGATGTTCCACCTGTAAATTTTTTCACTTTGTAAGTCGTTGACCGTTTTCGTGACAAGACGATTCACATTTTTAAGGAGGTCTTCGGAATTTTGAACATAAACAAATCCACGGGAAATGGTATCGGGTCCTGATACTATTTTTCTTTCCGTCTTGCTTAGTGTGATGACGATCACGAGCATTCCATCTTCGGAAAGCTGCTTACGGTCCCGCAGAACGATTTCTCCAACATCCCCAACGCCAACACCGTCGACAAAGGTATTGCCGGCAGCCACCTTTCTTGTTTGACGGGCAACGGAGTTTTCAATATCCACCACATCACCATTATTGATGATGAAAGTATGGTCCTTCTCCACCCCGACAGACTCAGCTAGTAATCGATGTTGGTGCAGCATCCGATACTCACCGTGAATCGGTATGAAATATTTAGGTTTCATCAGGGTAAGCATGAGCTTTAACTCTTCCTGATAAGCATGTCCGGATACATGCATGCCCGTTACAGTCCCGGAACCGTAAATGACTTTGGCACCCAGTTGAAACAGGTTGTCGATGATCCGTGAAACATCTCGTTCATTTCCTGGTATTGGAGTGGATGCAAGAATCACTGTATCATCAGGCAATATGCTCATATCCCGATAATTCGAACTGGAAAGGCGGGAAAGGGCAGCAAACGGCTCTCCTTGACTTCCTGTACATAAAACCGCTACCCTTTCAGGAGCATAACTATCGACTTCTTGTGGCTGGATAAGCATCCCATCAGGAACCTCGAGATAGCCGCGTTCAATGGCAACGTTTACGACGTTCACCATGCTTCGTCCAATCAGGGCTAGTTTCCGGTTTGTCTTCTGTGCTGCGTTCACAACTTGTTGAACGCGATTGACATTTGAAGCGAATGTCGAAAGAATGACTTTTTGTTTTGCCTGCATGAAGGCCTCTTCAATATGGCTGCCAACCAGATGCTCCGAGGGACTGGAGCCGGGACGCTCCGCATTCGTGCTTTCCGATAATAAAACGAGGACACCTTCACTCCCGATTTTGGCCATTTTATGAATATCGGGATACTGATCATTCATCGGAGTCAAGTCAAACTTAAAGTCCCCTGTATGGACGACCGTGCCTTCTGGCGTATGCATGGTGACTCCGAGGCAATCGGGTATACTATGGTTCGTTTTGAAAAAGTCCAGAACCATCTCCCCGAATTCCAGCTTTGAATCCGAATTGATCTGGATTAATTCAGTATCACCCAAAAGGTTATGTTCTTTTAACTTCAATTCAATCAAACCAAGTGTTAAACGTGTGGCATAAATGGGTACATTCAATTTTTTCAAGAAATAGGGGATACCGCCAATATGATCTTCATGTCCATGAGTCACGATCAAAGCGCGGATCTTCTCCTTATTCTCCTGAAGAAAGGAAATATCAGGAATGATCAAATCGACTCCTAATAAACTTTCATCAGGAAACTTTGCACCGCAATCAATAATGACGATATCGTTTGAATATTGAACAACATACATGTTTTTACCGATTTCATTCACTCCGCCCAAAGCCAAGATGGACAAAGCATTCTCTTTCACACTCAAGTAGGTAGACCTCCCTTTATTATGATAAGGATAGTGTTTCCTTAGGTCGCTTTTATAAAACCAACTCTTTTTTAATCCGGGCAATTTTAAAAAGCCATAAAAAAAAACACCTGCCGCTTCCGGTAGGTGTGTATCTTCAATCTTCATCGGCTCAAGCAAGAATTGATGCTTTCTTCAAAAGTCTCAATGTATGCTTGGATCTGTGAAGCATATCCAGTCTTCAAAGTGTCCAGCAGACTTTCTATCAAGAATTCTCGCGGTTTGTCAGACTGCATCAGCTCATCTTGGATGAAGTCGACCAACTCAATGGCTCTTCTTCGATCTTCATCGCAAGGAAGAGCTTTGTTTATCGCTTTTTTCAATTCCGTGGTGGAATGAAGCAAATCATTATGGCAAGCATCAAGCTGGTTTGTGAATTTTGGAAACCACGTATCCATTAATTCTGGATCAATGATCTGTTCCCCGCTTTCAGCCACTTCATTGACTAAATGGACAATGCGATTCATGCAATAGCGGATAATTTGTATGTCCGGTGTACCGGCGGGATTAGCACGGTAACTAAAATGGCTCATGTGGGTCATCATCGAATGAAAGATAATGACGCTATCTAAAAGATAGGGTTTTTTACTTTCACCGAAGATATCGATAAAACGGTTATACATCCAGCGTAAGCTCAACAATAGCGTCTTATTGATGAATTGCTTTAATTCTTCATCATTGGAAACACGGACTTCTTCGATCAGGATAAGCAATTTGCTTTGCTTATTCACCATCAATTGCAGTTCGAGCTGCCGGATGAAAATTTCAATATCGGCGGAATCTTGACCAATCAACAGTTTTTCCCGTTCATGGCGAATCTTTGTATAAAAGGAGCGGAAAATGGCTATAAATAATTCACCCTTCGAAGGGAAATAATTATAAAATGTACCTTTTGATATTCCGCTGCCGTCTAAAATGTCCTGAATGGACGTCGCTTGGTAGCCTTTGTCAATAAATAGCTTATGAGCCGTATCGATGACATTCTGCCTTCGGTTGTTCATCATATCACCTGATTTTCATTATACTGCTTGTATAAATTTAATCGTACTCTATTTTTCATCACAGCACAAACCCTTATTTAAACCAGTAAATTTTTATTGCAAAAAATGAACTAGGGGTATATTATTGATTTTGTGAGCTTGGAATATACCGCTCGTATAATTAAATGAACCAATAGTTTGAATGGAGGAATAGATAAAAAGTGAGTACTGCACAAATAAATGAGAAAAAGGGTTCGTATGGCATTTTGGCCATACTGATGGTCGGTGCGTTCATATCGATACTGAATTCAACCCTTTTAAATATTGCACTGCCATCAATCCAAATAGACCTGGGAATCGAGACTTCCACAGTCCAATGGCTGACAACGGGCTACATGCTCGTGAACGGAATCATGATTCCGACAACTGCCTTCTTAATAAAAAAATATTCGGTACGTAATCTGTTCCTGACAGCCATGCTCCTATTCTCAATCGGGACGATCGTGGCAGGTGTAGCGCATGTATTCCCGCTATTATTGAGCGCACGTATGGTTCAGGCTGCCGGTTCGGCAATCATGATGCCATTATTAATGAACGTACTTTTAACTTCTTTCCCTGTTGAAAAACGGGGCTCGGCAATGGGACTATTCGGTTTGGTCATGATGTTTGCCCCTGCAATCGGGCCGACGCTATCAGGCTGGATCATCGAACATTATGATTGGAGAATGCTATTCCATTTCATTACTCCGCTAGCTTTACTAGTGCTTATTTTCGGCTTCTTTAAACTTAAAGACCACAAGGAAAAAGTCGATATCAAGATCGATAAATTATCGGTCATCCTATCCAGCTTGGGCTTTGGAGGCCTGCTTTACGGATTCAGTTCGGCAGGCAGCAAGGGTTGGGATAGCCCGTGGGTATATGGAACACTGATTGTCGGTGCCATTTCCCTGATCCTTTTCATTTCACGCCAGCTTAAAATGGATACACCGATGCTTGAGTTCAAGATCTTCAAGCACCCGATGTTCGCTTTATCCGCAACGATCTCAATCGTACTGAACATGGCGATGTTCTCGGGGATGATCTTAATTCCGATGTACACACAAACAGTACGTGGCATTTCACCATTCGATTCTGGATTACTGATGCTTCCAGGTGCACTATTGATGGCCCTCATGTCACCGGTTACCGGTAAGCTTTTCGATAAGTTCGGTGCCCGCATCCTTGCTTCGATCGGTTTGCTTATCACCGTAGTAACTACGTATTTGCTAAGTAAATTATCAATGGAAACTACGTATACAGAAATTGTAATCCTGTTTTCCGTTCGTTCCTTCGGGATGTCAATGTCCATGATGCCGATCATGACAAATGGTTTGAACTCGCTGCCAGCCCGCATGAACCCGCATGGTACAGCCATGAATAACACACTGAACCAAATTTCCGGTGCGATCGGTACGGCATTGCTCGTTACGGTCATGTCTAACCGTGCAGCTTCTACTGCCGAAGATTTAATGACGAAAGCGATGAGCAAATTAACAAGCCAGCCCACCGCTGAGATGATGGGCCAAATGAAAGCCCAAATCGGGATGCAGGCAATGCTGGATGGAATTAACTTCTCCTTCTTTGTATCTACCTTCATTGCCGGTGTGGCGCTGATTCTGGCATTATTCATTAAGCGCGCATGGCCGGCTGAAGAAAAACCAGCTGTGAAAAAAGATCAAACCGCTTAAATGAAACAATAAAAGGCCCTATGCCACCTGAAAAAGTTCAGGCAGCATAGGGCTTTTTCTAACTTCAGCCTAACGGAATGTAATTCAGGCTAAGTAAGGCGGAATAATTCGATCACCAAATTCGAGGAAATCGAGTTTGCCTGCAGTTTTTTATGGCTTGTACAATTTGGACGTTGATTTCAGCTACAGGTACTAAGCTTTCCGCGGGCGGTCAGGAAGCCTCCTCGGCTTGCACCTGTGGGGTCTACCTAGACGCGCTTTTCTAAGCATGAGTCTCGCACCTTTCTCTCCAATCAACATTGTTATAACATTTAGATAGAAACCATACCTGATGAGTTGAAGGTGTTGGTTTGGGAACATCATTTGATGAAAGAATGTTTTCCGAACCTCTTTTGTCTACAATGAGCGCAGTGCCATTTGCACTGCGCTTTTTCACATCAAGATGTCACTTCCTCTGAAGTTGCTTTTGCATGCTGGATATGACTGGCTATCCAGCCAATGATCGCTGCGGAAACGAGATAGGCGAGCAAGATCCAAATCTGCATCCGCAAGTTTTCCCAGCCTCCTAATGAGATGACTTCCTGAAGTTCCTTCAATGAGTGGGCCATAGGTAAAAATTGACCGATTTTCGTCAATAATGACATGCCAAGTTCTCCTGGGAATGTTCCGCCGCAGGTAGCCAATTGGAACACGAGAAGGGTCACTGCTGCGAATTTGCCAACCACTCCGAATACGGTCACCAACATAAGGATGAATGTCATGAAGGTAAATGAAACGATGATGCTTGATAGAATGAATACTAGGACACTGGCTACATGTAAATGGAATCCAAGAAGGACGACTGCATCCACTAGAAGTGCCTGAATCAAGCCGATTACATATACCAGCATTAATTTATTCGTGAAATGAACGGTTCCGGTAACCCTAAGATTCTGCCTGCGGCCAAGCGGCAAGATATTGGAAGCCATGATGCCGCCTACATAAAAGGCCAATGACAGGAAATAAGGAGCAATTCCGGTTCCATAGTTAGGAACTTCAGATAGCTTTGATTGGACCAATTGCACGGGTTCAGAGAACATCGAAGTGGTCGAATCGTCGTACTGAAGACTGGCCGTTTTATCGGCAGCTTCATTAAGCCTGGAGGATAACTTGTTTGAACCCGTTTCGAGCAAAGCCAGTCCGTCTTGAAGTTCCGCCGATCCACTGGCTAGCTGGCTGCTCCCGCCAGCTAGCGAATCGATTCCGGCATTTAAATGGGAGAAACCATTTGTCCATTTAGAGAATCCATTCGCGAATTCTTCGGTGCCCTCGTATAATCGCTTAGCACCCGAGGTAGCTTGTGCCATTTTATCACCAAAGGTATTCATCCCGGTTTGAATGGTTTCTTGACCATCAGCCACTTTTGCAGCACCTTCGCCCAATTGCTTTTGACCGGCATTTAAAGTGGTGGCTGTTTTGGCTAAACCTTCTGATAGGGCAACGATTTGCTTGAAGTCTTGATCCTTTATTGCTTCAGGATGACTTTTCGTATAGTCATCCAATTGTTTCTTAAGAGTTTTCGCTGTAACGGCAGCCTGTTCTTGCCCTTGCATCAATTTTGCATTTCCGGCTGACCAGTTCTCAACACCCTTCCTTACTTCATTCATCCCATTTTCCAATGAGTCATGCCCATCAGATATCCGCTTCATGCCAGTATATAAGTTCTGGGAACCTGATGTTAATCCATCCGCACCATCCGCTAAGGCTTCTTGTCCATCCAAAAGCTTGGTGCTTCCTGTTTGCAGCTTCTGGGCGCCATCATTCAAATCCTGAATGCCACCAGCCAATTTCACACTGCCGCTTTTCGCATCTGCTGTTCCTTGATGAAGCTTTTCCGCTCCATCCCCGGCATCCGCCAAGCCGTTAGAAACCTCCTGGAATTTCGAAAGGATGCCTTCAGAATAGACTTTCGTGATGCTTGCGTTGATTTTTGCAGTCATCTTTTCAACAGCAGTAGAGCTGATCTGTGAGGCAACGAAGTTCTTGCCTGGATTGACAGTATACAAAAGTTTAGCCGTTTCCGGTTTTTTATCCATTAAAGTGGTGACATTTTTCGAGAAATCTTCCGGAATCGTGACAACCATATAATAGGTACCAGCTTCAAGACCTGTATTAGCCTCTTTTGCCGTGACAAAGTGAAAGTCCAATTCTTTCTGCTTTTTCAATTGTTCAACGAAATCAGCTCCAGCCTCGACTGGCTTATCATCCATTTCCGAGCCATTATCGAGATTGACCACTGCTACAGGCAGCTGATCCAATTTTCCATAAGGGTTCCAATAGCCTGCCAAGAAAAATCCCGAGTAGATCAATGGAACGACCAAAAGGAAAATCAAGGCGATTCTCCCGTGTTTATGTTTCCACATCGCTTTTATATCTTGAAATACAAGTTGTAAACCTTTCATTATAAGAGCCTGCCCTTTCTAGTTAAGAGATTATTTCATCATAATGGCTTTTTTATATACTGTATAATACATAATTGATTATGTAATAATAGATTTAAATCTATGTGAAAAGAGTGGGAAAATGGAAATCTTACAGCTGCAGTACTTTCAAACCGTAGCACGTCTGGAACATATGACCCGGGCTGCGGAACATCTTCAGATTGCTCAGCCATCCCTCAGTAAAACCATATCTCGGCTTGAAGAGGATTTGGGAGTCGCATTGTTCGATAGGGAACACCGCAAAATCAGGCTCAATGCAGCCGGACGAATATTCTTGAACCGGGTCGAACGCGCTTTTGCGGAACTGAATGAAGGGAGGCGCGAAATAGTGGAATTAACAGACCAAGACCAAAAGAACATCACCTTGGCCGTTTCCATTCCCAGGGTTCTGCCTGATTTATTAAGTGCATTTTTATCTCAATACCCGGATGTCCGTTTTCAACAGTTCCTAAAATCCATATCATCCATGAAACAGCTTCTAATTGAAGGCGAAATTGATTATTGCATATCATCCGTTCCGATCGAAGGACCAGACTTAAAGTGGGAACCGCTGATCACCGAAGAAATATACTTGATCGTGCCCCCCAATCACCGGCTTGCAGGCAGGGGAAGCATTACACTCCAAGAAGTGAAAGATGAACCATTCATCAGCATGAACACTGGCTTCGGGTTCCGCAGCCTAACCGACCAATTTTGCCTCGAAGCGGGATTCGTCCAGCACATCGCATTCGAAGGAGATGAACCAGCTGTCATCTCGGATCTTGTCAGGAAAGGATTGGGGGTCGCATTCGTATCCGAATTGACATGGCTCCATCAAACCGGATCATTATCCCATAAAATCCGGATAACCGAACCTGCATGTAAAAGGACAATAGGGCTCGGCTGGTCAGAAAAACGCTACTTCACCCCAGTAGCCAAGCAATTTCGGTTATTTGTCATGGACTACTTCGCTGCGGCCAACTCCGCTAGGCCAAAGGATGAATAAATGGATGAAGGCATAAAAGTATAATTTATCTATAGTGTACATAGTATTTTAGGAGGTTTTTCTAAAAATTAGATCGGGTTCAAAATGACGAATCCATCCAGGGAGATGAATGGAGATGGAAATACGGGTTAATCAAATTGAGTTGAATGGACTCACGTTTCAATATCGGGAGAGCGGGGATGTTTCTGCACCACCGCTTGTTGTTCTTCACGCGCTGGGAAAAAATTCGGAATCCTGGGAACAAGCGGCCGTCGCATTAGGAGAAAATTATCGTGTTTTAGCTTTAGATCAACGGGGCCACGGTGGAAGTGCGAGAACTAATACATATACTTTTGAATTGATGTGTGATGATTTGCTTCATTTTGCGGATGCGCTTGATTTGGAAAGGTTTTTGCTAATGGGGCATTCCATGGGGGGAACAGTTTCCTATCTTTTCTCACAAACTTTTCCTTCGAGGATAGCAAGGTTGATTGTCGAAGACACGCCACCTCCTTTCTCGGATAAACCAATGGAGGTTCCTTCCAGACCTTCTGTCCCACTGCCGTTTGATTGGCAGGTGGTGCCTTCGATTCTACAACAGCTTAATGAACCCGATCCCGAATGGTGGGCGCGCCTTACCGATATTATGATGCCGACACTTGTTATAGGCGGCGGGGCCAGCCATATTCCCCAAAACAAATTGCAAGAAGTTTCCGAGCTTATCCCGAATTGCGAATTGGTGACGATAGAGGATGCCGGACACTTTGTCCATGAAGATAATTTACCAGCTTTCTTGTCTGTGGTAAAAAGATTTCTTTCCAAAGGACAGGAGCTTTAATGCGATAGGAGGGTTGCCGATGCGCCCTCTTATTTTTGCTTTAAATGGTTTATTTTAAAGACGGCATTTACCGATTTATTATTAAGGATTTCCAGCAACTGCTCAGCCATATAGTCAGCGCTATATTTAAAGCCAGTGTTGACCCATTCGATGATCATGCCTAATATCGCATATGCTTGGTAACTGGAGGCAAGTTCTTTATTGACCTTAGGGTTCGGTTGGTAATCTTCCAGGTCCTCCAATGGAAGTTTCTTTAACTCATTACAAATCCGTTCCAGTAATGTAGGCCATGCATTCGACTTTAAGATGAGGGTATAAATGTTTGCATGGTTAGCTACATGTTCAAATATTTTAATGACTGAAGCCGTTAGTTCATTGATGGTGAAAGTTTCGACATTCTTATAAGGTTCCCGGTACGATATGATCAAATCGGCAATCACATCCTCCATGACCTCTTCAAGCAGTTCCTCTTTGTACTGATAGTGTTTATAAAATGTACCCCGATTAAGGTCGGCGAGTTCTACAATGTCAGTAATCGATATCTCCCTGAAATCCTTACTTTGCATTAATGATATAAGGGATTCTTTCAAAGCCATTTTGGATTTCCTGATCCTTCTATCAATCCCAGTATTATTATCAGTCATTTTCTTCATCCTTTGTTCGTTATTGTAATTTTAATGAACATAATACCGTTTTCTGTTCATTGTTCAACATCGAGTACATCATTTGCTGATTGTGTAAGCCTACTGAAACTAATTATACTATAAAGGAAGGTAGTTAATGAACATCTGTACAATAAGTATCACTTCACTAGAATGAATGGGGGAGTTCAAATGAAATTACAAGACAAAGTTGCAGTAGTGACAGGCGCAGCATCAGGCATGGGGAAACAAATTGCTATAGATTATGCTAGAGAAGGAGCTAAAGTCGTCGTATCGGATTTAAATCTTGATGGTGCGAACGAGACGGTGGAAGAAATAAAAGCGAATGGCGGAATGGCATTTGCCATTAAAACGAACGTGGCGGTGGAGGAAGATATTCAGCATTTGATCGATACTACGGTCAATACGTATGGTACGGTGGATATTTTGGTGAATAACGCGGGTATCATGGACGGCATGGAACCTGCCGGTGACATTGAAGATTCTAAATGGGATCGGATTTTTGCCATTAACACGACAAGCGTCATGCGTTCGACTAGAAAAGTTTTGCCAATCTTTTTAGAAAAACAAAAAGGGATCATCATCAATATTGCTTCTGCTGGCGGTTTGTACGGTGCTTGAGCTGGAGCGGCATACACTGCCTCTAAACATGCAGTGGTTGGGTTCACGAAAAACACGGGCTTCATGTATGCCAATAAAGGGATTCGCTGCAATGCAATAGCACCAGGCGGAGTTGAAACCAATATCGGTACCAGCATGACGAGTATCAATGAGTTTGGCATCTCTCGCCAACAATTGGGCATGGCCATCAATCCACGCAATGGCAAACCTGAAGAAATCGCTAAAGTGGCATTATTCCTTGCTTCAGACGATTCCAGTTTTGTTAATGGTACTGTCATCACTGCAGATGCTGGGTGGAGTGCATATTAAGCCGTAAATTAAAAAGAGGATGGTCAAGAACTTGGTGACTGATACATGCATTCCTGCCAGCAAGCAGGGATGCATTTTTGTGTGTGTGGATTAATTGGAGGGGAGGGAGGTTAGCCATCAATTTACATGAAGAAGGTTTTGGATTCATCGGGTGATTTCAATCGAAAGTGGATAAGTGGGGGCTGGATAGTTCAACTACTATCCAGTTTTTCACAAAAAGAATTATGCTATCAATTGGATTTAAAAGATAAGTTGAACTCTGAAATCTTGGAAGCAAAATAGGTTTCCTGAAAAAATCCACTTTCCCTATGATTGGATAAACCAATAACTTGCTGCGATACCTCTCAAGCGATTTATTAATTTGCGTGAGAATATTGAAGGACTTTCTGACGGACGTAATCAAGGTGCTTGTACATTTGGCTGAATGCTTCATGTGGATCATGTGCTGCAAGTGCCGCATAGATTGCTTTATGATACTTCACAGTCAGTTCCCGCTCTCTGAATTGAATCAGGCTGTTTATTTTATTATGAGTGATCAATAAGGAATCGATCATGCCTTCAATAATGGGATTGTTCGCACTTAAAGCAATGATCTTGTGGAATTCTTTATCGGCCTCTCCATAATCGTTGTCTTCACTATTGGCAATCGTGTCAATCGTAACTTGCAGCTTCTCCAGTTGTTCGTCTGTGATCTTCTCGGCAGCCATTGTTACTAATCCCAACTCCAATGCCATTCGCGCTTCGATGATCGCTGGTAAATTATCAGTGGCCAGCGCCAGCATGACAGAGAATGGATGTGTACCGATTTTATCGTTAAAAAATGTTCCTTCACGCGTTTTCCGTGTAATGACCCCTAGTGTATCAAGCGCACTGAGCGCCTCGCGTAAAACAGGCCGGCTTACTTCAAGTTCTTTCATAAGTTCCATTTCAGGAGGCAGTTTGTCGCCCGCTTTCATTTGTCCGCTGACGAGCAGATGGACAATTTGATCCACGACCTGTTGTGAAAGAGTGTTGCGATGTACCGATTGTACGCCTAATTTCTTTGACGATTCTTCCATTGTGTAACCCCTTTTCTGTTAAATCCGATATGTATTCATACTGTAAGACTAATTATATAATATAATACACTTATTTGCATGTGAGGAAGAGAAGGTCAATGTCCAAAAAAAGTAAAATGCGCCGCTCTAAAGAGAGAGACGCACGCATTGTTGGAAAAAAATCATCTGACAAGGCAAGGTGATTTTGGATTGAACTTCCATCCGGAAACCAAGTATTGCATAGCCATTGAATCATCACGGGCACCAAGTCCTTTTTGTTTATAAAGCTGATGTGCCTTCTCGATTTGTTCCATATCCACTTCAATTCCAAGTCCGGGTTTGGAAGGGACATCGACCATTCCGCCGACAATTTTAAATGGTTCTTTCGTCAAACGCTGCCCATCCTGCCAAATCCAGTGGGTATCGATCGCAGTGATTTTACCTGGTGCGGCTGCAGCAACGTGTGTAAACATGGCAAGTGAAATATCAAAGTGATTATTCGAGTGTGATCCCCAAGTCAAGCCCCAGTCGTTACACATTTGAGCTACACGGACGGAGCCTTGCATCGTCCAAAAATGCGGATCGGCAAGAGGAATATCAACGGATTGAAGTTGAATGGAGTGCCCCATTTGCCTCCAGTCCGTTGCAATCATATTCGTAGCGGTTGGAAGACCCGTTGCACGCCTGAATTCCGTCATGATTTCCCGGGCGGAAAAACCATTTTCCGCTCCGCATGGATCTTCCGCATAAGCCAAAACATGATGTTGATCGCGGCAAAGTTTAATCGCATCCTCAAGCAGCCAGCCGCCATTTGGGTCAAGGGTGATCCTTGCATCAGGGAAGCGTTCCGCAAGTGCCGTCACCGCTTCGATTTCTTCTTCCCCGCGCAAGACCCCGCCTTTCAATTTAAAATCATTGAATCCATAGCGGGAGTGGGCGGCTTCTGCCAAGCGGACGATCGATTCGGGTGTCAGCGCTTCCTCATGACGGAGGCGAATCCAGTCATCTTCCGCTTCCGGTTCGCTTAAATAACCAAGATCTGTTTTATTGCGGTCACCTACATAAAATAAGTAGCCCAGCATTTCCACTTTATCACGCTGCTGTCCTTCGCCGAGAAGGGCGGCGACTGGAACACCTAAATATTGGCCAACTAAATCAAGAAGTGCCGCTTCCAATGCTGTTACGGCATGAATGGCAATACGAAGATCGAACGTCTGAAGGCCGCGCCCCCCAGCATCCCGGTCCGCAAACTGCTTACGGACGGTATTTAGAATATTATTGTATGCCCCAATGGACTGGCCGACTACCAATTGTTTGGCATCTTCGAGTGTCTGGCGGATTTTTTCGCCTCCAGGAACTTCACCTACACCAGTATTCCCCGCATTGTCTTTTAGAATGACGATGTTCCGGGTGAAATAAGGAGCATGGGCA
Organism: Peribacillus sp. NPDC096622; assembly: GCF_044762665.1. NCBI lineage: Bacteria > Bacillati > Bacillota > Bacilli > Caryophanales > Bacillaceae > Peribacillus > Peribacillus sp. NPDC096622. The sequence goes on along the minus strand of NZ_JBIWES010000005.1, from coordinate 68,807 downwards.
CCACTCAAGTTCAGAAGCATGCCGTCATGGCCCGCAACTGGAATGACGCTCATTTCTGAAATTACCGGTGTGCCGATTTTTACATTATCCTTCAGCAATTGATTGTTCATGATTATTCCCCCTACCATAATATTTAGTTTACTATGACTTTAACTCTACACGTTTAATTTCACCAACTAGGAATAAATAACTTAAAATCGCGACAAGAGCATTAGCACATACGAAGACTAGCGCCCCATTAAACGACCCTGTCGTGGCAATGATATATCCGATGATAATCGGTGTTGTAATGCCGGCAATGTTACCGAATGTGTTGAAAAGCCCGCCGCTGACACCGGACATTTCCTTTGGTGAGGTATCGGCCACTACCGCCCAGCCGAGTGCCCCAAATCCTTTACCGAAAAACGCGAGGGCCATAACGAAAATGACAACCCATTCCGTATCTACATAGTTTGCTGCCACCAAGCTCATCGAGAGAATCATCCCAACAACAATTGGCACTTTTCGGGCGACAGTCAATGAGAATCCCTTCCGTAACAAGAAATCCGAGAATGTCCCTCCGAGAATGCCGCCAAAAAATCCGCAAATGGCGGGAAGGGAAGCGACGAATCCAACTTCAAGAATGGTCATGCCCCTTTCTTGCACAAGGTACACAGGAAACCATGTAAGGAAAAAGTACGTTAATGTCGTAATGCAATATTGTCCGAGATAAACACCTAACAGCATGCGGTTTGATAAAAGCTGCTTGATATGATTCCAGTTGACGCCTTTCTTTTCCTCCTTATTTGTACTGGTTTGATCCATATTGACCAAAGCGCCGCCCGCTTCGATATATTCAAGCTCAGCTTTGTTGATGCGAGGATGTTCCTTTGGGCCATAAATCGTTTTCAGCCAGATGAAAGCAACGATGATTCCTAAAGCACCCATAAAGAAGAAGACGTATTCCCAACCAAATTTATACGTAATGTAACCCATGATCGGTGCAAAGAGAACGGTTGCAAAATACTGGGCGGAATTGAAAGTGGCAGCAGCGGTTCCGCGTTCATGGCTTGGGAACCAGGTAGCAACGATGCGGCTGTTGGCCGGGAAGGAAGGGGCTTCTGCCAATCCAACTAAAAAACGCAGTCCGAACAATACCATGACAGCTGTTCCGGCAGAACCGAAAAAACCGAGAAATCCTTGTAAAAGCGTAAAGGTAGACCATAACGTGATACTCCAAAAGTAAACTTTTTTCGAACCAAAACGGTCTAAAAGCCACCCGCCTGGAATTTGTCCAGCTACATATGACCAAGCGAAAGCGGAGAAAACATAACCCATCATGACTGAATCGAGACCAAGCTGACCAGACATGTCCGTACCCGCAATTGATAGCGTCGCACGATCCGCATAATTCAGTGCTGTAACCAAAAAGAGCATAAAGACAATGAACCATCGTGTGCGTGTTTTTTTCTGGGCACTTGGCAGTTTAGGAGATGGTTGAAAAACTTTTTCTTCAGCGTTCATATACTCACTTCCTTAATCGTATTTAATTATTTGATACCGCTTACAATGTTAACCGTTTCCTCCTTCGTGAAAATTCTTAATATTTAGTTTTGTCCAATGGTAAGACAAATAAAATTGTTTGTCAATGGCTTTTTTCTTAAATCGTTTTTCATTTTAGTTCCTTCATTATCGTGTTTTTTTGTATATATTAGAAGCGAAATTATTGAGGGATGAAGTGTTGCCTCATTTTTCAGAAAATAAAAAAAATACGATTGACCAGAGGGTTCATTTGTCTTACAATAAAACAATAATACACAAGGGGGAATAAAAAATGAATAAGATTCGCAAGGCACCTAAAGGGATTCTCGGATTTCCCGTGGCACCATTCACAACGAGTAATAAGCTTGATGAACAAGCACTCGCCCAAAATATCCAATTTTTATTAGATGAGGGACTAGAAGCTATTTTCGTGGCATGTGCAGCAGCGGAATATCCATCGTTAAGTAAAGAGGAATATGAAGCGATGGTTGAGGTAGCCGTATCCGTCACCGCTGGAAAAGTACCGGTATACACAGGTGTTGGCGGGAATATTCAAACGTCCCTCGAACTTGCCAGAATATCTGCGGATAAAGGGGCAGATGGTTATTTAATATTACCTCCATATCTCGTTACCGGAGAACAGGCAGGTCTGGCGGCTTATTTCAAAGCCATCGCAGAGAGTACAGACTTAAATTCCATCGTATATCAGCGTGATAATGTGGCATTTTCACTTTCAACTTTGGAAGCGCTTGCTGAGGTCCCGCAGGTGGTCGGCGTCAAGGACGGTCTGGGCAATATGGAGTTGAATGGACTCCTTACGCAAACCTTCGGAAAACGTTTCGGCTGGCTGAACGGAATGCCGCTTGCGGAAGTTACCATGTCGGCCTACGTTCCACTTGGCTTTGATTCATATTCATCGGCTATATCCAATTACATCCCGCATATTTCTCGAAAATTCTATAATGGCATTTTGAGTGGTGATCAAGAAACGGTCAATGAAATTTACCAACAGGTCATCATGCCAATCAACAATATTCGCCGTCAGCGAAAAGGATATGCCGTTTCTCTCATTAAAGCAGGTATGGAGATTATGGGAATGCCGGTTGGCCAAACAGTCAGATTACCAATTCTTCCAGTGGAAAAAGAACATTATACAGAAATGCAAACGATATTAGAGAATGCTGTAAATCGTTTTCCAAAAGAAACACCAATTCAATCAATTTAATAAGGGCGGGGATTATAAATGATAACTACAGTTCAAACAAAAACGTATCTTAACTATATTAACGGTGAATGGGTTGCTTCCATTTCAAATGAAGTTGAAAAAAGTTCAAACCCGGCAGATAAACAGGCAATTGTCGGATATGTACAGAAATCTACAAAGGAAGACCTGAACCTGGCTGTGGAAGCGGCAAAAAAGGCGAAAGAAAAATGGCGTAAACTAGCTGGTTCAGAGCGCGGGGAGTATCTGTATAAAGCAGCGCATATTCTTGAAAAGCGGATTGATGAGATCGCAGAATGTGCAACACGGGAAATGGGAAAGACATTTGCTGAAACAAAAGGGGAAACGGCACGCGGCATTGCGATCCTGAAATACTATGCAGGAGAAGGAATGCGTAAGGTGGGGGATGTCATTCCATCCACCGACAGTTCAGCACTTATGTTCACGACGCGCGTCCCGCTTGGTGTAGTGGGTGTCATAACACCTTGGAATTTCCCAATCGCCATCCCAATCTGGAAGATGGCTCCTGCTCTCGTATATGGGAATACGATTGTGGTGAAGCCAGCCACCGAGACGGCCATCACCTGTGCCAAAATCATGGAGTGTTTTGAAGAAGCCGGTTTACCGGCAGGTGTTATCAATATGGTCACAGGGCCGGGCAGTGTCATAGGGCAGGGCATCGCCGATCACGAAGATGTAAACGGAATTACCTTTACCGGCTCAAACGGCGTTGGAAAAAGGATTGGACAAGCGGCGTTAGCACGCGGAGCGAAATACCAGCTTGAAATGGGCGGGAAAAACCCGGTAATCGTTGCAGCGGATGCGGATCTTAACCTGGCTGTTGAAGCAGTCATTACAGGTGCGTTCCGCTCAACTGGGCAAAAATGTACCGCGACAAGCCGTGTCATTGTTGCAGCTGAAGTTTATGAGGAGTTCAAGCAGCTGCTGGTAAAAGAAACGAAAGGCATTTCCATCGGGGATGGATTGGACAGCGGGACATGGATGGGACCTTGTGCGAGTGAAAGTCAATTGAATACGGTTCTTTCCTATATAGAAAAAGGAGTGGAAGAAGGCGCTACACTTCTAATTGGCGGGAAGCGTGCTGAAGAAGGTCCTCAGGCAAATGGCTTTTATGTAGAACCTACGATTTTTGATAATTGCACGTCAGATATGACGATTGTACAGGAAGAAATTTTTGGTCCGGTGATTGCCTTATTGAAAGCTGATTCAGTTGAAGAAGCCCTGCAACTTGCGAACAGCGTGGAATATGGCCTAAGTGCTTCGATTTTTACAGCCAATATCAAACATCTGCTTTCATTTGTTAATGATATGGAAGCGGGATTGATCAGGGTCAACGCTGAGAGCGCAGGCGTTGAATTGCAAGCGCCATTTGGCGGCATGAAAAACTCCAGCTCCCACTCCAGGGAACAAGGAGAAGCAGCAAAAGAGTTTTTTACATCCATTAAAACGGTGTTTGTAAAATAAGGGAAAAAAGTGTTCGAAACAGTATTTTAGCTGAAAATTACCGGCACGTGTATGTTTAGTGATATCTGTTTGCTTTATTAGAACGAAGGAGTGGTAAAGTGGATGAAAACGCAACTGACTGAGGTACCGCTTTATATTAAGGTGAATGGGATGGACAATGTCGCCATCGTGGTTAATTCGGGGGGCTTGGATCAAGGAACCGTTTTCCCATGTGGGCTTGAATTGAAAGAAAGGGTGCCACAAGGCCACAAAGTGGCTTTAATGGATATAGTCGAGAATGAAGCCATCATACGCTATGGGGAAGTTATCGGTTATGCGGCTGAATCAATCAGTAAGGGCTGTTGGATTGACGAATCACTGGTGACACTTCCGTCTTCTCCGGATTTAAAGGAATTGCCGGTAGCAAATGAAATACCCAAAACTTTACCGCCACTTGAAGGATATACATTTCAAGGGTTCCGCAATGAAGATGGCAGTGTTGGAACCAAGAATATATTAGGCATTACAACAAGCGTTCAATGTGTAGTGGGCGTGCTTGATTTCGTCGTGAACCGGATAAAAAAAGAGCTTCTCCCGAAGTATCCCAATGTTGATGATGTTGTCGCCATCAATCACAATTATGGGTGTGGAGTAGCAATCAATGCACCGGAAGCGGTCATTCCCATCCGCACGATACAGAACCTAGCGAAACACCCGAATTTCGGCGGGGAAGCCTTGGTAGTTGGATTGGGGTGTGAAAAACTGTCTCCAATGAGAATAAATCCAAACGGGGACGATTCAGATATCATTTCACTTCAGGATCAGCAGGGATTTACGGGAATGGTCCAATCCATTATGGAAATGGCCGAGGAACGTTTAATCAAGTTGAACCGCCGGCAGCGGGAGACATTTCCGGTTTCCGAATTAATCATCGGTACCCAGTGCGGGGGAAGTGATGCATTCTCTGGTGTCACAGCTAACCCTGCAGTAGGATATGCCACGGATCTGTTAGTTAGGGCAGGGGCAACCGTTCTATTTTCTGAAGTCACAGAAGTACGGGATGCGATTCATCTATTAACGCCTCGTGCAGTGAATGAAGAAGTGGGGAGAGCTTTAATAAAGGAAATGGATTGGTATGATAACTACCTTGCTTTAGGCGATGCCGATCGAAGTGCCAATCCTTCGCCAGGAAACAAAAAGGGCGGATTGGCCAATGTAGTGGAAAAATCATTAGGCTCCATTGCCAAATCCGGAAGCAGCCCCATTTCAGGCGTATTGGCTCCAGGTGAAAAAGCTGCGGAAAAAGGGCTGATTTTTGCAGCTACACCAGCTAGTGACTTTGTTTGCGGAACGCTTCAGCTAGCTTCCGGTATGCACCTTCAAGTTTTTACAACTGGAAGAGGCACACCTTATAATCTGGCAATGGCTTCCGTCATCAAAGTATCTACACGAAATACATTGACCGAACAATGGAAAGATCTGATTGATATAAATGCTGGAACTATCGCTACTGGTGAAGCGACCATAGAGGATGTTGGATGGGAAATCTTTCACCTTATTTTGGAAGTGGCCAGCGGTAAAAAGAAAACCTGGTCAGAACATTGGGGCCTGCATAATGATTTGGCGCTGTTTAATCCTGCGCCAATTACCTAATAATGATTTTACTTGACGGACTTCCTTTTAAAGGGGGTCCATTTTTTGTTGGTCATTTTTACAGTTGTGATTATTTTTCCTCCAGAAAAGAGGAGCACCGGACTATTGGCAGAAGTTATTAATGAACGATAGATTTTCATCAGGGTGATACGGAAGTACAAATGAGGAGGGATAACATGATCACATTCAGGAATGCGACAGCAAAAGACTTAAGTGAAATCGTACAGATGCTTGCGGATGATGTATTGGGGAGGGAGAGGGAACGATATGAAAATCCGCTTCCTGAAAGCTATCTAAAAGCATTTGAATCCATTGATGCAGATGAGAATAATGAATTGATCGTTGCCTGTCTTGGTGAGGAAATCGTTGGGGTGCAGCAAATCACGTTCACGCCTTATATTGCCCATCAAGGCGGCTGGAGAGCTACGATCGAAGGGGTTCGGACGGCATCCTCAGAACGGGGGAAAGGCATTGGAAGCAAGCTGATTCAATATGCGATTGACCGTGCAAAGGAGCGGGGCTGCCATATCATTCAGCTGACGACCGATAAAAGGCGGGAAGAAACGCTGCGGTTTTATGAGCGTTTAGGGTTCAAAGCCACTCATGAAGGCATGAAAATGAAGCTTTAATAGACGGTCTTTTGTCCCCTTTTTTTGTGCACAACAATTCGTCTGGCATTATATGTTAAAATTATTCGTGAGATATTAATAGATGTATATAAGATTTATAAGCTGATGAAGGGGTGAGCTCGATGGAAAACGAAGCTTGTATTCAGAAGAGGTACGGTGTAATTAGTTTTACTTCATTCATCATTGGAATCATTTGCTTTTTTACTGTTTTTATTACACCTATCAGAATGGCAAATATCGGGAGCATGACTGGTGATTATATCACATTTTTCCTTACTGTTGCCGGCATCGCCCTATCTGTCATAGGAATTTTGAAGAAAACGGAGAAAAAAGTGATTTCTATCATTTCTTTGGTTTTTTCCTCATCATTCTTTATATTTTGGGTTATCATCATCACTTTGGTGTTAACTGGTGAAATAGAATTGCCGCGTAGATTAAATTAACAGTTGGTGGCTTTTCTAAAGAGTATAGCTTGAAGATAGGTTGGAGTTGAACCAATTGAACCTTTCGTGATGCTCAGTGGAGCTGAAGAATAGAATGGAGAATCATAGAATGAATGTCAAAGCGGAATTATATTGGAATGAATTTTGGCAGGGGAAAGAAGAAGAAAAACCCCAGGCAGTCAGTGCATGGCAATTCGGGGCCGATCCGGATCTTTTGGCTCAGTTAGTGATGGATGGGATAAAAACGGCTACATGCTCTGGGTATGTTTTTTATGAAGAAGAAAATGAACCATTACCATCCGTTGGTGATTACAGCATTATTTTAAGCAGTGAGGATTTGCCTTTGGCCATCATACAAACAGTGAAAGTCGAAGTATTGCCCATGAATGAAGTGAGTGTAGAGTTTGCGATTGCAGAAGGGGAAGGCGATCGAACATATACATACTGGTGGGACGCACATGAAAAATTTTTTAAAGAAGAACTGGACAAAATCGGCCACACCTTTAAAAAAGATATGCTGCTGGTTTGTGAACGTTTTGAATTGATACATGTAAAGTGAGTGTGGACGGTTAGTTTTGGAAGAGAGCAATAAGTGTTTTTTTTCAGTGATTTGCTATAATAGGTCATTGGATTAAAAAACTTATAGAAAGATAGGTATTTGCATGAAAAAGAAACTGATATTCATTGGATTGGGAATCCTGGTTATTTTCCTGCTGTTGCTTGGCACGTATAAATTAATGAATTCAAGAACCTATCAGGTATTCGGAGGATTAACGGATAAAGTCGAGACGAAAGAAAAAGTGGTCGCTTTGACTTTTGATGATGGCCCATCGAAGAATGTAAATCAAATCCTGCCGTTGTTGGATAAATACGATGTGAAAGCTACATTCTTCCTGATCGGTAACGAAATCGAAAAGTACCCGGAGGAAGCGGGGAAAATAGCGGAAGCGGGACATCAGATTGGGAATCATACGTATTCCCACAAGCGGATGGTGTTTAAATCGCCCTCTTATATCAAGGCGGAAATCGAGAATACGGATAAATTAATTCAGAACGCCGGATATAAGGGTGAAATTGATGTCAGGCCCCCAAACGGGAAAAAAATCATAGGTTTGCCTTATTATTTAAATAAAAATGATAGAGAGACCATTACCTGGAATCTGGAACCAGATAGCTATTACACTACCGCTTCTGACAAAGTGAAGTATGTGAAGGAAAATATAAAACGAGGTTCGATCATCCTGATGCATCCAATGTATGATGATACGGGTAAAGAACTTCAAGCGATTGAAGGGATATTAAAAGAGTTAACGAACGAAGGGTATACGTTCGTAACGGTTAATGAACTTCAGGAAATGTAGTTTCTTTTTTCGTCCAATCGATTTACAAAGAATCGGGTTGCTGCTGCAGCCCTTTTTTTATTTGTATACAGAATAGTACAAAACGTGTGGTGCATATTGTTTCTTAACGGAATGTTGATGTTAGCATGCATTCGTAGGATGCATTCCTTAGTGTAAATAAGGCTACTAAAATGGGGCTGGTTACTTGTACCGGAATAAAAATACCGCTCTGATCATGGTTTTGTGTTTCCTGTTATTCCTATTTCTTGTCGTGCTCATTTTTCGCCACATCACGGTATACTTCGTGTATAGCTCGGGCATCGGCCCGTTATTGTTTATCGGGGTAATGGTTTCGGCTATCGTTATGCTTTTTTTCAAAGGATATAAATAATCGAGTATCTTCATTTTTGGACGTTAATTTCCACTCCAGGCACTCGCTTTTCCCGCAGGAGTCTCGAACACCCGCTCCAATCAACTTTGTTTTAACAGTAAGATAGAACTTCTTTTGACTAAAAACTGGATGCTGCTGCGGCAGCCTTTTTTTTTGTGGAAAAAGTTCTCCGCATCGAGAGACATAAAAGAATATAAAAATCAATAAAAAATTAACACTCCAACATTAGTAATATATGGTAAGATTTGAAATGGAATTATTTTCTTCTAAATTTTATTCAGGGGTGATTAGTGCGTGGAGTTTTTTACTAAGTGGTCATTTAAAAACAAGGCTGCCGTTTCATTGGTAACCATATTTATTTTGTTGATAGGAGTTGTCAGTTATTTTAAGCTGCCGATGGAATTTTTGCCATCTGCCGATAATCCACAAGTTACGATTATCACAATGGGGCAGGGCACCGATTCCAAAACGATGGAAGCACAAGTTACAGAACCGATTGAAAGCGCCGTTACGGGAGTTAAAGGAAAGAGTTCTATGTCCTCCACCACCGGAGATGGATTTTCAAAAGTAGATCTATTCTTTGAGGCCGGATCGGATATGAAACAAGCGAAACTGGACGTTCAAGAGGCTTTAGGCAGTGTAGCATTGCCACAAAGCATGTCAAAGCCTACTGTTACACAGTTAAATACATCAATGATTCCCATTTCATTTGTATCTGTTACTTTTAAGGATGGAATAACAGCTGAAAATATAGACTTTACCAAGAAAGAATTGGAGCCTCTCTATAAAGAGATTAAAGGGGTTTCGGATGTACAGACATTTGGGGTTTCCCAATCCGTTCTTTCAGTCAAAGTGGATAATGAAGAGTTGGCTAAAAAGAAAGTCTCCATTCAAGATGTCATGAGCGTCCTTAACGGTCAGAATACAGCTCTGGCCGTAGGTGAAAAAGTGATTGATGGGAAGGCAAGTAACATCAAGGTTATCGGGGATTTAACAAGTATTGAAAAATTAAAAGCGTTAAAGGTCACTCCAAATGTCACACTTGGAGAAATAGCAAAAGTTGAAGAAGCGAATGATGGTAACCTCATCAGTCGTTTTAATGGTAAGGAAAGCATTGATTTAAGCATTATCAAGGACAGTCAATCAAATGCTGTCACAATCAGTAAAGAGGTTGAAAAAGTAGCAAAAGAAATTAATGAAAAGTATAGTGACCAGAAATCGGTCATTTATTTATCTACAGCTGATATGGTGGAGACTTCCGTTCAGACGATGGTAAAAGAAGTTCTGCTGGGTGCGCTATTCGCTACGATTGTAATCATGGTGTTTTTACGGAATGTACGATCTACATTCATTACAATCGTATCCATACCGCTATCTCTTGGCTTTACGTTATTTTTACTGTCATTGTCGGGAGTGACGCTGAATATTTTGACGCTGGGCGGTGTCGCTGTAGCGATCGGGCGCTTGGTGGACGATAGTATTGTTGTTATTGAGAATATTTTCCGGAAAATGCAGCAGGAGAAGATTTCAGTCGAATTGGTGATGGATGCAACGAAAGAGGTGGGAGTGGCAATAACAGCTTCAACCCTTACTACTGTAGCTGTTTTCTTGCCGGTTGCTTTATTGAATGGAGGACTTCAAGAGTTTCTTCTGCCTTTCGCTTTGACTGTCACTTATTCATTGCTGGCTTCTTTAATTGTGGCATTGACGGTTGTTCCGTTAATGAGCGCAGGGTTGCTGAAAAGGACGGAGCTGCCAAAACATCGACCTGCCAAGCGTTTTACCAAACTAGTTACTTGGTCACTGAATCATAAATCGGTTGTCCTGATTGTTGCGATGCTGTTGTTTGTCGGTTCCGTTGGTACATATTTTGCCATGCCAAAAGGGGCGATTGATAATTCTTCAGCAGACTATGTCTCCGTGACATTAACTTATCCAAATGATCAGCCCTATGAAAGAGTAAAGGAAAAAGCGATTGAACTAGAAGAAACGATGCAGGGTATGAGTGAAGTGGATAATATTTTCATGCAATTAGGAAACTCTGCCGAGATGGCACAATATGGAGAAGTCGCATCACCTACAGAAGCGATTTTCGGCATTCTGGTGAAGGATAAGGCAAATGTGGATACAATCCTGGAAAAAGTGGAAAAGGAACAAGAAAACTATCCTGATGCGAAGCTTACGGCCCAAGCCTCTTCATTTATGATGGGGGCATCAAAGACGAACATTACGATAGATGTGATCGGCAGTAATGTTGAAGATTTGGAACTGACGGCCAATAAGGTCAAAGAAAGTATTCAGGATATTAAAGGAATCGAAGAGGTTACAACGAACCAAGATGAAAAGAAAACCATTTATTCATTCACTGTAGATCCGGCTAAAGGCAATACAGAACAAATCGGTCAACAATTAGGTATCATGCTCAATAAAACTCCTATCGGCAATATAACTTTACAGGATAAGCAGACACCTGTCGTCCTTGAACCAATCTTAGATCCTAAAAAACCGGAGGATTTAAAAAGCATTCCGATCATGACAGAGGGCGGTCTAGCTCCTGTGTCCAAGGTTGCTTCTTTAAAGAGTGAAGAGAGTGCAACGACGCAGTTCCATAAAGATGGAGAAACATATCTTCAATTAACGGCAACGGTCGATCCGACTAAACTTTCCGATATTGCAAGCAAAATAAATCTTGAGATATTTGGAGATAAGGAGAACAACGGCCTTGATATTCCGAATGATGTTGAAGTTTTAGTCGGGGGAGCCAGTGCTCAGCAGACAGATGATTTTACCGATTTGTTCCTTACGATGTTAATATCGATCGGCATTGTCTTTTTGATCATGGTTATCACATTTAAATCGATCAAAGCACCGATCGCCATTCTATTTTCCTTGCCATTTGCTGCTATTGGAGCGGTATTAGGATTGGTTATCAGTAGAATTCCAGTGGATATTACAGCACTGCTGGGTGCTCTCATGTTAATTGGAATTGTTGTGACAAACGCGATTGTGCTTCTGGATCGGGTCAAACAAAACGAAGAAAAAATGATCATCCGTGATGCAATCGTCGAAGCGACGGCTACAAGATTCCGTCCGATCATAATGACGGCTGTAGCAACGATTTGTGCCATGCTTCCGCTTTTATATAAAAAAGCGGAAACAGGGAGCTTGGTTTCACAAAGTTTAGCGATCGTTGTCATTGGCGGGCTAGCTGTTTCCACACTGCTCACACTTATCGTCATTCCATGTATATACGAATTGCTGTACTATAAAAAATCGAAAAAACAGAGAAGGAAAAAGAGAGAACCCGTAAGCGAACAAATAGAGATGTAAGGAAGCTTAATAAAAAAGTTTGTAGAGAAAGCGGTATTTTCTTTACAAACTTTTTTTCTTTAAAATAGTTCATGCTTTTTTAAAATAATGGTTGACATTATTCCAACCTGTAACTAAAATGATTACAGCAGGTAGTGAAACAATCGACTGTGTAGTAACTGAATGCAATGTTCTTATATTAATTTTTTTTGCTCTATATTGTAACTGATTTGGTTACAAGTTTAACTGAAAATGAAAAGTGAGGGAATATATTATGACAGTGAAAATTAAAGCGTATTCTGATTTTATTTGCCCATTTTGTTTTTTAGGTAAAGGACCTTTGGACGAAATCGTGAAAGAAAAGGATGTAGAAGTGGAATGGATGCCATTTGAATTGCGTCCGAGTCCATATGCCAAAATCGATCCATGGAAGGAACCCGATAAGTTGAATTCATGGGATTCTTACATTCTTCCTGCTGCGAAAAAGCTAGGGGTTGATATGCGTTTACCCCATGTCTCCCCGCATCCATATACACATTTGGCATTCGAAGGTTGCCATTTTGCAAAGGAGCACGGAAAAGGGAACGAATTCCACAACAGAGTATTTACAGCGTTTTTTCAAGAGGAACAAAATATTGAAGATATTGAAGTATTGACAAAACTAGCGGGTGAAGTTGAGCTTCCTGTAGATGCCTTTAGAGAAGCTTTAGTATCACGAAAGTATCGGGAAGTGCATCAACAAGCACTCAAACATGCTTATGAAGAAGCAGATATCAGGGCTGTCCCGACGTTTATTATTGGTGATGAAGTTATTCAAGGACTAGCCAGCAAAGAAAGGTTGGCACAAGTCATTGAGAAGGAAGAAGCGAAAAATAAACGGAATGAATTTGAGGGCTTGCAATGTGACGTTAAGGGGAATTGTTAAAAGCCTTTTGTGTTATTAAATAAAATTAAATGAATCATAATTTGGAGGAGTTAAAATGTCAGCAACTACAACAAATGTACAAGAAGCAATCATCAATCGCCGTTCCATCCGTAAGGTGAAAAAGAACGATAATATTACGAAAGAAAGAATGAATGAAGTGTTAAAAACCGCTTTACATGCACCAACTTCATTTAATATGCAAAGCGGACGAGTGGTGGTAGTGATGGATGACCAGCATGAAAAGTTCTGGGATATTGTAAAGGAAACACTTCGTACCCGCGTTCCAGAAGAGAGCTTTGCGGCAACTGTAGAACGATTACAAGGATTTCGTGATGGAGTGGGTACCATTCTATTCTTTGAAAATAATGAAACAATAGAACAAATGCAAGAAAAGGCACCCTCCTATAAAGAACAGTTTCCATATTGGTCCCATCAAGGAAGTGCTATGCTGCAGTATGCAATATGGGTGACTTTATCAGCGGAAGGCATAGGTGCATCTTTACAACATTATAATCCGATAATTGATGAAGAAGTGAAGAAGAATTGGGATCTTCCAGGGAAGTGGTCGTTGATAGCTCAAATGCCATTTGGTGAGCCGAATGAACAACAAGAAGAAAAAACGTTCCTGCCTTTCGAAGATATTGTAAAATTTTATTAATTCAAAGATTAAAGATTTAGGATAATAGATTAGCCAAGAGCGCGTTTACTCTTAATTAGTAAACGGGCTCTTTTTTTGGAAGAATGAATTTGAACGTTCCAACAGCATTACAGATACAGGGAAGGCGAAGATTATCCGTTCCTTATGTTCATCCTGCATATATTTAGCGAAGGTAAATAATTGACAATGAGAATCATTTTCATTTATAGTGGGATGTGTAATGAAATTAATTCTCAATTAGGAAGGTGATATGGGTGAAGGTATTCATTGGTTATGTCAGTTTATCCGGTAATACCGAGAAAATGGCTATAAACATTAAGAATAGAATGAAGGCTGTCGGCTGTGAAGTATATATGGAAAGATTGGATACTGTTGAAGTTGATGCTTTAAAGGATTTTGATTTGGCCTTTATTGGTTTATATACATGGAATCTTGAAGATTTACCGTATGAAGCAAACGAGTTTTATGAAGAAATTGATCAAGTGGACTTTGCTGGAGTGAAAGTTGCATTCTTTGGTGCCGGCGATCTGACCCATTCGAAACCCTGCGCCGCGATAGATATCCTTTCCGATAAAATGAAGCGATATGGATTTGATGTATATGATCGAGTATTGAAAGTACACCATGAAAGCAGTACATACGAACAATGGAGGAAATGCGCAGACTTTGCAGAGCATGCCCTTATATGGGGAAGCAATAGGAAGAAGTGGAGATTCTTCATGTGGGATCGGATGCTAGGCAGCCCCAAATACCAAAAGTCTGTATTTTTGTTAAGGAGGGTCCTTGATGATTACCCAATTAAGTGCAAAGGGAGAAGCAAAAAAAGAGGAACTTATACAAGAACTTCTGAAATTCGGGATTTTTAAAAAATATAATAAACAACTATACGAGCTTCCGATCGTAGTTTTACAGAAGGAATTCAATCACTTGAGAGGTGAATTAAAAAATGTCTAGGAGAAGGAAATCTTATACTGAACTGCTAAAGGAAAACCGTGAACTTCTGTTGCATGACAAAATTGAAGTGGAACGCATCTATACAAAAATCGATCAAAAAGCCATCAATGAAAAAAGGGCAGTAAGCAAGTACAATCATGATTGGTCAAAATTTGAACGTTGATTAAAACGTCGGGCACCCGCTTTCCGCGGACAGTTCCGCCCTCAGGGGTCTTTGCGTGTGGGATCTCCCAGCTGTAGGCT
>NZ_JBIWES010000005.1:0-53962 GCF_044762665.1 Peribacillus sp. NPDC096622 | reverse complement strand
GTAGGCTGGACTCATTCCAAACCATGTTTAAGACAAGGCTTGATGTTTTTTTACTGTAATCCTTAATGGATTGAAGAAATATGCGACACTCCTGCCGAAAACCGGGCTAGCCGAGACACCACAGACGCTTGCTTTGATGAGGCTCGGCAGGCAGTCGGCGGAAAGGGAGCGGATTTCTGAAATCAACTGGAACGTTTGTTAAGAAGAAACTGTAGGCTGGACTCATTCCAAACCATGTTTAAGACAAGGCTTGATGTTTTTTTACTGTAATCCTTAATGGATTGAAGAAATATGCGACACTCCTGCCGAAAAACTGGCTAGCCGAGACACCACAGACGCTTGCGTCGAGGAGGCTCGGCAGGCAGTCGGCGGAAAGGGAGCGGATTTCTGAAATCAGCTGGAACGCTTTTAAAGAAAAAACTGTGCAAACTCGATTTATATGGTTTTTTTATTGTTTTAGGAAACCCTTATTGGTTTTCTGAAATCAACTGGCACTTTTTTAAAACTTCAGGCAAACTGACTTTTCTTCAAGTTTGCCTGAAGTCTGAACCGAAATCCATTTTTGATTTCGGTTTTTTCTTTTGGGGCTGTTATTTAATGCTGTTGTTTTCCATATTCAACAAACAATGAAGTTAGTTGAAGAAGGAGGTATTTTCCGGTTGGTTGCCGAATAAAAATCCTTTAGGTACAACTTAGGGGGAGTGCAAATTGAAAAATGTAATAGATGGAATCAATCATTGGATAGGTTTTATACCTGAAGAGTTCAACCGGATGACAGAAAAAGAATTAAATCATCGACCAATGCCACACAAATGGTCCCCAAAAGAGATTTTAGGACATCTATGCGATTCTGCATTGAACAATATGAGCAGGTTTATCAAGATTCAGTACGAAGAACAGCCATATGTTATACAAACATACAATCAAGACCAATGGGTATTAGCTCAGAATTACCAAGAGCGACCATTGGATGAGATCGTTAACCTTTTTTGTGCTTTAAATAAGCAAATCATTCATATAATAACGAATACACCAAATGATAGATTATCTAATCTTTGTGATATAGGGAATAATCAACTAAAATCATTGGAGTGGCTAATAAAAGATTATCTAGAACATATGGAACATCATATTAACAATCAAATCCTAATTAAAAAATAGTGACCTATATAGGTCACTATTTTTTAATTCAATTTTTCACTTTTCGTAACAGCTTGTCATGAAGTTTGGACAAGGTGAACAATACAAGGATAGAGCCGATTAATGTTAACGCCATATCCCATTGTGCATCCCAAATATCACCCTGTATTCCTAAAAAGTCCTTTGAAGCTTTTCCGCCTTTTGAAATGAGGGGACCTATCCATTCGATGATTTCATATAAGGCTCCAATCGCAAGCGCAAAACTTAATGTGACAGCAAATAACCACGGTCCTTTTGTTAGAGGGGTTTTACGTATTAGTATTTCTCTAATCACAATCGCAAATAAACCTTTTAGGAAATGTCCAAACCGATCATAGTGGTTCCGGTTTAGATCGTAATGATCTTTTAGCCAATCAAATAGAGGAACTTTTGAGTACGTATAATGGGCACCGATGAACATGGTAATGGAAAGAACGGCAATAATGAAATAGGATAATGTAGTGAGGCGGAATTTATTATATACAGCCATTACAAAAATCAGAAATACAACGGCAGGAAGTACTTCCATTGTCCATATCAAGTATCCTTCAGGCTTAATAACTGACCAAATAAAAACTGCAGTAACTAGCAATAGTAATATTAAATGAATCAGTTTACTTTTATCTCTTCCCAATTTTTTCACTCCAATAAATTTATCAGTCGATAGAATCAAACAGTTTGTGTATGGATAAAATGCTTAATGCTTTCATTTAAATCAGTAGCCGCTTTTGTAGGGATCTGATGCTTTACATGATCAATGAACTTTAATTCCGTACATGGCAACTTTTCATGCAATAAATTGGCATAGCGATACAATGGTTTATCTTGTTTGCCATAGATCAGTAAAGTTGGAAGATTGATTTTCTCAAGCTGATGGGTACAGTTATAATGCAAACTATAATGGTAATACTGCTCGATATTTCGGGCATCTCCTTTTAGGGCTTCATTAAACATTTTGTTGAACAGCTTTATGGTATTTGAATTGCTCCATGAGATGGAAAGCGCAAGAATTGGAACTGCGTCTTATTGGCAAGGGATATGCCTAAAGAAATCTTTTGCTTTAAAGGTGTATCCCTCACTTCAGACATTCCGCCTATTACAATGCCACCTAGAGCCCTATTGGCACAACTCAGCAAATATTCCAATACGATAGAGCCGCCGGTCGAGTATCCGCATATGATTGCTTTTTTAATTTTCAAATGATCCAGCAGTTGTTTGATATCTTCTATAATCAGGGGATAAGTTACTGGCTGTCTTGAATACTGACTTCTTCCGTGACCCCTAATATCAAAAGTTATAACTTTGAATTCTTCGGATAATTCCTCCATTTGGTATTCGAAATTCACACTAGTCAGTACAGGGGGATGAATAAAAACAATGGGAACCCCTTTTCCTCTAACAGAATAATACAAACTAGTACCGTCCACATCTAATACTGGCATGAATATTCACCTCATTCGAAGAGTGCTTGCATAATATCCTCCTAAAGAATTTTCCCTATATAACATGTTTTTATTACTAATTGTTTTGGTAACAAACTAATTGAATTTTTAGGTTTTTTTTGAACAAGATATAAGAGTTCAGGAAATGAACAAAAATATATAATATAAGGTGATGTAAATGAGAGCAAACATGGATAAAATTTTACCAGTGGTCGCTTCGGTCGGAGTAGGTATTGCCACTTATCAAATGTTGAGTGGAAATGGCGGGAAAATGAAGAATATGGTGCCGCTTGCCACTAACTTGATGGGAATGGGATCAGGGATGCAAGGGCAGAATCAACAGCCAGAAAATCAATAAAAACAAAATCATCCCCTTTAGGGGATGATTTTGTTTTTATTCAAGTGTTATATGTAATTCTAAAGTATTTGGGGTACGCCAACATTACGAAATCATGACGTTATCCAATCTGATTGAACTTTAACTCTGATTCAAATGTACACTTATGAATTTCTGCTATTTATTTTTCATCTAGTTAGGCTGGGAGAATGATTCGAACGGTTGTACCTTTTTGCGGTGAACTTTTTACATTGATGGATCCTCCATGAAGGTGAACCAATTGTTTCGTTATGGCCAGCCCAAGACCAGTTCCACGCCCGGAATCACTTGTATTGGTACCACGGTAATAGCGCTGGAAGAGCCTATCTAGAGTTTCATTATCCATACCTATGCCGTCATCTTCAATCGTAATAATCAGAAGGTGCTGCTCAATAGGTGAAATAGATACTGTGATCGTAGTGCCAGCAGGATTATAATGGATAGCATTCGCAATTAGGTTATCAATAATCCGTTGAAACCATTTGGTATCGATGGATGCTATTGCTGTTTCGTTTTTCGGCTGGAAGACGAATTTCATATGGTTGTTAGCCGGATCATTTATGAAATGGATCATGGTTCTGCGTATGAATTCAATGATATCCACTTCTTCTTTCACAATGGGCAGAGCATGATTTCTTAAACGGTACGTTAATGTTAGGTCTTCAAGTAATTCCATCATATATCCTGACTTTTCGGCAATGATTAAGGCGAATTCTCTTGTCTCTCTTTCTGTCCACGAGTAATTTTCAGATTCAAGCATTTGAGCATAACCTGATATGGAAGCAAGAGGCGTTTTTAAATCATGCGAAAGACCGCTTATCCATTCATCCCTGGTTTGAGTCATTTTCCTTCGTTGGGTTTCGTTTTGATGTAGGGTCTCGGTTAACTGTAAAAGTGTTGTAATCAGATCCTTATATAACCGATATTTCCTTTTTAACTTTCCTTTTTTATTTAACAAGATAGGGCGTTGATGAAGATCGAGTGGCTGTTCATATAAACCACTTCCAAGATTTTGAATCCATTTCATCATCGTAATCAAAGGAACCCCGAATTTACGTGCATACCAGAAAGTACCCGTTAACAATAGAAGAAATAACACTATAAAAATGATTAAAATACTTTTACTGATCTTTTTGAACAAGTTTTCTTCTAGAGAGGTCGAACTTGAATGGTTTATGCCCACAATTATTGTCTGTTCTGTCTCTGCATCAAAGAAAGCATCAACTGAATCGTGTGCACTCTCTGATAAGGTTTGAAGATCGTGATTCGTGTATGAGATCCCTTCCTTTTCACTTCCATATCCATCCAATACCTTGCCGCTCGAATTGATTAATTGAACCCAGCCCTCATCCTCATCTATTTGCTTAAGAGTAGCAGCGGAAAGATTAAGATGATGATTTTTCCAATCGACACTTGTCTTAACCTCGTTTAACAGACCAGTCTCAGAACTTTTTCTACCGAATATAAGCAATTGGGGCTGCGGATACGTTTCATCTAATTTCCAATGGAAGTAATCCACAGGGTCAGAACTATTTTGTAGCATTAAAGCGGCAAGTTCGCTCTCATTAAAATGTGAAGGTACATTTTCCGGAGTATTATAAGCTCCAATGACATCGCCGTTTGTTGTCAGGACTAGGAGCCAGCCATTCTGTTTCTTTGCCAGCTGTTTTAATTCGTCATCGAATGTCACTTTTTTACCTTGTATCGAAATCTTATCAGAAAAGAAAGTGCTATCTGCCTTTGATAAGTCTTGTGTAACCTCGTCATTCATGATGGAAAAGCCAATAATCGCCCAAATGGACAATAGAATAAAGAAAAATATGATGAAAACAAGAATTAATTGGATAAAAAACTGTACAATAAAGCGTTTATGAATGTTCATGTTTACTACCATCAGAAATGAATTTATAGCCAAGTCCTCTTACAGTAATAAGATGACGTGGTTTACTTGGATTGTCTTCGATCTTTTCCCGAAGTTTACTAATATGGACCATAACGGTATTATCCTCACCTAAAAATTCTTCGCCCCACACTTTTTCATAAAGCTGGCTTTTACTAAAAAGCTGATTTGGATATTTACAGAAGAATAGCAGTAGCAGGTAAACCTGCGCAGGCAATTCTACTTTCCTGCCATTCACGGTCACTTCTCCAGATAGAGTGTTTACTTGGATTTGTCCGTATTGGTAAAACGTTTGCGAAGTGTGTGAAATCTTTCCTGAATGACGCCGTAAATGTGCTTTTACCCTTGCAACAACTTCTAGTGGATTAAAAGGTTTGGTAATATAATCGTCTGCGCCTAATGCAAATCCAGAAAGTTTATCCAAATCTGTTGAACGCGCCGTAAGAAAGAAAATGGGGGCATCGGTCGTTTCTCTAATGAGCGGACAAATCTCAAAACCACTGCGATCCGGGAGCATAACATCCAAAAGGATTAAGTCATATCGTTTTGTTTGACATAAGGTCAAAGCATCCGCAGCCGTAGATGCTGTATCTATATAGTTGAATTCTTCTCTTTTTAGAATCGTTGTTAACATATGTAATATTGCTTTTTCATCATCTACAATTAATATTTGTGTCTCTTGCATTTGGATACTCCCATTCTATTATGTTATATAAATTATCATATCATTCGTTTACCAATTATTTAATAATTAAGGAAAAATTAAGGTGGAGTTTCTGGTAGGTTAAGAAAGAACACCTATAATAGTCCTTAAGTGATGAAAAGGAAGGAAGAGACTTAGTATGTATATTATTGGAAAAAGGGAATTTATCAATCTATTTAAAGGAATTAAATCAGTTATTATTGTAATGATGTTATTGGTTACCTCCTATTATTCAGCCAAGTTTTCTAATGTATTAGAATCTGGGATGGAACTTACAGCGAAGGAAGCTGAAAATATTCACACTGTTGGTCTTTTGACTCTTATCGTATTATTTGGTCAATTATTTGTAATGGGCCTTTCACACGATAGCCTAAACAGGGAAACACACGAACGGACTATACGATTTTTAGTGACAAGAACGTCAAGAACCTCCATTATTCTGGGGAAGTTTTTAGGTATTTGGCTATTTTGGCTTATTTGCCTAATGATCTCCTTCTTGCTTATTAGCATCTTTTCGCAGAAGATTGATGTGTTTATCTTTTCTCAGATAATGAGTTTATTAACCTACCAAATAGGCTTAACAATCTTACTTTCCGTTCTCATTCCTAAGCCTGGAATTACCATGTTCCTTGGAATCATGGTTGGGTTAGCTTTTCCTATTATTGGATTTTGGGTTTCTTTTACGTCTAATGTATGGGTGAGTTGGATGAAATTCATAAACCCCTATTATTATTTGATTAGGGAAGACTATACCTTTTTGGTGATTGTTTTATTTGCAGGTATCATGCTCGTTATCGCCAATCTGATTTTCAAAAGGAGGGAATGCTGATGAACGCCATAGAAACAACTCAGTTAAAGAAATCGTATGGAGCGGTACCGATCGTAAAAGGAATTGATCTTATCGTGGAAAAAGGAGAAATCTTTGGTTTTCTAGGCCGTAACGGAGCTGGTAAATCAACCTTCATCAATATGTTAACCGGCATTATTCAACCCAACTCTGGAACCTACTCGCTTCTAGGTGTAAAAGGTTCAAATGATCAAGTAAAGAAGAGGATTGGGGTAATGCCTGATTACTCCACATTATATGGCTCGTTAACGGCAGTGGAGCATTTGAAATTTTTATCGGCTCTTTCAGGAAATCCAGCAGGAAAAGAACGGTGTATGGAAGTCCTGCAGTTAGTTGGTCTTGAATCTCATGCTCATAAAAAAGCCGCTAAATTTTCATTCGGTATGAAAAAGAAGCTTGGAATTGCACAAGCAATCATCCATGAACCTGAGCTAATCTTTCTTGATGAACCAACTTCCGGTATGGATGCGGAATCCGCAATCCATATCCACAAGCTGATCAAGGATCTGCAAAAGAGAGGGGCGACTATTTTCATGACATCCCACAATCTTTATGAAGTAGAGAAAATATGCACCAGAATAGCGATTATGAAAGAAGGTCAGATTGTTAATATTGGCACAATGGAAGAACTCAGGAAAATATATAGGTCGACGATAACGGTCAAGCTTAAGCATTCTTCGGTGCCGAAATCAGAACAAGTGAAATTACATCAGTGGCTGGAGTCAGTAGGTACAGGACTGGAAATGAAAGATCCTTACATGACTATCAATATTGATGATGAGAAAAAGATTGCTGATATGATCAGAGCTTTCAATCAGTGTAAGGTTGATGTCTTGCGTGTAAATGTAAAAGAACCATCACTAGAAGAAATCTTTTTGGCCGAATAGGTTAAATGAATATAAGTTTATAAGGCACATTGATTTAAAAATTCAGGCGGTGATTTTATTAATTCTATAATGAGCTTACCTCAAAACAGATTATCCAAGGATGCGATAAAAGTGTGGATGTTAAGTGAAACGATTACGAATCTAATCGCGTTCATCATTCTGGGAGTCTTACTATACCTAGATTATCGTTTTTCTTGGAAAGAGTGGATAGGTTGGATTCTGATTGGGATTACAGCTATCTCTGTGCTAGGTGCAGTCTGGTCATTGATCAGCCCTTTTCTAATTTATAAAAACTGGCGCTTTGATGTAGATGAAGAGTTTTTACAATTGAAATCAGGTGTACTGAATGAAGTGCATGAACTTGTCCCAATGACAAAAATTCAATCGGTTGCAACCAAACAAGGACCGTTACTTAAAAAGTATGGACTCTGTTCAGTTTCAATTGAAACGATGGGTTCCTCTCACTCGATACCAGCTCTACCAAAAGAGGTTGCTATCAAGTTAAGGAATCAGATTGCTCAATATGCAAAAATTAAGGAAGTGGGGCAATGACGACAGCAAAACAATACAATCCACTTCTTATGCTATTTAATTTCTGTAAATTAGTCAGGAATTCCATTTTCTTTGTCATTTATTTCTTTGTGATCAAAGCTGGTTCTGAATCCAGCTTCATCACATATGGCAGGGTTGTTTTTTTGATAGCTTTCGGATTAACACTTATTTCAATTATTTTAAAATGGTTCACCCATAAATACGAACTTGATTATCGTTCCTTTCATCTATACAAAGGAATTTTCAGAAAATCCGAACGAACCATTCCTTTTTCTAAAATTCAAAACGTCAACCGTCATACGTCTTTATTCCATCGGATTTTTAAAGTGACTTCCGTCAATTTTGAAACAGGAATAGCAGGTGAGGATGCTGCTGTTAGATTCGAAGTCATTTCCCAAAAGGAAGCAGATCGAATGGAATCGCGTATGAAAAGTACTGTCCAGGAAGAATTGGCGACAATTCATGCTAGCGAATATAAAGATATTCTTTCTGTTGAAGATGGAGTTAAAAAAGAAATCTCAAATCGGACCAATCATTATAAGCCGGCAAAAAAGGATATTATAAAAGCTTCCTTTACATCTCTTAGTTTTCTGGTCCTTATTCCTTTTTTTAGTTCTTTATATTTCAAAATCAATGAAATCTTTCATGTGGAAAATAAAGCAGAGGGAATTTTTGAAAAGCTAATAGGCTCTTGGTGGATGATGACGATCATCATCATTGTTTTCGTCATTGCTTCTATCACTTTCGGAATATTGAGGACATTTTTAAAATATGGCAATTATCAAATTTCCTCAGACCATGATCGAATTTACATTACGAAAGGTCTAATCGATGAAACTGCCTTTTCTATAGCCAAAGAAAAAGTGCAGGCAATTGAAATTAAACAGTCCTTCATGAAACGGTTGCTCGGACTTGCCGAAGTGAAACTGACAAGTGCAGGTGGTTTGAGTACGGACGAAGATACGCTTGAAATTAACTCACTCTATCCCTATCTACCTGTTAAACGGGCATATGAAATAGTCTCGGAAATTTTGCCATTTTATGAAATATCACATAAGATGACTCCCCTTCCGATAAAATCCTTTTGGGTGCGCATACTGTGGCCAAGCTGGCTTTGGATCATAGCAACAATTTTCTTATTTTATTTCAAGCCAACTGTTCTGGAAGTGGAGGAAGCTTGGTGGATTCTATCTGCTATCCTGTTAATTATTATTGTTGTTTTAAGGTTATTAGATTTCTTCAATACCTTCTGCATTTTAAATAATGACTTCATTCAATTCAAAACAGGGAGTTTCAACACTTCTTTATTCGTGTCAAAACGGGATAAGATCATTGAAGTGAACGTAACCCGAAATATCATTCAAAAAATGCTCGGCCTTGCCTCCATTGGGACAATCAACCGGGCTAAACCGGTGCATCATGCTGGTATTGACCATGTATCTTTCGAGATGGCTGATTCTTTTTACAAATGGTATATGGAACGTAGAAATGAAATCAAAGTTGACTGAAAGGGTATAACATAAACATAGGACCAACATCAGGATAAGTGTTCGATCAGATCATGATTACTGTCAATATATATAAATAAATCCTGTATGAGGACGCTGCATTGTCAATAATGGGATTCCTTTTCGGCGATATACTTCCTGTGGATAATATTTACCATTTTTTATAATTAAAGTAATAAAACACCAATAAAATAACTCCTTGCGTTATAATGAATGGGCTCCAAGGAAAGTGTCAGAAACCTGCAGGAGTGATCATATGAATGGAGGTTATATGTGTTGAAGAAAAAATTATTGGTCATGATTCCAACAGTTGCCTTGATGTTGGCCCCTTTAGGAACGGGTACTTCAATTACCCACGCAGCATCAAAGGGCAGTCAAACCCAGAAAATCGAAACGAAGGCGGAAACACGCCCGACCCTCAAGAAAGGCTCACGTTCGAGTTATGTAAGAGATTTACAGCAAAGCCTTAAAGATGTTAAATATCATGTAGGCGTTGATGGGATTTTCGGTACCCAAACACAAAATGTGGTAAGGGAGTTTCAAGTGGACCATAACTTAGCTTCGGATGGTATCGTCGGACCGCTGACATGGGCTGCTTTAGATGAAAATAAGGTGGAAAGAAGACAGTTCACGGAGAAAGACGCAATCGCGATAGGGAAGAAGAAGCTGGGTAACAACATCGTATTCAGCGGAGATGGCAGATTGGTGAAAGATGGCAAAGGAAAATCATATTACAACTATAAAGCAGCTAATAAAGATTGGATGGACGAAGGCGGCACAGGAACGATTGGGTGGTTCCACATTTATAAAGATGGCCGTGTAGTGGAACAATAAAGGGATATACATGCAAGAATGTTCTCACTTTAATTGGGATTTTTTTTTGTAAAGCATGGATATAATAAAAAGACTAAATACATCCGTTTTTGGCTATAAATAACAAGTAAATATAGATATAATAGTAAATGGACAGCAATTTGGTATAGTGGGCAGCGGTCACTCCTTTTCAGAAAGGGGGTGTCGCTGGTGATTTCTATTATGGACGGACTGATGCTAATGATTTCATTCGCCTCTTTAATCGTCGCAGTAATCGCGGTTACATTAAAAAAGTAACCCCCTCCATACCATCCGGCCAGATGTATGTAGGAAAAGGGTTACTTTCATGATCGAGTAGCAACTGACTTACCACAGAAAGCCGCTGCTCTTTATGCAGTTTGCTGTTCATTGAGACGCTGGTTTAACCAGTGTCTTTTTTTTATATTTATTATTATATCCTCATTTTACCTATACATTCAACTAAAAGAACTGGTTGGAATCTTGAATTAACGAAGCATTTAGTAAATCAATTAGATTTTCGTTAAATTCCTGCCGGTTTCCAGTTTGAATAATTTCATTCCTTTATAAGAAATAATCGAAGGAATCATGCAAAGCAAGGCCATCGGTAAACAATATAGAAGATAGAAATGCCCTCCGTTATCCAGCAAGGGAATGAAGGCTAAAGCAACAAAAAGTAAAGTGAAAAAAATGATCGTGAAAATCCCGAAAGATTGATGATAAAATGCATGAATTTCCCTTCTTCGTTCATCTTGGTTGGGTAAGGTCTTTGCGGCTTTGTGCGTTCGAAGGAATAGGTACAAGGAGAACATTAGAAATACAGCGGAAAATGGTAAAGCGACAGCAAATAATGAAACGTCAAGAATGGAAAGATAAAAGCTGGATAAAAAGAAAACCTCTGATACCCCTAATGCAAAACAATAATTGAAGATACTAATTCTATCAGGTTGTTTAAGCATGAAATCCCTCCTTCTATATCATATTATGCAACTGCTTTCATGTTCACCACTTTGTCACATTTAAAAGGAAAATAAATCCTCCGAGTTCCGCTCGGGATCAAGCAGATTGGCAAATGGCACCGCTCACTACCCATTCGGATGTATCAAGACTGCAGATGTTGAATAGAGTCTTTGCATATTACGAATAGTAATAAAATATCGCTTAATGGGGGGAGTGCTCATGACTGTAAAAACGGCAATTAAAGGATTTTTGCTTGTTCTTCTATTATATTTTCTTTATGTAGTCGTGACGGCGGTTGTTCTTTTCCCAAAAGCAGAAAAAGAAGAAAATAGGCCGATTAAACAGGTAAGTGAATATATGGGAGAGAAGGAAGCCACCGTGGATCGTGTCCTGCTTTTCGAAGACGGTTATGAGTCGGGACTCGCCAGAATGCGAATGATCCAGGAAGCCCAGCATTCAATCGATATCGCCTACTATGCTTTTGGAAAAGGTGAATCAACCGAGCTTTTTCTTGGAGCCTTGATCGATGCGGCTGACCGAGGTGTCAAAGTCCGAATCCTTCTGGATGGAATATCTCATGGACTCAGAGGTCAATTAAGCAGTGCCCGTTATGCATTGGCTTCGCATGAAAACATTGAATTAAGATATTACGAAACCTTTAAGCCATTTAAGCCGTGGACCTGGCATAATCGCCTTCATGACAAGATCATCACTGTAGATGGAAAGTTAGGCATCATCGGAGGGAGAAATATTGCCGATAAGTACCTAGCAAGCAAGCCGCCGAGGAATTTTGTCTATGACAGGGATGTACTCATTTTCAATGCTAAAGAGGAGAAAGATAGTGTAATCGTTGAAATGAAGGACTATTTGAATGAATTATGGACCCATCCGTATACGAGCGATGTATTTTCCGACCTGTCGAAAAGGCAAATGGAAAAAGGAAAACGTGAAAGAGAGACATTAGCGAAAAAATACAGCAAAGCTTTGCGCACTGAAACCGATTTCGTGAACCCAGTCGTCGATTGGAATAAGGCTACAACACCTACTAAAAAAGTGTCCTTCATACATAATCCACTCGAACGGTTCAACAAATACCCTATTGTGTGGAGATCTTTATTGGATATTGCCGCGAACGCCAATCAATCGGTATACATCCAAAGCCCCTATATTGTCCCTGCGGATGCCTTGAAGGAATATGTACCGAAGCAATTGGATTCAAAGGCTGATTGGACCATACTTACCAACTCGGCGGCATCAACCCCGAATATGATCGCTTTTTCCGGTTACTTGGCTCTTAGGGATAGCGTCGTTGAGACAGGGGCAAGGCTTTATGAATATTCAAAGCCTTATTCCTTGCATGGTAAATCGGTTGTCTATGATCAACGATTAAGTGCAGTGGGTTCCTACAATTTGGATTCTCGATCTGCCTTTTTAAATACAGAATCGATGGTGGTCATCGATAGTGAAAGATTTGCAGCGCAGTTGATAGGTGCCATCGATTCAAAAATCACAAATAGTACACTCATTGCGGACAATAAAAAATATATACAACCGCCTGAAGATCGGAAAAGGGAAGAGTCTTTTTTTAAAGCCACCTTTTTAAATGCCCTCTCGAAAATTACGGTATATTGGAATAGGTTCATTTGAAACATGACTAAAAAGACAGCAATCTCAGTGATTGTTGTCTTTTTAGCCTTTTGCGGAGATTACCTTATGAATACATGTGTAATTTGCTATACTTGAACAAAGGAGACAGAAACATGCAAACATTACAGCACCTATCGAAACATATTGTCTACCTGCCGCCAGTTCAGGAAACGGATCGCCCGGTTCTTGCCGCCGTGACGGGAAACAAGAAAACGCTCATCATCGATGCCGGTAACTCTGTCAGGCATGCACAGCTCTTTAAGGACGAATTGCTTCGGAATGATATAAGCGGGAATTTCCTCGTTCTTACCCATTCGCACTGGGACCATGTATTCGGACTGGAGAATATCGGGATTCCGGTGATTTGTCAGGAAAAAACATACACGAACATTAAAGATATGCAGCAGCTTTCATGGGAAGATCAGGAACTTGATCAACGGGTCGAAGAAGGGACGGAGATTGCCTTTTGTGCCGATGCAATCAAATTGGAACATGGGACGAATAGAGAGATTTCCTTCCCCCTGCCCGATATCATCTTTGAAAAAACGATGACGATCGATCTTGGCAATATAACATGTGTCATCGAACATGTTGGCGGCGACCATGCCAAAGATTCCTGCATCATTTATATACAGGAGGAAAAGACCTTATTTCTGGGAGACTGCCTTTATGCCAATCTTTATGCTGAAAAATGGAATTATACGGCTGACCAGGCTTTGCTGCTTCTTAAGAAAATTGAAGCCTATGATGCCGAAACATATATACTCTCCCATCATGATCAGCCTCGCACGAGACTGGAGATGGAGGCGGAGCTTAAGCTAATGAAAGAATGTGCCAGAGCGGTGGTCGAATATCGGGGAGACCGAGCTTTAATGGAGCAGGAATTGGCTAAAGAATTAAAGCGGGATTTAACTGAGGAAGAACTCGAAACGATTGGATTTTTCGTGAATGGGTATGTTGAGTGATCTTGAACTCTAATGAGCACAAATATAAAAGTTTGGGTGGGGTATGAGTTTGGTATTATAGGGCTCATCCCCAGTCCTATACAAAATCGATAATAAGCGTTAATGGTGCTGAAACTATAAGAACGTTATCGGGATATTTATGACCAATAATAAAGGAGGGGATGAAAAATATTTTCTCCTTGTATAAAAATCCAAATTATGGTTTTTTATTATAACGTACTTAAATCACTATAGCTGTACCAAAACCCCTATATACTACATAAAAACTGCACCTCCAATTGTTAGGAGTTTTTTAACAATCTGGGTGCATTTCAAATTAATTATGAGCTTTTTCCAAAGCTAGCTTTATCCCGAAACCAATCAAGACCGTCCCGGTTATCCCCTCGAATATCGCTTGGGTTCTAGGCTTTTTCATAAAAGCACTGATCTGGTTCAGCAGATAGATATAAAATACAAACCACAACGCAGTTAAAACGGTATACGTCATGCCCATGATCAGGAACGGTAAAAACGTATCATTTCCCGGATTCACGAACTGTGGCAGAAACGTTAAAAAGAAGACGGCCACTTTAGGGTTCAGCAGATTGGTAAGGAATCCTTGCTTAAAGCATGACTGGTTTTCATACTTACTTTTGACTGACGTTTCCGCCGCTGCGGCCACTTGCTTATTCCTTAATCCCCATAGGGTCTTGAAGCCTAGGTATACCAAGTAAACGGCACCGACATATTTGAAGATGGAAAATAATAAAGCGGATTTCACAATGATTGCTGAAAGTCCGAACACGGCAGCTGATGTATGAATAAGCAGGGCACAGCACGTGCCGAACATCGTTTTAAAACCTCCCGAAGTCCCCACGGTAACGGTGTTCCTTGTGGCTATTGCTGTATCTGGACCAGGTAAGATGATGAGAAGGATGCACATGATGATGAACACGTAAAAGTTTTCCATATTCGGACCTCCACTCTTAATGATGAATTCTGAAAATTATAACATAGATGCACTTGGATTAGGGAGATAAATTTGATAGTTAATGTTTCAACAAAAAAACAAGCCAAATCAGTTTTTGATCTGGCTCGTTTTTTTGAAAAAATTTCGTTAGGGCAACTTTTTCAACACAGCACGTACCGGACTTCCATCTGCTTCAACTAAAGGAAGAGGGAGGGCTGCCAACTCATAATTACCCGGTACGATGCCGTCTAATACAAGTCCTTCCAAAATGTGAATGCCATGATCGGCAAGTTCATGGTGGGCGGACAGCTCTTTACTATCCAGTGGATCTACTGAAGGTAAATCAAGTCCAATAAGACGGACGCCGTGTTCTGTAAGATATGCCGCTAATTCTGGCTGGATATGAGGAATGGTTTGTGGAAACACACTTCGATCCTTCCATGCATCCGTGCGAATTAACAGACGGGTAACGCCTTGTAGATCTATATTGGAAAATTCATCAACTCCGATGCTTGTCTTGTTTGGTAAATGGATAACCCGGGCATTTCCCATATATAAATTGAGATCCAAATCAATCACTCTTTTTCCATCATCATCAAAATGAAAAGGTGCATCAATATGGGTACCGGTATGGATACTCATATTGATTTGACCTACATTGACAGATCCGCTTTCTTCTTTACTCCAATTGACTTTATAAGAGAAAGGTGTATCTCCAGGCCAGACTGCAACGTTATCATCCAGACGTTGTGAAATATCAATCCATGTCCCCATACATTTTACCTCCGTCTCTACTGGCTATTTCTTGAATATCTTAAAGCTTCGTTCTTAGACTCCATAGTTCTGGGAAAAAGTGTTGATCCAGTGCCCTTTTTAAATACGTTACACCTGATGATCCGCCAGTACCTTGCTTATTACCAATAATCCTTTCCACTGTGGTCATATGATTAAAACGCCATAATTGCTGTTGGTGGCCAATGTCCACTAACTTTTCGCCCAGCTCATATAAGTCCCAATATTGCTCAACATCGCGGTAAACTGTCAGCCATGCTTCTTCTACACTGGCATTTGGTTCATATCTTTGTGACCAATCCCTGCTGATGGCTTCTTGATCAATAGGTAATCCGCGCGCCACAAGAGCTTTGATCGCCGCGTCATAAATACTTGGCTCATGAAGGGCCTGCTGCATTTGCTCGTATAAATCCGTTTGGTGCTGATAGACCGAGAGCGTATGGACATTTTTGTTTCCTAATGCAAATTCAATCAAACGATTCTGATAAGATTGGAATCCGGAAGATTGTCCCAGTTTATCCCTGAACTCCATGTATTCAGCCGGCGTTAAAGTTGAAAGGACATTCCATGACTGGATCAATTGCTGCTGGATCCTCGAAACGCGAGACAGCATTTTAAACGAAGGTTCCAACTTGTTTTGGCGGATGGACTCAGTTGCTGCTGTCAACTCATGTAAAATGAGCTTCATCCATAGCTCACTTGCTTGATGGATAATGATAAATAGCATTTCATCATGATGATCGGAACATCTATGCTGACTGGTTAAAATCTTATCAAGGTGGAGGTAATCTCCGTAGGACATCGATTTTTGAAAGTCGGTTTGAATTTCTTTCTCTAGACCCGTTATCGTTTGTTCATTGTTATCCATATTCTTCATTCCGCAATCTCCTCACTTTTCGCAAAAAACTATTTATTCCGTCATTCTATTCTATCTTTTTTTCCAGAGATTCTTCCATTACATTATGGTTAATATTTCTTCTTTTCGAAACAAAATAAGTAACAGCTAAAAATAGTAACCAAGGAATCCCGAATTGAAGCATGATTTTGAAATCCGTAAACCATGACGTAATCATCAAACTGAATAGAAGAACGGCTCCTAGTATCGTTAAATAGGGGAAACCGATCATTCTTACCGGTAACTTGCGTCCGCCTGTTTTATCCCATTTCACCCTGAAGAACAAATGGGAAATGAAGATCATGAGCCATGTGAACATAGCACCGAACATGGAAATCCCCATCATGAATGCATAGGATGAACCGGGAAGTAACGCATGAACGCCTGCAGCGATGAAAATCCCCGTTGAAGAGACAGCAAGTGCTTTTGTAGGAACACCCCTTTTGTTTAACTTTCCTAAAAAGGTGGGTGCATGTTTTCCGCGTGCCAATGAAAACATCATCCGTGTTGAAGCATAGAGCTGAGCATTCATGGCAGATATGGCAGCCGTTAAAATAATAAAGTTCATGATCCCGGATGCACCTGGAATGTTCAAGATTTCCATCACTTTTACGAATGGACTTACCTCGATCCCAGCCGTTTTCCAAGGAACGATCATCAGCATGATGCCGATTGTCAGCACATAGAAAGTGGATAAACGGAACACGGTCGCTTTTAATGCTTTTGGGACAGCTGCATCCGGATCTTTTGCTTCCCCAGATGTAACCGCTATCAATTCAGTTCCAAGAAAGCTGAATAAAGAAATGAATACGGCTATCCACATCCCCTTCAAACCGAATGGGAAAAAACCGCCTTCATTCACGAAGTTTTCCGGTCCTATATGCGGCTGTTCGGATGAACCGAATAGTACATAGGCTCCAAGAAGGATAAAACCAACAATGGCACTTATTTTAATAAAGGAGAACCAATACTCAAATGTCGCGAATGTATTCACGCTGGTAGCATTTACATAAATCAGGACACCTGCAAACAACAAAATCCATACGATTCCCGGCACGGTCGGAAACCAATAATTCATATATACGCTGACTGCACTTACTTCAACCCCAACTGCCAAAACATTGCCAATCCAATAAGAATAGCGGACAAGATAGCCTGCCATAGGAGTCATGTACTTTTCCGCAATGGCCCCAAAAGATCCGGAAGTAGGGTGGGCAACCGTCATTTCGGCTAAACAGCCCATCAACAGTAAGACAATGAACGCCCCAAGAGCATAACTGAGCAATACACTTGGTCCTGCCGCTTGAATCGCAAGTCCGCTGCCAAGGAATAGCCCCGTCCCGATGGCACAGCCCATCGCGATCATGGAAAGCTGACTTGTTTTCAGCTCACGTTTTAATCCTTTTTCTGGCTCATCTTTAAAGTTCAATTGAGTATTGTTTTTCTCCATAGTTCATCTCCTTTTTATCAAATAAGATTTTATCCTGCCCTAAATAACTAACCATTCGAGGGGTGAACCCCATCTGGCGGAATTCCAGGTTATGCCACCACTTCACGCTCATTCTTGTATTTTTCATATTGTTTTTCTGACATGATCTTCTTGAGTATTTGTACAACTTCCCAAACTTCTGCGTAGGAAGTATATAGTGCAACCGGGGCGAGACGAATGATGTTAGGTGCTCGGAAATCTGGAATGACACCGTTCTCTTTCAATGCCTTGCATATCCGTGCAGCTTCTTTATGCTCGAGGCTTACATGACCTCCGCGGCGGATGTCTTCTCTAGGAGTTCCAATGAAAAATCCCATGTCTTTCAATTCGAATTCGACTAAATCCATTAAATATTGATTGATTTTCAGGGATTTTTCGCGAATATTCTCAATTCCAGCTTCTATAAAAATGTCCAAAGACCCAATCAAAGGTGCACAACTTAATACATGCGGAGTGCCAATTTGATACGCACCTGCTGATTCAGCTGGTGTTAAGGTATGTTCCATATCGAATTGTTTATCTTTTTTGGAGCCGAACCATCCAGCCAATCCAGGCATCGTTCCAAATTGTTTTCGATTTACATATAAACCGCCAACACCGCCAGGGCCGCCATTTAAATGTTTATAATTGCACCAATACGCAAAATCCACATCCCATTCGCTGAATGAATGCGGGATGGCACCGATGGAATGGCATCCGTCAAATCCGATTACAATTCCTCTTTTATGAGCTTCATCAGTCAATCGTTTCATATCCAGTATTTGACCGCTGCGATACAGGACCGTTGGCAAGATGATCAAAGCGATGTCATCGGTCATTGCTTCGATGATGTCATCCTCTTCAAGAAATCTGCCATCCCGGCTTTTCACGCGGATGAGATCGGTTTCCGGATCGTATCCATGTGTACGCAGCTGACTTTGAAGAGCATAAATATCAGTCGGAAAGGTTAATTCATCAGCCAAAATTTTTGTGCGCATTCCTTCAGGCTTATAAAAAGTGGCCACAAGCTGATGCAGATTTACAGTAGTGGAGCCGGTTACAATAACTTCCTCGGCAGAAGCTCCGACCAATTGGGACATCTTCGCGCCCAATTTCTCAGCCATGAAAAACCATGGGTGATTCCCTTGCGTCCACCCATCAATCCCATGCTCTTTCCAATCTTCCAAAGACTCCAGAAGAGTGCGTTCAGCCCTTTTCGAAAGAAGCCCCAATGAGTTTCCATCCATATAGATGGAATCCTGCTTTAAATAAAACTCTTCTCGAAAACCTTTAAGCGTATCATTCTCATCCATTTGTTTGGCGTGATCCAATGTATATTCAGAAACCATAATCATCCTCCTATATTAATTTATTAAATAATTTTCTAGGAGAATCGTACCAAAGAATATGACATGGTGTCAATAAGTTAATTCAGAAAATTATAAACATTGGATCGAACATTCCAACAAATGTTTTTTATTTTATGGAAATCCTTTATCCTAGAAGATAAGGGGAGGAATAAGCATGGAGAATGGCAAAGTAGGGGATAAACGGCATTTACGCTCGATCATGACACGACAAAAGTTGTTGGAAGCTGCAAAGGAAATATTTCTTGAAGAAGGTTATCAAGCTGCGCTTATTTCCCAAATGATCAAAAGGGCAAACATCGGCTACGGAACGGCCTATGTTCATTTTAAAGGGAAAGAGGATCTGTTAATTGTATTAATGGAGAATGTAATGGAGCAATTCTATGAAATTGCCGAGACTTCTTTCTTTCCAAAATCAAAAGATGAAGCAAAACATATCATCAACAGACAAGCTAATGCTTTTTTGAAAATGGCAGAAGCTGAACGCAATATGATGCAAGTTTTCGAACAGGCCATTGGGATATCAACCATTATTTCAGATAAATGGAAAGCGATCCGCATGAAGTTCATTCAGCGAATTTCAAAGGACGTCGCCTATGCACAGCAAAATGGGCTGGCAAGAGCTGAACTAAACCATGAGCTTGTGGCGAGAGGATGGTTTTTCACAAATGAAATGTATCTGTGGGAAATCGTCCGAAACGAACATCAAAGTTCAGTCGAAGAAATTGCTCAAACCATCACTTCAGTTTACGTCGAAGGCTTATATGTGTAATGAGAATGGCAGCTCATAAATCTTCCGATTATATACAATCGGAAGATTTTTTTTATTTCAAAACTCACGAGTAAAGCATCGGAATTCACGAGTAAACTGCCAAAACTCACGAGTAAAGCATCGGAATTCACGAGTAAACTGCCAAAACTCACGAGTAAAGCATCGGAATTCACGGGTAAACTGCCAAAACTCACGAGTAAAGCATCGGAATTCACGAGTAAACTGCTCAAACACTAATAAAACACCCTCACTAGCATCGGACTTACGGTGTCTACGCCTTAAGTCTTACTAGAAAATATAGCTAAGGCTCATTATACGAACTTGTAAAAGTAGATAAGATATAAACATAGAAAGGAGGACGAAAACAATGAAGAAATTTGGTTTATTTATTGTAGGGCTGATCGCGCTTTTCCTGTTACTGGCGAACGTTGGTCCACTGATCAGCCTGGCGATTTGCTTGGCGATCCTATACTTTGGATTCAAGCAGTTCATGAAGTCCGAATCGACAGGGGCGAAGATTGCGTGGGGATCAGTCTCCATTATCGTGCTGATCGTTTCTATTTCCCATATCCCGGCAATATTGGGACTGGTGGCAGCTTATGTTCTTTACCTGGTTTATAAAAAATGGAATGAAAATGATGAAAGTGCATCATCTAAAGAAAATGACCCATTCTCAAATTTTGAAAGAGAGTGGAAAGAGTTGAATAAGAACTAATAGAAGGGATGTAATTGGAATGGGTAATTTATTTTCAAGAATGAAACAAACGATTTCAGCTGATTTTCACGACTTGTTGGATAAAAAGGAGCAAAAAAATCCAATTGGGATGTTAAATCAATATTTGCGTCAATGTGAGCAGGAGACAGAAAAGGTAGGTAAGCTGCTTGAACGTCAATATCTTTTGAAAGAAGAGTTTACGCGTGAATATAATCAAGCGCAAAATCTAGCTGAAAAACGTAAGCATCAGGCTGAGATTGCCAAGCAGTCGGGAGAAACCGATTTAATGGAATTTGCTGTCAAGGAAAGCCTGCACTATGAAGAGCGGGCGCAAAGTTTGAAAGAGGCGCATAAAAGTGCAGAGGTTCAGTTGGCTGAACTTGAGCGGAAATATGAAGAAATGAAACATAAGCTGAAGGATATGCATCTAAAGCGGTTGGAACTGATGGGCAGGGAAAATATTGCCCGGGCAAACAACCGGATCAACCGGGTTTTGGACGGAGGCAGTTCCGAAGCCAAACCGGTAGCGATGTTTGAAGAAATGGAGCATTATATCGATCGCATCGAGCACCAGGTCCATACAGATTATAATCGGCATACGATCGATGCCAGGATTGTCCAGCTTGAAAAAGAATTGGAACAGAAAGAAGCGTAAAGGTTTTGTAAGGCATCGCTGTCATCCCCTGGCCTTTTGGAATGGAGGGCGGGGGAAAACAGGCTGTCGGAACGAGATAATTTCATGGTATTCTTAAAAGGCACGGGTTTCTGTGCCTTTTAAGAATATCATGATCATATACAGGGGAGGCGAACCGATGTTGAACAAGATGAAGACGGACTATATGGGATGGATACTTCTCATCGGAGTCGTCCTGCTTTTTTTAGAGATTTCATTTACGGGTGGAGGTCTCCTTTTTTCCATCGCTTTTTCAATAGGATGCATCTATTTAGGCAGGAAATTCACAAAACGGACAATCGGGAAAATCCTATTTTTTATAGGGCTGATTTCCCTTATCATCACCGTCTTGAATATGTTCGTCTTTAGATTTTTCCTAATGGCGATCCTCATTTATCTATTGCTTTTATATTATCAGTCAAAAAAGAATCCTGATTGGGTCAGTCCCATTATAACCAATGATGATTCGGACGAAGAACGGATCAATAAGGAGCCACTGCTGAAAACCGATTATCTATTTAAAAATAAGTTATTCGGTCATCAACAAACGGCCGAACATGTATATGAATGGAATTCCGTGAATGTTCAGGGCGGGGTCGGTGATACGGTTATCGATTTAAGCAAAACGATTCTACCGAAAGGCGACGCTGTCATTTCCATCAGGAATATCATTGGCAATATCACTGTGCTTGTACCGTATGGCATCGAAATCAGGGTCCATCATTCTGTCATCGCAGGCAGAGCGCGGATTTTTGAAAATAAGCTTGAATCCAGGGTCTTTAATCAAATTTATTCCTACCAAACGGAAGGGTTCAATGAAACGGATCACAAGGTTCATATCATCACTTCAATCTTAGTTGGCGATTTAGAGGTGAAGCGGATATGAGCATACTGACACGGCAGATATTGACTGCCCTTGGTGTTGCTTTCGTTCTTTCCCTTGCCTTGCCGGCGGCGGTTTTCTTCATCTTTCCTTTATCCGACTGGAGTTTATTGTGGGAGAAAGTGGTCATGGGATTACCCTTCATCATATTCCTGCCAAGCCTGGTCATGACGGCAGGGCTGATTTATGGAGTCGTTTCGGGAATGTTTTGGAAGAGGCAGCTCGAAAGGGTGGATGAAGGACTGCATTTACTTGAACAGGGCCGCTTACCTTGGCAACAGGAAACGTATCCAGTCCAAGAGATGGCTAAAATGGCGGAACGGATGCAACTGATCCATAAGCAAATCAATGAGCAGACAAAACTATCGCAAAAAATGGCGAATGAAAAGGCCATTGATCAGGAGAAACAGATCCAGGAAATCGTTTCCCAGGAACGAAACCGTTTGGCGCGTGAGCTGCATGATTCGGTGAGCCAGCAATTGTTTGCAGCTTCGATGTTCATGTCGGCCATCACCGAATCACAATCCGATATGGAAAAAACGGAAATGAAACAATTCAAGGTAGTGGAAGAAATGATCCATCAATCCCAACTTGAGATGAGGGCGCTATTGCTTCACTTGAGGCCTGTTGCATTAAAGGGAAAATCTTTACATGAAGGAATGAAGGAGCTTCTTTTGGAATTGGCCCAAAAAGTGACGATGGATATAAATTGGAAGATGGAGCCTGTCACTCTGGATAAGGGGATTGAGGACCATCTGTTTCGGATTTTACAAGAATCGATTTCCAATACACTGAGACATGCAAAAGCGAATTCTCTTGAAGTGCTATTGATCGTTCGTGAGGGCATGATCATTCTACGAATAACGGATGACGGCATCGGTTTTAACGTCGAGGAGTCGAAAACGGGATCATATGGTCTGCAAAACATGCATGAACGGGCTGTTGAATTAGGCGGGACGATGCAAATTGTAAGCGTTCCGAATAAAGGAACGAAACTTGAAGTGAAAATCCCATTATTAAATGCTGGAGGTGATCATGATGATTAAAGTATTATTTGTCGATGACCATGAAATGGTAAGGATAGGGGTATCGGCTTATTTATCCGCACAGTCGGATATCGAAGTGATCGGGGAAGCGGACAATGGCTTGAAAGCTGTCGAACTGGCAATGGAATTGCGTCCGGATATCATTTTGATGGATTTGGTGATGCCGGAAATGGATGGCATAGAAGCGACGAAACGAATTATTGAAAAATGGCCAGAAGCAAAAATCATCATTGTGACAAGCTTCCTGGATGATGAAAAAGTGTACCCGGCATTGGAAGCGGGAGCGACGAGCTATATGTTGAAAACATCAAAGGCCAGCGAGATTGCGAGAGCCGTCCGTTCCACTTTCCAGGGGCAAAGCGTACTTGAACCTGAAGTGACGGGAAAAATGATGGAAAAGCTGCGTCGCCCGAAAATCACCCAGCTTCATGATCAATTGACAAACCGTGAAATGGAAATTTTGCTGCTGATGACACAAGGGAAAACGAATCAGGAAATTGCCGATGAACTATACATAGCCCTGAAAACAGCCAAAGTGCATGTCAGCAATATATTAAGTAAGCTTGCCGTGCAGGACCGCACGCAAGCAGTGATTTACGCATTTAAGCATTCGCTCGTTCAAGAAGAAGAGTAAAGAGTGTCCATTTAACAAAAGGTGAAAGTTCGTTATATTTGGGTAATTATTCCGTTTTCAGTGGGAAATAAACCAGCTGAAAAGCAGAAAGCGGGTGAATGGTGTTCAGAGTCCTTTTAGAATTACTGCGTATCGTCACCATTATTTTCGTTATTGGAATGATAATGGGGTTCATCATTAATTCAATCTATGCGATTTTTGGAATAACCGTAGAGAATACCACGGGCGGATGGATTGTTGGTATGGCAATTTTTCCATTACTTTATGTACTCTATAAAAACCGGCTTCAATTTTCAGGGTTCTATAAAAATGGCAAACAAGTAAAACTCTCAAACAGGACAACGACAATCTTGGTTTGCTTCTCCGTGCTAATGTTGACGGTTGCCCCTTTATTTCGCTAACAGAATGCAAAAAGAGCATGTTTTAATCAAAACATGCTCTTTTCTATACCGTTTTTTAGATTATACAGCTTCCTCTGCGGTATCGAGCCTCTTTCCGTATATCCGATAAAGAACCATAGCGAATACCATTCCTATAAAGGAGATGGAGGAAATGAACAAGTAAAGGGCCTTCCCGCCATATGCTCCATATATGGCCCCGCCTATATAAGAAGCAATGATTCCCGAAACCCCGAAGAATAGCAGCGCCAGTACGGTCTGGCCTGTGGCACGCCATTCCACCGGAACAATCCGATACAGATATTGGATGGCCGCCGAGTAGAAAATCGGGAAAGTCAATAGCTGCATGACTTGCAAATAAGCCAATAGCTGAGGATCGGTAATCCACGCAGAGACGAAATAACGGATAAAGAAAAACGCTGCTGCAAACGAAATGATGATGATTTCCTTGCCTTTGCGCAGCCACCAGAAGCATAGGGCGAATACAACGATTTCACTTCCCGCAGCTAAGAACCAGGTCAAGCCTACAAGCTTGGCACTCCCTCCAAGTTCCCGGATATACACTCCAAGGAAGGTATCGTTCATCCTTGCTGGAACGGCACAGATAAAGACCAATAACAGAAAGAGAAGCGTCTCTTTATTGCTGAAAAAATGCTTAAGACTGCTTAAGGTGACAGGTTTCCCTGAAACGGGTGCATCAGGCATCATCCAGCTGACAATGAAACTGATCAAACCTATGCCTGCAAAAAGGAACGCAAGGCTGTTCGCTCCGAAATATGACATAACATAGCCGGTGATCAGCGATATGACCGCATAACCCAATGCACCATATGTCCGGATGGAGCCGTAGCTGATCCCGGATTTCTCTGCCATCGTAAAATTGAGGCTTTCCGTCAGGGGATCGATCGGCATCAAAAAGAAATATAGCAGCATGGCAAACAGGATAAGCTGAAGATAACTGCTTGAATCATAGAGGAAATAACCGATTACGCTCGAGAAAAAGATGAGTAACAACAGGACTTTTCGTATAGTCCTTGTTTTGTCGCTGATCATTCCCCATAAAGGCTGGGTGATGAGGGTGACAAAACCGCCTGTACCGACGATGAATCCGATTTGGGCTGGACGCAAACCTTGATCAGCCAGATAGACTGGTAGGAACGGAATGAAAATGGCAAGCAGTCCAAAATATAAAAAGTTAAAACTCTTTAATAATCGTATTGCTTTCATGAAAAATATGATACCTCACGTGTTCTATGGATTGGTTTGATTTCAGACCTTGTTATTGTATCACTGATGACAGAATTTGAAAAAATAGTTTTAAAATAGATTTAGTTTCAAGGTTAAATCTCACTTTTTTAAAATGGATTTAAATGATAGAATTAACACTTATTGCTAATTGTAGAGGGTGGTATTTAATGGATCAAGACACAAAAGTGATTCAAGAGTTGCAGGAATTGAAGCAAAAAGTCGGTCATCTTGAAGACTTATTAACGCAGCAGCAAAAGGGAAAAGCAGGACCATTTCGAATCTTCCTGGACGCAGTAGTTTCATTGCTATTTGGATTAATTGTTGTAGGACCGGTTATAGTGATTGTCGTTGGGGTTCTGATGGTGGCCGCTTCATGGTTAGGGATGGAGTTTTAAACGTTTAGGGGAGTCTGGGCTTTTATGAATCTATTGATTTGATTAGGTAAACGGGAGGTAATGTTCCGGTTATTATAAAACGGAAGGGCTGGATGAATTTGTGACCCAGAGAAATTTGTGCTAATTAGAACGGTGTCATTAGTTGTTATTGCGGGAAGCCTTTTCGTCATTGCCTATACGTTGGCTACTTATTTCAGATGTTAGCTGCGCTTGTAAACAAAGGAAATTAATTGGCCTAGAGGGGCGAATGCGCCCTCCTCTTTATTTACTTTGCTCTAAAGTAAAGCTTTCTTCATTACCATCCCAATTAATTGTTATATGTATAGGGAAACTTTCATTAGTTACTGAACAGCCGCTGCATGCAGTTGGAATTTCAATGGTTGGTCCTTCAAGGTTTGTTTCATTCTGCTTAGTTTCTCCATCATTAATTGAAATCTCCAAAGTCTTGAAAAATACATCCCTATCAACATTTTTATATTTAAAAGTATAGGTTCCATTTTCCGAATCTTCGGTAGCGGTTGCAACATACTCTCCTTTCCAATGATCGCTCTCCCCAGAAAGTTTCATGTATTTATCACCGTTACTACACCCAACCAAAACAGATAATAAAAAAATCATAATCATTAACGTTTTTTTCATCATGTCCTCCAAACAGATAGTAAGTTATTCGTTCGGTTTATTTTCTTCATATAAATACTATAACAGTAAATATATGGTTAAATAAAGGGGCGACTGAGGATAGAGTGGAAGGTCACGGTTTTGCCTTTCCATCCAGTGAGGCACATTGGGGTGGCAGAATTAAACGGAAGAAAATAATTACTAAGGTAGAAATGATATATATAGTATTTTACAATTTTCGTTATGTTGGCTCAACAAGATTTCCCATGATTTGTTGCTTGGAAAATATTATCCTAAGAAAGTTATTGACAAATTTACTTTGAGTCCGTATAGTATGGGATATTATTAGAAATATTCAGATATAATTTTCGAAACGCAATGAACAGGAGTAGTAAAAGCTCATTATTCGGTGAAGAGAGCTGCGGGTTGGTGCAACGCAGTCCAATGATACTTTGAACTTGCCTGGGAGTGGTGAAACGAAAGATAGGAATGATTCCATTCTTTTGTTTTAACGATTGACCTTCGTTACAAGGTTTTTAAAGCAGGGTTCTAAAAAAGAGCCAATAAGAGTGGTACCGCGGTAAGCTTAAGGCATATCGTCTCTTTCTTCATTTGATTATGAAGGAAGAGACGATATGCTTTTTTTGATTTTTGGGAGGTAAGGATATGGAAACAGACAAACGGAATTTACAGAGGACAATG
Source organism: Peribacillus sp. NPDC096622 (assembly GCF_044762665.1). NCBI lineage: Bacteria > Bacillati > Bacillota > Bacilli > Caryophanales > Bacillaceae > Peribacillus > Peribacillus sp. NPDC096622. The sequence continues at coordinate 26,610 of NZ_JBIWES010000005.1, read as the reverse complement.
ACTTCAAGGCATATTACGATGATGGCATTAGGCGGTGCCATCGGGGCAGGTTTATTTAAAGGAAGCAGTTCAGCCATTGATATGGCAGGCCCTTCCGTAATCATTGCGTACTTGATAGGAGGCATCATCCTATTATTCATCATGCAAGGTTTAGCTGAAATGGCGGTCCGCAATAGCGGTGCACGAACATTCAGGGATTTGGTCCAATCGATCTTAGGAAAGTATCCTGCCTATTTCCTGGATTGGATTTATTGGAAAATGTGGGTATTGAATATTGCGGCCGAATCAGTGGTTGCGGCGATTTTCATTCAATATTGGCTGCCCGGATATCCAATCTGGATCCTGGCATTAGCTGTTTCGGTTTTAGTTACTGCGGTTAACTTGCTGTCGGTAAAGGTCTTTGCTGAAACGGAGTACTGGCTTGCTTTAATTAAAATTACGGTCATCATTGTGTTCATCATGGCTGGATTATTGTTGCTGCTCGTTACTTTTGGTGATCATGCAGCCGTCGGTTTTTCTAACTTGACCGAGCATGGCGGTTTCTTTCCGAATGGATCGACAGGTTTGATCACGGCGATGCTGGTGGTAATCTATTCATATGGCGGTACGGAAATCATCGGGGTCACATTAGCTGAAACGAAAAATCCTGAAAAAGTGGTTCCAAAAGCCGTTCGCAGTACATTGGTCAGGATCATTTCTTTCTATATCATCCCTTTTTTCATCATCGTTAGCTTAATTCCTTGGAACGAAGTAAACGGGGTGAAGGAAAGTCCGTTTGTAATGGTCTTTCAAATGATCGGGATTCCAGGTGCCGACCATATTATGAACGCCGTTGTTCTATTAGCGATCATTTCATCGATGAACTCCGGGTTGTATGGTTCATCGCGTGTTCTGTATACTCAAGCCGTGGATGGCCGCATCCCGAAAATCTTTTCCCGTTTATCCAAGAAGAAAGTACCTGTTCCCGCAATATTAATGTGTACATCCGCTTTATATGGCGGTGTACTGATTTCCTTATTTGCTGGAAGCAAGACCTTCGATTTCCTAATGGGTTCGCTGGGATATACCGTATTATTCATCTGGTTGATCATTGCTTTCGCCCATTTGAAATCACGTAAACAACAGTCCGGAAAAACAAGTGCCTATTCGGTAAAATGGTTCCCGTACACGACTTGGGCTGCGATCATCGCTTTAATAACGATCCTGATCGGAATCATTTTCACGACATCCATAATCGTTACGATCATTACACTTTGCATCTACATCTTCATTTCCTTAACGTTTATATGGAAAAAACGCCATAACAAAATCTAGAGAAGAGTTATCACTTTTGCCTTCTCGTATATAAGTTTCAATACAAGCCGTGGTATATGCCATGGCTTTCGTTATGTATTCTTAGTCTGATGAAAAGTAAGAGATATCCATTTTACTAGTTCATGGGAATCGTTAACTTTAACAATTAAAGAGTTAATCTAGTGAAAAATGGTGTATAATAATCTTTGGAAAAAAACCAATATATTGAAAGCCGGAGCGAGCCATGAAAAACAATTCCATACTATCCTTTCACCCGTTATATTATTTATTACTATTGGTGATTACTAGTTCCATCTATTCAATCATCAATCAATCTTCAGGTCATGCTGTCGATGTTACGACTATAATAGATGGGGAGATTCCCTTTATTAAGGAATTTGCCGTTCCTTATTTACTTTGGTATCCGTATATTTATGGATTGCTGATTTACTATTGTTATGTTGACCGAAAGCACTATTTCGTAGGATTAGGCAGTTTGATATCAGGGAAACTTCTCTGTTTTCTTGTATATTGCCTTTGGCAAACGACAGTTCCTCGTCCAGAAGTGGTGGGTCACGATATCTTTGCCCAGTTAATGCGATTCATCTATAGTCATGATCAACCAGTCAACTGTCTTCCCAGCATTCATGTACTGACCACATTCATCATGATGATCGTCGCCCATAAGCGGAAAGAAGAGCACAAATGGGAGTATGCCAGTGTCACTGCATTCGGAACACTGATCATCCTCTCCACGCTATTTACAAAGCAGCATGCTGTATTGGATGTACTTGCAGGAATACTCCTTGCATGTGGGGTATATGCAGCCGTCCAGTATACGTTCCATGCGCTATCGGGTTTTCAGGCCAATCATTACGCAGCAAGGCAAATTAAAAAGTGACCACATGTAAAAAAGCCACCGTAAGAATATTCGCTCCAATGAGCTGATATGTTACTGTGGCTTTTGTTTTTCTATTAAAAATTGGATATTTATGTTAAATGATTATATGGTATTATGTTTTTAATCGAATTGAAACAGTGGAGGGGAGGAAAAGAATGCTTCATCATCTTGATCGAATTGCTGAAGACTTGGTTAAAGCAAAGTTGGAAAATTATTGGCCGGGTTTTGAACTTGTTGCATATGCATTATATGATAAGAGCAATGTTTATCTATTCAATCATCCTAAATTCAGTAACAATCCACCATGTACATATCATATTTTAAAGTGGGATGTCCAGTTTACTGCTGACACAATCATTATGTATGAAGAATATCCCACTGCAATTGTTAATATGGATTGCTATGAGGAATACGAAGATTTGTATTCAATGCTCGTTCATGAATTATTTCACGGCTATCAATTTATAAAGGAGGAAAAACGGTTTCCCGATGAAATGATGGGAATCACATATCCTTTGTCAAAAGAAAATGTGGAATTTCGAAATCAGGAACGAACAAACCTTTATCGTGCGTTGTTGGAAAATAACCTAATAAAGAAGAAACAATACCTTAATGCTTTCATTTGCCTAAGGGAAAAAAGAGCAGGTAAGATTGAAGAGTACCTAACATATGAAAAATTGATTGAAACCATTGAGGGACCTGCGTGGTATGTCGAATTGAGGGCTTACTCGGAAAAAAGCCCGCTTGATTACCATTCAGTTTTAAAAAAGTATGCACAACACCTAATAAACAAATATGAATCCACTTCCAGTATTAGAAGAAGTTGTTATAGTTCCGGTTTGTTTATGTGTTTGTTACTGGAGGAGCTTTCACCAGGCTGGATGGAAAGTTTTTTTGATAAAGAAGATACATTATATGACCTATTAAAACAGCAGTCCTGTGACTATATGGAATATTCAATAGCGGATGTGGAAATAAGTCCTGAAACAGAGGAAGTCATTAATTTTGCTAAAGAAAAGAGAATTAAAGCATTTGAAGAGTTTAATAAAAAAGCAGGAATTCATCTATATATTGAAGGGGAAATAACTGCTGTATCCTTTGACCCGATGAATATCATCCCTTTAGAAGATAGACTTTTACATAAGAGCTTTATAAAAGTAAGAATGAACAATCAAGATTTTCTTATTCAACAACAGGTTATTGCCCATGTAGATGATGGAATTCAAAAGATAAATAAAATACACCTTATATTAGAGAATGAACCCATTGAAAACATTGATTCGCTTACAATTAATGGTGTTGGAGAAATAAAGGGAAGATATAAGAAACAAGAAAATATCTTGCATGTACTTATATAAAATGAATTTTATCTTAACTTGGGTTACAATCATCATTCCCATATAACTTTTTGTACCAAGAATTTTGCCAGAATTGAATGTACAGCCTATGTAAAAAAGCATCGAACCTCCCATGACAGGAAGTCTGATGCTTTTTTCTTTTACATTTCAGCTTCAATTTTCAAAGATGATTCTTCGCTGAACTGTTCTTTATCAAGGTCACCCGTTATTTTACTAGTTAGAATACCGGAAGTCATGCTTCCGCTGACATTTACAGCCGTTCTTCCCATATCGATCAATGGCTCAACGGAAATCAACAGTCCTGCCAAGGCGATTGGCAAGTTCATTGCAGATAATACGAGGATGGCAGCGAATGTTGCTCCTCCACCTACACCCGCAACCCCGAAAGAGCTAATGGCCACGATGGCAATCAACATGGCGATAAAGGAAGGATCTAGTGGGTTGATTCCAACCGTTGGAGCGATCATGACCGCTAACATGGCCGGATAGATTCCGGCACAGCCATTTTGACCGATCGACAAGCCGAAGGATCCGGCAAAGTTGGCAATACCCTCGGACACGCCTAGTTGTTTCTGAGTTTGGATGTTCAATGGCAGAGCTCCTGCACTTGTTCTTGAAGTGAAGGCAAACGATAATACCGGGAAAGCTTTTCTCAAATACACGATTGGATTCAATCCTGCAAGCGTCAGCAACAATAAATGGATGAGGAACATGACAATCAGGGCGACATAAGAGGCACCTACGAATTTCCCCAATTTCAGGATGGCATCCAAATCACTCGTTGCTACAGTCTTCGTCATGATCGCCAAGATCCCGTATGGTGTTAAACGCAGGATCAATGTTACTACGCGCATGATGATGCTGTGCAATGTATCTACTATTTTAGCAAAAAACTCAGCATGTTCAGGCTGTTTCCTTTTGACCCCTAAATAGGCAATCCCAAGAAATGCAGCAAAAATTACAACGGAAATGGTTGATGTCGGACGTGCTCCCGTTAAATCAAGGAACGGATTGGACGGAATCAACTCAAGGATTTGCTGCGGCATCGTTTTATCCTGAATCGTACCGTATGTTTCCGATATTTGATCCCCGCGGCTTAACTCCGCTTCCCCTTGCTCAATTTGAACGGCTTCCAAATTGAATACAGTTGCCGAAGTGATCCCGACAGCTGCCGCAATCGCAGTCGTTCCAAGCAGGATTCCGATGATCAGGACACTGATCTTTCCAATATTGCTAGTCAGTTTCAATCTAGTGAATGCCGATAAGATTGAAATGAAGACAAGCGGCATGACGATCATTTGCAGGAACTTGACATAGCCGGAACCTACAATGTTAAACCAATCGACCGATTTAACGATCGCTTCTGACTGAGGTTCATAGAAATACTGCAAAAGAAGTCCGAATACAATCCCTAAACCAAGTCCAGTAAAGACCCTTTTTGTAAAGGAAATATGCTTCTTATTCATGTAAAATAAAACGCCTAAAAGAACGAGCATTATGGCAAGATTTAAAAACACATAACCAATCATATATATTCCTCCTAATTCCGATTAACCAAATAAGAATAATGAATATCTGATGACTATGATACATCATCCGTTGATTTTTTACCAGAAAAAAATAATTTATTTTTGACTTTTCAAGTAATTCATGTATGTATCCATATTCATGGACTGAATAAGAAGTCACAAAAAAGAGGTATACATGAACCTTTCTCCACTCTGGGATCTAGGGTTCAGTATACCTCTTGTAGGTAAAATTGCTATTTCTTCAAATCAATCACGATATCATCCAATACCAACTCTTTTGGAGCACTTCTTGGTTTTGTTGGGAAGGATGACACCTTTTCCTCACCATCTTCCGTTATGGTTACTCCTCCGTGGTTCTCTGAAGTGAAATTACGTAATGTTACATGTGGTGTCGCAATCAGTTGCGTAGCATCTGGATCGATTTTTTGAAATGTTTTGCTGAAGTTCAAATTATAAGAATCAATACCGCTTCCTCCGTTTTCTTGACCATCGTATACATTCCCTAAGTCATCTTTAATGGTCAACTTCACATAGGCTTCATCCCATTTGTTTTTGACTGAGTCGGACACTTCTTGATGATAATCAACCACAAAGGACATTGGCGAGATCGATAGTTTTTCGACGGATACTTTTACACCATGTTGATTCACACTTTTATTGACGAACCTCTCGTTACTTTCAGTTGCTTTTAGAGAGAAAGCAAAGTTCCAATTTCCTTTTATCTCTTTATCCATGTCGGTAATGCTAATCTTGTTTATATCCCAGTCTATATTTACCTTATCTACTTTAAGATCTTCTAAGTTACTAACCGTTAATAAGCCTACATATTTTTTATCAGCTACTTTTGAAATTCCATCCGATCCTCCTTGGGCTTTCATTTCTTTTATATTCGGGCTGGGAATAAGAAATGATCCGTCACCCAAATCTTCTTCGCTTTCAATAGTATAAGTGATGGTTACCGTTTTTCCGTCATAAATGGCGTCATTTATCGTGAAAGTAAGGCCATTGCTTTCTTCGGTAAAGCCAATTTCGTTAGAGTAGGCCTTATAATCACTATAAAGACCCTTTCCATCATTCTTGATATCATCGGAGAAACCTGAGTTTTCATTACTAAAATAGCTGAAAATATCCCCTATCAAAGGAATGCTTTTAGCAGAAGCGGTAAACGAGAATCCAATCGTTGCGGTGGATAACCCGAATATAATAGAAGCAGCCATAACATTCTTTTGCCAGCGTTTCATTTTTTTCTTTGTACTTAATGATTTTTTTAGGGTCCTTTTGACTTTAGCTTTTTCTAGTTCGGTGACTTCCATTTCCTTAAATTCAGTTTCGTCTATGTCTATATCATTTAACAATTCATAAATATCCTTCATACGACACTGCCTCCTAACTTAAGATTCGTAGCTTTTTGACTTAGCTTCTTTTTTCCCCTATAAATTCGATTGTCTATTGATGCTTTGGTCAACCCGAGTTTTATCGAGATATCCTCATTTTTTAAACCAAGAAAGTACTTCATGATAAAAATATCCCGATCTACAGGTTCTAAAAGGTCAATTAACTGAAGCAGTTCTTTTCTGTCTTCCAGAATAATTAGTTCGTCTTCTGCAGATTTTTCTGGAACTACTTCTGTGTAACCTGATGTAAGCTCCATTTTCTTCATGGCTTTTCGGTAATAATCAATCGCTTTAAACTTAGCGATCGCACAAATCCATTTTCTGAAATCTGTTGTATCCCCATGGAACTTTTTTGAATGGTTCCATATTGAAAGAAAAATATCATTAATGCATTCTTCCATGACACCGTCGTTCTTAAGAGGAGAGAGAACCTTATATGTGACCCCCTTGATTAGTGGCAAATAGGTATCCACTATGAATTCCAATGCGTCTTCTTCTTGGCGTTGCAATCGCTTTATAAAATTTTTATCAGTAGACTTCATGACATGATTCCCCTTGTTTTTTTGTAAAAGCTTTTACACTTAATACAACGTGTGTAAAAAGATTTATTCTCAACAATCCTTGGATTTTTATAGAAGTTAGTCGGTATGATGATTCCAATCGCACTTGGAATGATATGGTATTGAGGGTATCAAATTTTGTCAGTATGCGACAGTGTTATCGATATAGACGGTATGTTGGTAAAATCGAACGATTAAAAATAGATTCTTTAACAAAAACACTTGATTGCTACTAAAGACTGTTGAATGAAAAATTATTCTAAATATATTCATCAGGAAGGATAAGCCCTTGGTTTTCTTGAATGATATATCAGGCCGCTTATGCTTAGCGTTTTTTTGAAAGGATGAAAGAATGATGGATATATACATTGACAGACTTAATGAACGGGATGCACAAGCGTTATTTGCATTTGAATGCAATAATAGAAGGTTTTTCGAGCAAATGGTCCCAGGCCGGGGAGATGATTATTATAGCTTTGGAACGTTTGGAATCAGGCATAAGGAATTATTAAAAGAACAGGAAGATTCCATCTCCTCTTTTTATTTGATTAAGGATGGTTCAGGCATAATCGTCGGCAGGATTAATCTTGTGGATATCGACCCGATTAATGGTACAGCTCATGTCGGTTATAGAATCGGTGAAGCGTTTACGCAAAAAGGAATTGCGAACGAAGCTTTAAAGCTTTTGGTGAAGCTGGCGCCGGAATTGAATGTGACTCAAATACATGCCAAAACGACAAGCGACAATATCGCCTCCCAAAAGGTTTTGGTGAAAAACGGTTTTGATCGGATTTCGATTAATGAGGAAATTAGTGCGGATACGGGTCAAAAGCTAACATTCTACCATTATAGTTGGAACCTTTAAATCCATTTTCTTCTATATAATAGACTTTTTTAATTGTGGAAAGAGGGGGAGGTAGCGGCTGTCACAGAAAGGAGCTTCACTGTAAGTTAGACCGCTTGACGGTCGCAAAGGACTTAAGAGTAAATAATCGCGAGATATTTTCCCGGCAAAAGAGTTCGTTTACGTAAAAGGAGAAAGGAGAATGTAATATGATAGAAGGTTTATATGAAGCCCATTTGCCAGTCAAGAACCTGGCCATCTCTATGGATTTTTATAAGAAAATAGGCTTGAAACTAGCTTGGAGGGATGAGGATACTGCCTTCTTTTGGATCGAGGAAAACAAAAGCTGGGTCGGCTTATGGGAAGGAAAGGAATATCAAACTCCATACCACCCTTCACTAAGGCATATCGCCTTTCGGGTAACTTATGATAATATGAAAAATGCATTAACTTGGCTTCAATCCTTGCAAATTGAAGTCGTCCCTTTTGGAAAAAGGACAACGATTGAACCTTTTGTGCGTCCGAACCAAGGAAACGCTTCCGTCTATTTCAATGATCCCGATGGCAATAGTCTCGAACTTATGTGTTCGATAAAAGTCCCTGATGCATATAAGCATATGACCGAAAAACTTTCACTTGCAGAATGGGAAGAACTATTAACTAGGTGAACTTTGTAAAGAAAAAGTTTCTCCCGCCCAGTCTCAATCATTAATTTACTATACGAGTATGAGCAATCAATACGGAAAGGCTAAGGGCATTAATGTAGATGTTTAAAATTAGAGTGAACTTATTAACTCAAATGACATTACTAATCATATTCGTTGTTTTTATCAGTACCTTACTTGTGAGCATTCTATTCTCTACACTGCTGGAAGACATCGTCGAAAACCATATGGGGAAGCAAGCAATGACGGTGGCCAAATTAGCGGCTCAAAATCCAACGATCATCCAGGGATTTAACGATGAAGAGCCCTCAAAGGTGATTCAACCCGCATCAGAAATGATTCGTCAAACAACAGGTGCCGATTATGTAACCATTGCGAACGATAAAGGACTACGATACTCCCATCCCAATCCAGAATATATCGGGAAGCCTACGGCTACTAGTAATGATGCAGTTCTCAATGAACACAAAGCAATTATTTATCAAGGAAATGGGATATCGGGACCAGCGATTAAAGCTAAGGCGCCTATCTGGAATGATAAAGGGGAAGTTATCGGTGTTTCATCTGTAGGGTTTTTGGTAGAGAATGTGCAAGATCAACTATCCAATTATAAAATGAAGATTATTCAATTGTCACTTATCCCAATCAGTGTAGGAATCGTTTGGGCAATATTTATAGCGCGACGCTTAAAAAAGCTTATTTTAGGTTTAGAGCCTGAGGAAATTTCTTTTCTTTTTCAAGAAAGGGAAGCGACACTTGATGCCATCCGATATGCTACCATTACGATTAATATTGAAAAACAGGTTACTTCCATGAATAAGAGAGCACGTGAATTGTTTCATGATCATCAGCTTATGGTGGGAAAGCGGATTGTAAATGGACATTTAGAAAAACTCATCAAAATAGTGATCAGCACAAAAGAGGGACAGTTCAATCGTAAGTTACTCTTAGGCCAACAGCTATACATTTTGGATTTATCCCCTATCTTAAATCATAATGACGTCAGGGGCATTGTTTTAACAATAAGAACAGTATCCGAAATTGAACAATTAACAGATGAATTTTCAGAAATCAAGGCCTTTTCAGAAAATATGCGGGCACAAAATCATGAGTTTTTAAATAAATTAAATACCATTTATGGATTACTTAGTTTAAAACAGTATGATAGGGCAATGAACATAATCTCCTCTGAAGTGAGAGAGAGGCAAGATATCATTTCGTTTCTTATGTCATCGGTAAAGGACCCTTTAATCGCCGCCTGTTTACTTGGAAAGATAAACCGTTCAAAAGAATTGCAGGTTATCTTAGAAATAGAGCAGGAAAGCAATTTAAACAGTTCATTAAAACCTGAGGATTCCCATCACTTGGTTTCCGTTATTGGTAATGTCATCGATAATGCGATGGAGGCAGCACGGCAAAAGAACAAAAATAAGGGACAGGTCAAAGTTTCGTTTACGGATTTAGGAAACGAAATTATATTTGATATCGAGGATAACGGCCCTGGTATCCCTCATGCAATGGAGGATATTATTTTTACAGATGGTTATACGACTAAAAATGGGGAAAATCATGGGATCGGTTTGGCCATTGTAAAAAACTCCCTTGGTCTTTTAAGCGGTGAAATTTATATTGATCGTAGTTATTTGGGCGGAGCAAGATTTACAGTCGTCTTCCCGAAGGATATTAAAGCAGAGAAGGAGGCGTGAGAATGTCCGAAGGACCGATTACAGTTGTCATTGTTGAAGATGACGAGAATGCAGTGAATATATATAAACAATTTACAAATCAACTAGATCAATTTACTGTCATTGCTACAGCTAGCACAGGCAAGCAAGCACTGAATATATTGCATGCCGCACAACCGGACTTAATTTTATTGGATATCTTTTTACCTGATATGAATGGAATTGACCTTCTTCGGGAAATTAGGAAGGAATACCGGGGGATTGATGTAATTCTGATCACCGCCGCGAACGATACCGAAACAGTCAGTGAAGCGATTAGGGGAGGGGCTTTTGGATACCTTATAAAACCGATCATTATCGATAAGCTTCTTGCGACGCTCAACCAATACGACCTGACGAGACGGCAGTTGCATAATAGCGACTTGGTAAATCAAGATAAAGTGGATACTCTTTTTCGGACCATAAGTAATTCAAATACAGCAAATGATGTCCAAATAAATTCTCTTCCCAAGGGGATAGACAAACATACCCTGAAAATGGTCAGAAGTAAGATTCAAAACGTCAATGGCAGTTTAAACGCTGATGAACTAGGCCGGCTCGTTGGAATTAGTTATTCAACCATGCGCAGATACCTGGAGTATTTAGTTTCCTGTGATGAAATGGAAGTTGAGGTTTTGTATGGAAGCATCGGAAGGCCGGAAAGAAAATATAAAATAAAACACATTTAAATCCCAGTTGATGAAATTCGTTTTCATCAATGGGATTTTTTTCGTTTTCAGGCGTGAAAAAAATGAATAAAACTATTATTACTTTCTTTATATGTGAATAACGCTTAATGGATGATAGTCTCTAAAGAAAGCGCTATCAAAACAAGATGGTTATAAACAGAAGGGAGCTTGAAGATGTTATCCATTTTAGGATTTTCGATGATTGCAGTATTCATGTATTTAATTATGTCGAAGCGACTATCGGCACTAGTGGCCATTATGCTCGTTCCAATCATATTTGGAGTGATTGGAGGATTTTTTACAGAGCTGGGACCCATGATGCAGGATGGTGTTGAAGGTATAGCTTCAACAGCCATAATGATTTTGTTTGCGATTTTATATTTTGGAATAATGATAGATTCCGGTTTATTCGATCCTCTTATTTCTAAAATATTGAAAATAGTAAAAGGAGATCCTTTAAAAATAGTTTTAGGTACCGCTATTCTCTCAATGACCGTCGCATTAGATGGGGACGGGACAACTACTTACATCATTACTGTCTCAGCGCTTTTACCCCTTTATAAGCGCCTGGGCATGAACAAAATAATATTAGCCACTGTAGCCATGCTATCCATGGGTGTAATGAATATGACACCGTGGGGGGGAGCTTCCGCTATGGCGATGGCATCGTTGAACCTTGACGCATCGGAATTGTTCTTGCCAATGATTCCTGTCATGGGATTTGGCCTTATTTGGGTTCTTGTCGTGGCTTTTATATTGGGAAAAGGGGAACGAAAGAGATTGGGCGTAGTCGAGATCCAGCATAATCACACAAATGATTTGAACTCGAAGGCCAATTCCGAGTTAGCGGCAACAACGGTTTCCCGTGATTATCGCAGGCCGAAATTGGTCTGGTTCAACTTCATTTTAACGATTGTGCTGATGGCATCATTAATCATTGATTTTATGTCTTTGACCATTTTATTCATGATTGCTTTCGCCGTCGCGTTATTGGTCAATTATCCTGATTTGAAAGATCAGCAGGATAGAATCGCTGTTCATTCGAAAAATGCATTGGCCGTTGTTTCAATTGTCATTGCAGCCGGGATTTTTACAGGCATCATGTCTGGAACGAAAATGATTGATGCAATGGCCATTACGTTGGTCTCTTTAATCCCGGAATCTTTTGGACCATTTTTACCGGTTATAGTTGCGTATGCCAGTGCCCCTTTTACTTTCTTTATGTCCAATAATGCATTCTATTTTGGCGTACTTCCCATTATCGCACAAGCCGCTGATGCTTATGGAATTAGCGCGGCAGAAATAGGGCGCGCCTCATTAATAGGGCAGCCGATACACGTATTGAGTCCTTTGGTGGCTGCAGCACATTTGCTAATAGGTTTAGTTGGCACTGACTTCGGGGATTTACAGCGGTTTGCCGTAAAATGGGCATTAGGGACTGTCACTGTCATGACAATAGCAGCGATACTCTTGGGAGTCATTTAGTAAAACGGCTGGTTACTCTATCTTGCAGATCGTGCAAATCGATATTTTAAAAATGGAGGGTTTTCAATGTGGATCATCACACTCTATAAAAGTAGAGGCATTGTAATGTATGAATTTGAAACAGAACAAGCAGCAAGGGATGTTTTCTGTAATATTCAGGGCAATAAGATTCTTTCAGAAGTTATTTACTTTAATGACCCAGGTTTAGGATGATAAATCAATGAATAGTAGGGTTAATTCAAAAAAAGGTTATTGTGAAAGAAAAAAGTGGAACTTACAAAAATATGTATGATTAAAACGCAAATCATGGGAGTGTCCTTCAAGAATATGCATTTCATCGTTTACCCCGAAAAGCTGAAGCTTTATTGGGGTTTTCCTATTATTTTAGACTTTTAACAATGATTCTTGTGGTAATCTTCGCCAGGTTCATGACAGTATCCAGTCTTGTATCATTTAGAGATTGTTTGGGCAAAAGGGGATCTAAATAATTTACGACGGCTTTTAGGTGATAATCACCCAATTCAGGTAAGGTTTTATTCATCGCTTCACCAGGGCTAAAAGGACCTTTTGTCAGAATAATAGAACCGATTTGATGATAACCACCTAAGCAAGCATCGATACCAAAAATAAAGGGATTGTTAAATTGCTTTTTTATTTCTTTCAAAACACTTTTCAAATTAAGGGCGTGAAGGTTCTGCGAGTGTTCCGAAGACATGGTAAGGGACTTGGTTTTCTCTTAGCATCGTCCCTGCTAAAGGCCCGAATGAATCTCCTATGGATCGATCTGAGCCAATACATAAAAAGATAATCTCTTTGGACGTTGGCCGAAGAACTCTTGCGATTCGAACAGACATTTCGTCCATTTCTCCTTCTGCATTTGTATCCAACGTAAAGTTGCAATACTGCATTTCTTTTATTGTCTCCCCTTTTTTCCTGCCATCATAAGGATACATGCCTACACCCCCTAGAGTACCGTGATCTTGAATAAATTATAACATGATTATGGAAATCACTTGCTTCCCGCTATTGATTAATTTCAGCCGCCATTTCAAGTGGATATCATTTCTTGTTTATATGTATTTTGTTAATATATAGATTAATTGGTTTTTTTGATAAAATGAAAACAAAAAAATATACTGTATGAAACTTTTGATTTTAGAAAGGCAGAGCCAGTGTTTTATAGAAGGAAGTGTAAGAATGTTTAATCAATTAACGAATAACGATAGTATCCTTAATCAATTACGTGCAGACTGTGAGAATTGTTTCGGTTTGTGCTGTGTAGCTTTGCCTTATGCAAAATCTGCTGATTTTGCATTTGATAAAGATGGAGGTACACCATGTTCAAACCTGCAATCCGATTATCGTTGCGGCATCCATGAAAATCTCAGAGCAAAAGGGTATAAAGGCTGCACGGTATATGAATGTTTCGGTGCCGGTCAAAAGGTATCCCAACTAACCTATGATGGAAAAGATTGGAGGAACAATCCAGCGTCAGCAAAGGAAATGTTCGAAGTTTTTCCTATTATGCAACAACTCCATGAAATGCTTTGCTACTTAAATGAAGCACTGAATTTAGAAGATGCGCAACCCCTTCACCGAGAATTGCAGGCCGCATTTGATGACACGGAATATCTCACTAAGCAAAGTCCAAAGTCTATCATGGACCTGAATGTACCAGCCCATAGAGCGATCATTAATGATTTACTTCTGCGCACAAGTGAACTGGTACGTGCCAAGGTTTCAGTTAAGAAAAATAAAAATTCAAAAAAACAGAACAAAATAGGCAGGGGAAGTGAACTGATCGGTGCAAAATTGAGAGGTGCTGACCTTAGGGGAGCGAACTTAAGAGGAGCTTTGCTTATTGCATCCGACCTCAGGGAAGCCGACATGAGAGTGACGGACCTTATCGGTGCAGACTTTAGGGACGCTGATTTAAGCGGTGCCGACCTCACCGGAAGTTTCTTCATCACACAAGCACAGATTAACTCGGCTAAAGGCGACACGAAGACAAAATTACCGCTCTCATTAAGCATTCCCAATCATTGGAGAAAGAAAGATAGCTAAGATCGAAGCGAACTTTCAAGCAGAGCAAACGCTTTATGAGGAAATTGTTTAATTCACGAGTAAAAGGCGGAAACTCACGAGTAAAAGTGTAAAACTCACGAGTAAAAGGCGGAAACTCACGAGTAAAAGCGTAAAACTCACGAGTAATGGGGAATAACATCAACAGCGGCCAAGTAATTAGATTTGGCTTTAATCCGAAGCTTTTACAAAGAGTGAACTCTACTAACATGCGATTCTTCATTAGGAAGGATCGTCTTTTAAATTTGGGCGGAAAATTTTCATTTTTCCATTTGACTCTGACGTTGCGTAATACCTTAATGTAAATGATATCGAAAGGAGGTAAGAAGCAGTGGCAATGAAAGTGAAAGAGCTAGCCGATTTGGTTGGCATTAGTGTGCGGACACTGCATTATTATGATGAAATCGGGTTATTATCGCCAGAGGAAATAACCGAGGCAGGTTATCGCCTTTATTCGAATGATAATCTTGAGATGTTGCAGCAAATCCTGTTTTTCAGGGAACTTGGCATGCCATTAAAGGAAATAAAACAAATGATAAGCAGCTCTTCGTTTGATAAACAAGATGCGTTGAAGCAACATCAAAAAAAGTTACTGGAGAAACGCAGTCAGCTCGATAAATTAATTAAGACGGTCGAAAAATCGATTAAGCATATGAAAGGGGAAATTCAGATGACGAATAAAGAAAAATTTGAAGGATTTGACTTCAGTCAGAATCCATATGAAGAAGAAGCTCGCAAGCTTTGGGGGGATAATGCTGTCGATGAGTCGAAGGCTAAAGTGGCGGGCATGTCCAAAGATGCACAGAAAGTTGTATCGGAGATCTATTTAAAACTTGCGTCAATCCGAAATGCTTCGCCCAAGTCGGAGGAGGCACAAGAGGCCATTAAAGAATGGTATGATTGTTTGAACAATAACTTCGGCACATACTCGCTGGATGCTTTCAAAGGATTAGGTCAAATGTACGTGGATGATCAACGCTTCACCAAAAATATCGACCAATATGGTGAAGGATTGGCAAAATTCATGTGTGATGCGATGGGGCACTTTGCGGATTCTAACAAAAATTAAATCTCAAGATTGAGAAATTCCATGATGGAAGGTTGCTCCGGCAACCTTCTTATTTTGGAGTAGCGGCACTGTTTTTTTGGTTTGGGACTCGGTCTTTTTACAAAAAAAGAGCGCTGCATCATAAAAAGGGACCTTCAGACTGTAGACAAATCCGAACGGTGCCCCAGGCAATCGCTTTCCGCGGGCGGTCCGCCCTCGGCGCCTTTGCGCCTGCGTGGGCTCTCCTGGACGCGTTTACCCGCAGGAGTCTCGCACCTTCCGTTTCATCAACTTTGATTTGAAATTAGTTAGAACCCTTCTGTCTACAAACAGAAGGGACCAGTTAAATGGTCCCTTCCGGCATTATTTCTTTAACAGGTTTACGATTTCTTTAGCTTTTTCTAATGTAACTCCTTCAATGATACTGTTATTTTTCCGAACAGCCGTACCGAAATGATAGTGACCGGTATGCAGTTCGGAATGGATAGAAAGGATATTATCCTTATTTAAGCCGCTTCCAACCAATATTGCTATGTCGCCGCAGACTCTTTTCATTTGTTGAATCGTTTTCATGCGGCTGGGGAAATCCCCATGCCCGCCTGACGTCAATATCGTTGTGATTTCTGGATATTGTGCTAGCATTTCAGCTGAAATGACTGGGTCGTGCGTATCATCGATGGCCCGGTGGAATGTAATCTCCAAACCTTCACATACTGACAATAGTTCTTCGAGGTATGGTCGACTGATTTCATTTTTTTCATTTAATGCACCCAATACGACCCCGTTCGCTCCCAGTGATCGAATGATTTGTATATCTTTTTTCATGATTTCTAAATCCTTTTGCGTATAACAAAACGACTGGCTATGGGGCCTTACCATCACGTTGACTGGTATCTTCACTGAATTGACGGCAGCTTCTATCAGGGCGTGGCTTGGAGTTAATCCCCCCTCGGCTAAAGAACTGACAAGCTCGATTCGGTCTGCGCCCGATTCTTCGATTAAAAGTGCATCTTCTATCGTTGTGGCAATGAATTCAATGTACATTGGATTTTCCTTTCCTGCATGCAAGTGTTATATGAATATTAATCCATTAAAAATCGTAAAGTCAATTCATTAATCGTTTTCCTCAAATGGAATATCTTTATTTCTCAAATTTATGAAACGAAATGGACATTCAAACGTATAAAAAAAGAATAGATTCAATGGTATATTTGAAAGTGGAATGTTCGGCGGGGTAATTATATGAAAATCATCATGACGGAGGTTATTTAATTGGATAAAGAAAGTAAGGAAATAAAGAAATCGAGGTTTTACAAAGTAGGGATGGGGTTCCTTATCATTTCCCTTCTCACTTGGATCATTCCTGTCGTAGCTCCTTTTACGCCATTTTCTACTGCGGTTAAAGCGGGGGTCATAACAGGTGCGATCGTCTTTGCGGAAGTCATGTTTTGGGCAGGAGCACTTTTGGTCGGGAAAGAAGTGGCCGCTAAATATAAGGGTTATTTGAACCCGAAAAATTGGAGAAAAGAAAAAGGATGAAGGAGCTTTGGACCGAAGCGAAGGACAAAGTGAATAGTAGGGATTTGAAATGAATCACGAAGGCCGGAGGATGATGATCGATCGATTTGCTGGACGGGATGAGTTCGTTCCGGATGATCGTTCCTTTTATGATAGCATCATTAGAGTGATCAGAGAAAGCCTCGCTAAATGAAAATAAAGCCCTGACAAAACGATTCGAGTTTTGTCGGGGCTTTTTTTTTCTTGAAAAAAACATTAAGTACATCGTCCTGTATCTTTCCCGATCAACGGCAGCCAATTGGCTCGTTTTATTTCAGCTTGATACGCATAAGTCCTTAGTTGTTACCTTATTTGTCCTGAATGGCTCATAGGGATAATGACTTGTATCGGTGATGTTCAGTTGATAAAGCGAGAAATAACGGACTGTAATGGTAATGGCAGGCTGCGACGTAAAGGCGGGGATGCAGTTTTTCGTGAACTAGGGAATTTATCACTTGTAAGAATATTACAAAATTGTAAGATGAACAGTGTATAAATTTTGTTAAGGGGATGAGTGAAATAATGAAAAAAATGGTTTTATGCATTTCATTTTTTGTTGCTTCTTTAGTCGTTTTTGGCTCCCTTGATTCTTTTATGAGCAAAGCATCAGCCGAAACACACACCTATGATGGAAAAAGTCCTTACTATAATAATTGTGCGAATAGCGCAGTAACGAAGAAGGCCGTGAAAATTTATGCCAACGGTGCTTCTGCCAATTTGGAGTTGAAATTCAGCACAACTTGTAAAACGGCTTGGGCAAAGCTCACTCTTAGCAGACCGGCTAAAACAGATGGGGAGGCAACGGCTTTGGTTGTCCGAAATACTGATAATAAACAATTTAGCTGTGCATCTCCAGGAGGAAATGGTGAAATAAATAAAGGTCAAACGTCATGCTATACACCAATGGTATATGATTTAGATCCGCGAAAAGCAAAAGCGGTAGCTTTTTGGCCATATACGGCAGGCGAAACCGACTGGTATTAATGAAAAAGGAAAAAACTTCATCTATATTTTTTAAGAAAGGATGAATGAATTGAATAAAAAGCTAAAAATGATAGGTTTATCCATGGTGATGACACTGTCGATGTTTCTAGTCGACTTTGGATTTGGAAAAAATCAAGCTCTGGCCGAAACGCACACCTATGACGGAAAAAGTCCATACTATAATAGTTGTGCAAGTTCGGCGGTAACGAAGGATAAAAAATGGATCGATTCCAATTCGTACGTAGAATTGAAATTCAGCACTGTGTGTAAAACCGCCTGGGCAAAAGTGACCGTAACACGCCCCGCCGTATACAACCATGAAGCGGATGCCAGAATCGTCCGAAGTACGGATGGTAAGGCCTATACATGCTCCAGTTCCGGGGGCAATGGTGTGGTGAATATCGGTCAAACGTCATGCTATACACCGATGGTATATGACTATGACCCGCGCAAAGCACAGGCCCAAGGGATACATGCGATCCCTAATAGTGATGCATATAATAAAGCGGTGACCATTTGGTACTAAAAAACAAAAATGAAAAGAAAGCATCCTTATAGCCGGATGCTTTTTTTTGCGGTCAGATTGTCCTTACGCTTTCATTTGTGCTTCCAATCGAAGTAGATATTGTTTCATCTCCGTACCTCCCCGGTAGCCGGTAATGGCCCCGTTTTTTCCGATAACCCGGTGACATGGCACTGTGATCAGAATAGGATTGGCACCAATGGCCGTACCAACCGCCCGAACAGCTGCAGGTCTTTGGATGATTTGGGCAATATCGGAATAGGAACAGGTTTTTCCATAGGGAATTTGATTCAGCGCTGCCCAAATTTCTTGTTGAAAGGGCGTGCCTTTTACATCTGTGGGAAGAGTGAAAGTCTGCCTGGTTCCTTCGAAATATTCTTGTAGTTCTTTTAGATAGGGATTTAATGCTTTTTCATTTTCAACAAGGTTCGCCATTGGAAAGCGTTTTTGTATCAAGGACTTCAATTCTTCATACGTTTGACCGGGAGAGCCTACATAGCAAAGCCCTTTTTCCGTCTTGGCCACATATAATTGCCACTTATCATAATGCAATATGGCCCAGTCAATGGTTTGTTCTTTAACATTCTTCATTTTCTTCACGCTCCAAAGCTTGGGTTTTGAGATATGCATTCCTATATCCTGAAGGGGTATTCCCCATTTTCCTTTTGAATAGCGTCATGAAATAGGATGTACTAGAGAACCCGGCAGCGAAGCCTATTTCCGTTATCGGCAGCTCGGAGTTTTCCAGCAGCCTCGCCGCTTTTTCAAGGCGAAGCCGCTGAATGTATTCAGTGGGCGATATCCCTTTCATTCGCTTGAATGATCGTTGTAAATGATACGGGCTGCCGTGGGAGATATCCGCCAATTTGTTCAAAGTGAGGGGTTCGCTGTAATGGGTGTCGATCCATTCGGCTATTTGTTCAACCCATTCTTCTGTCGGCAAATTCAGTCCTTCCGGTTTACATCGTTTGCAGGGCCGGAAACCTTCTTCCAAAGCCATCATGGCATTTTTGAAAATCTTCACGTTTTCCTTATTAGGCACCCTGGATTTACAGGAGGGCCTGCAAAAGATGCCCGTCGTAATCACTCCGTATAAAAAATGATCATCATATGCTGCATCACAATCTATAATGGCTTTCCAATATTCATTAGGGAAATCTGCTTTTTTCGGATTCACTACATTCACCTCTCCATTAAGTATACAAGAAAGGGCTGATATACAAACATTTTGAGAATATAAAAGCAAGATAACGTAATTGTTCGAGTTAGGGGAGATGACTATTTGTCTGTTAAAATAAGGGGGTTGAAGGAAAAGCAAGATAGCGTATCGATTTGTCATTAGAATAAAGCTAAAGGAGGGAGCAGGATGATAAAGACATTATCAAATGATGAAGGCATGATTGAATTGAGGATTCATGCACCAAAGGAGTTTAGTTTTTCGGAAAATCTTAAATACTTATCAAGATCCTCCAATGAATGTCTGTTCGATATTGTTGATCAAAAAATTTATCGAGCACTTGATGCCGAAAACGAGACATTTTTAATAGAAATCAGTGCGATGAATGAAACGGAGCTGGCCGTTCGGTTTCCAGGACGAACAGCACCTATGGATAATCAGGTAAAGGCTGCTGTATCCCAATACGTTCGTCACTGGTTCGATCTTGAAACAAATCTGCTTCCTTTTTATGAATTGGCCCAAAGTGACCCTTTATTGCAAAAGCCGGTAAGCCAATTCTTCGGTTTGAGAAATATGGGCATCCCTGATTTATTTGAAGCGATTGCCTGGGGAATACTTGGTCAGCAGATTAACTTGACTTATGCCTATACCTTGAAACGGAGGCTTGTGGAGGGATTTGGTGAATATGTTGAATTCGAAGGAAAGCAATACTGGCTGTTTCCGACGCCTGATGCAATCGCGAAATTGACCGTCGAAGATTTTGCCGATTTGAGGATGACGGTGAAGAAGTGTGAATATTTAATAGGTGTTGCTCAACTGATTGCAGAAGGGGAACTCACTAAAGAAAAGCTATTGAATGCAAAGGATGTAAAAGAGGCTGAAAAAATGCTGACCAAAATACGGGGAATCGGTCCGTGGACAGCGAACTATGTCTTGATGCGCTGTTTGCGTTTTCCAGCAGCCTTTCCCATCGATGACGTCGGGCTGCATAATTCCATGAAACTGGTCATGCAAACGGAAGCAAAACCAACGAAAGCGGAAATCCTGAAACGATCGGAAGCATGGGCCGGTTGGGAATCCTATGCGACCTTCTATTTATGGAGATTACTATATTGAATCCTACTTCCGAGAAAAACAGCAAGATTCCTCGATATATTTCCATTTTCGGAGAAAAACCTGCAAGTACCGTCGATATATACCTATTTTCTAAGATAAGTTGCATTTCCAACCCAAAAACGTTGGGTCCATATATCATAACTTATTACATTCCATCTTATAGAGGTGAATGACCATGTATATGTACCCAACGTACATTATGAAGATCAAGCTTTTCTTGAACGGCAGTTTCCCGGTCTATCCGGCTTTCCGGGCATCCTCCCTCGTTTACCTCAATTTCCAGGTCGACCGGGACCACCGCCGAGTTCGCAAGCACCAACAGCTCCCCGCCAGCGTTTATCCCCCAAAAACAATCGGCGTCAACATTTGCCGTAGATCCAGATGTGATTTCGTTTTGCCTGCTCAGGAATACTTTTATATGGCTAAACAATGTTGCGCGTTTCTGGTATTATTCCATTTTCGTCGGCTGTTGCCGGCTTCAGGTGGAATCCAAAGAAAAACATCATTAAGAGAAATGCCTATTGTTGATTGTCCCCCAAAGCGGTCAACAATCTGACTAAGGAAAGGAGATACAAGGTGGAAAATTCGCACGCGTGGACACTGAGAAATAAACGCCAACAATGTTCAATATTTAATAGAAATGGTAAAATCATTATGCTCCTATAAAATTTAGTGAATGAAAATGAAAATAGAGGATGCTGTTGAATATGAGGAAAGTATCGCTGGAAACTAAGATTCTGGGGTTAGTTCTATCGTTGAGCCTGTTTTTGATTCTGTTATTGACGACTACTTTTTCCTATATGGAAGGAAGGCAAATAGCGAAGGATAAAGGTCAATTGGCGTTGGAACTTTCAAAGACGATAAGCTTCATGCCTACCGTTACAGAGGCCTTTGAAACGGATGATCCCGCTGGCATAATCCAGCCGATTGCCGAAAAGATCCGCAGGGAAACAGGTGCTGAGTTCATCGTTGTAGGGAATGCAGAGGGAATTCGCTATTCCCATCCGCTGGCTTCCGAAATTGGGAAGCGGATGGAAGGCGGGGACAATAGCAGGGCCATTCGGGAAGGCGAATATTATGTCTCCGAAGCGGCAGGATCACTAGGTCTTTCCATTCGGGGGAAGTCACCGGTATTCAATGAGGATGGAAAAATAATTGGAATCGTCTCCGTCGGTTTTTTGGTGGACGATGTCCGGGCCCAAATTTTCAAGGATTTGTCCAAGGAGATGGTTGTATCTTTAGTGGCCATCATGATATCGATCATCGGCAGTTATATGCTGGCAAGGAGCATACGTAAAGATACACTGGGGCTGGAACCATTTGAAATCGCCAATTTATATAAAGAAAAAAATGCAGTGCTTCAATCGGTGAAAGAGGGGATTCTGGCCATTGACCAAAATGGGTTGATTACCTCTATGAATCAGCCGGCGAAAAAATTACTGGATATTAAAGAGTCCGTTCGCCATTTGAACGTCGATGGCCTATTTCCTTCGAAATATTTGTTCGAGGTGCTGAAGTCCGGAGAACCGCAAGCGGATAAGGAGATTTCATGGGAAGACAAATCCGTTATCGTCAATTGTACGCCAATTTTCGATAGTGAAGGGGTAAGCGGTGTTGTCGCTTCGTTCCGTGATCGAACGGAAATTGAGGAAATGGTCAATACATTATCGGAAGTGAAGATGCATTCAGAGGATTTAAGGGCACAAACCCATGAATTTACCAATAAACTATATGTCCTTTCAGGTTTGATACAATTAGGGGAGTACGATGAAGCAATCGATATGATTCAAAGCGAAACTTCCGAATTGCATACCTTGAACCGTGTCGTGTTCGAACAGATAAAGGATACAAAAGTGCAAGCCCTGTTACTTGGCAAGATAGGGAAAGCATCGGAGAAGAAGATCATCTTTGAAATAGACGCACAAAGTTACCTAGAGAAACTGCCGGATCATATTAAATTGTCACAACTAACCTTGATTCTAGGCAACATTATCGATAATGCACTTGAAGCGGTTTCAAGCATGGAGGAGCCGCTCGTGAAATTTTTCGCCACTGATATAGGAAATGATATGGTATTTGAAGTGAGTGATAACGGAAAAGGAATACCTGAGGATGCCATCGCCCATATTTTCGATCGGGGTTTCACTTCGAAAAACAGCGGAAGTCCGAGTGGTTATGGACTTTCGAATGCTGATCATGTCGTAAAAGAGCTGGGCGGCATCATCGAAGTTCACAGCGAGGATGGAAACACCATATTCACCGTGTATCTTCCTAAAGAACAGAGAGGAGGGAAAGAATGCTGAAGATAAGAGCAGTCATCGCAGAAGATGATTTTCGTGTAGCGGATATCCATGAAAAATTCTTGAAAAACTTTGATGAAATAGAAGTGGTCGGAAAAGCTGTCAATGCCAAAAGAACGCTTCGGATTTTGGAACAAAAAAGCCCGGATTTGCTTTTGCTTGATGTTTATATGCCAGATCAGCTTGGTACAGACCTCCTTCCGGAAATAAGGAAAAAATTCCCGAATGTGGATATCATCATGATTACCGCGGCAACGGATAAGGAACAACTTGAAAAGGCGCTTCACTATGGTGTAGAGAATTATTTAATTAAACCAGTGGAGATGCAGCGTTTCAACCAAGTTATCGAAGAGTATCTGAAGAAAGTCCATCTGATGAAATCGAAACAAGAAATAGATCAGGATTTTGTTGATCTCATTTTGAAAAAGGGTTCTTCCGTTTCGGAATCGAACGATGGGCCATCCTTGCCGAAAGGGGTCGACGAAATCACTTTGGCGAAAGTGATCGAGGTACTCGAAGCAAGCGATATCGGATTGTCGGCTGAGCAAGTGAGCGGACAGATCGGAGCTTCCAGGACAACCGCGAGACGCTATCTGGAATACTTGATATCCGTAAAGAAATGTAAAGCGGAAGTCGTATACGGGGTAGTGGGGAGACCTGAGCGAAGATATTATAAAATTCAATAGAATTAAGTGTGAAACACCTTCAAGATTGGAGGTGTTTTTTTATGCATGCATGGTTTGAAAGATTATAAAAAAAGCAATATATGTCAAAAAAACGATGTTTTAATCTGTTATCTTATTCTTAAGGAGGTTCGGAAATGAGATACAGTCCCATCATCCAAAAAACGATTGAATATATAGAGAATAGCTTACAAGATGAATTGTCCTTGGAGAACATCGCTCGTTTCGCAGGTTTTTCGAAGTTTCATTATCATCGTATTTTTCACAAGGAGGTTGGCGTGACCGTATCAGAATATATTCGATATCGAAGGATCGCCAATGCAGCGAACATGCTGCTTTATACGGATGAAAAAATAATCGACATTGCTTTATATTACCGCTTTGAAACACAGGAATCCTTTACTCGTTCATTCAAGAAATATTATGACCTGCCGCCAGGGCAATATCGGAAACTCGTAAGTAAATTAACCTTGCAAAAGGAGGAAATGACGATGAAAAACGAACAATTATTAAAAGGCTGGAATTTAAGCGGGAGTCATCCATTCAATTATAAAATGGGAATTGACCGGGAGACTTTCCATAAAGGCCAGGCATCAGGATTCCTGAAATCCGTCACTGCGGAATCCAAGGAGGAATTTGCAACGATGATGCAGCAATTCAAGGCGGAAAATTACCTTGGTAAAAGAATGAAACTGTCGGGTTTTTTAAAATCAAAAGATGTTGATGGATTTTGTGGTTTATGGATGAGGGTGGATAATGCCCTTCATGATGTTTTGCAATTCGACAATATGGGGAATCGGCCCATCGTCAACGATACGGAATGGAACCATTATTATATTGTCCTGGATGTTCCCGAAAACAGTGCCATCATTTCATTCGGGGTCCTTCTTTCAGGGCGTGGCCAAGTATGGATCGATGAACTGGAATTCGAGGAAGTCAGTAACGATACACCAACGACCAATATAGATTACGGCTGTGACCTTTTGGATGGACCGGCAAATCTATCTTTTGAAGAATAAATGCGCAGCAGCATGCCTTTGCCAGCATTGAAAATATAGTCAAAGTTTTCTTAATAATCATAACCATTTCCTTAAGGAACCCGCCATTCAACCCGGGGAGTGGCGTTCGGTTCTGCCTCGAAGAATCGCTTCCGTAAACACAATGAACACAATTAACAAAATAGTTTTAAAACACAATAAATTGAGAACGCTTACAAATGAAGCGGTTTCATATACACTTTATCTTATTAGAAGATAAGGAGTGATAGATATGCTCGCTTTATTAGGATACTTGATGATACTAGTGTTTATGATTTTAATTATGACAGGGCGACTTTCAGCCATGATAGCTTTGATTGCAGTACCAAGTGCTTTTGCACTTATTGGCGGGTTTGGAGGTAAAATGGGTGAGATGGCGCTGGAAGGGATCAAAGACGTTGCGCCAACGGGAATCATGATTTTATTTGCAATCCTTTTCTTTGGAATTTTGATTGATGCTGGGGTTTTTGACCCGATCATCAATACGATACTTAAGGTTGTAAAAGGAGATCCAGTGAAAATTGCCATCGGCACGGCAGTCCTGGCTTTGCTGATTTCCTTGGATGGAGATGGTACAACCACATATATGATTACGATTTCAGCCATGCTTCCGCTATATAAACGGATTGGAATGAGACCGCTTGTATTGGCCGGTATTGCCGTTTCGTCATCTGGAGTCATGAACCTTCTTCCTTGGGGAGGTCCTACAGCACGGGTGATGACCGCTTTAAAACTTGAAATGTCCGATGTTTTCACACCCGTCATTCCAGCGATGATCGGCGGAGTCCTATTCGTCCTTTTCATGGCATATTGCCTGGGCAAAAAAGAAAGAAAAAGAATCGGGATCATAGAAGTCGATTATCGTGTTATGGCACAGCAGGCGGCTGCAACGGAAGATGCTTATCTTAAGCGCCCTAAATTGATCATATTCAATTATGCATTGACTCTTACACTGCTCGTTGCGCTGATTATGGAACTTATGCCTTCAGCAGTTCTGTTCATGGTAGGTTTCGCGATTGCGATTACGGTTAATTATCCGAAACTCAGTGATCAAAAAGAGCGTGTGGCAAACTATGCGGACAATGCTTTATCAGTAATTTCGATGATTTTTGCAGCGGGTGTCTTCACTGGCATCCTTGCCGGTACGGAAATGGTCGATGCCATGGCAAACTCTTTGATTCAGCATATTCCAGATCAAATGGGCGCACATTTTGCTGTCATCACAGCCGTCATCTCAGCACCTTTTACGTTCTTCATGTCTAATGATGCATTTTATTATGGTGTTCTCCCATTACTTGCTAAAGCGGGAGCTGCTTATGGAATCGATCCTGCCATGATCGGCAGAGCTTCACTATTAGGGCTTCCTGTCCATCTATTAAGCCCGCTTGTTCCATCTACCTATCTATTGGTTGGAATGGTAGGGGAAGATTTCGGTGCATTGCAGCGCACTTTCCTGAAATGGGCATGCGGATCGACGCTTGTCATGATAGTGGTATGTGTCCTATTAGGAATCATCCCACTATAAAGCTCTTAAGAGTCCCGTTCGTCATGATGCGAACGGGACTCTTTTCGTGCGCCCGGCATGGGTGCAATCTATAGGGTGAAAGTCCCGAACCATGAAGGCAGTAGTAGTGGTTAGCTTAATGCAAGGGTGTCTACGG
>NZ_JBIWES010000004.1:0-444600 GCF_044762665.1 Peribacillus sp. NPDC096622 | reverse complement strand
TTATTGTTTTCGGAGGTATAGCATTAATTTTAGGTGTTTTAGGTTATTTATTTTTTAAGAAGACCAAGAAAAGCTAATTAAATTTCTAATTCAAGTATCGGGTGCGTTAGTTGATTAAGGAACACAAAAAAATGATTTTTTTATAAGAATAATCCAATTTAATATTATAAGGGCATGTTTTGATTCATCTTTTTTCAAAACATGCCCTTTCTATTTATTCATTCACCTTATTAATATACATTTTTTTCTAAATGAACACTTGAATATTTAATTCACATCTATTAAACTAGTGGGTAGTTGTTAAAAAACATCAGAAAAGGAAAAAAATAGTTGTTCTCTATTTGAAAAACACTGAATTTGATCCTTTTTTGGCGAGAGAATTAAATATCTAATAAATGGATATTGGAGGTTTTTGTTCTTAACAAATTATTATCATGCAAAAAAAAAAACTGAGGGAGATTAGAGAATGAGAATACCAAAAAAGATAATAGGTATATGCGGAGCTGTAGGATTATTATTTGGGGGGACAACAACATTTGCTGCCACTTCTCCGAATACTCCTCAAGTTGTTAAACATGAGAAAAAGGTAGAAGGAAACATACAAGAGGAGATTATAAAAGTAGATAGTAGCGAAGTTAAAAAAAGGGAAATCCTTACTTATTTTAATAATAACAAACCAAAGAAGTATAAAGAAAATGAGGTTATCGTAAAATTTAAAAAGAATTACTCCATAAAAAGTCTAGGATCCCTGAGCACTACTTTAGGTTTAACAAATGCAAAAGAATTGAATAAAGAAGGAACACATGTAATGAAATTTTCCAAAAATAAAAAGATGGCAGATGTGTTAAAAGAACTTAACGCTTCTTCTAATGTTGAGTATGTAGAGCCAAACTATGTATATCAACCGACAGCAGTTACAGATCCCCTATATAACGAACTATGGGGACTTAAAAATACTGGACAGGAAATATTAGGGCAAGTTGGTAAAAAAGGTATTGATATAAGTGCGGAAGCAGCATGGGCTAATACAAAGGGCAGTTCCTCTCTTGTTATTGGAGTGATTGATACAGGAATCGAAATTAATCACCCAGAATTAAAAGATAAAATTTGGGTAAACACTGAAGAAATTCCTAACGATGGAATCGATAATGATAAAAATGGATATATAGACGATGTAAACGGCTGGAATTTTTATGATAAAAATAATAAATTGTTCATTCGAGGAGAGGAAGACTTCCACGGAACTCATGTTGCAGGAACAATAGCTGCAAAAGCAAATAAAATTGGAGTTACCGGTATTGCTCCAAATGTGAAAATTATGCCTCTCAAGTTTCTAGGACCATATGGAGGGTACGAATCTGATGCGATTGTTGCCATTGAATATGCTAAGGCAAAAGGTGTAAAGATTTTGAATAACTCATGGGGTGGAGGAGAACATTCACAAGCATTAAAGGATGCTATTAAAAACTCAGGTACCTTATTTATAGCTGCGGCAGGTAACTCTGCAGAGAACTCGGATACAAGTCCAGCGTATCCTGCTGCTTATGATTTGCCTAATATTCTTTCTGTAGCTTCTATTAACAATACAGGAAATCTTTCATATTTTTCTAACTACGGTGCAAAAAGCGTAGATGTCGCTGCTCCTGGTGAAGGTATTTTAAGTACAACCCCAAGTGTGGAAGGCGACTATTCTAAGGCTTATGAATATCTTGATGGAACATCCATGGCTACCCCGCATGTTACAGGAGTAGCAGCGTTAGTAAAAAGCGCACATTCATCATATACTCCCGTTCAAATCAAGGATGCTATCTTGAGAACCACTACGAAGCTGTCTTCATTAACAGGAAAAGTTGTTACGGGAGGACTTGTGAATGCAGGGAAAGCAGTTAATTTCGAGGTGGATTCTGATATTCCAGGTATTACTTGGAAAGGAGGAAGTATCAGTACTTCACTTGATGCAAGTAAAGATAAAAATGATGTATATTCTATTAAACTATTAAAAGGGGAAAAGGTGAAGGCTACACTAACTGGTGATTCCGGGACGGATTTTGATTTATATTTATATAACGACACTACAAAGACTGTAAATTCGAGCAACGGCATTGTAGCACATTCAGAAATTACAAATTCATCCAAGGAGTCCTTTACTTTTACAGCTCCTAAAACAGGCACATATTATTTGAATGCCCACGCTTTTAGTGGAGCTGGAAAATACACTCTTTCTGTTACAGAAGGCATTGGAGCAGGAACATATGAAAATACGAGTAAATATTTTGGATATGAAGGAACATGGAATAAAATATCCGATGGAAGTGCGTCGGCAAGCTCATACACAAGTACAAACCAAACCGGTACAACTGTGAAAATTGTGTTTAATGGTACAGGAATATCCTATAAAGCTATAAAAAATGACAAACAAGGAATTGTAAAAGTGACATTGGACGGAAAATCAGCAAATTATAGCTTGCATGCTGCTACTCCTAAGTATAAAGAAGAAATCTTCAGTAAAACAGGACTAACTGCAGGTAAGCACGTATTATCTATTGAATGGACTGGTCAGGCAGATCCTGTTGCCCGTAAAACTTCTACGGAGGTAAATGTTGATTCCATCTCAGTTTTAAAATAGTTGTTATATAAAGTATACCCTTAGCTTCCTCCATAAAGAGGATAAAGCTAAGGGTTTTTGTGGTCGGGAAATCCTGAATTTGAGTGGTGAAAATTATCCATAAAACGGTAGTGTACCATCAGGAAAGCTAATGTTTACCATGCTTGGGACTATTTCTGAGTTTGAACGTGATCTAATTAAGGATAGAACGGCAGAAGGCAGGGAATGTGCTAAGGCACAGGGAAAACATAAGGGTGGAAAGGGCATGACGAGAAGGACGTTAAAAAGGCTTTGAAGCTGTATCAGGAAAGAGACTCTAATGGATTAAGTGTAAATGAGATAGCTAAAATGACAGGGGTGACAGGATTTACCGAAAAGTCAAAATTAAGTGGTCCGGTCAATAAAGACAGATCTGCAAATCCTGAACGTTTTCAACGTTAAGATCGCCAAACCATGAAGGATCATTAAAATCAAATGGGATATTTAAGCGAGTTAACAAAGTACTCGTTCCAACCAATTGAACGTTTGCCTTTAGATGAATTAATGGTTCTGTATAATTACCAGGTCCAATAGAAATAGCATAGCGTTTAATTGGAGAAGCATCTGAGAAGATGCCATTGCTGCAGTAACTGTCAAGAATGGAAAACATTCACTACCGTCAGCAGTCGCATCATTACCAGCTTTATTTACATAAACGATTTGAATCGCTGTTGGTGGAGGTTCTATACAGCCGAGTTCGGCATTGTAGATATCAATAACAAATTGTAAGTTGTTGCAGGTAATTAGTTGTAAACTGAAAGAAACGCGCAGAGAATTGTCGTTAAAACATCGTTAGAAAAATGTATAATTAGATATATCATTCTCAGTTTATTAAGGAGGTATAAAATTATCAATTTAATTAATGAGGTTGAATCAAATATTGATTTAAATATTGAGTGGCTACATTTAATTCTTTTAGCTAAAGAATCTGGTATATCTATTTTTGAAATTAAAGAATTCTTAAACCAATCTTTGGGACCACGATAAGGTCATTTTTTTATTTTATCCTTTATGCTGTTGCACAGTTTGCGTCAACTCTACAATAAGGCAGGTTGCTGAGGCAGCCTTTTATGGAACTAAAGGGGCAGGTTAATTTAATAAGGGAATTAAAAAGGGGATACAGTACATACTGCATCCTCTAATCTTTTGCTTCATAAAGTAGTCCGTTGTAAGTGAAGGGTTAACAAAAAATGATGGTATTCATGAACAATTCTAGAACCAAGTCCAGCAGCGACAAGTGAATAATCTCGAGATATTTTCAACTTATTTCCCTAGTGTTTTTCAATAAAAAGTCCGGCTCCTAATGGAATATTATAAATTAAAAAAGCTACAGCTACATAAGAATCTGGGATTGAGGGGCTCAAAGACTTATTGATTAGAATCTATATCTCCTTAGTTATATCAGCCTTTAACAACTTTTGTTGACCATAAATTTTTTCAAAAAGAATTCCTGTTAAATAGTAAAACACGAGGCCAAAACAAATGTGAATAAGTGTAAATTTAGGACCAAATGAAGTGAATTCATATACTAGAACTGGCAATTTCACTGTTGACCAAGCTCCTAAGAAAAACACTATATAGCGGACACTGGCTCCTTTTTTCAATAAAAGTACTGCAATTGGAAAGGCTATATAAAGAGGGCCCGCAGCTACTGTTGCTAATAATAAGGTGAAGAAGACACCGTATATACCTGATTTTTCACCCATATATCGAATGAGTGACTCTTTCTTTACCCATTGATCCAATAATCCCACTAATATAAATATAGGAGGAAGTAGGAATAACATATCCAAAATACTTTTACCAGTTAATTGAACTGTTGTCATAGCGATAGCTTGATTCATAAATGCAATAAGAAGAAGCCCTAATAATAAAATGAAAAAGAACCGATATCTTTTTAGTTTTTTCATGTCATCACCACCCAAATAATCAAAGCAAATAGAAGAGACATTATTATGGCAGAAATATTTCGTGCATAAGCAAAACTTCGTCCAAAAGTTTTTTGTTCCATAGATAAAGTTGTAAGTCCTACAGACATTAATGTCGACATTAATACCGCTACTTGTGGAAGAGCAGCACCATTTTGAACTAATGTATGTCCGAGAGGAAAGACGATAAAGCTTGGAACTAAAGCAATTGAGCCAATGAGTGTTGAATAAATGATGCCTAGTAAGCCAGAATTTTCGCCAATAATTGAAGAAATAAGGGACGGCGTCAATAAAGATAATGCGAGCCCAACAAAAAGCATAATAGCTAATAAATCCGGTAAAACATTGTGAAACATTTTCCATGAACTTAATAAGGCCGCCTTTGTTTTATATTTATCTTTTGTAAAAGAAATACCTAAATAAATAATGGCTATAGTATATAGAATAATTCCATTAATCATTATTTTGAGCCTTCCATTCTTTATATTTCTCTTGAAAAAACTCTAAATTTTTAATTTTTTCTTCAATATCTATTTGAAAATCTTCTAATTTTCTTCTTCCAACTGTAGTGATTTTGTACATCCTTATCGGTTTATCTCGATCAGATGTATCCAGATAAGACTCAACAGCGCCTTCTTCCTCTAATTTTTTTAGTGTGCGATATAATATGGCACTATCAATTGGATTGATGGGAAGCTCTTCCTCACATTTTTTCAGAAGTTTCCCTCCATAGTTATCTCCCTCTGTTAAAAACAGCAATAGAAATGCACCTGTATGTCTCCCTGTATGTTTCATGAAATATATAACCTCCTAATTTTAATGTGAAAAATTTTTTCGGTAACAAGTTACTGTTAATAACAGTATGCTTTCATAAACAGTAATGTGTCAATTTTTTTCTTTGTGATAACAAAAAAATTAGAATGTGAAGGGTTGCACTTAAAATACCAAGAAAATAAATTTCTTTAAAAATGAAAAATGACAATACTTAAGAAGACCCTGCTCAATCGTTTTAAAAAAGAGGAGAACGTTAATTAATTAGTCTATAGATTAGGGATGACTGGATTAAGTATCAGTATTGACACTTCCTAACCATTTTCATTCTTTGTGGTGAAATGCCGATTTTGGCGATTCATGGATGGCTAACGGGTGCGTTAGTGGAGTGTCGGAGCTGCCATTTGGTGGCTTTTTTTCTTAACTAAAGGGACAGTTTATTTCAATTAGCGTTGTGTAGTCGAACTATGTTGTAAGTCTATTAATATTCAATCAAGATTTTCAAGGGATTAATTCTCCCTTCACTCAATTCCTCAAAACATCGGCATATTTCTTGTTTGGTTATTTTACTTTCGAATATCTTTTTTAAAAGGGAGCCAGTCTCTTTTACGCTGTTTAAATACCATTCTGAGTGTTTTCTATAATCATAACAATCGCTTGAACCGACTATTTTTAATTCTTTAATATAAAAGAAAGATATTGACATCCTATTAGCTGGTTTAGTTCTATAATGACACTAACTATTTTATAAAAACTGTATACTAAATCACTAGAAATGAACCCTTATTGATCAATCTCTTTTCAAAATGGATTGTATTTATTTACGCTAATATGAGGGGTCAGGAGGACCTTTTGAACAATCTTTTTTTTCAAAGCTACAGTTGATGCTTTTTTTAACAGATGACTTTAACACAATACATACATGAACTGAGCTGGAAAGTTCCCTCCAAATAATAAGGTATAAGAATGGCCGAAAATCAATTTGATTTTTCGGCCATTTTAATATTTGAAACTGGGGAATTCAAGAATCATTTTTCTACAGATGACATGATGTCTTCAGCTAAGAGTTTCAGAACCACTAGCACCTTTTAGATATTTCAATGTTCCTTCACTAGACCAATCAAATATCTTAATAGGACGGCTATAGCAAAAGCATTTAAACAGACTATATGAGTTAGTCTATATTGCTTATAATCACTACATTCAACAGGTAACAACTCTTTTATACAATTAAAATAAGTAAGAGTTATATTAAGTATTTTTTCCTTAGGTAATTCGGCTAATCTTTGTATTTTTAATTAATAACAAAAGAAAGTTATATACATTTTAATATGCTTTTCTTTAGTTCTTTTGACAATTAACGTTCCTTTATTATACAAGGGGCTGTTAGGTTCAATAATTAGCTGTGTTGCAATCCAGTTAAGGTTATCGTTGTTTCTTTTCAAATTTCTTTAATGATGATCCAATTCCTTTAGCTTTTGTATTAATAATATCAAAAAATTTAATTTCTTCATTTTCGTCTTACAAAAGGAAGGCAAGAAAAGGAACATTCAACATTGTACTTGTTGTTTTTGTATATAGCTCAATTCCTTCTAATCTATGCTGACGAACCATTAGCCAATCTCTTTTTGCCTATTAATCTTTAAGACAGGTTTCATCATCAGCCTGAAATAAGCAATCATTTCATGTTTCCAGTAAAAACGAAGTCATATCTAGCCGATTGTGATAATTAAGGTATAATGATAGGGGAAAGATATTTTGTAACGGATTAGGTGAAGATGATCATGAAGCTAATCATTGCGGAGAAACCAGATCAAGGTTCAACGCTAGCGGCTCAATTTAAAACGAAGAAACAGCAAGGCTATATAGAAATCATGCCGAATGAACTTTTTCCCGATGGAGCTTATGTAACTTGGGCCGTCGGGCATTTATGTCAACTCGTTTCGCCAGAAACTTATCATTCAAAATGGAAAAAATGGTCGATGGAAACGTTGCCGATGATTCCTGAGAAATTTCAATATGAAGTGACCAGACAAAAGGCAAAGCAATTCAATGTTGTGAAGACTTTGCTTAGGAAACCGGAAGTCGATGAAATCATTCATGCAGGTGATGCCGGGCGTGAAGGAGAATTGATTGTACGCAACATCGTTAACTTATGCAATGTCAATAAACCGATGAAACGGTTATGGATTTCCTCTTTGACCCCAAAGGCGATTTATGAGGGATTCCAAAATCTGAAGAGCGAGGAAAAAACCAGGCCGCTTTATTATGAAGCGTATACGAGAGCTTGCGCGGACTGGGTTGTGGGTATGAATGCGTCGAGGGCGTATAGTATTTTATTGAAACAAAGGGGCGTTTCGGATGTGTTTTCAGCTGGACGGGTTCAGACACCGACTCTCGCCTTGATTGTGAAGCGGGAAATGGAAATTGAGCAATTCAAGTCTGAACCGTTCTGGGAAGTGTTCGCTGACTTCAAGATGGATGGAAAGAAATATCAGGGAAAATGGCAGCAGAACAATGACCCGAGAATCAAGACAAAAGAAATGGCTGATAAAATTGCCGCCTTTTGCAAGGGGAAGGAAGCTGAAATAGCTGAAATGGATACTGAAAGGAAAGAATTTCAGCCGCCTTTGTTATTTAATCTATCGTCATTGCAAGCGACAGTTAACAAGATTTATAAATATTCACCGAAACAGACGCTTGATATAGTTCAAAGTTTATATCAAAAAGGGATCGTTTCTTACCCGCGTTCAGATTCCAATTATGTGACGGAAGGGGAAGCCGAAACATTTCCAGATATTTTGCAAAAACTAAGCGGATTTTCAGAATATGAATCACTGTTTCCTTTGCCACAACCTAACATCATGAATAATAAACGGTTTGTAAATGAAAAGAAGGTGACTGATCACTATGC
This sequence comes from Peribacillus sp. NPDC096622, assembly GCF_044762665.1. Taxonomy (NCBI): domain Bacteria; kingdom Bacillati; phylum Bacillota; class Bacilli; order Caryophanales; family Bacillaceae; genus Peribacillus; species Peribacillus sp. NPDC096622. The sequence goes on along the minus strand of NZ_JBIWES010000004.1, from coordinate 436,343 downwards.
CATTATTCCGACGGAGCAGGTAACCGACCCAAAGCGGCTTTCTGCTGAAGAACGGAATATATATGACTTGGTGGTCCGCCGGTTGATTGCGGCCCATTATGAGAAAGCCATTTTCGATTACACCACCATTAAAACGCTTGTCGATAAGCGGGCAGAATTCATTTCTAAAGGTAAGCAGCAGATTCAAGAGGGATGGCGCAAAGTGATTTTCCAAAATAATGAAAAGGATGATGATGATATCATTTTGCCGTCCGTTTCCAAAGGGGATACTGGAAAGGTCGCAAACATAAAGGTGAAAGAAGGAAAAACCCAGCCTCCTAAGCGTTATACAGAAGGTCAGCTGATCACTTTGATGAAAACTGCCGGAAAGCATCTGGATAATGAAGAGTTAGAAAAAGTGCTGATGAAAACCGAGGGTCTCGGAACCGAAGCAACTCGGGCTGGCATCATTACCATGCTCAAAGACCGTAAATACATCAATGTCAAAAAGAACCAGGTGTTTGCGACAGACAAAGGGAAAGTGCTGATTACTGCGATTGGGGAGAAAATCCTTGCTTCACCCGAGATGACAGCCAAATGGGAACAGCGCTTAAGGGAAATCGGTGAAGGTAAGGCTTCAGCTGGAGGCTTTATGGAAGCTGTTAAAAGGATGTCAGCAAAAATCATCAGCGATGCAGTGGAATCATCGGAAAGCTGGGATTTTCAAGGGCTGGACACCGAGTCGATTCAACGGAGCGGCTCTAAAAAGAGAAGTTCCGCATCTGTGGGCAGCTGTAAACTATGCGGTTCAAAGATTGTCGATAAAGGGGAATTCTATGGATGTGTAAGTTATCAAAAAACAAAGTGTAACTTCACTATCTCCAAAAAAATCCTTAATAAGAAAATTAGTCAAGCAAATATAAAAAAGCTGTTGGCAAGCGGCGAAACGGATTTGATAAGCGGTTTTAAGAAAGGGGAAAAGACCTTTGATGCCATTTTATCTTGGTCCGATGCTGAAAAAAAGATCAGTTTTACATTCCCAACAGAACAAAACGTCAAGCAAACTTGAGAAGAAACGTCATTAAAGGCGCCCTGAGACTTATATCTTCTTGTTTCGGGGTCGTTTATATAGTAAAATTTTTAGATATGCGTTTGAATGGGAGGATTCCGAATGCCTACACCGAGCATGGAGGATTACATAGAACAAATTTATTTACTTATTGAAGAAAAAGGATATGCAAGAGTTTCCGATATTGCCGAAAATCTTTCCGTCCACCCATCTTCTGTTACAAAAATGGTTCAAAAACTTGATCAGGAAAAATATTTGATATATGAAAAGTACCGGGGTCTCGTTTTAACTGCAAATGGGAAAAAAGTTGGTAAAAGGCTCGTATACCGTCATGAACTTTTAGAGCAGATGCTAAGGTTGATTGGGGTCAAGGAAGAAAATATTTACCAGGATGTAGAGGGGATTGAACACCACCTTAGTTGGAATGCCATCGATAGGATTGGAGACCTGGTTGAATTCTTTGAAGAATCTCCTGACCGTGTCGAGGATTTACGAAAGATACAAAAAAGAAATGAAGAAAATTCAAAATAAGCTGCCGCTGGCAGTTTTTTTTATGTTTTTGAAAAACATCCGTTTTCTTGAACCGGTCATTGTTCGTTTTACAAATAAGGTTAAAAGGGAGCGACGTTTTAAAAGAGGATTTTTTGATTATGAGCAGAATAGCTATAAAGAAGCCCTGGTATTATGATTCGGGAGAAATTTTCTCAGGTTATTATTTAGTTAGGGGTTAAAAGGGGAGGGGGAATTCCTGATGAATTTACATACATGGCATAAAGAGTCGAAAAAGGAATGGGATGTTTTTGCACCAATGTGGGTGAAGAATTCACAAGAAATGTGGGAAACGGGGAGCCGGAAAAACATCATTCCTTTCTTTTCTGAATATGTGCCTTCGGGAGTGAAGGTGGCTGACATAGGCTGTGGAGATGGAGTTGGTTCTTTGAAATTGGCCGAAGCGGGATTTGAAGTAACCGGAGTTGATTTATCCAATGTGATGATTGAATTTGCAAAGGGGAAAACCGCTCAACAACCAGGACTTTCTTTCCTTCAAGGGGATTTTTATAATCTTCCATTCGAAGATGAAGAAATGGATGCGGCAATGGTCATAAATTCTTTGGAATATACGGGTGAACCATTAACGGTGATGAAGGAAATTCAACGCGTAATAAAGCCAGGAGGTTATGTCTGTTTTGGAATACTCGGTCCAACAGCTGAGCCGCGAAAAAAATTCAGTTTCCATCGGTTATTAGGAGATGAAGTCATCATGAATACCATGCAGCCGTGGGAATTTGAAAAAATGGCTTTAGAAACGGGATGGAAGGCAGTGGCTGATACCGGCGTTGCAAAAAGAGGGGTGGACTATACAAAGCTGGAACATTTTTCAAAGGAATTAAAGCAAGCTGTATCGTTCATGTGGCTCTTCCTCCTTCAAAAAGAGGTGGGGCAGTGATGGAGAAGTATCAAATCGATCAATTCGTTGAAAAGACGAAACAGCAGGATAAAGGGCAAGGTTTATTCGAACTTGAAACGGAACGAATTCTGGAAATTAATTTGGAAAAGCAGATCTGGGCGAAAATGGGGACGATGGTATCTTATCGCGGCGACATTAAATTCGAGCGGGAAGGTATATTGGAGCATGGTCTTGGTAAACTCTTTAAAAAAGCCTTAACCGGTGAGGGTGCATCCTTGATGAAAGCCACCGGAAGCGGCAAGTTATACGTCGCGGATCAAGGGAAGAAGATTTCAATTTTGCAATTAAATGGTGAATCGATCTGTGTTAACGGTAATGACTTACTCGCATTTGAGCCGGGGATTCAATGGGATATAAAAATGATGCGGCGCATTGCCGGGTTATTGGCGGGGGGATTGTTCAACGTAAGGCTTGAGGGGAGAGGCATGGTCGCATTCACTTCCCATTATGAGCCGCTTACTTTAATGGTGGAACCGGGGAATCCGGTCTATACGGACCCGAATGCCACAGTAGCTTGGTCAGGGGAATTGCAGCCTGAATTCGTAACGGATGTTTCATTGAAGTCGTTTTTTGGAAGGGGAAGCGGCGAATCCGTTCAAATGAAATTCGAAGGTCATGGATTTGTGGTCGTCCAGCCTTTTGAAGAGGTATATTTCGGTAATAAGGAATCATGAAACAAACAACCTGAGTCAGAACTCAGGTTGTTTCCTATGATACTCGGATGTGTCTGCGATAAAAAGCGATTCACTTCAAAGTGAAAGCTTCTTTTTCTTACCCTTTCAATCCCACTCATAAGGGGTTGATTGGTAGACATAATAGTTCAGCCAATTCGAGAACATCAGGCTGCAATGGCTTTTCCAGCGGTGAAGAGGCATCATGGAAGGATCGTCATCAGGAAAGTAATTTTCAGGGAGTTGCGTATTGATCCCACGCTCCCTATCGCGCCTGTATTCTTCCCCTAGGGTATCTGCATCATACTCGAAATGGCCGGTAACCATAATTCTTTTTCCATCAACCGAAGCAGCGATCAATACCCCAGCTTGATCGGACTGTGCAAGAACCTTCAATTCAGGATGGTTAACTAATTTTTGATAGTCAATATCCGTGTAGCGTGAATGTGGGGCCATAAAATAATCATCGAATCCGCGGACTAGATTTTCATTCGGTTCAAGGACCTCATGGGTGTATACGCCGAAGCATTTCTCTGGAAGTTCGTATTTGCCTATTCCATAATGATGGTACAGGGCAGCTTGTGCCCCCCAACAGATATGTAGGGTGGATGTGACATTTTCGCTTGACCAGTTCATGATATTCTGCAGTTCTTCCCAATAATTAACGTCTGAAAATTCCAGCTTTTCTACTGGAGCACCTGTAATGATCATGCCGTCATATTTCTTCGTGCGAATTTCATTGAATGATTTGTAAAATTGATCCAAATGAAATTTACTTGTGTTTTTTGATTCATGCGTGCTCAAGCGCAGGAATGATATATTTACTTGAATGGGAGTATTGCCAAGAAAACGCAGTAGCTGTGCCTCCGTTTTTTCTTTCTCTGGCATTAGGTTTAAAATTAATATATTCAATGGACGGATTTCCTGATTGGTCGCTCTTTCCTCATCCATTACGAAGATATTTTCCTGTTCTAAAATTTCCCTTGCTGGCAGTTGTTCCGGAATTCTGATTGGCATGATTAGCCTCCTTCTTCAAAAATCATAATATTTTAATTATATAGAAAATTATTGAATAGAAAAGCTATTTTAATAAATTCTTGTAATTCCCGAAGGAAGTGGCCTGGGAATGGTAAAATGGGAAGATCATGAATACATGAACTTTTAAGTTGGAGAGGGGTTTGGAGATTGTTTGATCCTACAGCATTTGAAAACATGAAAGTGGTTTTGGAAGGAGCGGTTTACGATCGTGACTTCATTGGAGATATATTGGTCATAAACCGTGATGATATCGTGAATCTCTCAACCATGTCCAGATCATATAAGATCGAGATGGAATTGAAAAAAACAATGGCGCCTATTTCGATTAGCGGTGCCATCGAGTTACACGCTTCCCTACAGAACCTAAGTTCGGAGTTACTCGATGCAGCTATTGATGATACGCATTCGGGCTGCACGGTCGATATATTCATTTCTTTTCCCAAAAAGCTTGATGAAGTGAATGTTGAACAATTGTTGAGCGACCTGGAAAAAATTTGGGGAGATCAGAGAATCATATCAGTGACGACCAGCGAAACGATCAGTAAAAAAATGCAACCCATTACTTCATCTTTATATAAAATTTCATTTGGAAGGCTTGTAAGAGAAGAGCAAATGGATGATTTGGAAGACATGGTAGAGTATTTGATTCAATCCATTCAAGCAGTGAAGATTCCGGGATGATAGGAAAGGGATAAAAGTTGGTAAACCTACCTTTAAATACGTTAAAATGAATCATCATACTAAAGGGAGAGATCATACATGTCCATTTACGAATTTGAAGTCAAAAAAATCAATGGCGAATCCATCTCGCTTGAGGAATATAAAGGGAAAGTGATGATTATAGTAAATACCGCAAGCAAATGCGGTTTTTCGCCACAGTATGATGATTTGCAAAGTCTGTATGTGCAGTATAAAGAGGATGGGGTAGTCGTTCTTGGGTTTCCGTGTAATCAGTTTTTGAATCAGGAGCCTGGTGATGACCTTGAAATCGATTCATACTGCAAATTGAATCATGGTGTAACATTCCCGATGTTTGCAAAAGTGAATGTCAAAGGAAAGGAAGCCCATCCCTTATTCAGCTATCTGACTGAAAATGCGCCTGGAGTGATGGGGTCCAAATCGATAAAATGGAATTTTACAAAGTTCTTGATTGATCGTAATGGAAATATCGTCAGCCGGTTTGCGCCTAAAACAAAACCTCTGGAAATGGAAGAAGATATAAAAAAATTATTATGAAGTATGATATCGAGTCCAACGGAAGATTCTGTTGGGCTCTTTTTTTGAGGTAAGATATTTATTGAATGCATCCGTTTTTAAAAGGGGACAGATGGTTGGGATATTGAATATAATAGAAAAAACAAATGAGGGGGGAAACCATGGAACGAATTGCATGGGTAACAGATAGTACGGGAACTTTAGATGAAGAATTATCATTGAATGAACATGTATATGTCGTTCCAATGGTCGTCATCATGGATGGGAAGGAATATGAAGATGGTGTCGACCTTTTACCGGAGGAATTATACCGGCGAATGAGTGAGGAAAAAATCACCGCCACAACGTCACAGCCCTCGGTCGGCAGATTCCAGGAGTTATATAAGGAGCTTGAAAAACGCTATGATCGAATCATAGCCGTACATCTTTCAAGTGAATTGAGCGGGACCGTATCTGCGAGCAGGCAAGCTGCACAAATGGTTACGATCCCTGTTGACGTTTTTGATACTTTACTTATTTCCTTTCCAATGCTATTAATCTTGAAACGGCTCATGCATTATATTGATAATGGCGATTCCATCAATGAGGCTTTCGTCAAAACGAGAATGTATGCGGATAACCATGAAACCTATGTATTAATAGGGTCTTTAGATCAGCTGCATCGAAGCGGCAGGTTAACAAACGCACAGTATATTCTAGGAAGCCTATTGAGCTTTAAACCCATCATTTCAATCGAAAATGGTTTGCTCCATACTAAATCTAAACCCCGGAACCTTAAAAAAGCGGAAAAACAGATCTTCACTGATTTTCGCAGATCAGTCGAAGCGGGAAAAGTAAAAGAGTGCACCATATTATATGGCGCAGTGTCGGAGCAGGCACAAAGATGGAAAAAGATGATTTCCGAAGAATTTCCTCATGTGTTGACCCATGTATCCCCACTTGGGAGTGCCATCGGGGTGCATACCGGTGAACAGACGATTGGTATCAGTTGGTTCAATGAAGATTAAAGCACACCATTATTGAGAACCATGGTAAAATAGAAAGGACATGGAGTGGTGAGATGAAACAAACGATAATTGAGTTAACGGAGAAGTATGTTTATGACCAATTGAATTCTGATGCCAGCGGCCATGATTGGTTCCATATCGATCGTGTTCGTAAGCTGGCTTTACATATTGCAAAAGAAGAACGAAAAGGAAATGAGTTCATCATTGAATTGGCGGCTCTGCTTCATGATATCCCTGATGATAAATTAAACCAGGAAGCCGATGGAGGTTGGAAAAAGCTTGATGCTTGGTTTGATGAAATAAAGTTGGATATAGATAGTGTTGAGGCCATCAAACAGATCATTAATACAATTTCGTATAGTTCAGGGCAGTTGGAGCTTCCTTCGACCGAGGCTGAAATTGTTCAGGATGCGGACCGCTTGGATGCAATTGGTGCCATTGGCATAGCCAGGACATTTGCATTTGGCGGAAAAAAGGGACAGCTTATGTATGATCCTTCATTGCCAATAAGGGAAAACATGACCAAGAAGGAATACAGGAATGGCAAAAGCTCTTCCATTCATCACTTTCATGAAAAATTATTGCGCTTGCAAGATATGCTTAATACTTGTACAGCAAAGAAGATTGCAAGTGAAAGGCATGAATATATGGTAGGCTTTTTAAAGGAATTTAATAAGGAATGGGATGTACGATTATGAAAGTTTTTAGCATGGAACATGTAATGAAAACCCAAGGGGAAAAGCTGCTTTTTAAAGATGTCTCTTTTTCCATTACCGAAGGGGAAAAAATCGGGATCGTTGGGATAAACGGCACGGGCAAATCGACATTATTGAATATCATCGCAGGGTTGGAAGACAGTGATTTAGGAACGAAGGATCATCCGAATGATTATACGATTTCCTATCTATCCCAAGATCCGCATTTTGATGAGAAATTGACGATCATGGAATATATGTATGAAAGTTCAACTCCTGTATTTTCGTTGATTAAAGAGTATGAAAAGACGCTCGTTCAACTCCAGGTAGATCCGCAGAATAGCGCGATACAGGACCGTTTGTTAAAACAGCAACAGGATATGGACACGCTTGGCGCCTGGGATACAAGTGCCAATGCCAGAACGATATTGACCAAGCTTGGTCTTCCTGATCATTCAAGGAAATTGGGGGAACTGTCAGGCGGCCAAAAAAAACGTGCGGCCCTGGCAAAAACCTTGATTGAGACCCCTGATTTACTTATTTTGGACGAGCCTACGAACCATCTCGATTTTGAAAGCATCACTTGGCTTGAAGAATATTTAGGGAAATATCAAAAGTCCGTTTTATTTGTAACCCATGATCGATATTTCCTTGATCGTGTGTCCAATAAGATTTGGGAAATTGCCCAGAAGCAGCTTTTCGAATACAAAGGAAACTATGCGGATTATTTAGAATCAAAGGCCATTCGTGAAGAGAATGAATCGGCTGAAAGAACGAAAAAGGAAAGTCTATTCAAAAAAGAACTGGCCTGGATCCGTAAAGGTGCAAAGGCCCGTACAACGAAACAAAAGGCGAGGATCCAACGCTTCGAAACATTGGAATCAGGTGTAAAGGATAAGCAGAAAACCGAGAACCTGGAAATGGAATTAAGCGGTGCCCGTCTTGGGAAAAAGGTACTTGAAATGCAGGGTGTTTCTAAATCCTTCGGTGATCGAACCATCATCAACCATTTTTCCTTCCTATTCAAACCAGGTGATCGAATTGGAATCGTCGGTAATAATGGCAGTGGAAAGTCAACCTTGTTAAATATCCTGGCAGGACGGGAATCCATAGATGAAGGAAACCTGGAAAAAGGGCAAACCGTGAAAATAGGGTACTATACGCAAGAAAGCGTCGATATGGATGAGAATTTGCGCATGATAGAGTATATTCGGGAAACGGCGGATTCAATCGCCCTTAAAGATGGTAGTTTCATATCGGCTGCACAGATGCTTGAAAGGTTCTTGTTTCCAATGGGATCGCATGGGACGCCAATTCGCAAGCTGTCCGGTGGGGAGAAAAGGCGATTATATCTCCTAAACATATTGATGTCGGCACCTAATGTCCTGCTTTTGGATGAACCGACGAATGATTTGGACACGCAAACCTTGACCGTTCTGGAGGATTATTTAGAAACGTTTTCAGGTGTAGTCATTACTGTTTCACATGATAGGTATTTCTTGGATAAAACGTGCCATCAGCTTCTTGTTTTCAAGAATAAAGGTGACATTGACTTCTATTATGGCTCTTATTCAGAATTCTTGGAAGAAAAGACGGAAGAGGCCGAGCCAGTAAAAGCACCGGAACCTCAGATGAACCGGACCGAAAAGAAAAAGAAAAAACTGACCTATGCGGAAAGTAAGGAATGGGAAGAGATAGAAGGGAACATGGAACGGGCCGAGCTGCGCCTTAAAGACATAACATCAGAAATGTCAGCAGCGGGAAGCGATTTTGAAAAAGTCCGCCTGCTTCTTGAAGAAGAAAAGGAACTAACGGATAAATTAGACCATTTGATGGAAAGATGGACGTATTTAGCGGAAAAATTGGAAGAAGAATGAGCGAGGTGACTGGTCCAAGGGAGCAAACTTGGATCAGTCTTTTTTGTGCCAATCTCAATTGCATGAGAATCTGTTGCCGATGTGATAATATCTAGTACATGGAAACGTCTTGTAAAAGGAGAGAAATGCATTGAAAATTAAATCGATAGAACCAACACCCAGTCCGAATACAATGAAAATCAATTTAACTGAAGAGCTATTGGCTGGTAAAAGCAATAATTATAAGAAAGATCAAGCTGACCAAGCACCCAAGCTGATAAGGGATTTATTTACGATCGAGGGAGTGAAAGGGGTCTATCATGTTGCGGACTTCTTAGCCGTTGAGCGAAATGCGAAATATGATTGGAAAGATATCCTGGTCCAAATCCGTCAGGTCTTTGGGGAAAAAACGGAGGAACAAAATCAACAAACGGCATTAAATGAACATTACGGTGAAGTAACTGTTGCCATTCAACAATTCAAGGGCATTCCGATGCAAATTAAAGCAAGTGATAGTCAGCACGAAAAACGTTTTGCCTTACCGGATTATTTCATAAAGGGCATTGCCGCTGCCCAAAAAGAAGATGACAATGTAGTCCTGCTTCGAAAATGGAAGGATTATGGCGTAAGATATGGTGATATGGAAGATATCGTGAGGGAAGTATCGGATGAGCTGATTGCAGCTTATCCGGAAGATCGAATTAATCGGCTAGTAGCAGCTGCAAAAGAAACGGTGGATACGAAGGAAGCAATTTTGAAACGTCCAAAAATTAAATTGACTGCAGAAATGCTGAATGACGAAAGCTGGGAAAAGCGTTATCAGGCTTTAGAACAAATGGAAGATCCAACGGTTGATGATATTCCAGTATTGGATATGGCACTCTCCGACAGTAAGGTCTCCATTCGAAGGCTCGCGGTAGTTTACTTGGGTATGATCGAAGATAGAAAAGTGCTTCCGAGCTTGTATAAAGCATTGAAAGATAAAAGTGCAGCGGTAAGACGGACGGCTGGTGATTGTTTATCAGATCTTGGCTTTGAAGAAGCGATGGGAGAAATGTCTCGATCACTTTCGGATAAAAATAAATTGGTTAGATGGCGGGCGGCGATGTTTTTATACGAACTGGGAAATGAAACGACCCTCCCTTATCTTAAGCAAGCGGAACAGGACCCTGAATTCGAAGTGGCCCTTCAGGTCAAGATGGCCATAGACCGTATAGAAAATGGGGAAGAAGCAAAAGGTTCGGTTTGGAAGCAAATGACAGAATCAAGACAAGCGAATGACAAGTGATTTGAAATGACCAAGGCAAAAGGCATGCGGATTATATCATCCGCATGCCTTTTTATTTTTGAAGCGAATCTTCAAGTCATCTGACATTGGTTCCTCTAGGTCGAATTACAAACCATTCAAAATGGCTAACTTTCCATATACAGAAGATATTAGGATATAAATTTGATCTCTATTATTTTAGTAAAATGATTTTTGTAGATATTTAGTGTAGAATGGTTGCATTTGTAGATAAATATGTTAGAATTTTTAGAGTATACTAAAAATTATATTATTCTGAATCATTAAACATTTAGTGGAAATTGGGGGTACAACAAATGTCTACATCAAATATGAGAAGTGACATGATTACAAAAGGGGTCGATCGAGCTCCACATAGAAGTCTGTTGCGGGCTGCAGGGGTTAAAGAAGAAGATTTCGGTAAACCGTTCATCGCGGTTTGTAATTCATACATCGATATCGTTCCAGGTCATGTCCACCTTCAGGAATTTGGAAAAATAGTGAAGGAAGCGATTCGCGAAGCAGGCGGTGTTCCTTTCGAATTTAATACGATCGGGGTAGACGATGGAATTGCGATGGGTCATATTGGTATGCGCTATTCTTTGCCAAGCCGAGAAATCATCGCAGATTCCGTGGAAACTGTTGTATCGGCACATTGGTTTGACGGTATGGTTTGCATCCCAAACTGTGACAAGATAACTCCGGGAATGATGATGGGAGCACTTCGTGTCAACATTCCAACAATATTCGTAAGCGGCGGACCCATGAAAGCAGGTAAAGACAAAAACGGTAAATCTCTTTCATTAACATCCGTTTTTGAAGGGGTGGGAGCTTATCAAGCAGGTAATATCAATGAAGAAGATTTGCAGGAAATCGAGCAAGTTGCCTGTCCTACTTGCGGTTCTTGTTCCGGAATGTTCACTGCAAACTCCATGAACTGCCTGGCTGAAGGCTTAGGGCTTGCGCTTCCGGGAAATGGAACGATTTTGGCGGTAGCCGAAGAACGTAAGGAATTCGTTAAGAAATCCGCTAAACAGTTGATGGAGATAATCAAACAGGATATCAAGCCCCGTGATATCGTGACGATTGATGCAATTGATAACGCATTTGCTTTGGATATGGCGATGGGCGGTTCAACAAACACCGTTCTTCATACACTTGCATTGGCACACGAAGCAGGTTTTGAATATCCGATGGAACGCATAAATGAAATAGCTAACCGCGTACCGCATCTAGCGAAAATTGCACCGGCATCCGATTATCATATTGAAGATGTACATAATGCCGGTGGTGTAAGTGCCGTCATTAATGAGTTACTCAAAAAACCAGGTGCTTTTAATGGAGATTGCCTTTCTGTCTCAGGTAAAACGCTCCGCGAAAATGTTGCCGGTTGTGAAATATTGGACAAGGATGTAATCCATCCGTTAGATAATCCGCATTCTGAGCGTGGCGGGCTTGCGGTATTGTTTGGAAACCTTGCTCCTCAAGGTTCCATCGTAAAAGTGGGGGCCGTTGACGCATCAGTTGGTGGCTACCACAGGGGTCCTGCCATTTGTTTCGATTCCCAGGAAGATGCACTTTCCGGAATCATCACTGGAAAGGTTAAAGAAGGAGATGTAGTGGTCATTCGTTACGAAGGACCTAAAGGCGGTCCGGGTATGCCGGAAATGTTGGCACCCACTTCCCAAATCGTCGGGAGGGGACTTGGAGCGAAAGTCGGTTTGATCACTGATGGCCGCTTTTCAGGCGCATCTCGAGGCATCAGCATTGGACATATATCCCCCGAAGCAGCTGAGGGAGGCCCGATTGCCTTTGTTGAAGATGGAGATATCATCGAATTGGATTTGAATAATCGTAAAATCCAATTGGAAATTTCCGATGAAGAATTCGAAAAGCGCAAAGCCAATTGGAAAGGCTTCGAGTCAAAGGTCAGGACAGGCTATTTAGCACGTTATTCCAAACTTGTGACGAATGCCAGCTCAGGCGGAGTTATGAAAGTTTAAGTTAAAAGGAAGACTAAAACATGGTGGCAGAATGAAAGTGGATTCTGTCACCATGTTTCTTTGTGAAGAACAATGAAATTTTACAAATCTTTAAGCGTCATTTTTGCATATACACTCAAGAATATAGTATCATTATACTAATTGAAGAATTGTAACCAAGGAGGTTTTTTTATGTCGATGGCATATGATGAATATATGAAACAAATGGTGAAACCAATGCGCGCGGAACTGGTGCAGGCAGGTTTTGATGAGTTGGAATCCGCTGAAGCGGTTGAAAACTTCATGGAATCGGTAGAAGGTACGACACTTGTGGTCGTGAATTCAGTTTGCGGATGTGCTGCCGGGTTAGCCCGTCCAGCTGCTACTCAAGCCGTACTGCAAGCAGACAATAAGCCAGATCATTTGGTAACTGTATTCGCCGGCCAAGATAAGGAAGCGACAGCTAAAATGCGCGAATACTTCGATGGAATAGAACCCTCTTCACCATCGATGGCTCTTTTAAAGGACAAAGAGGTCGTACATTTCATTCCACGCCATGATATAGAAGGACAGCCAATGGAAGCTATCATGGAAAATTTATTGGCAGCGTTCAGTCAAGTAAATAAGTAATGAAGCGGAATGTCCTGGAAACAGGGCATTCTTTTCAAATTTAAGAGAGTATGAAGGGGTAGGAATCATGTTTGTCACAACAGTTGGAAGAGCCGATAAAGAAACGATGATATTAGCCAAAAGGTTAGCTGAAGAATTGCAAATCCCCTTTATAGCCAGAAGAAAACGATCGGTGGTAGAGATCCAAACGGAACAGAATGAAGAAGATTGCCTTGTTTTTGGTAAAAAGCGGATGGAGTTATACAGATACCAGGAAAAAGAACCATTCTTTTTCCACCCGAACCTAGCGATGATCCGTATAAAAAGAATAATGCGCGGAGAGAGTGATCCATTTCTCATTGCCGGAGATATAAATGAAGGGAACGCTGTGCTTGATTGTACCTTGGGATTGGGCTCTGATGCGATTGTCGCAAGTTTCGCAGTGGGTGAATATGGGCAGGTTGTAGGGTTGGAAGGAAATCAATATTTAGCCTTGCTCGTGGACCATGGATTGAAGACATGGGAGGATGCAGAAGAAAAAATGATTTCTGCGATGAGAAGAATAGAGGTCAGGCAAGGTGATCATTACGAAATTTTGAAAACATTGCCGGAAAATCATTTTGATGTCGTATATTTCGATCCCATGTTTGAAGAAACGATTAAGGAATCGAATGGAATCAGGGGATTGACTCATTTTGCGGAAGGTAAGGATTTATCTGTGGAAATAATGAAAGAAGCCAAGCGGGTTGCGCGCAAGAGAGTCGTGTTGAAAGACCATTTCCGCAGCTCCCGCTTTGAGGAATTTGGATTTGAGGTAATAAAAAGAAAAACATCCAAATTCCATTTTGGCTTTATCTCCATCCAGTGATCACGATTTATAATCTGTTTCGTCCAGACCCATGGCACAGCCTTCTCGGCTTGAATCGGCAGCACCATAGTTCGAGCCATCGGGGTTTATTTGAATCGCTTGGACATTCCCTATGGAATGGGGAACTTCATTAAAGGCGAAGCCCATTGCTTCCAAGTGGCCTTTGCTAGTCATATCCATTCCAGGCTCCCATTCAATATGAGGGCCCATCGGAGTGAAAATTCTAGGTTCTTCGATGGCTGCTTTCAAATCCATTTTCATATCGAGTACATTTATGATCGTTTGTAAGACTGAACTGATGATGGTTGGTCCTCCTGGTGAACCTAACGTCAAGATCGGCTCACCGTCTTTAAAGATGATGGTCGGGCTTTTACAGCTGACTGGGCGTTTATTGGGCTGCACTTCATTCATGCCGCCTGGAATGGAATCGAAATCAGTCAGTTCGTTATTCAACATGAAACCATAGTCGGAAACCATGATGCCTGATCCGAATGGATGTTCCACTGTAGAAGTGCATGCTGCGATATTGCCCCATCTGTCACGGACAGTGAAGTGTGTCGTTTCACTGATATCTTCTTCATTAGGTTGCGGAATGACTTCCCTTTGTTGCACGGAATCATAAATCCAAGGGTTTCCGAAGTCAATGGCATTATTTCTTGTTTTGAAATTAATGAATGAGCGGCGTTTAGCTATATACTCATCATGCATGAGACCCGCTAATGGCAATTCGGCAAATTCTGGATCAGCGAGAAATGCTTTTTTATCTGTAAATGCCAGACGCATCGCTTCTGCTATTAAATAATATTTTTCCCAAGAACGGACGTCATATTGTTCTATATGGAAGCTTTCCAATATTTTCAGGATTTGGATGACAGTGAATCCGCCAGCACTTGGGGCATTTGATGAAGCTATTAAATAATCCTTATAAGTCCCATACATTGGTACATCGATAGTAGCTTTATAGTCCTTTAAATCAGAAAGCTCCATGAACCCTCCAAGTTCCTGTATACAGGAAATGATGCCCTCTCCGATTTCACCTTCATAAAAAGCGGAAATTCCTTCACGTTGTAAAATCCGATAGGTATTAGCCAAATTTTCTTTAATCAGCAAATCGCCATCCTGATAGGGTTTTCCGTTAGGGATGAAAAACTTACGCGCTTCATCGCCCAATCGGTATTCAAAATTTTTAAGAGCATCGCATAGAACCCAATTGACGGGAACTCCTTTTTCTGCAAATTCAATGGATGGTTCGATAAGTTCAGCTAAGGGCTTGCTGCCATTTTCGGCGAGTGCTTCATCCATAGCTTTCAGTATTCCAGGAATGCCAACCGCTGTTGCTTTGATAGATCTTTCTTTAAATGGGATGACTTCCCCTTTTTCATCAAGAAACATGTCTCGATGAGCGGCTTTAGGTGCCCTTACATGGCCGTCGTATATTTTCGTTTCCTTATCTTTTGCGTTATATACCATAAGAAAACCACTGCCGCCGATACCAGTCATCATTGGTTCAACAACATTTAGGGCAAATTGGATCGCGACGGCCGCATCGACAGCATTTCCACCTTCACGTAATATTTTTTCCCCTATGGAAGTAGCTACGGGATGAGCGGTAACGACCATTCCGGCGTTCCCTTTCGCAGTTTCCCTTTTGTAATCATTATCTTTTATGTTTTCCTTGTTGTTTTCCAAAATGATTCCTCCATTATTCAGTCCTTTTATCTGCCAAAAGGAAGGCTTATGTTTTTAGTGAAAAGAAAACCTTGTCATTGTAGAAAAATGACAAGGAGATTTTTCGTAGGTATTCATTTATTCTTAATCAGCAAATGATAAATATACGAAAAATGCTAATGTTACAAGACATAAAGCCACCATGGCAGTCGAAGCCATATAAGACCCCTCCTTAAAAAGACTTGAATCTAATTAATTTCTCCAAATATCGTCAAAATCCTTCATTAAAATGTAAAATTGTTGATTTTTATTTACAAAGTTAGGCTTGATAAAAGTTTATATAGGTATTTATCCTTTTTTTGATTTTTAAAACATGGGTAACTATATATTCGTAATTACCAAAAAATAAAAGTATACTAAATATAAAGACAATACAAAAAAGGAGGGGGAGTGTGAGTTGAAAGCAGCGGTTTGGTTCAGGAAAAGTCTCGTCATTTTAGTATCCGTTTTAACGTTTGGTCTTGTTACTCCTACAGATCTGGCGTGGTTAGCGGAAGCCGATTCGCTAAAGGATACTAAAAAAGGGTTAGTGGAAGAAGAGGGATTAGCTTATCTTCCTTCTCAGAATTCGAATGAACTTGAAGAGGAATTCAACCGGGAAGAGTTTTTATCGGATATCCTGAATAAGGCAGAGGAAAATGCATTTATGAAATTTGGCGAAAAGATCAATCCTAAAATTGGCGATGAATTCAAAATGGCTATATTACCAAAAATGGAAGAAGCCATTGCAGAAATGGCTGCACAATTTCCAGATGAAAAATTACAGCAATTAACCATCACTGAACAGCCGAGTGCGGGCAGGGCCGAGAAAATATTTCATATTTATGATTCAAACAGCGGCAAGGATATCATCAGATTCCATGTCAGGCAGGAAAATCCCCCGCAGGAAGGGTATTGGTTCGATTTTCACTATCATACCTATCATGATTCATTTGCCACCCATTATAATATCGGGAAAATTTATTGGGATAAAAATACGCCGCCAGAGTGGACGAGTAAACAAAGGCTCTCATAGCGGTTGGTTTCGTTGATTTTATTTAAGTGTAAGAGTAAGATGAAATGGAATGATACTCTAATAAGCATCGAATGATACGTTGTCATGCAACGTATTTATTTTGTGTTTAAAATTAAAGTAAGTTTATATCATAACTGGGAACAATGTAATTTTAAAAGGTTTTCTAATTTTGCTGTTATAGTAGCAGAGGAGTCTTTATCATGTCAGAGTTGTTAAATAACATCATGCAAACGTATGCTCAATTTTTTGACTGGCATATGTGGGTGGAGGTTTTATCCGACCCGGTGAGCTGGGGTTTGATCGGGACGCTCGTATTAATGGAAGGATTGCTATCAGCGGACAACGCACTGGTATTGGCTGTAATGGTAAGGCATCTTCCTGAAAAACAACGGAAAAAAGCACTGTTTTACGGTTTATTAGGTGCTTATGCTTTTCGATTTATAGCGATTGGAATTGGTGTTTTCCTCATTAAGCTTTGGTGGGTGAAGGTGATTGGAGCAGCCTACCTTGGTTGGCTCTCATTTAAATACTTTAGGGATAAAAGAAAAAAACAAGCTGATGAAGATATTCAAGGAATGAGTAAAAATAGCATCTTGATCCGTATGTTTGGTACATTATGGGGAACGGTTGCGGCTGTGGAATTGATGGATATAGCATTTTCCGTCGATAGTGTCTTGGCCGCATTCGGGGTGAGTGAAAAAGTCTGGGTCCTTTTGACAGGCGGAATGATTGGAGTCTTGATGATGCGGGGAGTGGCCGGGGTATTTCTAAAATTGATAGATAAGGTTCCAGAATTGGAAACCGCCGCATATGTCCTTATCGGATTCATTGCTATTAAAATGTTGATCGCAGTTGCAGGGATCGAAATCCCCCCTGCAATCTTTTTTACCTTTATTTTACTGATTTTCGGCACTACAATCGTGTTTCATTTGAAGAAAAGGAAAAAGGCCAAGGAACATGGCTGAGACTATTTAAAAAGCTGGCATCAATATGATGCCAGCTTTTTGTTGGGCTAACTCGCTTTTCTTCTAAATTGTCTGTATACAGACTGGCGATTAAACAAACTTGTATTACTTTTTTATATGGATGAAACCCTCATTGAAGGGAAGAAATTCGCGACACTCCTGCCGAAAAACTGGCTAGCCGAGATCCCACAGACGCTTGCTTTGATGAGGCTTGGCAGACAGTCGGCGGAAAGGGAGCGGATTTCGGAAATCAACTCATAATTATAATATAAAGTAAAAATTGAAGGTGAAATGCATTTTCTCCTTCAACACCATTTCAACTACATTTTTTACTGAAACCCGTTTGGAAAATTAAAGGAAGTTCATATAATTAACGGTGAACTTTAGTACAATAAATTAATAAAGAAAATGAGGAAGAACACAGTTTAAAGAACTGTGCTTCAGTTTGTAGACAAAAGTGGTTCTATCTAAAAGGTAAAACAAAGTTGATGGAAGCTGAAGGTGCGAGACTCCTGCGGGAATAGCGAGTCCAAGGGAGACCCCACAGGCGCAAGTGCGCCGAGGAGGCTCCCGGACCGCCCGCGGAAAGCGAGTGCCTGAAGTGGAAATCAACGTCAAAATTTGTACAAGCCCAAAAATAAAGCTGACATCAAAAATGATGTCAGCTTTATTTTTGGAAAATATCAAATATTTGAAGGAGGGCGGTAAATGTAGTGAAAAAAAGCAAAGGAAATAAAAAGTTAAGCCAGGGAGACGACAGGAGCGGATGCAGCAGTATGCCCAATAAAATGGAGAAAAGAAAAAGGTCGAGAATGATAAACACTTTTAAACTGTAAATATCAAGGACTTCTTCAGCAAGTTCACGTTCCTCATTCAAGATGACTTTTTTATTATTGGTTTCCATGCGATCACCTTAAACCTTTTACAATTATATATTGTTGATATATGAAAAACGCGGATCAATGGTTCTTCTCATCATGAATTGAAACCCAAATTACCAAAAAAACATAGAGTTTTTACATTAGGGCAATATGTTATACTAATATAATAGTATAAAAGGTTTAGAGATATTAAATAACATATATTTTCTTAACGATAAATGAGGAGTGAAGAAAGGGGAGAAGAGTGTGAAAAGGAAGAAATGGTGGTTATCCATATTTGCATTGTTTGTTTTTTTACTCTCCATGCTCTCCTATTCATTAGCGAAGGATGATGGGATAAAATGGCGGAATTTACCCAAAGATAACCTATTAAGACAAGCTGAACTTTTTAAGGGGAATAAAGAATTGCAAAGAATATTTTTATTTCCAGAAGAGGAGTACGATGAAAGGGAAGCACTTAAAATTGCGGGAACCATTAATGAACTGCCTCATTCACTTTTGGTGAAAACAGCGGAAAGTGGTGTGAGGATCAAACTATTCGATGGTGATATAACAGAAAATCAATCCGCGGCCAAATTAAAGGGGAAAACTCCGCGTGGTTATTTGAATAAAGAAACAACTTGGGATGATGTGCCTGGTATGGGCGGATCACATACGGTATTGGTTAAAATCGGAGCGAGTGACAAGGGAAACGGGCATGGCTCCGTTAATTTGGAACTGCATGAGCTGGGGCATTCAATTGATAATATAGTATTTGATGGAATCCGTGAAGACATGGATTATTTGAAGATTTGGGGTAAGGAAGTGGACGGGCTGTTTCCTGGGATTACGTATTTTTCCAATTACCCTGAGGAATACTTTGCAGAAACGTTTGCCATGTTTTATGTGAACAATGAACAAAATCAATTGCTTAGACAAAAAGCACCCGAGACTTATAATTTTATTAAACAATTAGATTAAACATTGGGCAATAATACGTTAAAATAAGGTGAATGAAAGTAGAAAAGGTGGTTTATCATGAAGCAATATTTAGATTTATGTAAGCATGTACTCGAAAATGGAACGCAAAAAGGTGATCGTACGGGAACAGGGACGATCAGTACCTTTGGATATCAAATGAGATTCAATTTAAAAGAAGGATTCCCTGTACTTACAACGAAAAAGGTTAGTTTAAAAGCGATTATCCATGAACTATTATGGTTTTTGAAGGGTGATACAAACGTTGGGTATCTTCAGGAAAACAGTGTGCGCATATGGAATGAATGGGCGGATGAAAAGGGGGAATTAGGTCCGATTTATGGACATCAATGGCGTTCTTGGGGAACGGCGGATGGAAGGCAAATCGACCAAATCAGTGAATTGATCGAACAAATCAAGACGAATCCAAATTCAAGAAGATTGATAGTCAGTGCTTGGAATGTTGGGGAACTGGATGAAATGGCCTTACCGCCTTGCCATGCTTTCTTTCAATTCTATGTCGCTGATGGCAAGCTTTCATGCCAGCTATACCAACGTTCGGCGGACGTCTTTTTAGGTGTTCCTTTTAATATAGCTTCGTATGCGCTTTTAACGATGATGATCGCCCAGGTGTGTGATTTGGAAGTTGGCGAATTTGTACATACTTTCGGGGATGTCCACATCTACTCTAACCACCTTGAACAAGTGGAACTGCAGTTGACTCGTGACCCGAAACCATTGCCAATCATGAAAATCAATCCAGAAGTGAAAAATATCTTTGATTTTAGCTTCGAGGACTTCGTTTTGGAAAATTATGAAGCCCATCCCCATATAAAAGGTGAGGTTAGCATATGATATCGTTGATAGTGGCTATGGATCAAAACCGTGTGATTGGTAATAACAATAAACTTCCATGGCATTTACCGGCAGATTTGCAGTACTTTAAAAAAGTGACGATGGGCCATCCGATCGTCATGGGCCGAAAAACATTTGAATCGATCGGCAGGGTCCTGCCTGGCCGCGAAAATGTCATCGTCACCCGCAATCAGGAATTTAAAGCGGAAGGCTGCGTAGTATTACATGATATTGCACAAATCAAAATGTTCGCTGACAACCATGATGAGGAAGTCTTCGTGATTGGCGGAGCCGAAATCTTCAAGGAAATCCTTCCTTTTACCGACCGCCTATATATAACGGAAATCCATGAAACCTTTGAAGGTGATACTTTCTTTCCCGTGATTGATGAAAATGAATGGGATGAAATCTCCTCAAACCCAGGCAGCATCGATGAAAAAAATCGATATGCACATGATTTTATTATTCTACAAAAAAAATAAAGTGCTAATCCGATTATGGGGAAATGTCCATAATCGGTTTTTTTTTGGTATGGGACAAACAAAAGAAAGAATTTTTAGAAAAATCAATTACATTAATTACAGTAAAGTGCTATAATGATTGAATTCATCAGAAAGGAAATGAGGGATTGTTATGAATCAGACTGCATCTAAGAATAGGGGGATTCAATTGGAAGATATTCTAATTGCCTATAGAGAACTGAAAGAAATCGTTTTACATACTCCTTTACAAAAAAATCAGAGGCTCTCTGAAAAATATGATTGTAATGTTTATTTAAAACGCGAGGACTTACAACACGTACGTTCCTTTAAATTAAGAGGGGCTTACTATAAAATGAAAAGCCTGACCGAGGAAGAGACGAAGAACGGAGTCGTTTGTGCCAGTGCAGGAAACCATGCACAAGGTGTTGCTTTTTCTTGCAGCCAATTGGGTATTCACGGGAAAATTTATATGCCTGCTACAACTCCAAGGCAAAAAGTCGATCAAGTTCAGCTATTCGGCAGGGATAATGTGGAGATTATCCTTATCGGGGATACATTCGATGATGCATTTGCCATGGCGATGGAATGTTGTGAAAAAGAAGAGCGTTCTTTTATCCATCCATTTGACGATGAAAAAGTGATCGCCGGGCAGGGTACAACGGCTGTAGAAATCCTGAATGATTGTGAAGATGGAATCGACTATGTATTCGCCGCTATGGGGGGGGGCGGTTTAATGGCCGGAGTTTCGAGCTATTTCAAATCGGTTTCACCAAATACGAAATGCATTGGAGTTGAGCCGCAAGGTGCTGCTTCGATGGAATACTCTTTCAAGGAAGGAAAAGTTTCTGAACTCGAAAACATAGATACATTCGTTGACGGAGCAGCTGTCAAGTGTGTGGGACAGTTGACATATCAGCTTTGTAAGGAAAACCTGGAAGATATCGTTGTCGTACCTTCAGGCCAAATCTGTACGACGATTCTCGATTTATATAATCAGCATGCGATTGTCGCTGAACCGGCAGGGGCTATATCTGTAGCCGCGTTGGATTTATATAAAGAACAAATCAAAGGCAAAACGGTTGTTTGCATGGTCAGCGGAGGGAATAACGACATTGGGCGTATGCAGGAAATTAAGGAGAAATCCTTATTATATGAAGGGCTGCTTTATTATTTCATCGTGAATTTTCCACAACGTGCTGGCGCGTTAAGGGAATTCCTTGATGAGGTGTTAGGACCGAATGATGATATAAGCCGCTTTGAATATACGAAGAAAAATAATAAAGAAAGCGGGCCGGCCCTGGTTGGTATTGAGCTAAAAGATAAAAATGATTATGAAGGGCTCATTCAAAGGATGAACAAGAAAGGATTCTCTTTCGTAGAGGTCAATAAAGACAGTAATTTATTTCACTTATTGATTTAATCATGGACAAAATGTTAAATTAGGATAGAATAATACCTATGTTTTTACATTTTTTTCTGCCGGCCAAGTCGTATATGGGCATACTGTCGATAATTGTTACCATTCTATGACGAATTGCCAGTTCCCTTTCAATTGGTTGGAAATGGTATTATAATCGAAGTAGGTCTAATTACAACACCAAAGGGGATGTATCCATGTCGAACATTGGAGTACCTGGTCTAATTCTCATCTTAATATTGGCTTTAATTATCTTTGGTCCGAAGAAACTTCCAGAAATTGGCCGTGCTTTTGGACAAACGCTTCGTGAGTTTAAAAAATCCACGAGTGATTTAACAAAAGGTGATTATGAAGAAGATAAGAAGCTACAACAAAAAAATCATGAATGATTGAATGCTGGGCGTAAGATGCAATCGTCTTGCGCCTTTATGCTGTAACAAAGATACGGATTTTCAGATGAAGGCGTGATCAACTTTGGAAGATAAAGAATTACATATCATCGATCATCTCGATGAATTGAGAAAACGGCTCATCATTACAGCTGTTGTTTTTGTCATCTTTTTTATCGCCAGTTTTATTTATGTTGAGGAGATTTATAATTGGTTCGTGAAAGATCTCGATTTTGACCTGATGGTATTGGGACCGAGTGATATTATTTGGATTTACTTCATGCTTGCAGGTGTCGTAGCCATTGCGGCAACGATACCGGTAATTGCCCTGCAAATCTGGTTATTCGTTAAACCCGCTTTGATGCCAAATGAAGTGAGGGCGACCCTTGCCTATATTCCAGCACTTTTCCTGCTTTTTATCGGAGGGCTTGCTTTCGGTTATTTTGTCATCTTCCCGACCATTCTTCAATTTTTGATTGAATTGGGTCATGGGATGTTCATAACCAGTTTTACAGCTGATAAGTACTTTTCATTCGTATTTAATATGACGATACCTTTTGCTGTTTTATTCGAGCTTCCAGTCGTTACCATGTTTTTGACCTCCCTTGGCATCATAAATCCTTATGTGCTTCAAAAATTAAGGAAGTATGCATACTTTGTACTGGTTGTCATAGCGATATCGATTACGCCGCCTGACTTTATGTCAGACTTTATGGTGATGGTTCCATTGCTGTTATTATACGAAATCAGCATTTCTTTATCAAAAGTCGTCTATAAACGAAGGGTGAAACGTGAAAGCTTGCGGGAAGACACCTACGAGGAAGGTTTATAAGAAGAAGCCCATAATGGCATTTTGCCCTTATGGGTCTTTTTTTTATGAAGATCATTCAGATTTCTCTGTTTTTTTACACATTTGAATATTTATACTTTTGAATTTTTTGTGTATAATATAAGCAATCGGTTAAAAATGAGGATTGATATTTTGATGTTCAAATGCTTGGAATTCAAAGATTGTTTTGGACATAAGGTCACAATTTCAGAAATACCTGTCTTACTGCCTAGTGATCCGAATTTTTTTATGTTGACCGTGCGTTTGGAAATATTTGTTAAGAAGGTTTTTGCCAATAAAGATCATAAAGAAAATTACTCATTTAAGCATTATTTAGCATCCGTACTCAAATGGCCCGTTTATAACAAGCTTTTTTTTGGAAGTTTACTCAATAATGCTTAATGCGTACTGTTCCAAAGCTAACTTCTCCGTTAAAAGGGAGGACACGAATGCCAAGCAGTATCGAATGAAACGGCAGGGGTGTTCAAGTTAGCTCATGGAACGGTCTTTTTTTGTGCACTCATTTCAAAAGATAAGTATCACTTCAGTAGAAAAAAGAATACCTTTGGTTTGAATGCTTACCTTGAATAGGTATAATACAATAGATATGTTAATTTAGGGATGTGTAATGATGAATAAAGTAAAGATAGTAACAGACTCGACCGTGGATATGACACCAGAGGAACTGGAATTTTATGATATTACAATGGTCCCTTTATCGATCTATATAGATGGGGAGACTTTTTTGGATAAGGTTGAAATCGAACAAGAAGAATTCTTGAAAAGGATGAACCAGTCAAAAGAACTGCCAAAAAGCTCACAACCAGCCGTAGGTACCTTTGTGGAGGTATATGATGAACTCGGAAAAGACGGCAGCGAGATTATTTCCATACATATGACAGGTGGAATGAGCGGCACAGTTCGCTCAGCGGAAAGCGCCGCTAGTATGTCTGAAACGAAGGTTACCGTTCTTGACTCGAAATTCATTTCAAAAGCGATGTCATTTCAGGTGATCGAGGCAGCGAAGATGGCGAAGGAAGGGAAATCCGTAGCTGAGATAATTGAAAGATTGGATCATATTAAAAAGCAGTCAAGTTTAATCATTGTCATAGAAACACTTGATAACCTCGTTAAGGGTGGAAGGATTGGCAAAGTTTCTGCTTTTATCGGTTCATTGCTTCACATAAAGCCGATTGCACTTCTTGAAGAGGGTGTACTGAATCCTGTATCCAAAGCTAGGAGCCAGTCACAGGTCGTGAAGTTCATCATCAAGAAATTCAAAGAAGATACTCAAGGCAAAAAAATTAGAGGAATCGGATTTGTACATGCGAATGGCCTTGAAATAGCGGATAAGGTCCGCCAAGCCATTGCAGACTTAACAGGATATCAAGACATAAAGATAGAAGCAACGACTGCCGTTGTCAGTACCCATACAGGTGAAGGCGCCATGGCGATCATGTATTATTGGGACTGATAAGGATATACCAAATGAAACTGCGTTTGCGGCGGTTTTGTCACTTTTACATTTGTCTTTAATCCGTAGTAATAGTTGCTGTTCTCATTCCGATTGGTCTGTTAGAATAAATGAAGTAACAGAATATTTTATACATAAAGGACGGGGTAGGGATGAGAAAGCTGCAATTGCTTATGGCAGCTATGGGAGCATCAATTTTATTGCTGTTGACAGCATGCGGTTCCAATGGTGTACCTGATGCTAAAAATTGGGACCTTGAAGATTTCAGTTATATCGATCAGGAGGGGAAACCTTTCTCAAAAAGCGATCTAAAAGGAAAGGTTTGGGTAGCGGATTTTATATTCACAAGCTGTGAGACGGTCTGTCTCCCCATGACTTCGAATATGACGAAGCTGCAGCAGCAATTGAAGGATGAAGGTATTAAGGATGTAGAGTTCGTTTCATTTTCCGTGGACCCGGAAATTGACAAACCTGATGTTTTAAAAAAGTTTGGTGACCAATTTAATGTGGATTACGGCAACTGGCACTTTCTGACCGGTTATGGACAGGAAGAAATCGAGCAGTTTGCATTGGATAACTTTAAAACGATCGTCAAAAAACCAGAAGCAGAGGATCAGGTGATCCATGGGACCAGCTTTTTTCTGATTGATCAAGAAGGAAAGATCATCATGGATTATACAGGTCTGCAGGATATTCCCTTTGATGAAATCATTAAGCATATTAAAATTTTACAGAATTATTGAACAGGTTTAATGACCTGTTCTTTCTGTTTTTCCATCCTTTATTATAAGGCTTTAACGATGTGAAAATGAGCAATAAGTTTTTGAAGAAACAGCGGTAGTGAAGAATGATTTTACATGCTCAGTACATGCTAATTTTTATAGGACTAGCTTTAATTCCCTGCATTTTTCATATTGTATAGTAAGGAATGCTCAATTCTGGAAGTACAATGAAGGTATATTGTTTGCAATCTTTCGTTTCCTGCATGATATAATATATGGGTAGGAAGGTGAGGGTCATGAGGTACAAAATCACCTGTCTTTTCATATGCCTAGTTTGGATTTCAGGCTGCAGCCAAAGTGAAACAGCCTCAAATCAGCCATCTGTTCAGCAGAAAAGCATAGTTGAGCTGAGTAAAAAGGAAACCATTCCTGCCAGCTTTTTTCCGGACCCTGTGAAAATCGTTTCAATTGGCGACTCCTTGACTCAAGGTGTCGGTGATAGTAAAGATAATGGCGGGTATCTGCCTTATTTACAAAATAAGCTGGAAAAAGAACCATCGATTACTTCCGTTGAGATGATTAATCATGGCATACGTGGAAATAGGACCGACCAACTATTGAAAAGACTGGATAAGACTAGGATTAAAGAAGACATAAAGCAAGCTGACTCGATTGTCGTCACAATCGGTGGAAATGATATCATGAAGGTCTTTAAACAGAATTTCTCCAACTTGGAGCTGAATCAGTTTGAATCTGCAAAAATAGGGTATGAAAAAAGATTAAGGCAGATACTCGATAAGGTTCGTTCCGAAAATGATTCTGCACAAATTTACCTTGTAGGCGTCTATAATCCATTTTCCAAATGGTTCGGGGATTTTTATGAACTTGATATGATCATGAATGAATGGAATGAAAGTGGAAAAGAGATCATTGAAGAATATGATTCAGCCTATTTTATTGAAATAGCAGACATTTTCGAGAATTCCGAAGAAGATTTGCTGTATGCCGAGGATTATTTTCACCCAAATGACCGCGGATATGAATTAATCGCGACAAGAATCTATAATGATATGGATATTACCACTATCGGAAAGGACACATTGGAAGCGAGTGCCAAAGGAGATGATGACCAAGAATGACAAATGTCAAATGGAAGACTTTGTTTATTTCCCTATTAGCCTTAAACATCCTGGTCATCTTGTTTGTAACGATTTTAGTTAATCTGCCGACTAAAGATAAAGAGCTGATACCCAAAGTAAGCCACGAAGAAGATATCCAATTTCAAATTCACACGAATCGGGAAGATTTGACAAGATTAATCAACCAGTATCTGGATAAAGAAGGGTTGACTGGATCCATTCACTACGAAGTGTATTTAACGGATGAGGTGGAGCTATACGGAACAATGCCATTTTTCAACCGTGAAGTGGAAATGAAATTGACTTTTGAACCAATTGCCCAAAAGAATGGGGATTTGATCCTTAAGCAAAAATCAATTGCTGTCGGTAAAATGAACCTTCCTGTTTCATATGTAATGAATTTAATTAATGAGCGTTATAATATGCCGGATTGGGTTAGTATAAGCCCCAATGACGAAAGTATTTATGTGTCATTACAGGATATGGAACTGAAAAGCGATATTAGGGTGAAGGCGAAAGAATTCGATCTAGAAAATGATGACATTTCATTTTTATTGACCATCCCATCATCATTACAGTGATAGTGAATAAATGGATAAAAAACCAGGATCGGTGCATCCTGGTTTTTTATCCATTTATGGGGAGAGCGTTAGGGCTTCTAGTGAGGATGATTCCCGATTCGATCCGATTATATAAATGGTTGAGGGAGTATTTTCTTGGAAGGCCTTGTTTGGCAAAGGAAGTGCAATCTCTTTTGTTCCAGCTATCCTCACTTCGAAGTCTACGATCATAGGATGAATATTAAGGTATGCGCTTGCTTTCCTGAAATGGAGTTGATCAAAAACGACATCTCCACCTTTGACGGCAATGTC
Source organism: Peribacillus sp. NPDC096622 (assembly GCF_044762665.1). NCBI lineage: Bacteria > Bacillati > Bacillota > Bacilli > Caryophanales > Bacillaceae > Peribacillus > Peribacillus sp. NPDC096622. The sequence continues at coordinate 408,876 of NZ_JBIWES010000004.1, read as the reverse complement.
CACCGAGAGTAAATCATGTGAAAGCTGGATGAATCGGACCTTTGCTTCATTTGGGGGAACAGATGGATTATCCTCGAAAGGTAACAGTTTCAACGATTCATTAGCCACGGTAGGTGCTAGAGCAATGGTATAGGAAGCCCCGATTTCGAGAGCCACTTTACAGCTTAATAGAGGCGAGGTGTTTTGCCCGCTGCGGTATATATCCAATTGGTACTTGCCAGGGGGAAGCGGTAAATAACCATTGCTCTCTTTATATGAGAAATTTTTGAGGAAACGCATTTCATTTACATAAACATCAAATGAGTGAGCTGTTGGGGCAGCATGTAAAAAGCGAACTTGTGCAGGCAGTAGGACATTCATTTGTTCATATCTCAATTGTTGTGTTGATTTTTCGGGACTTTTCAAATGTTTATGGTAATAATAAGCATGCAATTGCGGATCGCCGTTTTTATTATAAGACGATAGTAAATCATATGTTCCCGATTTTTGTGGATATGATTGTTTATCGCTCATTTCCAGCACCTCTCATTTTTCCATTATGTTTTTAACATATGTAATTATGCTTGGGCGTGTGCCTCCTTTTAAAAAGGAAGGGAACATTTCCGTGAAAAGGCTTGATCGGCATATTATTTTACAGGGATAAATAAAAACGTTAAAATGCATTCAATGGATTGTTTGTAAAAAGGAGGATTTTCATTTGACAAAGCAATTAGAGAAAGCAACATTCGCAGGTGGATGTTTCTGGTGCATGGTGGAACCATTCGATGAACAGCCTGGCATCGAATCCGTTATCTCTGGCTATACAGGCGGGACTACGGAAAATCCCACGTACAAAGAAGTTTGTTCGGAAACCACGGGACATTATGAAGCTGTTCAGATCACCTTTGATCCAAACGTATTTCCATATGGGAAGATAATCGAGTTATTCTGGCAGCAAATTGACCCGACAGATGCTGGCGGGCAATTTTATGACCGGGGAAGTTCTTATCAAACGGCCATTTTTTATCATGACGAAAACCAACGTGAAATTGCTGAAGCATCCAAAGCAAAGCTGCAGGCAAGCGGGAAATTTTCCGGACCGATCGTAACTCCGATTATACCGGCTAAAACGTTTTATCCAGCCGAGACATACCACCAGCATTATTATAAAAAGCAACCAGAGCATTATGAAAGATATTCGATTGGCTCAGGACGTAAAGCATTTATACAACATCACTGGGGGGAAAAAAATGAAAAGTAAAGAAGAATTAAAAAAGGAACTCACTCCAATTCAATATGAAGTAACGCAAAATAATGGAACGGAACCAGCCTTTAACAATGAATATTGGAATTTGAAGGAAGAAGGATTATATGTGGATATCGTTTCAGGTAATCCTCTTTTCACTTCAAAGGAAAAGTTCGATTCAGGCTGCGGTTGGCCAAGCTTCACTAAACCGCTTAAAGAAGAGGAAGTGGTGGAAAACCTCGATACGAGTTATGGTATGAGAAGAATCGAGGTTCGCTCAAAAACTGCCGATTCACATCTGGGACATGTTTTCAATGATGGGCCGGGACCTACAGGATTACGCTATTGCATCAATTCTGCATCATTAAGGTTCATCCCGCTCCAAGATCTTGAAAAAGAGGGATACGGAGAATACAAAAAGCTTTTTGATTGATTGGAAAACCCCCTATCAAATAATGATAGGGGGTAATTTATTGGGTAATATTCAATCTGTGATGATGGACGCGATCCGGACATATGGAATGTCGGTAAGGTCCATTGCTTTAGTCCTGCCAGTCACCTCAAAACGGACAGTATGTGATCCGGGACGAAGGCCATTTGTGACAAATAAATATCTTTCACGGGCAAATGGCCACCATGTATTCAAAGTCGTGATTTCATTTCCATCGATCCAAACATTCACTTCCCCGCCATCGGGACTTCTAAGCAGTTTCACTCCAAGCATACTTCCTTTGAAGGTATATTCAATCACACTGCCCTTTTCACTACTAGTGTAATAGCCACCCATTGGACGGAAACCGCTCATTTTTTCATAGCGGTCAATTTCCGATAATTCAAATCCAGAACGGGTATGCAGCTTAGTTGGAAGGCCTGCAACAACCTTCTTTTGTTTGATGTTATCCAGGAACCGTTCATATATGGCATTTGCATATAATTTATACCCCAGCCCATTTGGATGTACCAAATCTCTGGTCAGTTGTTTTTCCGTATATCCTGAATCTTTGAATATGGGTCGCATATCCACATTTGTTGCACCGTAATGTTTGGATAAAAGGCCGATGGCTGACGCAAATTCCTCATATTTCAAGGAACTCTCTGTTATTGTGAATAACTCAGCATTAGGGTGGAGCCGTTTTGCCTTTCTCATTAACGCCTCATATGTCATGGTAAAATCATCGACATTCATATATTTGCGGTCATTTTCACCAAAAACGAAGAAAATCAGATCTTTATGATCATGCTCCCTTCTTTGGGAAAGCTTGAATAAGCCTTCAAAAGCAGTTGAACCGCTTTGGACCACGTAGTCACCGTGTAAAGGAATATCATTAACATCATTCATTCTTTTTTCTAACTGTTTGAACCATGTTTGATTAGGCTTTTCAGCTCCTGATCCTCTTCCGATGCTGTCACCAATGACGAGATACTGAATGGGCTGGCCTGACTGGAATTTTTGATAAACATTTATCGAATCATCTGATCCATATGTTTTAGGAACTTTTTGAAGGATATAGCTGATAAGAAGGATCGTGGCGATTGCAGCGAAAGGGATGAAGGATTTTGCGTTCGTTTTCAATTATGTTCCCCCGTATTGCCTTTTATGTATCCATGTAGGTATGAGATAGCTTAAAGAGGCTAAGAATTGTTTTTTCCTTATTATATCCCAATTTTAAAGTAACACAATAAACTTTTGACATTTTTCATGGCTACTCGAGGTATTTCAGCCATTGAAATGACTACCGCTGAAGATGGTGTTGATTGAAGTTTTTTCTTAAATCCAGAAAAATAGGCAAATGCACAGACCAAGGCGGGCGTATCGACATATGGTAAGGTGTAAAGAGAAAACAGAATTCTAAAAGGAGTGAAACTTAATGTACGGATATGGTGGAAATGTTGCAGGACCAGGGTACGGATATGGTGGCGGTGGATACGGCGGCGGCGGTTGCTGCGGCTTTGGATCAGGCTTCGCTTTAATCGTTGTCTTGTTCATTCTATTGATTATCATCGGTGCTTCATTCTGCTGCTAATACAATAACCCAAAGACCAGTTGAAAAAGCTGGTCTTTTCTTTATGTAAGGAAATTGGTGGTTTTACAGTGGACCTCTCTGGTTCCATGGTTGTTGACTGAATAGTCATGGATAAGTCCATGTAATCATGGGATTAGGCGATACACAGCCATTCCTTTTTCCAATCCTGTTATCAGTTCATTGGGAATGACGGGGGAATTCCAATGATGAGGAAAACAAGCTGGGTGAATGACATACGGCAAGGCATTTGGTTTTCTTTGTTAACCATTTCTGCTAAAATAACGACAGAATGTAATTAATTTAGGGGGATAAAGATATGAAACCTTCCCGTTTACAAGCAGGGGATGAAATTCGAGTAATTGCTCCTTCAAGAAGCTTGGCGATTGTCAAAGGGGAACAACGCAGATTGGCAGAAGAAAGATTGACTGAGCTTGGTTTTAAAGTGACATATGGTAAAACGGTCCTGTTCCATGATGACTTTTTCTCGAATTCGATCGAAGACCGGATCGAGGATTTGCATGATGCGTTCAGGGATCCGAATGTTAAGGGGATTTTTACAGCCATCGGGGGGTATAACGCTAACCAATTGTTACGGTATATCGACTATGATTTGATTAAGGAAAATCCAAAAGTGTTGATGGGGTATAGTGATATAACCGCAATTTTATTGGCCATATATAATAAAACAGGCTTAACTACATATTCAGGTCCTCATTTCTCGACGTTTGGGATGAAGGCTGGTCTGGAATATACGATGGAATATTTTAAAAAGGCTGTAATTGAAAGTGAAGGCTTTTATCTTGATCCAAGTGAAACGTGGAGTGATGATTCTTGGCATTTGGAACAGGATGACCGAACTTTCCACCCGAATGCTGGATACATGGACATTCAGGAAGGTGAAGCTGCCGGGACAATCATTGGGGGAAATCTTTGTACACTCAATCTATTACAAGGTACAGAGTACATGCCATCTTTAAAGGACAGTATCCTTTTCATAGAAGATGACGAAGAAAGCCATCCATTCAGTTTTGACCGGGATTTACAATCCTTGCTCCATCAGCCTGGTGCAAGTGGGATTAAAGGAATCGTCATTGGCCGTTTCCAAAAGGATTCAGGAATGACTGACTATGCTTTGGAGGAAATCATCGCCGCCAAAAAGGAGATAAATGGCATACCAGTGATCGCCAATGCCAACTTTGGTCATGTTCATCCATTTGTAACTGTGCCGGTTGGTTCAAAAGCAATAATGAAGGTGAAGAACGGAAAAGCGACGATCCAGATCCATCCATGAACAGTTTGAAGACGCCGTTCAAAAAATGGACGGTGTTTTAATCTGTTAGGGATATGTATGATTATGCTTTGCATTATGGTGTATATTTAGGGGTCTTTCCTCTTGTCAGCCCTGAAAATGGTCCTATTTTACAAGCATTATTAGGGAATATGAGTCTAATAGTTCAAATTCTTTATTTTTCTGATATAATACTAAGAGATTTAAAATAGAAAAGGTGATTATGTGTTATTAACAATTCCAGCATCCATTCGATTAGAAGGGGCTTTGGCCGAGTATAATAAAAAAGGCCGTGTGAGCCATACATGTTCCGTTTGCAACGAAGACACTTCTAATGGGGATGCAAGTAACTTGAACTACTATAAGTTAGGAACTAAAAAAGTTTGTCATTCCTGCATGAAAAATGTTTTGCGTCATCCGTCTTTAAAAGAGTATGAATATGTACATACTTCAATTATCGATAAAACTGCTTTTTATAAAAATGTGTTGGCTGTTTTAAAGGATGAAAGTTTTTTGGAATCCATTCGTGAAGAAAAACTAAATAGCGCATTGTAAGAAAAAAGTGTATCTCTCGCGGATACACTTTTTTTGTCGCCATTTTTGGAAGGTCACCCATGGAACCTGAGAAATTTATCCGTATACATGCTTAGGCCAATTTCCTTAGCAAGATTGCCTTCATCTGGACATACACTTTACTATATTGCATTTGTTTTTAAAGAGAAGGAGTGTGTGGGCTTATGGAGCAGTCTTCATTGATCAAACCGGTCCTGGGAGGAGCCTACCCGACTATCAGTCATGGTCAGGGAGTGTTTTTATACGATAAAAATGGAAAGGATTACCTTGATGCTTCTTCTGGTGCTGTTACGGCCAATATTGGCCATGGAGTCAAGGAAATCATTGAGGCGATGGTAAAACAGGCTAAACAGGTTTCATTTGTGTATCGTTCCCAATTTACCAGCGATGCTGCAGAGAAACTTGCCGGAAAAATTGCAGAATTGACCAAAGGGGAACTGACATACTGCTTTTTTGTAAATAGCGGCTCCGAGGCTACTGAAACGGCATTGAAAATTGCCATTCAGCATTGGCAGGAAAAAGGGAAGCCAAAGAAACAGAAAATCATTTCGAGATGGATGAGCTACCATGGCATCACGATGGGAGCTCTTTCGATGTCTGGACATCCGATTCGCCGGGAACGATTTACTCCTTTGCTTGAATCATATCCTTCTGTTTCTCCTCCATATTGTTACCGATGTCCACTTCAACTTTACCAACATACGTGCGGAATGGCCTGTGCTTCGGAATTGGAAGCATCAATCCGGCGCATTGGCAGTGAAAATATAGCGGCTTTCATTGCAGAACCTGTAATCGGTGCAGCCGGAGGGGCCATTGTTCCTCCTGACGGTTATTTTAAAAAACTCAAGAAAATCTGCGAAGAGAATGATATTTTGTTCATTGCTGATGAAGTAATGACCGGATTTGGACGTACCGGTAAGATGCTTGCTTCCGAATATTGGGATGTGGAACCTGATATCGTAACATTAGGTAAAGGTATGAGTGGGGGATATACCCCAATAGCGGCATCAGTAATGACCAAAAACGTGATGGAACCCATAATGAAAGGCTCGAAGTCCATTATAGGAGGCCATACCTTAAGTGCAAATCCGTTATCTTGTGCGGTATCTTTGGCCGTTCTAGAATATGTCGAAAGGTATGAACTTGTTGAAAAATCAGCCGACAGAGGGAATTACTTGATCAGGGGCCTGAAAAAGTTGGCAGGGAAGTATTCCTTTATTGGTGATATACGCGGGAGAGGTCTATTGATTGGAATCGAATTTGTCCTGGATAAAGTAACGAAGGCCCCATTTCCGAAGGAGGAAGACGTGACCAATGAAATCATTGATTTGGGAATGAGGAATGGAATACTTCTTTATCCCGCAGCTGCTGGCCTTGACGGTGTAACCGGGGCAGCGATCATCATCTCCCCGCCGCTAACGATATCGGAAGAGGAGTGTGCTGAATTGTTAATGAGGGTCGATATAACCTTTGGTCAATTTAATGAATCGATAGGTAAACGATCATCACCACAAGGAAGTGAGTCATAGTGGTGGAAAATACATTCAAGAAGATTTGTCGTTTGGAAGATGTCCGTCATCATTTTAAAGATAAACAGTCCATCCTGTTTGGGGGCTTCGGTGGCATAGGGACACCTCCGGGATTGATCAATCTGATTTTGGAATCAGGTATTAAGGATTTAACCTTGATAGGAAACGATACAGGTTTCCCCGATATCGGAATCGGAAAACTGGTAACCCAGCGCCGGGCGAAAAAAGTCATCGTTTCCCATATCGGTTCCAATCCAAATGCCGGACTATTAATGAACAATGGAGAACTTGAAGTGGAGTTCTCTCCGCAAGGGACACTTGTCGAACGCATCCGGGCCGGAGGGATGGGACTCGGCGGGATATTGACCGATATTGGAATTGAGGCTGATATCGTCCGGGACGGCAAGCAAACCGTAAAGCTAGGTAAGAAAAATTATCTTGTGGAATCGGCATTAACTGCAGATATCGCCATTGTTTACGCAGAAATGGCAGATCCTTATGGAAATCTTATATTCGATAAAAGTGCCAGGAATACGAATCCAATCGTTGCTGCGGCCGGACAAATCACCATAGTCGAAGTCATGCAAATCGTTCCGCTTGGCACTTTGGATCCAGAAAACATCATTGTACCGGGTGCCTTTGTGGATTATATCATCCCATCAAAAGGAGTCGATTGGAAATGGGTTTGGGAACCGGAGATAGAAACAGAATAGCGAAACGGGCAGCCGCAGAAATAAGCGATGGGATGCTGGTCAATTTGGGAATTGGCATTCCATCACTTGTACCGAATCATCTTTTGAATGATCATAAAGTTATGTTTCATGCAGAAAATGGTCTTGTGGGAATTGGCAGTACTCCTGAAACGGGGAAGGAAGATGCGCATCTTTGCAATGCTGGGGGATTGCCGATCACCATTAGGGCCGGGGCTTCTTACTGCGACAGTACTGTTGCATTTGGAATGATACGTCGTGGCAGGGTGGATATCACGATTCTAGGAGCCCTTCAAGTAAGTCAAGAAGGGGATCTCGCTAATTGGATTGTTCCGGGAAAGCGGGTGCCAGGCATGGGCGGTGCAATGGAACTGGCTGCAAAGGCAAAAAAGGTCATTGTCTTGATGGAACATAACGATAAAGCGGGCATGTCTAAATTAGTCAAAACATGTACATTGCCGTTAACTGCCAAAAAATGCGTACATATGATCATCACCGAATTAGGCGTGTTTTCCGTAACTTCGGAGGGCCTCCAATTAACTGATGTATTTGATACGTCCAGCATTCAGGAAATCAGGGATCGGACAGAAGCCTCGTTTACCGTCTCTGAAAACATCCACAATTTAAAAGAATGAGAGAGGAGAATGGATATGTATGAGGAAAAAATAAGAACATGGTTGAATGAACATCGGATGAATGGGGTTCAGCTTTTGCAAAAACTGGTTCAGGAACCGAGCAAAAGGGGCCAAGAAGGAAGTGCACAAGCAATAGTGGTCGAGAAGTGCAGACAACTTGGTCTGGAAATAGATCTTTGGGAAATCGGGGATGAACAATTAAGAAAACATCCCCATTTTTATTGCGACCGCAGGGATTTTAAAGGAAATCCGAACCTTGTGGCTATTAAAAGAGGAACAGGCAAGGGGAAATCCCTTATTTTAAACGGACATATTGATGTAGTTCCTGAAGGAGATCATGCAGCATGGCACGATGAACCCTATAGCGGCAAGTTGATTGACGGGAAAGTTTTCGGGCGGGGAACGACGGATATGAAAGGCGGCAATGTATCTTTATTGCTGGCCATTGAAGCGATCGTCGAATCTGGAATCCAATTGAAGGGAGATTTGATATTTCAGAGTGTGATTGAAGAGGAAAGCGGTGGTGCCGGCACACTTGCGGCAGTCATACGCGGGTATAAAGCTGATGGTGCAATCATTCCGGAACCTACAAACATGAAACTATTCCCATTACAGCAAGGTTCGATGTGGTTTCGACTGAGAATAAAAGGAAAGTCTGCACATGGAGGCACTAGGTATGAAGGAGTCAGTGCAATAGATAAAGCGGTTGGTGTAATGAAAGAAATCAAGATACTTGAACAAGAACGGAATGAGTCACTCTGTCATTCACTCTATAAAAATGTCCCTATCCCCATTCCGATCAACATTGGTAGCATTCAAAGCGGGAATTGGCCGTCCTCCGTGCCTGATACAGCCGTCCTGGAAGGTAGATTCGGCATCGCGCCGACAGAAACCATGGAAGAGGCACAAAAATCGCTGAAGGAGCGAATAGATGCTTTAAACGAGAGTGATGCATGGTTCAAAGAAAGACCTATTGAATTAGAATGGTTTGGGGCCAGATGGCTGCCTGGCAATCTCGAAATAAATCACCCGCTCATGAAGACAATTGGCACATACTATGAAAAAGTGGTCGGGGAAGAACCGCTTGTCGAAGCGTCCCCTTGGGCGACGGATGGAGGTTATCTTTCATCGGTTGGTTCTACCCCCGTTGTTGTGTTTGGACCAGGGGAAACGAAGATGGCCCATGATTCGAACGAATATATAGAGGTGGATAAAATGATGGAGGTTGCGGAAATCATCGCATTGACCATTATTGAATGGTGTGGGGTGGACCAGGAATAATCATTTTCCCAAGGTCTGATCCCAGGAAGGATCAGGCCTTTCGCAACAATTTTCGAAGATGTGAAAGGAGCGGGACAAATGGAGGCTGGAATCATCGAAAAAAGAATTCAAAAGCCAAGGTGCACCATACATATTTCGATCGACCATTTTAATAAGCGAATCAGGGTTGATGATTATCTAGGGCATTTTCAAGAATGCGTGGAGGAATCTTTGGAAGTGGCTAAAAGCATATCAGCAGAAAAAATCATCTTCAAGTCCCGTAAGGAAAACGTTATGGCATTGCTTGCTCAGGGATTTCTCTATGAAGGAAGCATCGATAAATTCTTTTTGGGAAGCGATTGTTTCTTCCTTGTTAAATATAACCGTAATGAAAGGCGCAACAGTGCTGAATGGGAAAAGGAAGATCAAATCCTTACCGATGTTCAGAGGCTACCGATTAAATCTGGACTGGATGATCCGCCGTCAGCCTACCAAGGCCGTAAAGCTGAAGTTACAGATGCACTTCAGCTGGCACAATTGTATGGGAAGGTTTTCGAAGTGTATCCCACACCGATGAATGATCCGATATATGTGAAAAAGTGCATGGAAATGGGAACGGTTTTTTATATTTATGTCCATGAAGAGAGGATCGTCAGTGCTGCTTCTGCAGAAATTAATTCCTTTTACCATAATGCAGAAATCACTGATTGTGCAACATTGCCGGAACATCGGCAATTCGGCTTGATGAAACACTTGATTTCCGCGCTTGAAGAATATCTTATTTCACATGGCATTTATTGTGTCTATTCGATTGCCCGGTCGCTCTCATTCGGCATGAATGCTGCATTGCATCAGCATGGATACTCGTACCGCGGACGTTTGGCTAATAATTGTTATATCTTTGATAAACTCGAAGATATGAACCTTTGGGTGAAAAATTTTTGTTGAATGCTCATTTTTAGGCGGGTTCATGACTAGTTTTTGGCATTTCCTCATATACATCTAGCAAGAAGGTCTTGAGGAGGGATATCTTGCCAAGTGAATTTTTTAATACAAGTGAAGTGTTGGAAGCGATATTAGAAACCATTGATGAAGGCATTCATGTAATAGATCCAAAAGGACAGACCATCTTTTATAACGGAGTGGCGGCCAATCATGATGGGATGAAAAGAAGTGAGGTGCTTGGGAAACCGTTGCTTGAAGCGTTCCCTTCGTTGAATCACAAATCATCGACCTTACTCCGGGTCATTAAATCTGAAAAACCAATCTATAACTATAGTCAATCATATGTAAATGCCCATGGGCGTATCATTGAGACGCTAAATACTACGCTCCCCATATATGTCGATGGGTTTATGATAGGTGCAATAGAAATTGCAAAGGATTATTCAAGCTTGAAGCAATTATCCGAAAGGTTAGCTGATCTGGAAAGCTCGCTCAAGACGATCAAAAGTCCTGAAAGGAAAACGCCTGGGAACGGCGGATTGTATTCTTTCGCTGAAATCCTGACAAGTGATCCTGGGTTTAAAGGTTTGATATCACAAGGTAAAAAGGCTGCCCGTTCCTCCTCATCGGTATTGGTTTATGGGGAAAGCGGTGTAGGAAAAGAGCTTTTTGTTCAAAGCATCCACCAAGATTCGAACCGCAGTAAAGAACCTTTCATCGCGCAAAATTGTGCGGCCCTTCCAGAAAGTTTACTGGAATCGCTTTTATTCGGTACGGCAAAAGGAAGCTACACTGGTGCTGTGGAACGACAGGGATTGTTTGAATTAGCCAACGGCGGAACCTTGTTTTTGGATGAATTGCAGTCGATGCCGATTGACTTGCAGGCAAAGCTTCTGCGTGTGCTTGAAGATGGGTTCATCAGGAGGATAGGTGGCACAAAGAGTGTACAGGTGAATGTCAGGATCATGGCAGCGATGAATATTGATCCGAAAAAGGCCGTATCGGAAAACAGGCTAAGGCCGGATTTATTTTACCGATTGAACGTATTGAGCTACGAGCTGCCTCCGTTAAGGGAGCGGATTGATGATATAGAGCTTCTTTCTGAACATTTCATATCAATATTTAACAGTAAATTAGGACTGTCGATAAAAGGCATGGATGAGGAGACGAAGGTTTTTTTTCGGAAATATCACTGGCCAGGAAATGTAAGGGAGCTTAAACATACGATAGAATTCATGATGAACCATACGGAGAATGATGTTTTGAATCTTGAGGATTTGCCCCAGTTTTTAAAGAAGCGCACCCCATCAGAAAAGATCCTTCCGCTACGTGAGGCCATGATTGAGATGGAAACAAAATTGATTACCGAGGCCCTTCTTCAAACGGATGGTAACGTTCTCCAGGCATCGAAGCTATTGCAAATTCCAAGACAGACCTTGCAATATAAAATAAAGAAACATATTTGATGGAAAAATCCGGATGCAGCCTGCAGTCCGGTTTTTTTTATGGGCATTCGGATTTTGGGGTCATTTTGGCACCCTTCTTGCATTTAATACTACTATCATAACTCAGGAGGTATAACCATGTTATTTGACTTATATAAGCCAGATCGCAATTGGAAAGATATAGAGCTATGGAAAGATGTAACCGAAGAACAATGGAACAACTGGCTGTGGCAGCTTACGAATACGATCCGAACAGTTGATGATTTGAAAAAAGTGATAAACCTGACTCCGGATGAAGAGGAAGGTGTGAGGATTTCCACCAAAACCATACCATTGAATATCACCCCATACTATGCTTCGTTAATGAATAAAGATGACCCAAGGTGTCCTATCAGAATGCAATCGGTCCCAATCTCGGAAGAAATGCATAAAACCAAATATGACATGGAAGACCCCCTACATGAGGATGAGGACTCCCCTGTACCGGGACTGACCCATAGATATCCGGATCGCGTTCTTTTTTTGGTGACGAATCAATGTTCCATGTACTGCCGTTATTGTACGCGAAGACGTTTTTCAGGCCAAATTGGCATGGGCGTCCCAAAAAAACAATTGGACGCTGCAATCGGATATATACGTGACACACCGGCAGTTCGTGATGTCCTTATTTCCGGCGGGGATGGATTACTGATCAATGACACAATCCTTGAATATATCCTCAAAAACTTAAGGGAAATTCCTCATGTTGAAATAATCAGGATAGGTACCCGGGCACCGGTTGTTTTTCCTCAAAGAATCACTGAAAATTTATGTACCATTTTAAAAAAATATCACCCGGTTTGGCTGAATACTCATTTCAATACCTCGATAGAAATTACCGAGGAGTCAAAGAAAGCATGTGAGATGCTTGCCGATGCAGGTGTACCTGTGGGCAACCAGGCAGTTATTTTAGCGGGGATAAATGACAGTGTCGCCATCATGAAAAAGCTGATGCATGATCTTGTTAAAATCCGTGTCCGCCCTTACTATATCTATCAGTGCGATCTCTCGGAAGGGATCGGTCATTTCAGGGCTCCCATTTCAAAAGGGATTGAAATCATCGAGGGGCTCCGAGGCCATACATCCGGGTATGCAGTACCTACCTTCGTCGTCGACGCGCCAGGAGGGGGAGGGAAAATCACACTGCAGCCGAATTATATCCTTTCACAATCCCCAACAAAAACGGTGCTGCGCAATTTTGAAGGTGTGATAACCACATATCCTGAACCTGAGCAATATACACCAGGACTTGCAGATGATTATTTCAAAGGGGTATATCCCGATATGGAAGAAAAACAGTCAGATATAGGTGTATCTGGTTTAATGAACGACAAGCAATTCAATTTAGTGCCTGAAGGGCTGAAGCGAATGAACCGACGGGAAAAGTACGTGACCAACCCAGAGCATGCTTCATTGAAAAACAAACGTGAAAAGCGAGATCTGTTAAAAGAAAAGAAATTCCAGGCACAGCAAAAAAAGAGCACTCCTAAGGGGGATGAATAAAATGGAGACGTGTCCATGGTGTGAGAAAGGGAAGCTTGCATCAGTAATGGGGACTGTATATTGGGAACTGCCGGATGGTACGAGGGCGGTTGAAATTACGGAAACCCCTTCATCTCATTGTGAGAGTTGCGATGCTTTTTTTCAAAGTGATGAAATAGTGAAGGAAATTGAAAATCAACTATTTTTAATTGATTCGAAAAAGCTTGAAAAACAAACGAAGTACAGTGAGCTAATGAACATGAAAAGGCTGTTGAAACGTAATTACTTTGACTTTTAGGTTACTTTTCCATAAATGAATAAATCCTCTTCATTTTAGATAGTACAGTGTAAACCACTATTTCTATCTTAAATGAAGGGGTTTTTCCATTTCAGAAAATGATGGCATGCGGGTAAATGGGCTAACAAGTTTTTGAAGAAATTCCGCTTTCCTTCAACCTGCATGTTTGAACATGCTCCGCGTTTTTTATTATGGGAATTGGTTTTGAGTGAAGAGGTAGATTAAATAATAATATTGAAGCACTTCGTTTCCTTTATCGAATCATGAAAAAAAATTCTTAAAAGGATGTAATCAATATGGAATGAGTACGATATTTAAGTGTAGTTCGTAATTTAACGAATGCATTTGTGTTGAAAAGTCGTGGATTTCATAAGATGAGGAAGAAAAAACCAAATTGTTTTTTAAAAAAGTGGACGGAAGCGAAAGTTTCCGATATATTAAAGCAGAAATCATAGTTATTTTAGGGGGGTTCGACATCATGAGACCATTTTATTTATATTTAATGAAATTTCGACAACCAAAGGAAATTGATGCAATCACTAAATTTGCCAATCATGCCTATGAGGATCATGGCTTCCCAAAACAATCGACTGATTATAATGAATTGAGCAGTTATTTAGAATTGAATGCAGACTATCTCGAAAGTATGTCAGTTTTCGATCAAGCGTGGGAACAGTATGTCCAAATAGAAGAAGGGCTCCTATTGGGAGATCAGGAATAGGGAGGAATCGGAAGGATGTTTAAAAGCCTTCAAACCCGAATTTTGCTTTATTCTTTACTTATTGCAAGTGTTCCTCTTCTGGTACTGGGAATCATATCCTATGGATCACAACGGTCCCTGCTTGAGAAGGAAGCAAAAAATGCTCTGAATGCAGGTTCACTGAATATTGTAAATGAAACATACAGCTATTTGAACGAACGGATCAGTGATGTGAAGTTAATGAGTGTAAATTCGGCAATCATCAATCCTGGCTATTCAAAAGAAGAGAAGGCTGATGAACTTAAAAAGTTTATCGATGCAAAAGGAAATTATTACGGTGTCTTGCATTTGGATATGGAAGGCAATGTCATTGCAGATACATCCAATAAAATGATCGGGGATAACCTTGCGAAGAGAATATGGTTCAAAGAGGCCATAGAAGGTCATGAATTCCTTTCTGATGTTTATAAAACCCGGGCCTTCGCAGAACCTATAATAGCTTTGAGTGCGCCGGTATATGATAATTCAGGGAAAATGATCGGAGTCGTATCCACAGCTTTCCGGTTGGAAGGGCTTTGGGAGATGATGGAGAAAAAGGCTAATGAAATTAGCGATAAATACCCAGTGAACTTTTTCATGATCAATCAAGAAGGCATCATGATTTCGAAAAAAGACCCACATGGCATTATGCAGGATTCTGCCTTGAAAGAAATGGGATTAACGAAAGATAAGCTGATGGGAGCGTCGTTATCGGATGAATTGTACAGTGAAGAGAATGGGGAAAAAATATATTCCATCCAGCCTGTCCATACGATAGCACAAACAGAGAATAAATGGTTTGTTGTTGTGGGTGCTGATAAGAAACAGGTATTTCAACCCTTGAATGACCTATTAACACGGTACCTGACAATCTACAGCATCGTTTTTGTTTCTATCATTCTGGCTGTCTATTTACTAACAAAGACCCTCGTACGGCCAGTTCAAGAACTTGTCGGAGCGACAGAGGAATTCATAGGAGGAAAGGAATTCATCATTTCCGACAATAGAAGCTTCGAGGAAATGGAAAAATTGAACCTTGCTTTTCTAAGAATGATGGAAACGATTGAAGATCGTGAGAGGGAAATCGTCCGTACGGAAAAATTGAAATATGTTGGCCAGCTTGCTGCCGGTGTCGCCCATGAAATCAGGAACCCGTTGACGACAATAAAGGGCTTTTTCCAATTATTGAAGAGCCAGGATCATGATAAATCATTGATAGAAAAATATAGCGATGTCATGCTTCATGAAGTGGATAGGGTCAATGTATTTGTGACACAACTTCTTGATTTGGCAAAACCGCATCAACTGGAATGGGAGAAAATCGATTTAAAGGATTTCCTTGATGAAATTATAGATACTTATACTTCCTCAATTCCGAGTTCTCATGTAAGAATAATTAATAGGGTGACACAATCCGTCATTGTTTATTCAGACAGGAACCGGTTAAGGCAGGTTCTCTTGAATGTCTTGAATAATGCTTGTGAAGCCATTGAAGAAAGGGGGCGGATTGAACTACATCACAATTCCGTGTCCCAATATATAAGGTTAGTGATCAGCGATGATGGAAAAGGCATCAGTCCCGAGAATTTAAAAAATATCGGTATGCCCTTTTATACCACCAAACCGGATGGAAACGGATTAGGTGTAGCGACATGCATACAAATAATGGAGGAATTAAAAGGGAAATTCCAAATTGAGAGCGCCCGTGACGAAGGAACGAAAGTGACGCTCACAATCCCCACTACGAATCGTCTCATTAAATGAGGCGGTTTTTTTTGTTTGTAGTGCCCTTTAATAAATGGGCCGGTTAATTAGCTAAATGAGCAAAATGCCCTCTTATTTCCATTAACCTCCATGTTTGTTTGTGCATATAATTTACTAATCAAACGATAAGGACCATATTGGGGGATGTCTCTTATGGGCAAAAAAAAACAGCCGAAATTTAAATTAGGCGATACAGTCGTAATAACAATGTATGGGACAGTCGGGAATATAACCGATGTGAAATTTCTCGATGGTGCTTATGTGTATGAAGTGAACTATAGTGAAGGTCTTTATATCGAAAAAACATTGCAATCGATAAATGAATATGAAGGAGAAATCCTTTATCCGAAAGAACAAATCGATATTGAATATAAATATTTATTAGGTGACTTGGTCCAAGTGGATGGATATGAACAGGATTATTTCAAGATTATCGGCTATCGAACGGAAATTTGGCGCTATAAGGAAAATGCCTGGGAGGATGTAATCTATGAGTTATCAAGAATCTCTGATGGTGAATGGCTTGAAGCTCATGAAGAAGAACTGACTTTGATTGCCGATGCCAAACGGGCAGATGGAATCATTAAAAAATTGGGTCTGCTCCTTCCTCAAAAGAAAAATGAGCTTGCTATCATTGCTAAACAAAACAACCCTGGTAAAGGTGAGCGAGAAATGACAATGACAAAAGATGAAAAAAAGGAAATGATTGATGGACTGTTGGATTTATATAATGATTATTGTAAGCTCTACGAACATTTTGGCGATGATGAATATCGTCACATCATGAAAATCGCCCTTGCTAAAATTGAAAAAGCTGCAGAGGAAATTTATCCAGATCATAAAAAGAAGCAAACGAAGTGAAAGGTATCCCAAACTTTTAAAGGGCAATTTCCAAATTCCCTATAGAAGTATCCATACAAATAGAACACGAATGGAACTTGATAACTATAGGCCATTCATATGTTTTTCCATTATGGGATGCCTTAGTGGTATATTTGTCTCTACACATTCATAGACCTTTAAATAAGGGGGCGATGATTTGCGAGAAATTGAGGTTTTTATTGATACAGAAGAGATAGCGGAATTCTTTTTTCAAGAATTGATAAGACGGGGCTATCTTCCAACAGAAGCTGAAGTTGAAGATCTTGCTGACATCACATTCGAATATCTTCTTGAAAAATGCATAATTGATGAAGAAGTCGAAGAGTAACCTGTCATAAGACGGTTAGCAGCTTCCTTTCCCTTAATTTCATTAACCATTTAAAAAAAGACGGCGGACCACCGCCGTTTTGTTTGCGATTTAGGAAGGGTGCCAAAAGTCTTTTTCCTGATTTCCATTTTTTCAAGTTCCAGATAAGGTTCGATTTTCCTAACTTGTGGTTGATATGGTATAGTAGTTTTTGAATATCATTTCAACCACAAGTTAAGGAGGACATAGTCGTATGAGCGTACATATTGGTGCAAAAGAGAATGAAATTGCGGAAACGGTCTTACTTCCTGGGGACCCGTTGCGTGCAAAATATATTGCTGAAACATTTTTAGAGGATGCTAAACTTTATAATGAAGTTCGTAACATGTTTGGATATACAGGGACATATAAAGGAAAACGAATTTCTGTACAAGGTACAGGCATGGGTGTCCCATCCATTTCGATTTACGTAAATGAATTGATGAATAGCTATAATGTCCAGAAGCTGATTCGTGTTGGAACTGCAGGAGCGATTCAAAAAGATGTAAAAGTCAGGGATGTGATCCTTGCAATGAGTGCTTCCACCGATTCCCAAATGAACCGCATGACTTTCGGCGGGGTGGACTTTGCCCCGACCGCGGATTTCGAATTACTTAGAAAAGCTTATGACGTCGGCACGGCTAAGGGCTTGCAATTGAAGGTCGGTAATGTATTTACGGCCGATCAGTTTTATAACGATAATAGTGAATTGGAAAAATGGGCAAAATACCAAATCCTTGCGATAGAAATGGAATCAGCTGCCCTTTACACGCTTGCTGCTAAATTTGGCCGCCAAGCTTTATCTGTATTGACCATTTCCGATCACATTTTAACCGGTGAGGAGACGTCGTCGGATGAGCGCCAGTCAACTTTCAACGAAATGGTTGAAGTGGCATTGGAAGCAGCTATCCAGGACTGATAATTGGATGTAAATGACAGGCGGGTGACCAGGAATAAGTGATGCTGTATAATGGCAGTTGGATACAGGCTCATTTGTTCCATGGTATCCGCATTTTTGTAATATCAGGAGATGCCTGTTTTCCTTGGACCATTTTCCCTGATTTGAAGTTTGCTAAAAAAATACATATGGTCATAAGTTGTTATTTTTGATAACTATTATTTTTCGATTGGCTTGAAAGCTGATAAAATAGGAATGAAATCGTTTATATCGTCATGAAGAATGAAAGTGGTGAGGCTTCAGTGGAAGAAGAAAATCAAAAACAGCCAAAAGAGGCAGGGAAATTCATTAAAATAAAGAAGTTTACGTTCATTATGGGGATTTTCTTAGTCATATTTCTAACTGCAGGGATTACTACAATAGCCTTGACCTTTGGAGATGAAAAAGTAGAGTCATTAGCACCGGATAAGCATGCGGAATTTGAAAAGCTGTATTCTACATACGATACGATAAAAGATAACTATTATGAAGAGATTGATGAAGAAAAGCTGGTTGACGGGGCAATTAATGGAATGATCGAATCATTGGATGATCCATACTCTGCTTATATGGATAAAAAGGAAGCGTCGAGTTTCCATGAGAGCATCTCTTCATCTTTTGAAGGAATCGGTGCTGAGATTCAGGAGCAGGATGGACAAATAATGGTGGTCTCACCAATAAAAGGGTCCCCGGCAGAAAAAGCTGGAGTAAAACCGAATGACATTATATTAAGTGTGGACGGTAAAAGTGTTGAAGGACTGAGCTCTTCTGAAGCTGTCCTGAAAATCAGGGGCGAGAAGGGTACGAAAGTTGATCTATCCATTTCAAGAGCTGGTGAATCGGAACCGATTGAGCTGACCATTAAACGGGACACAATTCCGATTGAGACGGTTTATGCGGAAATGCTTGATGATGGAGTTGCAAAAATCCAAGTGACCAGTTTTTCCGAACATACAGTCCAAGAGCTGAAAACGGCGCTTGAGGAAATGTCCAAGAAGGACATGAAGGGTCTCGTATTGGATTTGCGGGGAAACCCGGGGGGACTGCTTGAACAAGCAATAGAAATGGCAAGCCTGTTCATACCTAATGGGAAAGTGGTCCTTCAAGTTGAGGATCGCAGCGGGAAAAAAGAAGTATATAAATCGGAGAATGATGGAGAACTGAAAATCCCGGTAGTCGTGTTGATTGATGATGGAAGTGCCAGTGCTTCCGAAATCGTTGCAGCGGCTGTCAGTGAATCTGCGGACATTCCATTGATCGGTGTCAAGTCATTTGGGAAAGGGACAGTGCAGACTGCCCAAGACTTCAAAGATGGATCTAACTTCAAATATACGGCAGCTAAATGGTTGACTCCTGAAGGCAATTGGATTCATAAAAAAGGGATCAAGCCGGATATTACTGTGAAGCTTCCTGATTATGCGAGCCTTCCGTACATTTCGCCCGATAAGGAATTGAAAGCATCCGATTCTTCGAGTGAAGTGAAAGCGGCTGAAGAGATGCTGAAGGAAGCAGGCCATGATCCAGGTAAGGTAGATGGATTCTTTGATGAAGCAACCACGAATGCTGTCATAGCATTCCAAAGGGAACAAAAAATTAAAGAAACCGGCACCATTAAGGATGATACTACCGTTAAATTGATGCAGGTCATCCGCGAGAAAATCCTTAAGAACGACACACAAGTGAAAAAAGCGGTAGAAGTATTAAAGAAAGAAATAAAATAAATGATATTGCCCGAAAAGCCTGCCAACGATTATCGTTGGCAGGCTTTTTTGTCGTTTTCATGCATAGGATTCCAACATTAGGCAGAGAATAGGGGTAATTTTCCAATGAGGTGAGGTAATGAAAGAAAAGGTATTGTTCATATATCTCTTGATCTTGATTCTGGCAGGCTGCACCTATGCCCCTTTACCCAAACAAAATGGAAATGAAGGTACGGAAAAAAAACTAAACAATGAAGAGAACCAGGAAAGCGAGAAAACATTTCTGTTAATAGGTGTTGACACAAGGGGAGAGCAAAAATCTCGGTCAGATGCGATTATCCTGGCAAAATACTTTCCTGAGCAGGAGAAACTGAAGCTGGCTTCCATTATGCGTGATAGTTATGTGAAAATCCCCGGGAATAAATCAGGATATAACAAAATAAATGCTGCTTATTATTATGGTGGACGGGAATTACTCAAGAAAACCATACGGGAAAACTTTGATGTCAAGGTCGATCATGTAGCGGTAATCGACTTCCAGGGATTTGTGAAGATGGTCGATTTACTTGCCCCTGAGGGGGTGGCGGTGAATGTGGATCAGGAAATCATTGATGATATGAGCATCCAAGCAAGCGTCGGTAAAAATATTCTACACGGTGAGGAATTATTGAAATATGTCCGTTTTAGACATGACGATGAAAGTGATTTTGGAAGGGTAGAGCGTCAACAAGAAGTTATGGTTCAATTAAAAACAGCGTTTATAAATCAAATCACATCCTTCGAAGGGATGGCAGCCCTTCCTGGTATCATAGAACAAGGGCTCTCGTACTTGGATACAGATATTGGTCTGAAAACAATAATGGAAATGGGTCCAAAAGCCGTCTTCCATACCCCGGACACCGTCGAAACCTTAAGGGTTCCAGTGGAAGGAAGCTTTAAAGATGAAATATATCCCCAGTCCGGAGCCGTTTTGGAAATGGACTACACTAAAAATAAAAAAGCACTTCAGGAGTTCTTTGCAAAATAATGAGAATTTTGGAAGTCCATTTTATTATCGAAAGTGTTCGGATTTAATTATTGTATTATAGACCTCGCAAGAATAATCATTATCGATCACCTTTAAGAAACGAGAGGGATACGAAATCCTTCTCGTTTTTTATCACCAATAAAGGAACCTGGATCAATTAACAAAATGCGGAATGTTTTTGAAGAAATCAGGTGTTATGATTCCGTTTTCGGTAATGATGCTTGTAATTAGGTGATTCGGTGTAACATCAAAGGCTGGATTGAAAGTCTTCACGTTTTCCGGAGCGATCCTTATACCTTGAATGAAGGTGATTTCAGCTTCATTCCGCTCTTCGATCGGGATGGATGTGCCGGATTCGATAGAAAGGTCGAATGTGCTTGATGGTGCGGCTACATAAAAGGGGATACCAAAGTGCTTGGCTAATATGGCCAATCCCAATGTCCCGATTTTATTTGCTGTATCTCCATTGGCCGCAATCCTGTCGGCCCCGACGATAATTCCATTTATTCGTTTCTGGTGAATTGTATGGGCAGCCATATTATCAGAAATTAAGGTGACATCAACCCCCGCTTGCATCAATTCCCAAGCCGTCAAACGCGCCCCTTGCAGGACAGGCCTGGTTTCACATGCATACACTTTTAGCGGAAAGTCCCTTTCTTTAGCCAGGTGGAAGGGAGCCAAGGCTGTGCCATACCGAGCTGTGGCGATTCCCCCAGCATTGCAATGCGTTAGAATGGAATCTCCTCTAGTGAATAGGGATAAACCATGTTCCCCGATTTTCCTGCACATTTCTTCATCTTCAGCAAAGATGGCTTTAGCCTCCGATACAAGTGCTTCCTTGGCAGTTGAAATGCTTTGCGCAGCCTGCAAGGTGTTCTCCATCCTCCTTAACGCCCAAAAAAGGTTGACTGCAGTTGGCCGGGAAGATGCGAGTTTTTCAATATGCCTCGTTACGTTTTTCTTGAATTCCCCTAATTCAGCGGTTGTTTCCATTTTGGCGCCAAGTGCAACACCAAATGCTGCCGTCAGTCCAATTGCTGGGGCACCGCGAACTTTTAATGTCAAAATGCTGTCATATACATCATCAACAGAATGAAGTTCAATAAATTCAGTTATGGAAGGAAGGGCTTGTTGATTTAATAATGTAATATGGGTATCATCCCATTGTACCGAATATGGTAAGGGTGCTAGTGTAGTCATGTGCAGGTCTCCTTTTAAATGGTTGAGTAAGATGGCAGTGTACGTTGCTTCAACGCTTCAATTATAGTTGGAACATCCAATTCCTCCCGTTTTTTAATTAAAAAAGAACCAATTTCCAATGTTGCCGTTTTGGCAGCGATCCTTGTTTCTTTATCTTCAATGACGTTTAAATCGGCTACATGGGAAAGGCCAATGGTTCGCCGAATCAGTTCGCAGCCTGCAAAACCGAATGCATCTTTTTTGAATTTTGTCAGTAAATAAGGCAGATAACCTTTCACATGGCGAAATGGGCTTTTATTTTGGCCTTCCCATAATTCGGTGTAAGTTTCTTCAAAGGCATTCCAAAATTCATAAAGGAGCGTGAAAATCTCTTCCTTTCCGGCGCCATTGCGTGTTACTGCCTGAAAGAGAAGGTTGGCGGTGTATTGACCAAGGTCAAAACCAACTGGCCCATAAAAAGCGAATTCCGGATCAATAACCTTTGTTTCGGTTTCACTTGCAAATATACTTCCAGTATGTAAATCTCCATGAAGCAAGGCTTCCTGCTCGGTTTCAAAGCTTTGTTTCAGTTTGGCGACCTCAAGTATCACTTCTTGATCATTCCATATTTTTTGGGCGGCATCTGTCAATTCCACCTCGAAATCTCCCGGGAGTTCCTCAAAAAATGGATCCGTGAAAATAAAGACCTCAGTGATTTTACAGAGTTCGGGATTCGTGAAATGTCGGGCCACCTCCTTTTTCGCAGAGGGTTCTAAATGATAATCGGATGTATAAAATGCCGTCTTCGCAACATACTCACCAATATGCTGTGAAAGCAATGGATATGAATCGCCATCGATCAATCCTGTTCTAACGATTTTCAAGTACGATAAATCCTCCATTACTGTGATGGCAAGCTGTTCATCCGAATAATAGACTTGCGGTACGAATTCGGGGCAATAACTTCTGAAATGAATCAGCGCATTCGCTTCAATGGCTGCCCTTTTCAGTGTCAGCGGCCAGCTTTCACCAAGTACCTTGGCATAAGGGACCGCTTGTTTGATTATTAGTCCTTTGTTTGTGACCGTGTCTGTAATATGAAAAACATAATTTAAGTTTCCATCGCCGATTTCATTACATTTCAAACTTGCATCCGCATTGACCAACCCAAGTTTTTTTGCAAGGGTTATAGCTGTTTCGTTTGTCAATCTCTTAAAATTTGAATGGTTTTGAGTCATTCTTTTCCCCTCCAGATTCAAAATAAGAATAAAAAAGCCTCTTTCATATAGAAAGAGGCAGAAGTTTTGGCTTCGGACCTCTTATCTTCCAGAAAATGAATTCTGGTGGAATTAGCACCGTGCTCTGTGGATTTAATAATCCGGCGGAGGATCCGCCCCATTTCACAATGGTATTACAGTCGGTTGCTGGGCTTCATAGGGCCTTTATCCCTCAGCCTGCTCTTGATAAGAGTAAATGTTTTCTGAAATTTTAATCTTCGGGAAAATAATATCAACTTTTTAAATAGTTTGTCAATGGGTAAATTAATAAAAATCAGGACGGCGATCTTCGAATACAGGTATTTTGTTGCGTGCTTCCGTAACTTTGTTGAAGTCCAAGGTGCCTGTCAAGAGTTCGTCTCCTTCTCCGGCTTCACTTACGATATTCCCCCATGGATCAATAATCAAGGAATGACCCGCAAATATATTATTGATATCCGAACCTGTACGATTAACGGCTACAACATAGGCTTGGTTCTCGATAGCACGGCTTATCAATAAGGCTCTCCAGTGATCGAGTCTCGGCTTTGGCCATTCAGCCGTAACGAATAGAACTTCCGCGCCTTGAACGGTATGGGCTCGCTGCCATTCAGGGAAACGAATGTCATAACAAACGAACCCGGCACATATTTTTTCATCAAGAGTAAATAAACCATCTTTTTCACCTGGCTGCAGGAAATGATGTTCATCCATTAATTGAAATAAGTGAAGCTTATCATATTCTTTAATGAGCTTTCCATATTTATCGATGATGAGCATGGTGTTATAGATTCCCTTGCTTGTTTTTTTCGCAATGGAACCGCCGATGATGTGAATCCGGTGTTTCTGTGCCTGTGTTTTAAGAAATTCAATCGTTTTTTCTGCCTCTTGATCTGCAATCTCATTCAGCCTGGTCAAATCGTATCCGGTTGTCCAAAGCTCTGGTAATATGACGATATCGGGTTCGGACCGAGCTGCTTTTTCCATCCATTGTTCTGCAACCTGAAAATTGATATCTGGTTGACCGAAGGCTATATCCATTTGAATACAAGCTATTTTCCACTTCATCGTTTAAAACCCCCACATGTAAAAAATGCTTTACAAGACTACGATAAACATATATCATTTGTGACTAGAATTTCAAGAAATTTCAGAGAAGGTGTATAAATGGTGCAATTCGAAAAATCCGGACTGCTTCAGGACCTGCCCAAGCAGTTTTTTGCTTCACTAGTCGCAAAAGTCAATGCGATCACGGAGCAAGGACATGATGTCATTAATTTAGGCCAGGGAAACCCTGATCAGCCGACGCCGGAACATATCGTCAAAAGTTTGCAGTCTGCAGCTGAAAAAACGACTAATCATAAATATTCGCCATTCCGGGGACATCAATATTTAAAAGAGGCTGCTGCCGTCTTTTATGAACGAGAATACGGTGTCAAGCTGGATCCGAATAGTGAAGTGGCGATTCTCTTCGGGGGAAAGGCGGGTCTTGTCGAACTGCCGCAGTGTTTATTGAATCCAGGTGATACGATCCTTGTTCCAGATCCCGGCTATCCGGATTATCTTTCCGGTGTTGTTTTAGCCCAGGCAAAGACCGAACTGATGCCCTTGACAGAAGAAAATGATTTTCTTCCGAAATACGATGACATACATAAAGAAGTTCTTGATAAAGCCAAAATGATGTTCTTGAATTATCCGAATAATCCCACAGGCGCTTCTGCCACTGAAAGTTTCTTTGATGAAACCGTCTCCTTTGCAAAAGAACATTCAATTTGTGTGGTCCATGATTTCGCCTATGGGGCAATAGGATTCGACGGAAAAAAACCGAAAAGCTTTCTCCAGGCGGAGGGAGCGAAGGATGTAGGAGTTGAAATATACACTCTATCGAAAACATACAATATGGCAGGGTGGAGAGTCGGCTTCGCAGTGGGCAATAAAAGTGTAATAGAAGCTCTTGAACTATTACAAGACCATCTTTATGTGAGTCTCTTCCCGGCGATACAGGAAGCTGCGGCAAGCGCTTTACTTGATTCACAGAGCAGTGTAGAGCAGTTAGTGAAGATGTACGAGGGGCGAAGGAATGTTTTCATTGAGGGATTGAGGGCAATCGGCTGGGATGTCAAAGCGCCTGCGGCATCGTTTTTTGCCTGGCTCAAAGTACCTGGAGGTTTTACGTCCGAGAGTTTTGCGGACTATTTATTAACGCATGCCCATGTAGCTGTTGCCGCAGGGAATGGTTTCGGTGAATTTGGCGAAGGTTACGTCAGGGTAGGGCTACTGACTTCGGAAGAACGGCTGCAAGAGGCTGTGGAACGGATACGAACATTAAACTTATTTTAATGCAATAAGATATCCGATTTATACACATTTAAATAGTTAAACTTATTGACAAAGTAGGGATTACCTGTCAGAATACAAAATAAATTCTTAATCTTTCGATACTTGAATGCAACTTATATATCAGCGTTTTCTTATTTTGAGCAGGTGGAGGGACTAGCCCTATGAAGCCCAGCAACCGACCGTAATTCCATTGTAAAATGGGGCGGAATCCTTCCGCCGGATTTTCTTGAAATCCACAAGGCACGGTGCTAATTCTTGCAGCCAATGGGCTGGGAGATAAGAAGATGGCTTTTTAAAGCCTCTTCTTTATGAAGGGGCTTTTGCCATTTTGAGACCATTTCAGGTTAATGACATCGAGGGTTTACTAACGTGTTATAGGAGTGATCAGATGAGCGAGATAGTCGCTACTTATTTAATTCATGACTTTAATGGAAATCATGAGAAAAAAGCAGAAAGCATTGCCTTGGGTTTGACTGTCGGGACATGGACGGACCTGCCGCATTTGGTTCAGAAACAACTGGAAAAACATAAGGGACGCGTCGTATCGGTGACACCACTATCTGAAGAAGAGAGGGCAAACAGCTACTTTAATCGGAAAGTATACCGTTCGCTGATCAAAATTGCCTATCCGGCAGGGAATTTCTCCAATGATTTACCTGCAATCCTCACGACGGTCTTCGGCAAACTTTCATTGGATGGTGAAATAAAACTGATCGACTTGGATTTTGTCGGTGATATTCAAAAAGCTTTTCCAGGGCCGCAATTTGGCATTGAGGGCATAAGGGAAAAGGTTGGCGTTTTTAACCGGCCCTTGGTGATGAGCATCTTTAAAGGTGTATTAGGAAGAGACCTAACATTTCATAATGAGCAACTGAGGCAACAAGCATTGGGAGGTGTCGACCTAGTTAAAGATGATGAGATCCTCTTCGACCAGGAACTGACTCCATTTTTCGATAGAATAAAAACGGGAAAAAGAATATTGAATGAAGTCTATGAAACCACTGGCCACCGAACATTATATGCTGTCAATCTATCAGGGAAAACATTTGAATTATTGGATAAGGCAGAGCAAGCGGCTGAAGCGGGGGCAGATGCTTTATTGTTCAACGTTCATACATATGGTTTGGATGTAATGCAGGCCTTGAGTGAACATGATCGTATCAAGCTGCCGATCATGGCGCACCCCGCATATAGCGGGGCATTGGCATCTTCATCATTTTATGGTATCGGCTATCCATTATTGCTTGGTAAATTAGTAAGGTTATCAGGTGCGGATTTATCCTTGTTCCCTTCTCCTTATGGAAATGTCGCACTTGAAAAAACGGAGACCTTGGCGATTGCTGAAGCTCTGACAAAAAATGAACTTTCATGGAAAAAAGCCTTTCCTGTTCCTTCTGCAGGCATTCATCCGGGCATGGTTCCGGACCTCATCAAGGATTTTGGGCTCGATAGTGTGATTAATGCCGGAGGCGGAATTCACGGGCACCCTGACGGAGCAGAGGGCGGTGCCAAGGCTTTCCGTTCTGCTGTGGAAGCCGTTCTAGCAGGAAAGGAACTTTCTGAAGCGGCGGCTGAGGAAGAAACACTAAAAAAAGCTCTTGTGTTATGGGGAGGCCTATAAGAAATAATGAGACCGATCATCTTTTGTGATTTTGACGGAACGATCACCAACACAGATAATATCATTTCCATCATGAAGAAATTTGCGCCTCCGGAATGGGAAGCGTTGAAAGACGGTGTCCTTCAGCAAAAAATCAGTATATCTTCAGGAGTTGGGGATATGTTCTCCCTGCTTGATAGCGGCTTGAAGGATGACATCATCCAATATGTAAGAAGAACGGCCGGCATTCGCCCAGGGTTTTATGAATTCGTTGAGTATACGAAACAAGTCAATATCCCTTTATATATTGTAAGCGGGGGCATGGATTTTTTCATTGCCCCCCTATTAAATGATATCTTGCCAACAGAGTCCGTTTATTGCAACCATGCATTTTTTGATAAGGATAAGATTTATATTGAGTGGCCGCATACTTGTGATGATCAATGTAATAATGATTGCGGTTGCTGCAAGCCATCCATTATGAGGGAAATTGCGGGTGCGGAAGATTTTAAACTCGTTATTGGAGATTCAGTAACGGATTTTGAGGCGGCAAAACAGGCTGATTTTGTCATAGCCCGTGACATTCTGCTTGAAAAATGTGATAGGGAAGGAATTCCACATCAAGGATTTGAAACATTTTTTGATGTAATTGACATTTTAAAGCAGCAGGAGGCGGTTAAAGCGTGAACACTCATTCTAAAGAATGGCAGGAGTTGGCGGATATTAAAGCTGAACTGGCCGCAAGGGATTGGTTTATGGGAACTAGCGGGAATTTGTCAATCCGCGAGCCCAAAAGCTCTTTCTTTTATATTACCGCAAGCGGTAAGGATAAAAGGAAGCAATCGGATTCGGACTTTTTACTGGTGGATTTAAAAGGAAAACCAGTTGAAGAAACGAATCTAAGACCATCGGCCGAAACTTTACTTCATACAGTCATTTACCGGAAAACAAATGCGAACTGTGTACTTCATGTCCATACAGTTGAAAATAATGTGATATCGGAATTATACGGAGATGAAGGCCAAGTTTCCTTTCGTAATCATGAAATCATTAAAGCGACCGGGCGGTGGGATGAAGATTCGGAGCTTCGGATTCCAATCATATATAATCACGCTGACATTCCGCTGTTATCCGATAAGTTCAAGCCACATGTCGAAGAAGACTCTGGCGCTGTGCTGATACGCAATCATGGTATTACGGTTTGGGGCAAAAGCGGACTCGAAGCAAAAAGAATACTTGAAGCTTGCGAATTTTTATTTCAATATCAACTGTTACTTAATCAACAAAAGGCGTTTGCAGGTTCTTTAAGATAAACACTCATAGAGGAGGAATGAATGATGGCGACGATTAGATTCCATGAAACAAACGAGGTTATTGAAAACGGTGAACAGGTAAAAGGGTTTTTAGAAACTCAAGGGGTTATTTATGAGCAATGGGACATTTCTAAATTACCTGACCACCTTGTGGAAAAATACGATCTAACAGATGCTGACAAGGAGGAAATCCTTGTAACATTCCAATCGGAGATAGCGGAAATCTCTGAAAGAAGAGGCTATAAAGCCCATGATATCATAACATTATCCGATGCAAATCCGAACTTGGACCAAATGCTTGAAAACTTTAAGCAGGAACACCACCACGAAGATGATGAAGTGCGTTTCATAGCAGGCGGAACGAGTATCTTTGCCATTGAAGGCAATGATAAACAGTGGTTTGATGTACGTCTTAATCCAGGAGATCTTATTAGTGTACCAGAATCAACAAGACATTATTTCACGCTCGCGGAAGATAGGAAAACTGTTGCTGTCCGGATTTTCGTAACAGCTGCAGGATGGGTGCCGATTTACGAAAAAGACGAAGTTCAAGCATGAATCAATTTCGAAAAACCAGCTTAAGGGCTGGTTTTTTTATGTGGATACGGCAAGTGATTTAGTAAGGTAAGTATGATAAAATTTAACGGAATCGAATTTAACCGGATTATAGGAGCAGATAAGAATGAAAACGACCGAAGTGTACATATTGGGCGGCTTTCTCGGCAGCGGGAAAACGACGCTTCTTCGAAATATTTTAAAACAGGAAAGTGAAGCGGGCAGAAAAGTGGCAGTGCTTTTAAATGAGCTCGGCAGTGTATCGGTAGACAGCGGACTCATTGGTGATGGAGTGCCTCTGAAGGAGTTGTTTGACGGGTGCATCTGCTGCACAATTCAAGATAAACTGGAGGTTCAGCTTCATGAGTTGCTAACCGAAAATGAACTGGATGCGGTTTATATTGAAACGACGGGCGCAGCTCATCCAGTTGAAGTATTGGATGGCATCATGTCGCCGATTTTCGCCAAAAGGCTGGAGTATAAAGGGATCATCACGGTCGTCGATTTATTAAGGTGGCGCGATCGGGAGGAACTGTCTCCTCAGCTTCGACAGTTGCTTGCAGAGCAAATCCACCATGCTGATTTCATACTATTGAATAAAGCGGATTTAGTAAGTGAGATGGAGGCCGCACAGCTGATATATACGATACAGGCGCTGAATACGGATGCGGTATGCTTATTGACGGAGTATGCAGCCGTTTCCTTGGCATCATTGCAGCAAATGCAAAGAAAAAGGCATAATGGCCATCAAAAGCTTGATGTACATGACCATTTGCATTTAACTGCAATCGTTCATACATTTGAAGGTGCTGTGGCACAAACCGACTTTGAACAGTGGCTTAGGGCCCTACCGGAAACGGTCTATCGAATGAAAGGATATATTTCCTTTACACATTCACAATACCCCCATTTATTCCAATACTCCTACGGAATGCCGATGTATATGAATGAAATGATGAAAATGCCATTGAATATCGTCATCATCGGGGAAAAGTTGGATAAGGAAATGTTGATCGCTCAGTTGAAAGCTTTGGAAGCGAAAGCGGCCCGATAAACGTTTACCGCCCATTAAAGAAGGGAAACATTAAAAGAAGACTTTCTTATCAAGGAGGCGGTATTAGTGCCATGGAATAAGAACGATTACCCAAACTCGATGAAGAATCTAGATAAAGATGTAAGGGAAAAGGCTATAGAAATCGCGAATGCACTATTGGATGAAGGATATGAGGATGGAAAAGCCATTCCAATTGCCATAGACCGGGCTAAGATGTCAGTAGGAAAAGATTGAGAAAATGGTCAGACCCCTAAATGGGTCTGACCATTTTTATTGTTGCATTCCAAAGGCGGCAAATGTCTTTTCGTCTTCTATCAATCCGCAAGCGGCACATTGAACCCGAACTTCAGGACCATTATATGCTAGATGGAATGGCTGAAGGGAATCGTTCGAATATTGTTCAACAATCTCACCGGATTGGGGATCCTTTTTAATGGGGGTTGCCACTTGCTGAATGAGATTGAAGCGAGATTTATTTGTCCGGCAATTCGGACAGCGGTATACTTGAGACATTATACTCACTCCTTTTTTGGATTATAAAAAGCGTGATATCTTATTATTAAGATAGTCTTTACAAACTTGAACATTAATATGTATAAATTAGTAACGGATGGAAGGGATACTATGAAAGAAAATGTCAGGCAAGAAGAATTACTGGTGGCTTATTTAAGCATATGGAACAATCGTAAGGTGGCCGATGGAGGTGGAAGGGAAGTGTTGTCGGAACTCATCCGCAGAGAGCTTTTGGATGAAAATTCCCATCCACGTGCCCGAAAACCAGTATTGGAGAAATTTTACCTGTCTATTAAACGCGTGATGGAATCTTCGCTTTCGGAAGAAATGAAAAATGCGATTGTCATGGCCTATATCACTGAATTGGAAAGATTATGATTTCCGAGTGTGATATGGATGCTTGTTAACAAATATTCTTTTATGCTTCATACTTTTTTCACAAATCATTGTTAAAATCTTTAAAAAATAGATATTTAATGAATAAGGAGCTTAAAAAATATGAAGTGGGGCATTGGGCTTCTTCTTGCCATCGTACTGCTTACGGGGTGTAATAGCGGTAATGCATTTACTAAAATCAACAAAAGTCAATCTTTCCTGGCGACTGTCAATATCAAGGATACCTCACTGACTTTCATAGATGAAAACTATCATCCTTTTGCAAAGTGGGATATTTCAGAACCATTTACCGGGGCCCTGCTCCTGGCAGACAATGATACTATCCTGCTTTATGGAAAAGAGATGGAGAAAGTCCAAGTGTATTCTTTATCCGCAGGAAAACTGATAAACAGTTGGGAAATTGGGAAAGGGATCGTCAATATGCAGTTGTTACGTGATGGAAAAAGCATCGTGGCGGTCAATCAATCGAATCACTCCATTTATTTTTTGAATGCTGATGGGGAGGAACAGGATATTGTCAAGGTTGGTAAAAGCCCCTTGACCGTTCTTCAAGGAGAGCAAGCGAATCGATTGTATGTTATTAATTTTGGTGATACCAAATGTTCGGTGATAAATCTTGAAACGAAAAAGGTCGATTTCGAATTTCCCGTACATAGTTCCAGCACAGGCACATTATTAAGGGAAGAAAAGGATGAAATATGGATTGGAGGACACGGTGATGGGGATCAAGTGGAAGAAGATCTATATATTTATTCGGCAAAAACGGGAGAGTTGAAGAAAAAGCTTAAGGCCCCAACCATGCCGATAAAGTTCCTGGAAAATGATGAAGGAATATTTGTCCTTAGTCATGGGACTAGCTCCTTATATAAATTGAATGATCAATATGAGGAAGTCAAAAGCAAAGTGGTCGGCGTCAACCCCTTTGAAATGGCGAACTTTAACGAAGATGTGGTCGTGGCGGGGTATGATAGTGATGAAGTGTATGTAATGGATGCTGAAACAGTCGAGGTTAAAAAAACGATCAAAGTCGGCGAAGGTCCATTCCAATTGATGTTGAGGGAGTAGATGACATGCATGTTTACACCATTTTAGTCGTGGATGATGAAGAAGATATGCGAAATCTAGTTGAAATGTATTTGCTGAACTCAGGTTATCGATGCCTTCAAGCTGCGAATGGAAAAGAAGCTATAAGCATGGTTGAAACAGAGGAAGTGGATTTAATCCTATTGGATATCATGATGCCAGGTATGGACGGTTTCTCCGTTTGTGAAGAAATTCGTGAAATTGGGGAGATCCCTGTGATATTTGTCAGTGCGAAAGGTGAAGAATGGGATAAGGTGAAAGGGCTGAAGCTTGGCGGCGACGATTATATCGTCAAACCGTTCAATCCAGGAGAATTGGTCGCAAGGGTCGAAGCGGTATTGCGAAGGACAGGGAAATTATCATTGAATGAAGAGAATCAAAACCATGTCCGATTCGGTAAAATTAGCTTGAACTTACAATCCAGAACGGTTTTAGTGGAAGGGAAGCCAATCAATTTAACCTTGAAAGAATTCGAATTGCTTTTATTCCTCATGCGTCATAAAAGCCAGGCACTCAGCCGTGAACAACTGCTTGAAAATGTATGGAGCGGTGAGTATGGAGGATCTTTACGTACTGTGGATACCCATATTAAAACGTTACGAATGAAATTAAGAGCGGCCGATTACATTCAAACCGTCTGGGGAATCGGTTATAAGATAGAGGAAAAGAAATGATCTATAAATGGCGAACCCTTTCTTTTAAATTATGGCTCACCATTATCACCGCCATCATCCTTTCCGTGCTGTTCGCTTACTCCCTTTCCCAATATTATTATAAAAATCTATATGTGGAGAAGCTTAAAACGGATTTAGTCAATGAAGCATCATTGCTAGGGGCGGATTATTCCGGCGGTGAAATCAGCGAAGACTTTAAGCAAAAAGTTGAATGGTTTAACAGTAAGAACGACAGCGAAGTCTTTGTCGTCAATAATCCCAGGGAATTGAGTGCATGTCTGCCTTTTGAAATCAATTATGATACCCTTATTTCTGAAGAAGAACGGCAAATGCTTTTAGATGGGAAAGCCGTTGAAAAAGAGGGATATGAGAAAAGGTTTGAAAAGAACATCGTAGCGGCGATCATACCCCTGATTGACGAAAATCGTCTCGAAGGCATCATCTATACATATATTCCTGTAGATTCCATTACGGTCTTATTTAAGGAATTTGCTGCAAGATGGTTGGCAGCGGTTCTATTATTTTTGATTGTCGCGATTTTGTTTACTACTAAATGGTTGAAAAAGCTAGTCAGTCCGATTAAGGAAATAGAGACTGCGGCCCATCGTGTCTCAGAGGGGGATTATGACATACAGGTCGAGGTAAGGAGTCATGATGAGATAGGTAAACTGGCAATAGCCTTTAATGATATGGCCAATTCCATCCATTTGGAAGAAGAAAGAAAAAAAGAATTTCTAGAAAATGTTGCACATGAGCTCAGAACCCCGCTTAGTTACGTAAAGGGCTATACGCAGGCCATATTGGATGGTGTCGTGAAAAATGATGAAGAGCAACGGAAATACCTTCAACTCATTTCAAGGGAGGCTCTTAGGCTGCAGCGGCTTGTGGGAGATCTTATGGACTTATCAAAAATGGAAAGTGCTCCATTCTTGTTAAATAAAACCCCGATTGCCTATGCGCAATTCATTGAAGACGTACTTGTGAAATATGAACCGATAATAAAGGAAAAACAATTGGGCTTAAAGCTAGACCTGGATCCAGACCCGATTATTTTTGGGGATGAAGGAAGGATGGAACAGATCCTACATAACATTTTTGATAATGCCATTCAGTATACGGATCCTGGAGGGGCAATCCATATTACCCTAATTCAGCATAAAGATGATTGCGAACTGCTGGTAACTGACACGGGCAACGGGATTCCGGAAGCGGATCTGCCGTATATCATGAATCGTTTTTACCGTGTGAACAAGGCACGCAGCCGTTTTGATGGCGGTTCAGGGCTTGGACTATCCATTGTCAAAAAATTGGTGGAATTACAAAATGGTAAAATCGAAATAGAAAGCAAGGAAAAAAGGGGAACAACAGTCAGGGTCATCCTGCCGAATATAAAAGAAGAATGGAATTCATAAAAAGGGGAAACGTTCAAATGAAAAAAATTATGTTATTTTGCATGGCGTTAATTTTTTTGGCTGGATGCGGCAAGAAAGAGGAAATTCCGAAAATGTTAAATGTCGATTTAGCTGTCGATCCAACTCAGGGTAAAGTGAATGAGCCTGTGAAATTTCAGGCAAAAGTAACATATGGGGACGAAGTCGTGACAGATGCGGATGATGTCAGTTTTGAAATTTGGCTTGCGAATAGCGATGACCATGACAAGATAGCAGTAAAACATAAAGGGAACGGTATATATGAACTGGAAAAGGCTTTTGATGAAGAAGGAACCTATTATGTATATGCCCACGTCACGGCAAGGGACATGCACAACATGCCAAAGAAAGAATTCGTCATAGGTAAACCAAGCACTCCCGAACAAAATGGCGGAAAAAAAGAAATGGACGAGATGAATGATGAAGAAATGAAATGATGAATGTACCATCAAAATCAAAACAATTCGGGCTTAAATCCGGATTGTTTTTTTATTTGGAAAAATATTCAAGATGATAGGGGGAAAATGACGAAATGTCGAAGTGAAACCGAAAAATTTGTAACATAAAAGTAAAGAAAGTCATAATATTTCGGTTGGAAGCGATATGTCAACTAAAAGTTATTAGTATTCCATGGAAATGGTTCTATGTAACTACCATTGACAAATAATTACTGGAAAAATATGAGTATTTATACTATTGGCAGAAACATAGATAGTTAAAGCATTTCTGCTTGTTTTCTCTGAAACTTGGATCATAAATATATTTTCATTCGCATCCTGTGAATTTGATGGAAATTGATGGTGCCTTTATTACAAAAAATGCATGTTATGATAATTCCAGAAGCAAAGCACAACAAAAAATGAACATCACAGGAGGAAATACGAATGAAAAAGAAAATGATTATGTCAGCAGCAGCGGCTGCAGCTATTATATTCACAGGAGTAGGAGCTAACCAAGCTGAAGCAGCCAACTGTGATACAGTGAAACAAGTAACTTATAAAACTACGAATAAAGAGGATATGCAAAAAGTCCTTAACCAATACCTAGCTAAATACAATATCACTATACCTGCAGCGCAGGCACAACAAAAACCAGTTCAAAAACCAGTTCAAAAACCAGTTCAAAAACCAGTTCAAAAACCAGTTCAAAAACCAGTTCAAAAACCAGTTCAAAAACCAGTTCAACAAGAAGCTGGAACAACGAACCAATCAAAACCTGCAGCAAAACCTGCAGCACCAGAAGTGACACCTAATAAATCAACTGATGAAAAACAAGAGACAAGCTCTGAATTAAGTGCGTTTGAACAAGAAGTTGTTAAATTAACGAATGCAGAACGTGAAAAACAAGGTTTGGCAGCTCTTAAAATCGACACTGAGTTGAGCAAAGTTGCACGTATCAAGTCTCAAGACATGAAAGATAAAAACTACTTTGATCACAATAGCCCAACTTACGGTTCACCTTTCGATATGATGAAACAATTCGGAATCAGCTATAAAACAGCTGGCGAAAACATCGCACAAGGTCAACAAACACCTGAAGAAGTGGTACAAGCTTGGATGAATAGCCAAGGACACCGTGAAAACATCATGAATTCTAGCTTTACTCATATCGGAGTAGGTTACGTAGAATCTGGTAACTACTGGACTCAACAATTCATCGGAAAATAATAGATTAATAGAAAAGTGCATCCCATTAACATGGGGTGCGCTTTTTTTTGCGAGAATGGATCATTCCATTCCATGAAAAAAAATCAATTGTGACATCGATTGGTTCTCTATAATGTACCCAAATCTAAAAAGAATTGAACCAAGAAATAACTGGAACCGCACCATAACATCAGTGAGGTCCCGGTGAAGCCACTTAAATTTCGGATACATCGATTTCTGAATATTGTGTATTGAAACTTTTTTGAAGACGTATTTCCAATGTTGATTCTTTATATTGGGCTGATGCCCCCTTTTTCTTGACAGGTGCAGGGAGTGTTATGACATGCCGATCTGACTCTTCAGGAATTCCCTCGATGATGGATTGGTTAGATGTATGATAAAGTTTCATTTTCTTTAGCCAGGATTCATCTTCTATTGGAATTCTTACGAAGACATATAAGTGGGTTTCAAATACTTCGGCATGTAAAGGATGTTCAGATCTGGCATTTACTTTTTGTGAGCCGCCATCATTTTGGTTCATCATACCTTGCATATTGTCAGGGATCACTTGTGAAAATACCTTTTCAATGAACGATTGAACATCACTTTGCTGCATATTTTTCATGAATTCCTTTTGGTTCGGGTTATTCTTAAAAGAAAAAAGTGAATTCCAGGGAAACATATTGAATTCCTCTCTCCTGCTTATGGTCTGACAGGTTTATTTGTTATATTTTATGCAGCTAAAGCCCAGAGGTTCTTTTTTATAATTACTAAATTATAGAAAATGGAATAAACTTATGTATAATTAAGTAAAATCCATTAGATAAAGAGGGTAAGCCTGTGGATGAAAAAGTAGCTTTTATTACTGGTGGAGCAACGGGTATCGGCAAAAGGATGGCGTCTTCACTCGCCGATAATGGAATGTCCATTATCATTACTTATCGAAAAAGTAAAAAGGCAGCTTTAGCATTAGTGGATGAATTACAGGAAATGTACCATGTTAAGGCAATTGCGATTCAAGGTGACTCGTCAAGTGAGGAAGATTGCCGGAATAATTTGCAAAAGATTTCGGAGGAATTTGGCCGTGTTGATGTCTTCATTCATAACGCAGGGCCATATATGCATGATCGTAAACCGATGACTGAATATGGCAGCGATGAATGGAAGTACATCATGGACGGAAATTTAAATGGTTTTTTCTATTTTGCGAAGGAACTTATTCCACAAATGCGCAGCAGAAACTGGGGTAGGGTCATTACATTGGGATTTGAACGGTGTGAAACTGCACCAGGTTGGATCTATCGTTCTGCTTTTGCTGCTGCAAAGAGTGGCTTGACTTCCTTGACAAGAACTTTAGCTGCCGAAGAAGCTACACATGGGATCACCGTGAATATGGTTTGTCCTGGTGATATCATTGGTGATTGGAAAGAGGAGGAAATTAGGGTCGCGAGAGCAGCAAAGGATGAAACGGTTCCAGTCGGAAGACCGGGTACGGGGGAAGATATAGCGAGGGTCATCACGTTCCTATGTGATGAAAAATCAGATTTCATTACCGGGAGTATCATACCGGTAACAGGCGGTAAGGATGTTCTTGGGAAAATATATAAAGCCTAGTGGTTTAGAATTTGAATTCAGAATGAAAAAAAGTGAGGCCGGTGTAATCCAGCCCCACTTTTTTTACGCCTTTTTTTTATATTTTACTTGCTGAATGAACCGTAAGCGAGCAGCCAAGCCTATAGCTCCGAGAGCCAAGCCGGAAATTAAGCCGATCCAATACCCAAAGGCTCCCATATCCGTATATTGTGCAAAGAAATAGCCAATCGGAAGCCCGAGAATCCAGTAGGAGACCAGTGACATTGCAAATGTGACATTTACATCTTTATATCCACGTAAAATACCCTGAATAGGTGCCTGGAGGGCGTCCGATATCTGAAAGAAGATGGCATATATTAAAAAATGTGATGTCAGCATCATTACTTCGTGATCTTTAGTGTATAAAGAGGCCACAGGTTCACGGAAGAGGAAGAGGATGGTCGACAAAACGAGTGACATCGTCAAGGCCATCGAAATGCCAATCCAGCTATACTCTTTGGCATCTTTATAACGGGCTGCCCCAATTTCAAATCCAATGACGATCGTCAATGCCATGGAGATACTTAGCGGTATCATATAAAGCAGTGACGCAAAATTCATGGCAATCTGATGCGATGCAATCGTCACGGTATCATACTTACTCATCAAAAGTGTGACTGCCGAAAAAATGCTTGTTTCAAAGAAAATAGCCAGCCCGATGGGTACCCCAATCAATAATAAGGCCCTCCATTCTTTCCAGGAAACCCGGAAAAATTCAGTGAAAACCTGATATGTCGAAAATGGGTTTATTTTTATTACAACCAGGATGGCCACCAGGGCTATTAACCAATACGTAATGGCAGTGGCGTACCCGGAACCGACACCGCCAAGTTCAGGGAATCCAAACTTCCCGTATATTAACAGGTAATTAAAAAGGACGTTTACCGGGAGCGCACATAAGGTGATGATCATGGAAATCCTAGTTTGCCCCAAGGCATCGATGAAAGCCCTCAACGCATTATAAATGAATAAAGGAATGATACCGAGTGAAAGGGCGATCAAATAATCATGGGCCACCATGTGGACACTATCTTCAAGGTCCATGGCATTCAATACGGGGTTCAAAGAAAACGCTCCAATGATTAAAATGAACAAGGCTAAGGCTATAGCTAAATAAATGGCCTGCATCACGGAATAGGAAACGGATTTAGACTGCCTGGAACCCACCAGCTGTGAAACTACCGGTGTTAAGGCAATCAATATCCCGCTCAGCCCCGTGTACACGGGTGTCCATAGCGAACTGCCGATGGAAACGCCAGCAACGTCCTGAGTGCTGTATTGCCCCGACATCATCACATCAAAAAAAGTCATGGCATACATGCTGATTTGGGTGATCAGGATAGGTATCAATATATAAAATAACAGGCGGATCTTTTGTGATTTAGTATAAGTCTGATTCATCAAAGTACCTCAATATCAATATTTGGAATTTTCAACACAATGAAAGAATTATATCACATATGCATGTGATGTTTTAAGAGTTTTTATTTGAAGCTAAAAAAAGACTTGCCGTTTAGGGCAAGTCTCAGATTATAGACAAACTCGATATGTAATTAAGATTGCCTACATTTTTTTAGGCAGTGTAAAATATGAACGTTGCTTTCCACTGCAGGCACTCGCTTTCCGCGGGCGGTCCCGGGAGCCTCCTCGGCGCTTTTGCCGCCTGTGGGGGTCTCCCTTGGACGCGCTCTTCCAGAAGGAGTCGTCAGTCGCGCATGGATTCAAAATCATTCATGGCTTCCATACCTGAGTCTTTTTGAAGAATGAATGCCTGTGAAGGAATGGCAATTTGTACACCTTCCTGTTCCAATATCTCCATTATTTTAAAGTTTACATCTTCTTTGATTGATAAATATCCTCCAAAGTCCGTTGCTTTCGTGAAGAAATATAGGTAAAGGTTGAAACCGGAATGACTGAACTCATCAAACTTAACCAAAATCGTTTCCGGATGTACTTCAGGATGATCAATGAGCATTCTTTCAATTTCTTTAATGACATTTTCCAATTTTTCTTTTGGTGTCGTGACATTAACACCCAAATGGAAGGCAATCTGTCTTTTACCCATCTTGGACCAGTTGATGATCGGTTCATTCGAAAGGGTCGCATTTGGGACTGTAACTAAAGCTTGGGCAAAAGTCCGGACTTTGGTGCTTCGGAATGTGATGTCTTCAATGGTTCCCTCCACACTTGGAGTTTTGACCCAATCTCCTATGGTAAAAGGTTTTTCGGTAACGATGACGATACCCCCAAAGAAATTGCTGACGGTATCTTTAGCGGCAAGTGCGAAAGCCAATCCACCCAAACCAAGCCCTGCAACAAATCCATCGACATTAAATCCCCATTCTTCCGCGATGATGGAGGCACCAAAAGCAATGATGATCAATTTTATGATTTTCGTAAAGAACGGCATGACGATTTGATCGACTTCAAGTCCGAATTTACTTACTAATTTCGGAAATAATATAGTTAAGATCGAACTGATATTAAAAATCGTCCAAAAGAATAAGAAGACAAAAAACGATCTGTATATTTTCGATCTGAGTTCAACCGAAGGTGAGTCGATCGGAAAGTAGTGCAGTGAAATGATAACACCAATCAAAACGATAAGCCATCTTACCGGCTGTTCTAAAGCGAGCATTAAGTTGGCGGCAAATTCAACTTTACGTTTTTCTGCAATCCGTAGAAAGAACTTGAATATATATGTAGTAAATACTTTCCGAAGCAAAAGGAAGATTAGAAAAATGCCTATGGAAATTCCTAATTTGGTCCAGGCTTCGATTCCATCAAATTGATTAAGTGATTCAGAAACTTCTTGCAATGTATTACTCCTCCATTGTATCTTGTAGTATTGTAGAATACTAAGATTATAATATATTCATGCTGAAAAAGGAAAAATAATCGATGATTACATACATCATGGGGGTTTTACGGGTCACTGAATACTTTTTCAAGTTATAATGGCAAGGATATATGGTAATATGGATGCAAAGTGATTTTTTAAGTTTGGAAGGTGGAAATATTGACTAAGAAAATAGTATTTACCGGAGGCGGTTCTGCCGGTCATGTATCTGTTAATGCAGCAATCATCCCGGAATTTTTAAAGCATGATTGGGATGTTACTTATATTGGTTCAAAAAAAGGCATTGAAAAAAGTATCATCGAAACGGAATTTCCCGAGGTCCGTTATGAAACGATTTCCGTTGGGAAATTCCGACGTTATCTATCTGTTGAAAATATGAAAGACCCTTTCCGTGTCATAAAAGGGATTTTTGATGCACGAAAAATATTAAAAAAGACCAAGCCCGATTTCATTTTTTCTAAAGGTGGTTTCGTTTCGGTTCCAGTCGTTTTGGCAGGCAGGATGCTGAGGATTCCGATTGCGATACATGAATCGGATTATACGCCTGGTCTGGCTAATAAGATCGCGATGCCACTTGCATCGAAAATTTTCACTACCTTCCAGGAAACGGAAAAAAATCTTCCGAAAGAGAAGGCCATGTATCTTGGCGCTGTATTGCGCGATGGGATTTTTACTGGAAACGCTTCTGCTGGAAAGGCATTTTGTGGATTCACGAATAATAAACCGGTATTACTCGTTATGGGCGGAAGCCTTGGGGCCGTTAAAATCAATAATTTAATTACAGATAACCTTGATGCCTTATTAAAGGATTATCAGATTATTCACATTTGCGGGAAGGGAAATGTGAAAACCGAATTGAAACAAAGGGGATATGCTCCTTTTGAATTCGTGCACGAAGAATTATTCGATCTTTTGGCGGCTGCTGATGTCGTTGTGTCAAGGGCTGGTTCAAATTCTATCTTTGAATTCCTTGGTTTGCAAAAGCCGATGTTGCTTATCCCTCTAAGTGCCAATGCATCCCGAGGAGATCAAATCCTGAATGCATCAAGCTTTGAAAAACAGGGTTTTTGTAAAGTCATCCAAGAAGAAGAGCTGAATGATCGGATTTTTAATGCTACATTAGCGGATTTATTGAAACAATCGGATGAATATCAAGAGAAAATGCGTCAAAAACGCCCATTCAAAACGGCAGCTGAAATGTATGAATTACTGCTTCAAGTAATGGCAGCAAAAAAATAAGTATCATTCCCCTCTATGCAGCATATCTTTTCGAACAGAGGAGGGGGTAGTATGGCTTATGAATATTCCAAAGGATGGTTCATTCAGCAGCTAAAAGCCGCAGGGATTAGCTATCATCCAATTGAAAAAAGAAAGCTGGAGCTGTATAAAACTTATATTCTAAGGCGTTTATACGAGGATCTGCAAAAAAGGTAAATCATAAAAAGAACCGCAACGTCGTTAACGTTGCGGTTCTTTTTAAAGGAAATTACTTATAAAAGGAAAGAAACAGGAAATAAGGATACCTGCGATAGCCATTGCCGCACCTGCGACAGCCCCGGTAAACTCACTTTCCTGGGCAGCTTGAGCCGTTCCGAGACCATGAGCGATCGTACCATAAGCGATACCGCGTGCGAAGGGCATCGTAATGTTTAGTTTATCCATCATTTTTGGAGCGATCATCGTACCCAGCACCCCTGTTAAAATGACGAAGGCAGCTGATATATTGGAATTTCCACCATAAAGTTCCGTGATTTCAACCGCGATGGGCACTGTAATGGATTTAACCGCCAATCCTTGGAATATGAATTGCGGAAGTGAAAATGCTTTAGCGATGGCGAAGGCAAGGATCAAAGTGACAAAAAGACCAAAAATCATGCCGCTAATAGCCGGCATTGCATATTTAACGATTATTTTTCTATTTTTATAAAGTGGTACGGCCAAAGCAACGGTAGCTGGTCCCAGGAAATAGGTGATGATGTCTTTTCCTGGTGAATAATCCTCGAAGTCCAACCCGCTGATCAGCAGTACGAGAATAATTGTAACCGTACTGAAAAATACGGGCGTCGTAAAAGGTGATGGATGTTTAGCATATATTTTCCTTCCAATGATATAGGCAAGGATGGTTATCAAGATGCTATATGTTGTGATGAGCGCTGTCATGCTGCTTAACCTCTCCTCTATGGGATAGCTTCTGAACAGTCCAAGCTGAAACGATGAATCCGAATATCAGGCTGATTCCCAATGTAAGTGCCAATGGCAAACCGAATTCAATGAAAAGCCATCCCATGGTCATTAAACTGATTGAAATGGGAATGAAGAAAAAGGCTAGGTGCTTTACCAAAAATCCTGATGTAAGTTCAATCCATTCGACTTTTATGACCTTCGTCTGTAATAAACCGAATAACAGAATCATGCCGATGACGTTGCCTGGTATAGGTAAATGAAGTAAATTGGCTAAATA
This sequence comes from Peribacillus sp. NPDC096622, assembly GCF_044762665.1. NCBI lineage: Bacteria > Bacillati > Bacillota > Bacilli > Caryophanales > Bacillaceae > Peribacillus > Peribacillus sp. NPDC096622. The sequence goes on along the minus strand of NZ_JBIWES010000004.1, from coordinate 366,036 downwards.
ATAGCCAAGCTTGCAAATGATGAGCAGGAAGATTAGCTGCACGATAAAAGCAAATGTTTTTTTCATGATTAAGTCCTTTCAATGACGCTTTGAATATATTATTGAATTGGTCAATTGTATTCATTATAAAAAAATATCCCTAAAAAGAATAGGGATTTGCAGCAATCTATGTTAAACATCCTGTGAAACTGGAAAAAAGAGCTTTCCAGGTTTGGAAGCTCCGGCCATTATATGAAAAGATGAACAAAGCCATGCTGAAATGTTCTTCGCTCTATGCTTCAAGTAACTGCTGTTCGTCATCATCATGCTGTCTAAGGATATGAAAGGTGTATAAATCTTTAGGGATTTCATACAAATCGTAGATATCTCCTTCATGATTGATCTGATCATAAAGGGATTTTCTTGTTTCGTTGGCATTGACGGCATAGGGAAGCTTTTCAGCAGCTTTTATGGAGCGGATATTTTTTTTGCGAATACGCATGAAGACCGTTTCCAAACCGAGCTCGAAAAAAAGCTCTTTGAAGAAAGCGTCTTTTGCGATGGCATTATACCCTTTTCCATGATAAGGCTTGCCAAGCCATGTGCCTAAGAAACCTGCACCATTTTCAATATCGTATAAAGAAATACAACCGATGGGATTTTCCCATTCATCCAAGATTGTTCGTGAAATGAGTTGCCCAGCATCTTCGGCTTCGATCGTTTGCTTAGTAATGAAAACATATTCTTCATATGAATCTACCTTATGGCGCACGAAAGGGAAGACATCTGGATGCGTCATTTGTTCATAAAGAGAAAAACAATCTGTGAAATCTCTCTTTTTTAACATTTCCGTCCCTCCGTTTGAGGGCAGTTCTTATGCGTAGTCGCTGCCCACCCTCGAAATTTTTTAAGTCGTTCATCAAAAAATTTCGGGGTGGGAATCGAACCCACTAGAACCGGAAACCGGTGGCGCACCATTTGCCTTCCCTATTTTTATTGTCAGAAAATATGCAAATCTAAAGAACCTTACGAAGGTATAATACTAAAAAAAAAACGGTTTGGGAATAGGTTTTTTGCCTTTTTTTTTCGTCAAATTTCAACTTTTTTTTGAAGGGTGAAATCTTTAGGCAAACGCCTGCATCCTTCCATGAAAAACTGATTTTTCTCCCCCTTTTTTCTTTAAAATTCACCTGTAAATTGCATGAATAAAATGATTGCTCCGAGGGCCCATACATAAATGGAGAATATTTTGAGTGAACGCTTTTTTAAGAAATCGATCATCCATACTACGGCTATATAACCAAAGATTGCTGCTGATAGGGTCCCGACGAATAGTGCAGTGAGTGGAAGCCGTTCTACTTCTCCTGTAAAGATCGGTTTCATCTGAAAAACGATGCCACCCGTAATGGCAGGAATGGAAAGCAAAAAGGAAAAATAGGCTGCGGTGGCCCTATCCAGTCTGCAGAAGAGGCCTGCGGCTATCGTTAAGCCGGAGCGCGAAAGAGCAGGCATGATGGCAGCAGCTTGGAAGGTACCGATGATCAGCGCATCTTTAATCGAAATTTCATTAAGGGATTTGCCGCCTTTTCTTACTCCGTCGGCTACCCATAAGATCAGTCCGGTCGCTAAAAATTCCCAGCCTATGGTCACACCTGTTTTTGAAAGGCCATCAAACCAATCACCGAGTAAAATGCCGGCAATAACTGCAGGTATCGTCCCAGCAATGAGAAGCAGGGTCATTTTGGAAAAAGGGTTTTTCAAAATGGCCATTATGTCATTCTTATAGACGACCAATAACGCCAGCAAGGTTCCGATGTGGAGCATGGTATCCAGAAAAATGCCGGCCTCGTCAAGGTGGAAAATATGCCGTCCTAAATATAAATGTCCAGTGCTTGAAATAGGTAAAAACTCAGTCAAGCCTTGAATGATCCCAAGGATGAAGGCTTGAAATTCATTCAGCAAAAAAACATCACTCCATTCTAGAAGGTATAGGACAATCCATTATTTAAAATGTATGCACAAGACGGATGAACATGTCCGGATTTTATTGGTATATCAAGATAAGGCAGTCCAGATTTACCTTCTTTCGAATATAATGAGAGGAAAAATGAAACTATTTTTGATTTGATTCGTAATTATTCATATGAGAAAGGAGGGGAAGACACTATGCCTACTAAAGATGAAAGAGTGTTTGCTGCCCTTATTTATGTGATCAGCTTTTTTACAGCATTTATCGGTCCTTTGGTGATTTGGTTATTGAAGAAGGACTCGTCACAATTTGTGGATTATCACGGAAGGGAATACTTGAATTTTTTCATTTCCTACACTGTATATTCAATAATCGCAGGGATACTCACTATAGTATTGGTTGGTTTCTTGCTATTGCCGGTTATCGGGATAGCTTTAGTCGTATTCACCATCATTGCTGCTGTTAGGGCTTATGAAGGAACGGATTATAGGTTCCCATTGATCTTCAGGGTATTATAGAATGAGGTAAAAGGATTCCGTTCCATTCGGAATCCTTTCAGACTGTAGACAAACTCGAGGAAAAGCGAGTTTGACTGCAGTTTTTTTATTTAGAAAACGTTCCAGTGGATGTCAGAATTCCGCTCCCTATCCGCCGACAGCCTGCAATCCTCCTCGCCTAGCCAGTATTCGGCAGGAGTGTCGCAAATTTTTCTTAATCCAATAAGGAATGCAGTAAAAAACATTAAGGATAATCTAGTCTTGTTCTAAAATTAGGTAGAACCCCATTTTGTCTACATTAGGATTCCGATCAATTCGGAGTCCTTTCAGACTGTAGACAAACTCGAGGAAAAGCGAGTTTGACTGCAGTTTTTTTATTTAGAAAACGTTCCAGTGGATTTCAGAAATCCGCTCCCTATCCGCCGACAGCCTGCCAAGCCTCCTCGCCTAGCGGCTGCGGTGTCTCGGCTAGCCAGTAATTCGGCAGGAGTGTCGCAAATTTCTTCAATCAAATAAGGAATGCAGTAAAAAAACATTAAGGATAATTTAGTCTTGTTTTAAAATTAAGTAGAACCCCATTTTGTCCACAATAGGATTCCGTTCCATTCGAAATCCTTTCAGACTGTAGACAAACTCAAGGAGAAGCGAGTTTGACTGCAGTTTTTTTATTTAGAAAACGTTCCAGTGGATGTCAGAAATCCGCTCCCTATCCGCCGACAGCCTGCCAAGCCTCCTCGCCTAGCGGCTGCGGTGTCTCGGCTAGCCAGTAATTCGGCAGGAGTGTCGCAAATTTCTTCAATCAAATAAGGAATGCAGTAAAAAAACATTAAGGATAATTTAGTCTTGTTTTAAAATTAAGTAGAACCCCATTTTGTCCACAATAGGATTCCGTTCCATTCGAAATCCTTTCAGACTGTAGACAAACTCAAGGAGAAGCGAGTTTGACTGCAGTTTTTTTATTTAGAAAACGTTCCAGTGGATGTCAGAATTCCGCTCCCTATCCGCCGACAGCCTGCAATCCTCCTCGCCTAGCCAGTATTCGGCAGGAGTGTCGCAAATTTTTCTTAATCCAATAAGGAATGCAGTAAAAAACATTAAGGATAATCTGGTCTTGTTCTAAAATTAGGTAGAACCCCATTTTGTCTACATTAGGATTCCGATCAATTCGGAGTCCTTTTTTATATGAACCGTGTTAGGAATTACCTTTCATTAAAAAGGGAATAGATCACATTAAAGCGAATAAAGTATTATGATAACTGCTTCCATGCACTTTCAGGAAGCAGATGCCGGGCGGGTTTTGGTACTGCTAATCAATGGCAGCCCTAAAGGCGGTAATCTTTTTTGTAAGGAGTGAGCAGCAGAGCGGGATATGAATATACGTGAATATTATCAGAAAACGAGCAATTCAAATTTTCATGCTTCTTGGATATCTCTTCTTTTGGCAGTTGTATTTTTCATTTGCCATATTTTTGCGATGATACCGGGCAATATATTATTGATAACGTTTCCTTTTATTTTCTTTAGCATTGCCCAATTTGTCAGCCATCGTATATATGAAAATAGAATGAAGGAATTGCCTGATCAACACATCGGGACGAATACCGGGTTATTAAAAAATGAACATGTTTTATTGACTTTTATGCCGGCACCGACATTGCGACTGCTTCTCTTTGCGCCGGATGGGTCACTAATGGGCGAGGTACGGGATTTGAATATGAAGTGGTTCATGTGGATGATTCCCAATTTCTTGTCGATGCTATTGGTGAAGAGGTATGAACTGGTGGACCATGAGGGGCGTTTGCTGGCTAAGTACCATATCAAAAGGGGGCTTTTCAATAAAATGACGATCATGGATGATCGGGGCGGCATTATTGGATCGTATCAAGAAAATCCCTCATTCGTGAAGATCAATGGAATGATCTATAAGGAAGACGGTACGGAATGGATGCCGATTGAAACGCCGGGAAGTGTGAATTCTTTCGAGATTGTCACAAAAGACGGGGAAAAGATCGTTTCATACCAAGAAGGCTGGATGCCTTTGGAGTGGGGGACACGATTCAAGACAAATACACCCATACTATCTTTTTCATCAAATGTTGCTGAAATTCCTAAAATCATCGTATTTGGGTTCTGTGCAGCCACACTGAATCATCGTTCAAATTGACTATGATTACCCTTTAGCAAATCTTTTAAATATTTGATATAATATTAGAGAGATACATAGATTAATAATACATATTAAAAAGGTGGTAATTATGAGTTTACTTAATGAGATTCTTGATTATAATGAACAGTTTGTTGAAAAAGGTGAATATGTAAAGTATAGAACGGATAAGTTTCCTGAGAAACGTATGGTAATCATAAGCTGTATGGACACTCGGCTCGTTGAACTATTGCCAAAATCCTTGAATGTCAAAAATGGCGATGTCAAAATCCTGAAGACTGCCGGGGCAATCGTCTCCCACCCATTCGGAAGTGTCATGCGGAGTATCCTTGTTGCTATTTATGAGCTAAAGGCAGATGAAGTATTGGTCATACCTCACCATGACTGCGGGATGGCATCAGTCGATGCCGATTCTGTAATGGACAAGATGATAGAACGTGATATACCAAAGAGCACCATCGATACACTGGGGGCTGCAGGAATCGATATCCGCAGTTGGCTTCGCGGATTTGATGATGTTTATGAAAGTTGTAAGAACAGCGTGGAAGTGATTAAAGGACATCCTTTGATCCCTAAAAACATTCCTGTACATGGTCTAATCATTTCGCCTGATACAGGGAAGCTGGAATTGGTAGTCGATGGGTATTCGGAAGTACAAAAATAATATATTCATCGAGGCTGTCGGGATCATTTCCGGCAGTTTTTTTCAAATTTTTATCATTACTATTTATTTTTATCCTTTTTTTTGTTAAAATCGCCAAGTGTAGTTTGTCACTAATACAAACGGGTGGGCGAGGGATAAATTTAATAAGGATACAACATGAAGAAATTAAACTTGGAAACGTTTTTTCATTTTTCCGACTATGGAACGAATGGAAAACGTGAAATCCTTGCTGGAGTGGTCGGCTATTTTACGATAGTCTATATCCTCATCGTGAATTCCCTGATTTTATCGGAAGCGGGCATACCGATTAATGGTGCAGTGATTGCCACGATTCTTTTATCAGCTTTAAGCTGTATCATGATAGGGCTTTGGGCGAATGTCCCAATCCTTCTCGTTCCAGGAATGGGCGTTAATGCCTTATTTGCTTATACCATGGTTCAAGGAATGGGTCTATCTTGGCAATCGGCTCTTGGTGCTGTTTTTATCTCGGGGGTAATTTTTGTAATCATCGCTTTTACAAAATACTCTAAGTTAATCAGTGATTCGATTCCAGGTTCGATAAAAGAAGCCATATCTGTTGGTCTTGGCTTATTCTTGATGCTGATCGGACTTGAAAAGGGCGGGATAATCACAAGAGGTTCATCATCAATCGTCGCACTGGGAGATTTAAGCGATCCAGCGGTGTGTGCAACGGTGTTGACCTTTTTACTGGCAATCACGCTGTTCATCAAGAATGTCCCCGGTAATTTCATGATTACCATCCTGGCAGGCAGCCTCATTGCCTATTGGTTCGGTACGGTTCAACTATCGGAAATCCATTTTTCAGGCGTAAACACAGCTTCCTACGGCGATCTCTTCTTTTCATTATCGTTCTTGGAAGCGAACCGGATTGAATTCTGGATAAGTGTATTTGCGATGACGATGGTTCTTGTTTTTGAAAACATTGGTCTTGTGCACGGGCATGTAGGCAGCATAAACCGCCAGGATGCCTATAAAAAGTCGCTGCAGGCGACAAGTGTGTCCGTTCTGTTTTCAGGTATATTCGGTTCGAGTCCTACCGTCGCTACAGTTGAAACGGCAGCAGGAATCGCATCAGGAGGCAGGACAGGTTTTACTTCGGTGGTGACGGGCGTGCTATTCATTCTATCACTGCTATTTATACCGGTGATTAAAGTAATCCCTGATAGCGCCATTGCCCCCATCTTAATTATCATTGGCATTTTAATGCTCGGAAATATAAAAAAGCTGGATTTCAGCGATTTAACCGAGAGCATACCTGCAATCATGATCATTACGATCATTCCTTTCACTTACAGTATTGCCGATGGAATGGCATTCGGTTTCATCCTGTACCCGTTCTTGAAACTTGTAACCGGAAAAGCGAGAGAAGTGTCAGCACCGATGTATGTAAGTGCCGGAATGTTTATCGTCTATTTCATCATCGGTATGATCGGTTAATAATTCAAAAGAGCGGTTGGTATGAGTTAATTCTTATTCCAACCGCTTTTCTTATTGGGTTTTTCGTCGAAAAAATGGATTAATTGTGATTTACGCGATGACACATCCATCTTGAAAATGCTATGATATAGAATATTAAAAAAATGATAAATGACAAGCAGCATATTAGAGGATGTGACAGGATGATTATTGAAGGTTTAAAAAGCCATGGTTCAGGAAATGATTTCTTGATCATTGATGAATTGACTACGACCCTGACGTTTACTGAAGAAGAGCGGAAAAATTTCGCGAAGGCCCTATGCAATAGGGAAAGGCTTGGAGCGGATGGTATTTTGTTCGTAATGAAAAGTGAACATGCTGATTGCCGGATGCGTGTCTTTAATGCGGATGGATCGGAAGCCTCGATGTGCGGCAATGGACTTCGCTGTGTGGCACGTTACGCGAATGACGTTCTTGGGCTCGATAAAATGATCGTGGAAACCATGAAGGCAAATCTGCTCGTGGAAAAAACGGAAGATATTTATGAGGGGATTCCGACTTTCAAGGTGGAAATTTCCCCGGTAAGTTTTAATGTGAGGGATCTACCTCTTGTATTGGCTAAAGAACAGCTGCAAAACGAAACATTGCCGGAACTGCATGATACCCTTTTATTTTCGGCATTGGCGGTTCCTAATCCACATTTGATCTCACTTGTCGATAGTGATGTTTTACAAAGTGATTTGCAGGAAAAACTTTCAACAAAGGTCAATCAACCGAATGAGCTTTTCCCTGATGGTGTCAATGTCAGCTTTGTGAAAGAGTTGGAACCAGGGAGCATTTATGTGCGGACATTCGAACGTGGAGTAGGCTTCACGAATGCATGTGGAACGGCGATGTCGGCTTCTAGCCTAGTAACATGCTCTGTTGGGTTAAACGCGTTGGAAAGTGAAATATCTGTCTACAATAACGGCGGAAAAGTTAAATGCGTGGTCCACCATGATGAAGAAAGCCAAACGTATTCAATTGATTTAATCGGGAATGCAACCTATGAATTCAAGGTATCGATTGAAATTGACTTAGATCAGCCTGAAAAATTTGAAATGCTTGAAAAAGAAGATTTTGAGTTGGAAACAAGCTTATATGCCAAGCTGCAGGATGAAGTGCAAGGTTATTTGAAAACAAAATTATAAAGAAATTTTTAAACTGCAGGCGAACTCGAAAAAAAGCGAGTTTGCCTGCAGTTTTTTATAAATTGCAGTGGATTTCAGAAATCCGCTCCCTTTCCGCCGACTGTCTGCCAAGCCTCCTCGGATCAAGAGCCTGTGGGGTCCCGGCTAGCCAATTATTCGGCAGGAGTGTCGCAAATTTCTTCAGTCCATTAAAGATTATAGTAAAAAAATATGAAGGGTAACCTAGTCTTAAACATTATTCGGGATGAGACTAGCCTACATTTTTTTTAAAAAAAGAAACGTCCCAGTTGATTGGAACGTAAGGTACGAGACTCCTGCGGGAAAAGCGTGGCCAAGGGAGACCCCGCAGGCGAGCGAGCGCCGAGGAGGCTCCCGGACCGCCCGCGGAAAGCGAGTGCCTGGAGTGGAAATCAACGATCAGAATTACTAACCTTCAAAAAAAAACGTTCGGGTTATTTCAGAAATCCGCTCCCTAACCGCCCTACTGTCTGCCAAGCCGCATCAAATCAAAGCCTGCCAGTGGAAAGAGAGTCCCCGGAGGCACCTTTCCATTTTACCAATTAGTTATGGGTCTTTTTTTGTTTAAGGAACGACAATACTTCCAAAAAGGCTGGTCCATTATCCACCAGTCGGTAATCCATAAATGCACACCCGCTCCTTTTTATTCTGTTTGGTATGGTTTCAATCGTAAAATCCTTTAACTGGAGACTTTCGTTCACTTCCTCCCAAAACAAAGGTGTAGCTACACCAGCGAAAGAATTTCCCCGTGGGGAATAAGGCAAAATGATGGTTTTTCCTTCACTATGCTGCACAAAGTCCAAGTAAAGTCGATTATGCCGATTTATTTTCATTCTTTCTGTTGTAAAATCATTCGGATTGGAACTTGTCAAGTAGTCCCCCAGAAAGTCAGTGAATATGCGTGTCTCCTGATAAGTAAATCTGTCTTCAGGCAGAGGGATGTGAATTTGCAGTCCTTTGTTACCTGAAGTTTTTACAAAAGCTTTAATCCTTAATGATTCCATCACCTTTTTTATTTCCTGTGCAGCCTTTACCGCAAAGGAGAAATATTCGATGGAAGGAGGATCCAAGTCCAGGACGATTTCGTCGGGTCTTGTTTTACCGGCTTTCTGAAATGGGGCATGAAATTCCAATGCAAGTTGATTACCAAACCAAAGAAGGGTTTCAATGTCGTTACACAGCATATACTCGATATCCTCATCCATGAACGTTTTAATAAAGTCCGGCGCATAATCAGGTTTGTTTTTTTGGAAAAACCTTTCTTTATCCAAAGTGCCATGAGGATAGCGGATCGTGGTAAGCAGCTTATCCTTCAAGAAGGGTAAGAAGAAAGCTGAAACCTCCCGTAAATAATGAAGGTATTCAACTTTTACCACCTGTTTACCTCCTGTTATCCAAAGCGGTTTATCCCTGGAAGTTATTTGTACAGTATCTGGAAATGTATATTGCCCTAGCACGAAATTCTCCCAGGTACATTCGTCGGGAGACGTTTGTAAAAGCCATTGCGAAAACTGGGGTTCACGTAATTCATTTTCCTCATATACGTGTAAGAATTGAACTTCAATGCAAATGGATGGATGGATATAAAAAAATTGTGCGTCTTCGTCTGATGCATTTTGCTTGATCAGTTGATGCAATATACTTTTATCTCGAGCACTCAGTCCATTTTTGACACTCCCGATTTTCGTTACGGCACCTTCTTTGAAAACTGCGAGGGAAACATAACCATTTTCTTTGTGCAATGCTGTAATGAAACAAGAAACGGTCTTCCAATTTTTCACCTTAATCCAAGATGTTGTACGTCTTCCTTCTTGCCAAACACCCCGAATTTCCTTGGCGACAACACCTTCGCCATCTAACAGGGTGACCTTCTTCAAAGCATTATCCAAAACGTCAAAACTCTCAATTAATTGTATCAATGCCTTATCGTTGGGATCAGGAGGCATAGGAAGACCGAGTTTTTCCCCCATATTCAACATCAATTCCCTTCGTTCCACCATTGGTTTAGCCGCTACGTCTTTTCCGCTGATGCGAAGCAGGTCAAACGCTATAAACCGACATGGGGAAAAACGGGCATTTTCTGAAATTAAGGATTGTTTCCCTAGGCGTCCTCTCCACTGTATTTGAAAAAAGTCCGCTTTCGCCTGATTGGTAAGCCAGACCAATTCTCCATCTAACTGGAGCGGGAGATAATCTTCCAGGTCCAGATCTTTGATGTAAGCAATGATTTCTGGGAATTGAGTTGATAACTCCTTTTCATTCCGACTCGAAATGCTTATGGTATCGGTGTCTATCGTTAAAATAGCCCTAAAGCCGTCATATTTGACTTCATAACGCCAATCGTTGGATTTGGGGGCTTCAGGGTAATAGGTAGGCAGCATCGGTTTCATTTTTGTATTTACCTCCGCAAATAATTGATAACATTATTTTGCCAAAAAAACGTAGTGTTAGAGTTGGCAATTGTTTTTTCGGTTTTTTTTGAGCAAAGGGGAATAATAAAATTGTTCTTCTCATTAAAAATAAGTTATGAGGTGACGAATATGCATACGATGTGGAAGGGGAGCATATCATTCGGTTTGGTGAACATTCCGATCAAACTTCATGCTGCAACGGAGGATAAGGATATATCTTTGAGGACGTTGCATAAGGAATGCCATTCACCGATTAAATACGAAAAGGTTTGTCCGGTATGCGAGAAAGAAGTGGGGAAGGATGATATAGTCCGCGCTTTTGAGTATACAAAGGGAAAGTTTGTTGTATTGGAAGACAATGAACTAGAACAACTGAAAAAACAAAACGAAGAAAAAGCCGTGGAAATCGTGGATTTCGTTAAAATTGAAGAAATAGATCCCATTTATTTTAACCGAAGTTATTACATGTCCCCAAATGACGGGGGGATAAAAGCTTATTCCCTTTTGAGGCAGGCCCTCAAGGAATCGAATAAGGTAGGTTTGGCGAAAATCATCATTCGCTCTAAAGAGCAAATGGCGGTAATCCGAGTCGTTGATAATACCTTGGTTATGGAAACGATTCATTATCCGGATGAAGTCCGCTCCACAGCGGATGTTCCGAATATCCCTGCCAATGATACCATTGTAAAAAAAGAAATCGATACTGCCGTATTATTGATAGATCAATTAACGACTACTTTCGATCCGACAAAATACACCGATGACTATCGAACCGCGTTACTAGAATTGATTGAATCAAAGAAAACGGGACAGACGACGATTACAGCCAAAACTAAAGAACCAGTTTCCAACAATGTAACCGATTTAATGGAGGCATTACAGGCATCCATAGACCGTACGAAACATGATGAACCGGAAAAGAAAAAGACGACGCGAAAGAAAGCGGCACCGAAAAAAAAGAAACAAGCTTAAACAGGAAGCTGAGCGGAAGACGCATGATGTCGCTCGGCTTTCTGCATGTTTTAGCAAGGAATCAGGCTTCTAATAAGGAAATGATAGGGACCTGACAGGGAGGAAGGAAGGTACGAATTGTTAAGTCAATCACGACGCAAGAAATTGAATGGGATTAAAAGAAAAAAGTGGAAGTAAATGAAAGCAAAAAAATTCGCTCCCTAAAGAGCGACAATGAGGAATTCAATCGTGAAAATCAACATATAGGCGAACGGTTGTAGTTTTCGACTATATATTGTGTTCATATTCTACCATATTTAATTCTGAAATAGCAACAAAATTACTGAAACTAACCTATGAATTTTTCTGGAAATCAATGATATTTCGCCCATTTAACGGCCCATGTGGCTTTTTCATTTCATATACATAAAAAAGCTACTGAATAAAATGGATTTTTAGTATAATTTATACATATAAGATGATATAAATTAATTATGAATGGAAGATGCAAAATGGAAAATGGAAAAATCAAATCACTTCATGCGGGGAAGCCGAAACATGAAACTTTTTCGAATATCGATATCTTTTCAGCCATGGATAAACAAGCACAGGATAATCTGACAGTGACTAAAGCAGGCATAATGGGTGATGGTGTGGGTAATGTAAAGTTCCATGGAGGTCCTGATCGGGCTTTGTGCTTTTACCCATTTGAGCATTATTCATTATGGAATGAAAAATTCTCTAAAAAGCTGGATATCCCTGCATTCGGTGAAAATTTAACCATAGCGGGGATGAGGGAAGAAACAACGTATATCGGCGATATTTACCAAATAGGCGATGTGATTGTTCAAATTAACCAGGGGAGGATACCTTGTTCGACCATTTCCCACTTCAATCAAGAACCTAAGTTTTTGGAACTCGTGCTGAAAACGAGTTTCACTGGTTATTTTGCAAGAGTACTTAAAGAAGGAACGATAAATAAACAAAACGAGATTGTGCTAATAGACCGTTTGCAAGAAAAAATTTCAGTTCATTATGCATCAGAGGTCATCCTTCATAAACGAGATGGGCTGGAAGGCGCTAAGGCTTTACTTACACTAGACTCGTTAGCGGAAGACTGGAAACAAAGGATCTTGAAGAGGGTTCAAGCTGCAAAAGATTGAATGATTTTTGCAAAAGTGAAAAAAATGTCGATCAGGTATTGAAATTGACAGATTATTAATGTAAATTAAGTATAATCAAATTTTGAAATCTTTTGAAAATTATATAAATGGATCTTATCGAGAGAGGTGGAGGGACTGGCCCGAAGAAACCTCAGCAACCAGCTTAGGCAAAGGTGCTAAATCCAGCAAGCAGAGCTTGATAGATGAGGAGAATGTTTCAAAAAACCTTCTTCTTTGAGAAGGTTTTTTTTCTTTTTCTCTCATACTCATAGACTACGACAAAAACAGGAATGTTTTTGAGAGAGGGTGTAATGATGAATTTTCGTAAAGAATTGAAAGAAAGAATGCTGGTTGGGGAAGGGGCAATGGGGACCTTGCTTTATTCTAATGGCATCGATCAATGTTATGAGGAATTAAACTGCACGAACCCAGATCAAATAGAGTCCATCCACCGTGCCTATCTGGAAGCTGGTGCAGATATCCTTCAATCGAATACATACGGAGCCAATTTCAATAAATTGAAACGGTATGGACTTGAAGACGAAGTGAGCAGAATCAATCGCCAGGGAGTCATTCTCGCTAAAAAAGCGGCAAAAGGAAAGGCATACGTCTTCGGTACCATAGGGGCACAGCGGAGTATCAGGAAATCGGATTTAAGCATGGAAGAGATAAAACGCGGTTTTCGTGAACAGCTATACAGTCTGTTGATGGAAAACCCTGATGGGATTCTCTTGGAAACATTTTATGACCTGGAAGAACTGGAAACCGTCCTGCAAATCGTTAAAAATGAAACTGGACTGCCGATCATCGCAAATGTCTCGATGCATGAACTGGGTAATCTTCAAAATGGAATCCATTTAAATGAAGCCTTTCAAAAACTCGAGCAATTAGGTGCCGATGTGGTTGGTGTGAATTGCCGTCTCGGTCCACATCATATGATTCGGGCCTTGGAAGAAGTGAGTTTGCCAAAGCAAGCAGCGATTGCCATTTACCCTAACGCAAGCCTGCCGGATTATGTCGATGGAAGGCTCGTTTATAAAGCTGTGCCGGAATATTTCGGTTCTAGTGCCCTGGAACTTCGTGAGCAAGGTGCCGTGATCATAGGAGGGTGCTGCGGAACGACTCCACTGCATATTCAAGCTGTAAAGAATGCAATTGGAAGTTTGGCTCCCGTGAAAGAGAAATTTACGAAATCCCGCGAAATAGAAATAATTGAAGTGAACGATAGGGAATTGGAACTTCCCCTTTACGAAAAAGCCAAAACAGAAAGGACGATTCTTGTTGAGCTTGATCCACCGAAAAAGCTAGGAATAGAGAGCTTCATGACTGGTGCTGAGGTTTTGAAAAAAGCAGGGGTCGATTCCATTACATTAGCGGATAATTCACTAGCCTCCCCGAGGATATCGAATGATGCACTGGCTAATTTACTGAAGAACCAATTGAATATAAAGCCGATGGTGCATATAACATGCCGTGATCGAAATTTGATTGGCCTGCAGTCACATTTAATGGGTCTGCAGACAGTGGGGCTGAACGAAATATTGATCATCACCGGAGACCCTTCAAAAATTGGGGACTTCCCGGGTGCCACTTCGGTTTATGATTTATCTTCCTTTGACCTGATAAGTATGGTCAAACAATTTAATGAAGGCCTTTCCTATTCCGGTCAAAGTTTGGGCCAGCGGGCAAATTTTAAAATTGCGGCAGCTTTTAATCCCAATGTGAAATATCTGGATAAAGCCGTACTGAGAATGGAAAAGAAGATTGCCTGCGGTGCTCAATCCTTTTTGACACAGCCAATTTATTCCGTGGAGCAGATCGAAGAAGTATATGAAGCTACAAAGCATTTAGAAACCCCAATTTTCATCGGTATCATGCCCTTGACAAGCACTCGGAACGCCGAATTCATCCATAATGAGATCCCAGGCATCAAATTGCCTGATAATGTTAGAAGGGCCATGGCTTTAGCGGGGGATGATCCTGTAAAGTCAAGGATTGAAGGGGTGAATATTGCGCGGGAACTTGTGGACGCGGCAAGGGAAAAATTCAAGGGGATTTATTTAATCACTCCGTTCCTTCGCTATGAAATGACGGCGGAACTAACGAAATATATTAGAAAAGTCGATAGTAAACAGACATCAGAGGTGGCAGTACATGAATAAAAAAGCGATTCAAGATCAGTTAAATTCTAAGATTCTCCTTCTTGACGGAGCGATGGGAACGATGCTTCAAGCGGAGAATTTAACGGCTGGGGATTTTGGCGGGGAACAATTCGAGGGCTGCAATGAGTATTTATCACTGACGCAACCGGAAATCATCCAATCCATTCATGAAAAATATTTAGCAGCGGGTGCAGACATCATTGAAACAAACACCTTCGGAGCGACCAGCATCGTTCTTGAGGAATACCAAATAAGCACGATCGCCTACAAGCTAAATAAAATTTCAGCTGAGCTTGCCGTTAAAGCTTGTGAGAAGTATTCAAATGATGAATGGCCAAGGTATGTGGCTGGCTCGATGGGCCCCACTACAAAAACGCTTTCCGTAACGGGGGGAACGACTTTTGATATTTTAACCGATTCTTATGAAGAACAGGCACTGGGTCTCTTGGATGGCGGTGTAGACTTGCTATTGGTGGAAACCTGTCAGGATATGCTTAATGTCAAGGCTGCCTTTTCTGGAATCAAGGCAGCATTCGCTAAAACGGGAAGAGATGTGCCTGTCATCATATCAGGAACGATCGAACCGATGGGAACGACACTTGCTGGCCAGTCCATAGAAGCTTTTTATTTATCGGTTGAACATATGAATCCCGTTGCTGTCGGCCTAAATTGTGCAACAGGGCCGGAATTCATGATAGACCATATCAGGACACTTGCAGATATATCAAATAGCGCCATCAGCTGTTATCCGAATGCAGGGCTCCCTGATGAAGAAGGTCACTATCACGAATCACCTACTTCCCTGGCAGAGAAAATGAAGCAATTTGCCGATAAGGGATGGGTCAATATCATTGGCGGATGTTGTGGTACGACACCAGAACATATTAAAGAACTTTCCAGGGTACTCGAAGGCATGAAGCCCCGTACAATTACGGAAACGGCCCATGGCCATGCCGTATCAGGCATAGAGCCGCTAATTTATGATGATTCAATGCGTCCTTTATTCGTAGGGGAGAGAACGAATGTTATCGGTTCCCGAAAATTCAAGGAGCTGATACGTGGAAAGCATTATGAGCCAGCTGCCGAAATTGCACGTAACCAAGTAAAAAAAGGCGCCCATGTCATTGATATCTGTCTTGCTGATCCTGATGGGGATGAACTTGGCGACATGAAGGAATTTGTAGAAGAGGTCGTCAAAAAAGTGAAAGTCCCATTGGTCATCGATACTACGGATGAAGCGGTACTTGAACAAGCATTAAAACGTTCACAAGGAAAATCGATCATTAATTCCATAAACCTTGAAGATGGTGAAGAGCGCTTTGAAAAAATAGTCCCCTTAGTCCATCAATATGGTGCTGCCGTTGTCGTCGGAACCATTGATGAAATTGGGATGGCCGTCGATGCTGAACGGAAATTGGAAGTGGCTACACGGTCTGTGGATTTGCTCGTTAATAAGTACGGTCTAAACAAAAGTGACATCATTTTTGATCCGCTGGTATTTCCTGTAGGCACAGGGGATGAACAATATATTGGATCTGCATTGGAGACGGTGAATGGAATAAAGGCGATTAAAGAAAAGTTTCCGGAATGCCTAACGATACTTGGGATTTCTAACGTTTCTTTCGGTCTGCCGGCGAGGGGAAGGGAAATATTAAATGCCGTTTTCCTTTACCATTGCACAAAAGCGGGTCTTGATTATGCTATCGTTAATACAGAAAAACTTGAACGTTTCGCTTTGATACCGGAAGAGGAAGTGAAATTGGCTGAGGCACTCCTGTTTGAGACTTCAACTGAAACTTTAGCGATTTTTACCGAATTTTATCGTGGAAAGAAAGCGGAGAAGAAGGATAATGGTGTAATCCTGCCATTGGACGAACGTCTAGGTAACTATATTATCGAAGGAACGAAAGAAGGATTGGTTGATGATTTAAATGAAGCGATTGAGCGAGGTGATACACCACTGGAAATCATCAATGGACCATTGATGGATGGGATGAGTGAAGTGGGTCGGCTGTTCAATGACAACCAACTTATTGTCGCGGAGGTGCTTCAGAGTGCTGAAGCGATGAAGGCGGCTGTAGCTCACCTTGAGCCACTTATGGAAAACTCTGAAGATAGTGCTAAGAAAGGGAAAATCCTGTTGGCGACTGTCAAGGGAGATGTGCATGATATCGGGAAAAACCTAGTGGATATCATCCTATCCAATAATGGCTATGAAGTCATTGATTTGGGAATAAAGGTCGCACCGCAACAAATCATTGAAGAGGTTCGAAAACATGAGCCAACCATCATTGGCCTATCTGGGTTACTTGTCAAATCTGCACAGCAAATGGTTTTAACCGCTCAGGATTTAAGGCAAGCGGGAATAGATACCCCAATTTTAGTTGGAGGGGCAGCATTATCCCGTAAATTCACCGATTTTAAAATATCACCTGAATATGAAGGGCCGGTTTTATATTCCAAAGATGCGATGGATGGTTTGGCTGTAACGAATATTTTACATGACGCTGACAAAAAAGGGCTCTACTTGGAAGAGTTGGTCGAGAAACGAGAAAGATCGAAAGCGAATGCCGCCATTGCTGCCACGATGGAAAAACCTGTTCGTAAGCAGTCCACAGCGGCTCCTTTAAGCGATGCTCCTGTTCAAAAACCGCGTGACATCAAACGTCACGTCCTGAAAAACTATCCATTGGATGTCGTCCAGCCATATATAAATAGGCAAATGCTGATTGGTCATCATTTGGGGTTAAAAGGCAAAGTTTCCGAGTTGCTAAAGCAAGGGAATGAAAAAGCAGTGCAGCTCAATGATCTCGTTGATGAATTGATCGAATTCCTAAAGATGGAACCGGATTATGGTTTGAATGCGGTTTATCAATTTTTCCCTGCTCAAAGCGAAGGAGATAAGCTATTTATATATAACCCGGACAATCATCATGAGGTTTTGGAAACTTTCGACTTTCCCCGGCAAGATACGAATCCGCATCTTTGTTTAGCGGACTTCGCTAAACCGATCTCATCCGGGCAAATGGATTATGTTGGTTTCTTCCTGGTCACTGCCGGAAAAGGCATCAGGAAATGGGCAGAAAAACTGAAGCTTGAAGGTGATTTCTTAAAAAATCACGCCCTTCAATCACTTGCTCTCGAAACAGCCGAAGGGTTCGCGGAAAGAATTCATCAATTGATGCGGGATGATTTAGGTATAAGCGATCCGATTGATATGTCCATGAAAGAGCGGTTTGCCGCTAAGTACACCGGGCAAAGGTTTTCATTTGGTTATCCTGCTTGCCCTAATCTGGAAGACCAGGAGAAGCTATTCCGCCTGTTGCAACCTCAAGATATTGGTGTGGAATTGACTGAAGGATACATGATGGAACCTGAGGCTTCCGTTTCAGCCATTGTTTTTGCACATCCTGAAGCACGTTACTTTAATGTCGATCGATAACTTCATTTAATAAAGGCAGCGGTATTTTTTACCGCTGCCTTATTGCGCATGAAACCCCTTAACTGGTACACCTTAATGGTCAAAAGGAAGGGGATGCAACACCTATGAAGAAGATGCTAAAATTAATTCTTTTCATGGCGAGTTCTTTCATTATTATTTTGTTTGATGTGGATGTGCAGAACATTCATGTACATGCAGTGGTTCCTGAAGAGATGACACCGCTCCTAAAAAGTAAGGCGAATCAGAAAATCGCTTATTTGACTTTCGATGACGGACCATCTTTGAATACCATGGAGATATTGGATATTTTGGACCGCTATCATGTTAAGGCCACATTTTTCGTTAAAGGTAACGAGGAACCATACGCAAAGGAATGTTATCAGGAAATGATATCCCGCGGTCATTCGATTGCCCTTCATTCATATACACATGATTATTCCATCGTTTATCGGTCAACTGAGAGTTTCTTTCAAGATTTGAATAGGCTTGAAACCATGCTGCAAGAGGAGTATGGGATAAAAAGCCGTATTGTGCGCCTTCCCGGAGGCTCGAATAATCGTCTGCGGCATCAGGCGTCAACGAAACCAATCATCAATGGAATCCTTCAACAACTAAAGGAAAAGGGGTATATTTACATTGATTGGTCCATTGACTCGACAGATGGTTTCAGTCCGTCAATAAGTGAACAACAAATCATTACTGCTGTACAAAAAGGGACGAAAAATCAAAAGCATGTTAATATCTTATTGCATGATATCAATAGTATGAAAAATACAGTGAAAGCATTGCCTGATATAATTGAATTCCTTAAAAAAGAAGGATATACCTTTGATACTATTGATGAGACAACGCCAAAAATGCAATTTAATTGATGAACACATAGTTTAACTATAGTAAATTAAGGTATAGGATATTGAGATTACAATGCGAAAGGATTTATCGTCTCTATGATGCCATCATTGTTTTTATCACACGGAACACCGCTATTAGCTTTGGAAAAGAATAGCTATACCTCTTTTTTGAAGGATTATATGCAAACTATGAAGAAACCTGCTGCCATCGTTATTTTGTCAGCGCATTGGGAAAATGAAGATCAAATGATTTCTGCAGTGGGGAAGCATGAAGTCATTTATGATTTTGCAGGATTTCCTGAAGAAATATTTCAGGTAACCTATCCTGCCAGGGGATGCCTTGAGCTGTCAGATCGAATTTTAACCTTATTGTCCAGGATAGATGTATTGGGGGAACTTGATGAAAGGCGCCCCCTGGATCATGGAGCATGGGGGCTTTTGCATATCATGTATCCCGAAGCAGATATCCCGACCGTATCCATGTCCATAAGTCTTGCGCTGCCATTGTACAAGCAGTATGAAATTGGGAAAGCGTTGAGGGAATTAAAGGAAAGTAATGTCCTGATCATAGGAAGCGGTGGAATTGTCCATAATTTCACCCATATTCAGAAAGACATGCATGTTGCAGAAGGATGGGCAATCGAGTTTGAGAATTGGGTCGAAGAGAAAATCATGAAATGGGATTTGCAACCTTTGTTCAATTATGAAAATATTGCCCCTTACAGTACAGAGGCTGTGCCTTCCAAAGAGCATTTCATTCCATTGGTCATCGCAATGGGGTCAGGGGATGACAACAAAAAAGCGACTCTTTTGCATAGGAGCTATCAATATGGCAATCTGAGTTTAACAGCTTGGAAGTTTGAGTAAGATGAAAGGGTTTTCAAACTAGTTAAATTTACCTGAAAAATAATCATTATACAAAAATACAAAAATCTTTTTTTAGCGAAAAAAAGACTTAAATGAGCAAAAAAGACAATTAAAAGCGATTTTTGACGAATTAAGCAGAAATATAGTTGAAAAAAGGTTGTATAAAGTGGTTTAACCTTTGGATA
The DNA here is from genome assembly GCF_044762665.1 of Peribacillus sp. NPDC096622. Lineage (NCBI taxonomy): Bacteria > Bacillati > Bacillota > Bacilli > Caryophanales > Bacillaceae > Peribacillus > Peribacillus sp. NPDC096622. Next base: position 346,086 of record NZ_JBIWES010000004.1, on the reverse strand, counting down.
TTTCGACAAAAACATGTTAATATAACATCTGAAAACGTTTTATCCTTTAAAATTTTATTATTCAATAACCAAACTTATTTATTATATATCTTATATATATCATATATTTGGGGAAAAATTAGAAGAAAGAAATTTGGGGATGGATAAAACGGAATGAAAAAAATTATGAGAAAAATTTGGGGGTTTACAAAATGACCATCAATGATTCTAAGGTATTAGACCACTGGAAAGCTTTTTCAGGTCCGAACCTTGGGTATGTCATGGAGCAATACGATTTATTTCTAGCCAACCCGGAAGAAGTGGATCCGGAACTGAAAAACTTTTTTGAAGTAGCAGGTCCTCCTTCATTCGATGTATCGGCAGAAACAACGACTGTAAGTGCATCAACTGTACAAACTGGAGAAGTTCTTCCAATGAAGAAAATTATGTCTGCAGTGAAGTTAGCTGAAAATATCCGTGCATACGGACATCTTGCTGCAAATATTTATCCTTTAAAAGAAGAAGCTCTGGACACTGAACAAATTCACTTTGAAAAATATGGCTTGACTGCAGATGATTTAAGGAAAATACCGGCTGACTTCATTTGTCCGGAATCACCTGAAGACGTGAAAGACGGATACGAAGCCGTACAATACCTAAAACAACTCTATACAAAAACGATAGCCTTTGAATTTCACCATGTTAATGACTTGGATGAAAAGCAATGGCTTACTGATATGGTCGAATCTGGAAACATGTTCCCGGAAGTGGGAAAAGAGAAAAGAGAACTATTACTTAAACGATTGAATGAAGTAGAAGGTTTCGAGAAATTCCTTCACCGCACATATGTAGGGCAAAAACGTTTCTCAATTGAAGGACTGGATGCTATGGTTCCGATTTTAGATGAAATGATTTCACAAACTGTCCAAAACGGAACGGGTAATGTGAATATTGCCATGGCTCACCGTGGCCGTTTGAATGTGCTTGCACATGTATTAGGAAAGCCTTATGAGGTCATTTTCTCTGAATTCCAACATTCACCGAATAAAGATTTGGTTCCTTCCGAAGGTTCGACAGGCATTAACAATGGATGGACAGGTGACGTTAAATACCATTTAGGTCTGGATAAACAGATTACTAAAGCTAATATACAAAAAGCAAGGATTACACTTGCCAATAACCCAAGTCACTTGGAAGTAGTCGGTCCAATCGTGGAAGGGTATTCTCGTGCGGCTCAAGAAGACCGTACGGAAAAAGGATTCCCGGTGCAAGACATTTCCAAATCTCTTGCAATCCTGATTCATGGTGATGCTGCATTCCCAGGTGAAGGAATTGTACCTGAAACGTTTAACTTAAGCCGTTTACGCGGTTATCAAGTTGGCGGCGCAATCCATATCATCGCCAATAATATGATCGGTTTTACAACGGAAAGTGAAGATTCACGTTCAACCTTATATGCTAGTGATTTGGCAAAAGGCTTTGAAGTGCCGATCGTGCATGTAAATGCAGATGATCCAGAAGCATGTATGGCTGCTGTGAACCTTGCTAACCTATATCGTGAAAAATACAACAAGGATTTCTTGATCGACCTGATCGGTTACAGACGTTTCGGCCATAACGAAATGGATGAGCCATTGGTGACTCAACCTGAAATGTATGCATTAATTCATAAGCATCCTACCGTAAAAGAGCTTTACGGGAAAAAACTTATTGAATCTGGCGAGTTCACTGAAGCCGAAGTTAAAGCGATTGGTGAGCAAGTGGATACAAGGCTTGCAGATGCATATGCGAAAATTTCCGGAAATAAACCGGAAGCTTCCAAAGAGTGTAATCCTCCTGGAATTATTGAAAAAGGACTTCCAGCCATTGAAACGGCAGTTCCGAAACAAGAACTTGTTACAATTAACGAAGAGCTTGTTAAGTGGCCGGAAGGATTCACTCCTAATAAAAAATTAGGAAAGATTTTATCTCGTCGCTTGGATTCCTTTGGTGCTGACGGAAAAATTGATTGGGCACATGCCGAGACATTGGCATTTGCATCGATTTTGAGTGACGGCACGCCAATCCGTTTGACAGGACAAGATTCAGAGCGTGGAACATTCGCACAACGTAATATCATGTTACATGATAGTGTTAATGGAAAAACATATTCACCACTTCACACACTTGAAACTGCCAAAGCTTCATTCGCTGTTCATAACAGCCCGCTTACTGAAACGGCAGTTCTGGCTTATGAATATGGTTATAATGTTTTTGCACCTGAGACACTTGTATTATGGGAAGGCCAATTCGGTGACTTCGCTAATACAGCACAAGTGATCTTTGACCAATTCATCGCGGCAGGCCGTGCAAAATGGGGTCAAAAATCAGGTCTTGTCATGCTGCTTCCACACGGTTATGAAGGACAAGGACCAGAGCACTCAAGTGCACGACTGGAACGCTTCCTTCAATTAGCAGCTGAAAACAACTGGACAGTCGCCAACTTAAGTTCGGCAGCTCAATACTTCCATATCCTTAGAAGACAAGCTAAGATTTTGGATCAAGAGCAAGTGCGTCCGCTTGTCATCATGACACCGAAGAGTATGCTTCGTAATCAAGTGATGGCTTCTACAGCAGAAGAATTCAGTGAAGGTGCTTTTGAATCATTCGTAGAAACCAAAGCTTTGGGCAAGAAACCTAAATCGGTTGAACGCATTGTTTTTGCAACAGGTAAATTGGCGGTTGAACTTCGTGAAAAAGCTGCAACTGAAAAAAATACGGATTGGTTGCAAATCATCAGTATCGAGGAAATTTACCCATTCCCATTCACTGGAGTTCAAGAAGCCCTGAAAAAATATACAAATCTTAAAGAAATCTTCTGGGCTCAAGAAGAACCTAAAAACATGGGTGCTTGGACATTTGTCGAACCTCGCCTGAATGCAGCGGCTCCTGGCAATCTTTCAGTAACATATATAGGAAGGAAGCGCAGATCAAGCCCGGCTGAGGGAGATCCACTTGTCCATAAAAATGAACAACAACGGATTATGACTCAAGCAATTACACGCAATAATGAGGGGGAGAAATAAAATGGCTGAAGTAAAAGTACCTGAATTGGCAGAATCAATTTCTGAAGGATCTATTGCGCAATGGTTAAAACAACCCGGTGATCACGTTGAAAAAGGAGAATATGTCCTTGAACTTGAAACGGATAAAGTGAACGTTGAAATCATTTCAGATTATACTGGTACACTTTCGGAACATTTAGCAGAAGAAGGCGATACTGTCCAAGTTGGACAGGCTATCGCCATCGTTGATGAAAATGGATCAGCTGCAGCAGCTCCAAAAGCGGAAGCTCCTAAGGTTGTAGAAGCTAAAGCAGAACCAGTTAAGGCTGAACAAGCGGCTCCTGTTAAAGAGGCTCCTAAAGCAGAAGCGAAAGAAGCATCATCCACTCAACAAGTTATTGCATCACCAGCTGCAAGGAAATTGGCTCGTGAAAAAGGAATTGACTTGACTCAAGTGCCTGTAGCAGATCCACTAGGTCGTGTACGTGTACAAGACGTAGAAGCAGCAACTAATGCACCTGCAGCACCTGCTGCAGCTCCAAAACAAGCAGCTGCACCTAAACAAGCAGCCGCTCCAGTTGAAGTGAATGATGACCGCATTGAAGTGGTTAAGATGACACGCCGTCGTCAAACCATTGCCAAACGTCTAGTTCAAGTACAATCAGAAGCAGCCATGCTTACTACTTTTAACGAAGTAGATCTTTCTGCAGTCATGGAATTGCGTAATCGCCATAAGGATTCTTTCGTGAAAACAAATGATGTTAAACTTGGTTTCATGTCATTCTTCACTAAAGCGGTCATTGGCGCATTGAAAAAATATCCGTTATTGAATGCTGAAATCCAAGGCGACCATATCCTGAAAAAGAACTTTTACGATATCGGTGTAGCAGTATCCACTGATGAAGGTCTTGTCGTTCCGGTTGTAAGGGATGCCGACCGCAAAAGCTTTGCTGAAATCGAGAAGAACATTTCGGATTTAGCTGTTAAAGCGCGTAACAACAAACTGGGACTTTCAGATTTATCAGGTGGTACTTTTACCATCACAAACGGAGGGACTTTCGGTTCCCTATTATCTACACCAATCTTGAATGCCCCTCAAGTTGGGATTTTGGGCATGCATACAATCAAGACTCGTCCAATCGCTGTTGGAGATCAAATCGAAAACAGACCAATGATGTACCTTGCATTATCTTATGATCACCGTATCGTAGACGGAAAAGAAGCTGTAGGTTTCTTAGTGGCCATCAAAGATATGCTTGAAGATCCAGAACAACTTTTACTTCAAGGTTAATAAAATAATACGAACCCCCCTGTCATCTTGACATGGGGGTTTTTTTTGTGAAGAACTGAAAGGATATTTTCATAGAAAAAAAGATAATGGGATTCAAAAGTTTTTTTCGAATGAATGGTTTTGAAGGTAATGATGAATGAATTTGAATATTTTTAAACGTTTATGATTGATTATTCCTTCGTTTTCATATATGATGATGATATTAAAGTGAGGTGGGCGAATTGTTGACAACTGAAAGGCATGAGTTCATCTTATCGATTCTTAAAGAACAAGGAACGGTAAAGCTGCAGGAGCTTGTAGATCAGTTACAAGCCTCGGAGTCGACCATTCGGAGAGATTTAGTGCAACTCGAAGAAATGAAGCTCTTGAAACGCGTGCATGGCGGGGCCTCTTTACTTCAAAGAAAAGGCCTTGAACCAACAACTATGGAAAAGCAATATAAAGCAAGAGCTGAAAAACAACTTATAGCAAAGCTGGCGGCTTCATTCATAGAGAAAAATGATTGTATATATCTTGATGCAGGCACGACAACTGCCGAAATGATCCCTTATTTAAAGGATAAAAATATAACGGTGCTGACAAATGGTCTTATGCATATTCCAAAACTCATCGAATTGGAAGTCAAAACAGTGTTAGTTGGCGGAACGATAAAATTTTCGACAAATGCGGTTATAGGAAGCAATGCTGTGCAGTTTTTGAATGAATACCGTTTTGATAAATGTTTTTTGGGAATGAACGGCATCCATCAAGATTTGGGTTTCACAACACCCGACCCGGAAGAAGCCCTGCTGAAGAAGATGGCATTACGCCTCTCTAACGAAACCTACGTGCTTGCTGACAGTTCAAAACTGAATGAAGCTACTTTCGCTAAGGTGGCAGATGTAAGCGATGCCATAATCCTTACTGACAGCAATGATGAAGAGGCTGTTGCTCAACTTCAAAAAAATCCAAAGATAAAGGTCGTGACCATTTAATGATTTATACAGTGACACTTAACCCATCCATCGATTACCTGGTCGAGGTGGAGAGTTTTCAAATGGGCAAGGTGAATCGAACCAGTTATGATGCAAAATTCCCTGGAGGGAAAGGGATCAATGTTTCCCGAGTGCTAAAAAGGCTTGGAAATAATACGACAGCGTTAGGATTCATCGGTGGTCAAACAGGTGAATTTGTAAAAAGGTTTTTAAGACAGGAAGAGATTTTCACGGACTTTACAGAAATAGCTGGAGATACAAGAATAAACATTAAATTGAAAACAGGGCTTGAGACCGAAATTAATAGCCAAGGGCCAGTCATTTCAAAAGGGAATTATCAACAATTATTCAGTCAGATTGAACAGTTGAATAATGATGATATCCTCATTTTGTCAGGAAGCATCCCTCCAAGTGTTCCTTCCGATGTATACGAAGCCATGGCAAGAACCTGTTCCCATAACGGCATAAAAGTGGTGGTGGATACGAGTGGCAAGGAATTACTGAATGTCCTTCCGCACCGGCCATTTTTAATCAAGCCCAATCATCATGAGCTGGGTGAGCTTTTTTCCACCGAAATAAGTACGGTTGATGATGCTAGGGAATATGGCGCTAAATTGGTTGAAGCAGGAGCACAAAACGTTATTGTTTCAATGGCGGGACAGGGTGCCGTGCTTTGCTCCGGTGGAGAATCATATTCCGCAAATGTTCCAAAAGGGAACGTCATCAACTCAGTGGGTGCCGGTGATTCCATGGTAGCAGGTTTCATCGGGACATATGAAAGGAAAGGGGATATTCTATCTGCTTTCCGATTCAGCCTTGCAGCAGGAAGTGCTACAGCCTTTTCATCCGATCTCGGTACATTGGATAAAATTGAAGAGTTATTACCGCAAATTGCTATCAATCAACTAACAGGAGGCTGACTCTATGAAAATTACAGACTTGTTAAAATTGGATACAATCATAATCGATCTGCAAAGTGTTACAAAGCAAGCAGTCATTGATGAACTATCAGGAAAGTTAGCCGAGGCAGGCAGGTTAAATGATGTGGATGGTTTCAAAGCTGCCATCTTAAAACGTGAAGAGCAAAGCACAACAGGGATTGGTGAAGGGATAGCCATACCGCACGCAAAAACAAATGCTGTAAAGATACCTGCCATCTGTTTCGGAAAATCGGTCAGTGGTGTGGATTATGAATCGCTTGATGGGCAGCCAGCTCATTTGTTCTTTATGATTGCAGCAAGTGAAGGAGCGAATGCAGATCACTTGGAAACCCTTTCCCGGCTTTCTTCGTTACTGATGGATGATAAATTCAGGGCCCGATTGATTTCTGCTTCTTCTGGTGAGGAAGTGTTGGAGATAATCAATCAAAAAGAAATGGAGGCTTATGAAGAAGAAAGTGAAGAGCAGCAATCGAGTAATGGTGCCAGCGGTAACAATAAAGGAGGTAAAATCCTTGCCGTTACAGCTTGTCCAACAGGAATTGCCCATACTTATATGGCTGCAGATGCGTTAAAGGCCAAAGCGAAGGAAATGGGAATCGATTTCAAAGTGGAAACAAATGGTTCCACAGGAATCAAAAATGGTTTAACGGCCGCAGAAATTGATGAGGCGGATGCGATTATCGTTGCAGCTGATAAGCAGGTGGAAATGGACCGTTTTAATGGTAAACATGTCATCATTGTCCCTGTTGCCCATGGGATCCGGAAGACCGAGGAACTGTTAACAAGAGCCGTGAATCAGGATGCACCTGTTTACAATGGAACTGGAAATGATAAAAGTGATGAAGGTGATTCAGCTAAAGGTGGATTGGGGATTTACAAGCACTTGATGAATGGTGTAAGTAATATGCTTCCATTTGTCGTCGGGGGCGGTATCTTGATTGCGCTTTCCTTCTTTTTTGGAATCGAGGCAGCCGATCCGGCAAATCCGGAATATAATCCCATTGCCAAAGCATTAAGTGATATAGGCGGGGGAAATGGTGCCTTCTTCTTGCTTGTCCCTGTACTAGCTGGATTCATCGCTTCAAGTATAGCCGACCGTCCAGGTTTTGCCCCTGGTATGGTAGGGGGATTATTGGCAGCACAGGCTAATGCCGGTTTTCTTGGCGGACTGATTGCCGGTTTCCTTGCAGGTTATGTCGTCTTGCTATTAAGAAAATTGTTTTCCAAGTTACCGCAAACACTCGATGGCATTAAACCGGTTTTACTCTATCCTGTATTCGGGATGTTAATTACAGGGTTTATCATGGTATTTCTCGTAAATGAACCAGTAACCGCAATTAACACGGGACTGACCAATTGGCTCCAGGGCTTATCTGGCACGAACGCAATATTCCTTGGCTTGATTCTTGGCGGTATGATGGCTGTGGATATGGGAGGGCCCATAAATAAAGCGGCATTCACTTTTGGGATTGCAGCCATTGAGGCATCAAGTTTCGGACCGCATGCTGCAGTTATGGCTGGTGGAATGGTTCCTCCTCTAGGAATCGCATTTGCAACTACATTCTTTAAAAGTAAATTCAGTGAAATGGAAAGGAAATCCGGTTTCACTAATTACTTCATGGGTGCTTCGTTCATTACAGAGGGAGCCATTCCTTTTGCGGCAGCGGATCCATTGCGGGTTATCGTCAGCAGTGTTGTTGGGGCAGCGACGGCAGGAGCGCTGTCAATGGCTTTTAGTGTAACATTGCCAGCGCCACATGGGGGAATATTCGTCATCCCCCTAGTCAACCATCCTTTCCGCTATTTGCTGGCGATTTTAATAGGGTCCCTCATTACCGCTTTAATTTTGGGATTCTGGAAAAAGAAACAAAAATAAATATACTACAAAAGCGGGTCCGAGAAAAATGGACCCGCTTTTTAATATTTCCATTCCAAAATTTCGATCCGGTTGCCGAAGTGATCGGATAAATATATGCGGTTCGCCCCGGGCAACCTCTCGTCTTCTGTAAAAGAAATATGCTTAGTCATTAAATGTTGTTTAAATTCAATGAGATTTTCAACTTCAAGTGCTGGATGCGCTTTTCTTGCGGGAATGAAATTATCCTCCGTTCCGACATGAATTTTGATCGATCCCGATTCAAACCATAACCCGCCATTGGAACTTAATGACGAAGGCTTTTTCACTTCCCGGAACATTAGTATCTCAGTGAAAAACTTCCTTGATTGGTCCTCGGTATTATTAGGAGATGCTAATTGGTAATGGTCGATTGACTTAAAAATGAAGTTCAGCTTGCAACCAATCTATTTCCTTATATTTCCAATTTTAAAACAAAAAAATCAATAAGGATATATTATTTTTTTAATTGTCATCGATAAGATTTCCTTATGTTTTAGTCGTGAGTGGTTTAAGAAAGCATGAATGTAATGTTTATGGGTAAAGGAGTATTAAAATGAACAAAAGGAGTGAATGTAGATGCTGAAGAAAAATACCTTAAAAACGACGAAAAGGGATGATATGATTGATGTAACGATAGAAGTACAGGCATTCATCAAGGAAAATGGGATTCAAGAGGGGATAGCTCTTATATATTGTCCACATACGACAGCAGGAATCACGATTAATGAAAATGCTGATCCCGATGTCAAAAAGGATATATTAAGAAGACTGGATGAGCAATACCCATGGAATCATACATTGGATTTACATATGGAAGGGAACACGGCTGCCCATTTGAAATCAAGTACGGTTGGTTCTTCACAACAGGTGATCATCCATAAAGGGAGCTTAGTCCTTGGTACTTGGCAGGGTGTATATTTTTGTGAATTCGATGGTCCCAGAGAAAGGCAATATTTTATTAAGTTATGTGTCGACCAGTAAAATGGAAGGCACTGTAAGGATGAGGTGGGTGGAAGCGGATTGGACGATGTTTGGATTGAAGGAAGCAAAGTCAAATTGAGGAATGTTAAACAAGCCGATTTAAAACGTTTATGGAGCCTGAAATATGGCGAAGCCGATCCAGAATGGAAAAAGTGGGATGCACCTTATCAGCCTCTTGAACTCATTGATTTCCATACGTTTATCGATAAAGAAACGAAGCATAAAACCTATGATGAGAAAATCGGGGCTTATTCCGAGCTATTAATGGAAAAAAACGATCAAATTATAGGTTCTGTTGTATATTACTGGGAACATGAACCTTCACGATGGCTTGAAATCGGAATTACTATTTTTGATCCCAAGTATTGGAATGGCGGTCATGGAACAGAAGCATTAATGATATTCATTGGCTATTTATTCGAAAACCTGGAGATTGAGCGGGTTGGACTTACAACTTGGTCAGGTAATGAACGTATGATCGCAGTTGGAAAAAAGGTTGGCATGCAAGTAGAGGGAAGAATGAGAAAATGCCGTTATCATGATGGTTATTATTATGATTCAATCAGAATGGGAATGCTTCGGGAAGAGTGGGAATCATTAAAATTCCGAAGATGAATTGACCCTGAAAATTTTTCCTTCATTTCCTTGGAAAAAATTTAGCACTGTTTTCTCCCATATGGTCTGTTATCCTAGGAAGGTGCTTAACGAGGAGGTAACAGGATGAAATTATCAGTATTAATATCCGTGATAATGACTCTAAGTGTCATCGTACTTGGTATAGCTTTTCCTAAGGGAACGACAAGTGAAGCTTCTGATGGGGCAACCAAACATGTCATTAAACAAGGTGAATCGATATGGGATATTGCAAAGCAGCACGGTGTTCCAATCGGTAAGTTAAAAAAAGTCAATAATAATGTAAATAATGTTGCCGAACCTGGTAAAACATTGATTATTCCACATGTAATGAATGAAAAAGATAAAGAATTATTAGCAAGGCTTGTGCATGCAGAAGCCAAAGGGGAACCATACAGAGGAAAGGTCGAGGTGGCAGGAGTTGTTTTGAATCGTCTTGATAGCAATGAATTCCCTGATACGGTCCGGGAAGTGATTTATCAAAAAAACCAATTCTCGCCTGTTGGTGATGGCAGTATAAACAAACCAGCAGGAAATGATGCCAAGAGAGCTGTCAATGAAGCATTGGCCATTCATGGCTACACAAATGATGCCTTGTATTTTTGGAATCCCAGTATTTCGGACAGCGAATGGATGAAACAATTAGAAGTAATAAAAATTATCGGCGGCCACCATTTTGCCATTTAAACTGCATATTAAAAACCGGCTTTCCAAATGGGGGGCCGGTTTTTTTGTTAAACGATATCAGCCCACATTTCGCGGGGATTCAGTTCATAAATGCTGTTTTCACGGTACATGATGCTTCCGATAATGAGTTCACGTCGTATCGTTGCATAATCATCATGGAAAGACTGGATGAATTCATTCAGTTCTTTTTCCGGATATTTTCGTCCCTTCTCCAACAGGCCTGCAATATGATGAAGAACGATCATTTTCTTTTTTCTCTGTGCTGGTATGGTTTTTAGTCGACCATCTGGAGTAAAAAAGTTCTCAAGGATCTTTTTGTGTTCTAAATTCAGCTTTTGACTTTCCATTTTATTGGGGTCCCCCTTAGTTGAAACCATTTTAGGTAATGCTGACGAATAATGCTTCAGGACATCTTCATTCAAAAAATAATATACCGTATTTTTTTCCCTCCGATCCCTCACTAAATTAATGTCTTTCAATTTCGTTAAATGGTGTGAAATGGTTGGGGCCGTCAATTTTAATATTCCCGCAAGTGCCTGTCCGTGTTTTGGTCCGTTTGCCAGGATGGATATAATCCTAATCCTTGTCACATCACCAATCGTTTTGTGGAAAGCTACCAATTTTTCTAATTGCAATTTTGTCCCCCCTCATAATTAGATTATCATCTAATTAGATAATAATCTAATTAGTGACTGTCAATCAAGTTAATATTCACTTTTCTATAATGCTTGGAAGATCTGATGTATACTTTAGGGGAATACTAAAAAAATAATCCGGAATTAAGGAGCTGTAACATGGCTAATACGCATGTTTATACAAAAAAAGAAGAAGTAGTCAATGCGATAACCCATGGTGTCGGCGTTTTGTTGAGTATTGCTGCACTTGTGTTTTTAATCATATACTCAGCTCAAACAGGATCGACTTGGAATGTAGTCATTTCAGTCATATATGGTGTTTCCATGCTTCTTTTATACGTCTCTTCCACTTTAGTGCATAGTTTTCCAGAGGGGAAAACAAAGGATATATTTGAAATCTTTGATCATTCGGCCATATATATATTCATTGCTGGAACATACACGCCCATCATGCTTCTTGTGATCAAAGGGTCACTAGGCTGGACACTGCTAGGTATCATTTGGGGAGTTGCAATCATTGGCGTCGTTTTCAAAGCTTTCTATGTGAAAAAATTCCTTTTCCTTTCGACGATTCTCTATATTGCAATGGGGTGGATGATCGTTATCGTTTGGGGGCCACTTACAGCTACGATGCCTTCAGCTGGTATCCAGTTACTGATTGCAGGGGGATTGCTTTATACGTTTGGAGCCATCTTTTATGTTTGGCGCGGTTTTCCGTTCCATCACGCGGTTTGGCATGTATTCGTGCTTGGGGGAACTGTCACACACTTTTTTGCAGTATTGTTTTATATCCTTCCACTATGATCACTTGGTCGATTTGATGTATCTGAGAGATTGGTTGAGGTTTTAAATGACCCCTATTAGGAAATAATTAAGGTATACAGACTAAAGGAGGAAAAACTAATGAGAAGATCAATCAAAATATTATCAGTGCCGTTTGCCGCTTTGCTTGTTTTGGCTGGATGCGGCGAAGAAAACGATGAAGTGAAAAACCCGCCGGTTCAGGAAAATGAAAATCAAGCGGAAAATAATTCTGAAACAGGTACGGATAATAATGAAAAACTGCCTTTCACATATAAGGATTTTCAATTAGAAGTGGATTATACCGGCAATGATAACGAATACGAAGCTGAATATGATACAATGGGAGCTCAAACAGAAGCTTCGATCGAGGACAAACTTAACAAACACGAAGTTCACGGTGATGAGGCAATGAAAGAATTGACCCCGATTCTAGAAAAATTGACATTCACCAAAGATTCATCAGATGAGGAAGTCATTCAAGAAGTGACAAAAGCATTTAATTTGAAGGATGACTATCAGGAATTTGATTTAGAGGTCGTTTTCGAAGATGGTACGAAAAAAGAATATCAAGTGAATAATAAGTAACTAAAATCCATTACTCTATTCTGCAAGTTCATATGTGCCGTCAATAGTTGTCAAATTACTGTTCCTATAGTAAAATGGTTACGGTTAGCAAAGGGGATAATATACATTTGCTATTCATATTCGGACTTATGGGGATAGGACCGCAATAAATACTTGCAAAAAAGATTCTTTTTTAAGAGTCTTTTTTTTGTAGTGTTCTGGAATGAAGAAAAGGGTACCGCTTGCGGTACCCTTTTCTTCATTTACCCATCATTGCGATAGTGGTGCATTTCTTTTTGGCAGCATATTAGCCGACGCTAACCTTGAACGGATTGTTATGCCAAGCCAAGATGCAAGGAATGCCTTTAAAACGCCTACGATTATAAATGGTGCAAAACCGCTGGCAAATGCCACTGGCCAAGATAATGAACTCATATATTTTAACCAAACCGTACCGATGACCAAAGTAATTATCATCCCGATTGTATTTGCAAGGAAAGCCATTGCGACTGAGAAACGGGTTTTTTCCAATATCAGGCCAGTTATATATACTGTCGGGATATAGGATAATAAATAACCGCCAGTAGGACCGAATATCTTAGCCAGCCCTCCTGACATTTCAGCGAAAACCGGTACTCCCGCTGCCCCTATGAACAGATATAATAAAACGGAAGAGGTTCCATAACGTGAACCCAGTATCGTTGCTGCCAGTCCAACAGCTAGAGTCTGTCCTGTAATCGGTACTAATGGCAGTGGAATTGTAATTTGGGCAAGTATTCCTATAATTGCTGCAAATAAAGCTGTAACCATCATCATTCTTAACTTCTCATGACGCTCCTTCATCGTGCTTCCTCCCTTTATGTAAACCTGGCTGCATAACGAGTTGACATATAAAGAATTTTAATATGTTAAGTAAACACTGTCAATGATATTATGAATTTTATTTCATAATGGTCTTTTAGAAGACAGGGGTTGACCAAGGTAAAATTCAAAATATGGAAAATAAATGAAACTTTTTCATCTAGGGCTTTGCATAAAGCTTTCACAAGGTGATGGTCAATTCCTATTTTGGTCGTGAGAAAAGTGCATATATATTTATGACCAAATTTAAACTTTTAAGAAAGTTAATAATCATGGTCCGTATGGATTGGATAAAAAAATATTGACTGAACAGTATGTTTCCGCGTACAATGAGATGAGTTATTAGTTAATTCATAAAATTAAAAATTGATTTTGACAGAAGCATCGAACACTAGGCAATCATTTACGCGTTTGCAGAAAAAGAGGAAGAATCCTCATTAACAAGCGAGCGAACGCTAATGATTTGGCGTATGGAAAAGGAAAAGTTGGTTAAATGGAGTTGCAAAAAAAGACCACATTTTAATAATTAAAAGCCTATAGTTATTTAGTGAAAATAGGGGGCTGTATTGATGACGGGATCCGTCTGTCAATATGGCCTCCTTTTTATTGTTTTAAAAAAGAATGAGGGGGTGTAGGAAATGATTGTGTGACGGGCGAGTCCTTAACAATTAAAGAGGTGAAATAATTTATGGTAATGCGTTTGTCGGCTTCAGCCGAGGAAGATTTGAGTTTTTAAAACTAAATTAATTTGAAAGCGCTTACTTTTTTCTTTTTATATGGCTAGTTTTTTATAGATTTTTAAAAAACAATACGAGGGGGGATTATTTATGGAAGAGTTCGTTAATGGATTAAATGGATTGTTGTGGAGTACTCCTGTTATTTATGCGTTAATGGGTGTTGGGTTATTTTTTTCAATTTTATCACGTTTTGTCCAGGTCAGACAAATTAAGGAAATGTTAAGGGTTATGTTTCAAGGGAAAAGTTCGGAAGCAGGAGTGTCATCTTTCCAAGCTTTATCTATAGCACTTTCAGGCCGAGTTGGAACTGGGAATATCGCTGGTGTAGCAACAGCTATTTTTTTCGGCGGACCAGGCGCTGTTTTTTGGATGTGGGTTATTGCTTTCATTGGTGCATCTAGTGCATATATTGAATCTACTCTTGCACAGATTTATAAGGTAAAGCAAGATGGGCAATATCGTGGTGGTCCAGCTTATTATATTGAAAAGGGAATTGGCTGGAAATGGTTTGCAGTTGCCTTTGCTTTAGCAATGCTTGTTGCGCTTGCCATTCTTATGCCGGGTGTTCAGTCAAATTCGATAGCGCTAGGGATCGATACTGCATTTGGAATTGATAAGAATATAACCGGAATAGTTATTGGTCTTTTATTAGCTATTATTATATTTGGTGGGGTTAAAAGAATTGCTACTGCTGCTACAATCATCGTTCCGTTTATGGCTTTGGGTTATGTCCTGTTAGCTCTCGTTATCATAGCCATGAATATTACAGCAGTCCCAGCGATATTTTCTCTAATTTTTAGGAGTGCTTTTGCCATGGATTCTATGTTTGGCGGAATGATTGGAATGGCGATTTTATGGGGAGTAAAACGTGGACTTTATTCAAATGAAGCAGGCCAAGGAACAGGGGCACATCCGGCGGCAGCTGCTGAAGTGTCGCACCCGGCACAACAAGGATTAGTTCAAGCTTTTTCTGTTTATATTGATACATTATTTGTGTGCTCTGCAACAGCATTTATGATTCTATTTACCGGGATGTACAATACAGAAACAGCGGATGGTACTCGTCTGGTAAATAACTTACCAGAAGTTGAAGTAGGTCCTGGGTTTACTCAGGCTGCTATTGACAGTGTATTCCCTGGATTTGGTGCAGGATTTGTGGCTGTTGCTTTATTCTTCTTCACTTTTACGACGATTATGGCTTATTACTATATAGCTGAAACAAATATCGCTTACTTAACCCGTGGTAAAAACAGTAGCTGGCCAATGTTAATATTAAAATTTGTTATTATAGCCGCATCTATCTATGGTGCTGCTAATGAAGCCACCTTAGCCTGGGCATTAGGAGATGCTGGTTTAGGGATTACGGTGTGGCTAAATATTATTGCGATTTTAATACTCGCCAAACCTGCATTAATTACTTTGAAAGACTATGAAAATCAGAAAAAGCAAGGGATACTAGACCCGGTATTTGATCCCAAAGCTTTGGGGATTAAGAATGCCGATTACTGGGAGGAAGAGTATAAAAGAGGTAAAGAATGCGCTTCAACTAAGAGAAAAGTTGAATAACATATCCAAATCCACTTAAACTTTATCTTCTAGAGCATAACCGTTCAATATTTTTCAGGCACTAGATTGAGCTGATGGTTAAAAGCCTGTACATTTTTCGAGATTTCATTGACTGATAGAACACATTATAAACAACATCTGATTTGAGCCTTTCCACAATCCCTCAATCAGATTTAATTAAAGTAAAATCAACAGTTCTAAGCGAAGTTGATGCTCTTCTAATAAAGTCGAATCAACTTCGCGTGATACTGTTCTTCATCTATGCAAAAAAGATCACCGGTTTCATAGTCGAGTGTTCCGATGAATTCGGTGAACAGGTCAACAGTTTCGGTTTTGAACTATAGCTACAGTAGTATAAAAACCACTTGATGAAAGAAGCAAAGAAACTTGAAAAAAATCTCTTTTTAATCGACCTTGACGGAAATCAATTGGGCCACAACAAATTGCGTTTACTTGAAGAAAGAAAGGCAACATGCACTATTTAGCAAGAGGCAAATTGTCTCTCCGTACTGTTTAGGATTTCTGTTAATGTTTTTGTTCTCTAGTGCCTTTATAAAGGGGTTTAAACAATTTCAAAATAGGGGTGAAGGAAAAGTGTCAAATGCTGTAAAGTTATATCAATTAAGTCGAAAAGTACATAAATGGGCAGGATTAATTTTATCTGTTTTTTTTATGTTCATAGCAGTCACAGGCCTCTTGCTTGTTTATATGATACCACTCGGAGTGGCTGATGAGTTAAGGACGGGGAAAGAGGCAAGTCCAAGTCAATCGATACCTATGGATAAGGTGGTGTCCATTGCCACGTCTCAGGGGCTTCCAGGTGTAACATCGGTAGAAGATATCTTTAGAATAGAATATAGACCAAGTGCAAATGTTTACCAGATTCGCTTTAATAACAGTCAAGGTGTTCAAATCGATGCGAGTACCGGAAAAGTATTATCTACAAACCCAGATTACTCAACTTTCCTCATTACTTTGCATGATGGATCCTTCTTTGGTAATTGGTATAGATACAGTGCACTAACATTCGCAGGTTTATCTCTCATTCTACTATCATTTTCCGGGTATTATATGGTGGGCTATCCACTTTATAAGCGTTTAATGACAAGAAAAAAAGCAAAAAGCATGGAAAATATAGCTAAACTAAGTAATAAAGATATAAATAAGTGATACCCCATTTTTTTGTCATTTTTATACCGCCAACACTTTGCTGGTATGACCCCGTTATATCAAATATCAAAAAAAGACGGAAAGAAAGGAGATATCAATTTGAATATTGTCCTAAATAACGAACGTAGGACCGTAAACTCCTTGTCTGGTGCCATTTGGAGGTGGCATTTTTACGCTGGGATGGTATTCGCTCCATTTCTGATTCTTTTGGCAATAACTGGAGGTATTTATCTATTCAAGCCTGAGATCGAGTCACTCCTATATAAAAATTATTACTATGTTCAAGCAGAAGGTCAGAAGTTGCCAGCTTCCAAACAATTTGAGAAAGTAAAAGAATCTCATCCAGATGGTCAATTCACACGATACAAGCCTGGTGTTGAAGGAAATCGATCTTCAGAAGTGGGGATTCTTGATGGTAATAAATCACTAACGGTTTTTGTCAATCCCTATAATGGCAAAATCGTTGGAGAAATAGATGATGCCGATCGATTCATGGCTAAAATAGAGAAGTTGCATGGTCAATTGATGGTAGGTAAAGTTGGCGATCTACTGATAGAACTTGCAGTGTGTTGGGGCTTGATTCTCTCAATCACCGGCATGTATCTCTGGAGGCCCAAGGATCGAAAGGGGGTATTCAAAAGGTTGATTCTCCGGCAAAAACGGGGCAAGCGAGCCTTTTGGCGGGATATTCATGCAATGACGGGCTTTCTCATGTCATTGGGTATTGTTTTTTTAATCTTGACCGGTTTACCTTGGACTGGATTTTGGGGGCAGCAAGTCCAACAAATAGGGACAAACACAGGTACGGGAATTCCAGCCCCTGTATGGGGAGAAACACCGAAGTCGACCGAACTGGCAAAAGGGAATGTTTCCTCTATTTCCATCGATGAGATCGTAAGGATTGCTGAATCCCGGAAATTATATCCGGGGTATGATGTGTACTTCCCTGATGCTCCAAAAGGAGTCTACACTGTACAGGTTTTCCTTCCCAAATCTACAGATGAAGCTACATTACATATCGATCAATACAATGGGAAAGTACTAAGCGATTCTCGATACAAGGATTATGGTCTTCTAGGAAAGGCCATTACCACGGGATATTATCTTCACATTGGAGCCGAGCTTGGCTTGATAAATCAAATTGTGGGGCTCATCATCTGTATAGGAATCGTGCTCATCGTTGTTACAGGGATTTTGATGTGGTGGAAACGAAAACCTAACAACAAACTAGGTGCACCTCCTCAACCAAAGAATTTCAAGATGGAAAAAGGCTTAGCTTTGATTATTGTAATTTTTAGTATTATATTTCCATTGGTAGGAGTATCTTTGCTCTTTGTTTTTCTTTTGGATTGGCTGGTGACTCGCCGGATTCACCGAGTAAAGCAGTGGATTGGGTAAATGTCACTTTAGACGTTATTTTTCATTTTTTGATTAAGTTACGATTTAAATAGCTGAGAAGGAGTATTAAACATAGGTTTAATGCTCTTTTTTTCGTTAAGAAAAGTAAGTTCGGTGTTTTTAAACGGGTGCTTTATTTCAATAAGAGAGGTTGCTGAGGCAGCCTTTTTCTTATGGCACTTACGGGGCAGGTTACTTGAAGAAGAGCTATGTTAATAGTTTAACCACTTTTACTAATTTATGGTAACATTAAATTAATGAATTTTATTAGGAGAGCTAAAATTATGGGGATTATACTTTCAATTTTTTACGGCTTTATTGGATTATTTATTCTATATATAGTTATCGAAACAGCAGTAAGGAAAGGAATAAACAGTTCAATAATTGGTAAGTAAGGGGACACTCATGAAGGTCTGAAAAAACCTTGGAGGAGTGCCTAAGTTATTATTTGTTCCAAAACTCGTCAATTTCTTGAAAATAAGTATGGAATTAAAGAAAATAAAAAGTCTTTTCTTGATGATGAATTTAGATAATGATAAATAAATTGGATTTTTAGCTAACGGGTGCATCAGCTACGAAATTCTGCGAAAAATTCTAACAGGAGTTAAAATAATGAAGGTACTTATGAGGTATTTTACGTTAATTACTATTTTAACAATAATTTGTGGTTGTCAAAAAAACTATTCTGGAGAATATGTACAATGGGGAGAGACTGTTGACACAAAAAAATTAAAGGAAAATGATATCCCATACGAAATAAAGGATAATAAAGTTTTTATTCCCGAAGATGCCACAAAAAAGGCAACATTTTGCTGTACATAATACAATAATTTTTTTCCTTAAGTAACTAACGTTTAAAGTAACAGTTAAAAAGGAAAATATCATTTTGGACAAGAAAGATTGTGAAATAAGAATCGGAGCTGTCTTTAATGCAGCTCTTTCTTTATGCATCTTTGGCTTATTAAGTTTCCCTATAGCATTGAGCGCGACTTTAACACGTATCAAATATTTCCTCCCCTTTATCCCCAGAAATATGATCTAGGAACAGCACATAGAATAGTATAGAAATAATGCGGATAATGCCGGACATGGAGGGGATGTATTTATATGAGTACCAAATTAATCCGGCAGTTGATAAGGTCAAGGCAACAGGAATTAGTCGAACTTGCTGCTTCATTTATTCGAATTCCATCTGAAAATCCATCGCCCGAGTTTAAGAAGCAGTCAGCAGAAATGGGGCGCCATATTAGCCGATACCTAGCAGCAAAAGGGTTCTTGATTACCGAGCACCGCCGTAGCGAAAATGCGCTGGTTACCGTGGTCTGTGATGCTCCCTTAACAAGGGTACCTGGTCCACGGCTCCTATTTTGTGGACATACAGATGTCGTACCTGCAGGCGATCGTTCACATTGGACCTTCGATCCTTTCTCAGGAGAAGTCAGAGCGGGTATGCTTTTGGGGAGGGGAGCCTCCGATATGAAAGGAGGCTTGGCATCACTGGTTTTTGTGGCTGGACTACTTCAGGAGTTCGCCCCCACTCTTAATTTGAAAGGTAGCCTGGGAGTTATTGCCTCTCCGGATGAAGAGACTGGCGGCATGGAGGTGGCCTCGCTCCTGGAACAAGGATTGATTAAGGGTGATGCTTGCCTGATTGGTGAACCAACGGACCCCTACCATCCGAATGCCGGCGAAAAGGGCAAGGCATGGATGCAGGTGATCATACCAGGTCAGACAGATCATGGCAGCCTACACCCGCTTTATGGAATCTCCGCCATACGAAGAGGGGCAGCCGCGGTCGAAGCACTAACGAAGCTATGGGAGCTTAAGGTAACTCCTCCTGCAGAGCCTTGTCAACTTTTGTACAATACTGAGTGGCTCCTATCTCAGTATCCGGGAAATCCCTTATTGTCACAGTTACTTTATCGACCCTCTTACAATCCAGGTGTAATCCAGGGCGGGACAAATGTGAACGTTGTCGCAGATAAGTGTATCATTAAAGTGGATACCCGGGTTCCATTCGGTATGAAGTCCGAGTTTGTACTTGATGTCGCCAGGAATCTTGTTAGTGCTGCAGCGCCAGGTGCGGTTGTAGAGCCAATGGAACCATGCACTGACCCGAATTGGACCTTAGAGAATCGTCCAATTGTGAGGGCCATGGAACTGGGAATCCAGCGTGTCCTCGGAATGGAGGAACCCGTCTTCAGCGTACTTTTGCTTGGTTCAAGTGATGCCAGTCACTTCCGGCGCCATAGCATTGATACCGTCCTTTACGGTCCTGGGCTGGAATACACCATCCATGGGTACGATGAGCAGGTTTCAGTGGAGAACTTAATAGAATCTGCCGAGATATATGCTGAGACCGCAGTCAAGTATCTTCGGTCATTTTAAATCTATTTTTACTAAAATTTATGTAGGGTAACGTCAGGATTTTGACAATTTATAACGTTAAGATAGAATCCCTTGTATCAATAGGGTCTAGCTGTTGCTATGGGGTCAATATTACCTGAAACAAGGCTTACTAGTGTCTCGTATAACTTGTCTCAACACATTTATCGTTGCTGCACCAACGATATCCACTTCCTGGAACAGCTTAACGTTGTAAACCCGCATTTTCCTGGCGCTGCCCCATAGTCATAAGGTGCAGCCAACATAGTGTAAAAACAGGTCACCAAAAGCAACTTGATCAATATTTAATTATGGATGAACAATTAAAAAATCTTATAACATACCATACTGAAGTTCAGAGTTCTTTAATTAATCAATACTTGGGAGGATTATCATTTACAATAAATAATTACTTCAGACAAATTTCTCCTCATCCTTATTTTAATTATATTAATTTAATGACAAAGAAAAATGAGTTATTTGTACTTATGAATGATAAGGAATTGGAATACGAAGTTTTGGATGAAAATATTAATGAGTCTATAAATGCTAGTCTCACTTAAAGTGCAGCACAATCCACAATATTAGCAATGAGTATATTCTTAGCATTAAATAAATCTCAGAATTGGAGTAAGTTAAATGTTATAGGCATTGATGATCCTTTCCAAAATTTAGATGATATTAATGCATATTCTTTTATAGATGTTATTGCTAATCTAATATTAATAGATAATAGACAAGTAATAATTAGTACGCATGATTCTGATTTTGCAAAGTTATCAGTCAGAAAAATGAACTTAAAACCTGAGGATTATGCATATATCAAAATACAATCTTATACTAGAGACGCTATAGAGATTGAATCAGAACAATACAGATTGTTGGGGGATTAACAAATGAGTTCTTTCTTCAATAAAATCCACTATTTATCTTGTATCACGGTATTTTCAAACTTGCATTATATTACTTATAAAAAACCGCAACACAGAATTTCCGTGTTGCGGTTAAAATTATGTTAAATTAAAGTTCTTTACTTTAACCGACTGTGTTTAGTCTTTTTGAAATAGTTACTTCTGGAGTTAGTATAGTTTCATGGACACATTTTAGTTAAGTCCTTACAATGATTTTTGAGAGGATGTGTCCGTCTTGGAACGTAAAAATACAGGTAAAAAATATAATAATGAATTCAAGAAGACTATTGCAAATCTTTATCACTCGGGTAATTCGGTCAAAGAATTAAGCGGCGAATATGTGAATGGGCATGGGGAAAAGCAAAAAAACAATGTACTCCACATCTCGAAATCCACTTCAAAAAAGCGTGTATGAAAGTCACGTAATCAATCTTCGTATGTATATTGAGTTGCTTTTCATTACCAGACACCTCTCTGATTTGGAAGATCGTATAGTGGCCCTGGCAAATGAATTGGATGAATATAAGATCATCCAATCGATTCCCGGTATCGGAGAAAAACTCGCAGCCACGATTATCTCTGAAATTGGTGAAATCAATCGGTTTAATCATCCGAAAAAACTGGTTGCCTTCGCTGGAGAACCAAGTGTTCACTCATGGGGTAAGTTTACGGCAACCATTAATAGTATTTTAAAAGAGGTTCGAGCAGATACGTCATTCTCTGTATCTTGCCGTACTATGCGGCATAAGAAGTTCAAGGAACAAAAAACTTAAGCCTTCTATGAAAAGAAAAAATCAGAAGGAAAACCGGCCAAAGTGTCAATCGTTCCTGTATGAATAAGTTACTTCATTGGATTTACGCTTTATTAAAGAGAAAAGAAGCATTCCTAGATTTAGCATGATTAACGATATTCCCCAGAATTGCAAATCGCATCAATGTATTTATATCTTTCTAATGCTACTTTAATAAGATTCTTAAGGTTCTCCTCTCGCTCTGTTATTTGCTTAGTGTCATATACTTTCTTTAAATCAAATTTTATATTGTATTTTTCTCGGTACTGTGTAAAATCTTTAGATTTTAATATTAAATTAAATACCTTTTCTGACAAAAACGCATTGTAATAGAACTCTGGGTCAGGTGATTTTACCGTTTTATTAGAAAACACAGCTTTTTCCGGATCAATCTTGTAAATCACAATATTAAAGATATATTTATTACCTTTCCTTTCCAAATTAGCCCAATTTTTAGTATTATTATTATCTCGGTTTAATACAAATTTAACCGTATGCATTCTTATTTTGTTTAACAACTAATTATTAATCTCCACTTTTTTCAACACCTCTAATCAATGAAAGAAAAAGAGTTTAATTACAAAGAGAGAAGCTTTATGTTCTAAAAACCGCTAACCCGGTCAGCTGATGTTCGAAGGAATTCTCCACTTTAAACAGAACTCTAGGCTGTTAAGTGCGATAGTTCAAATAAACACATATAGAATTGGTTCATACAAACGGTTGCTACGAAGTAGTAACAACCATAAGGTAAGAATAAGGTAAAAATATGAATATTTGTATTTTAACATTAATATCGATAGAATATATAAATTTCCTACAACTACAAATAAGATGCATATGATGAAAAATTACAACTTCACCCACAGGTGGAGTCTGCACAAAATGAAGTAGGATTCATACATCAATTGCTTGGAATTACATCATAACCTGTCATTGAACAATCCGTGTAGGTTCTATGTCTCTATCAAATAATTTTTGCACCAGAACCGATAAAAGTCTATCCAAATGGAGTAACTAAATCACATCTAACTTATCAAGCAAAAATGGGGCGTGATAAAGATGGATATGCTTGCGAAAGATAAAAACCTATTTCAACACTTACTTGAAATGTGACGAGTAAGAGTTTTTTGTTATAAACAAAAGGATAAATAGGGGTATGGAAATTATTTGAGGAATGAGGGGCCCATGTGGAAAAATAGATTGAATTTTTTTGAAGTTTAATTGAGAGCGTAAAACACAAAGTATTTCATGTTCCTCGTTTTCAATAATGGCAGCTACTACGTTGATAACTTTTTTCATGGAATCCTCCTATAGTGGTAATACATTGTTATCATATCATTTTTATTTAAAGGATATGTAAAAAGGTGTTTACCCATTTCTATTTTGTATAATCAAGTTATACAGTAATTAGAGGTAGCTTGATAAAGAGGCTATATTACGGAGGTGAAATATGAGCAAGTATGATGCTTTCTATAACTATTTAAAAAGCACCTGGTGGGCAAATGGAGGGTATATTCAATGAGGCAGGATGGAAAGTTCAAAGTGTAGTGTTAGGTGAGTATGTTGAATTTATAAGATGAAAATTTACATAACGCGAATTAAAAAAATGTAGAAGTGAATATGGAGGCTGTTAATTAAACTATTAGGGTAAGGTAGGTACGCAATTTTCTTGAATTAAGGTATGAGTGGTGGATTTTAATGAAAATAGTAAACAAATTACCAAAAAGTAACCAACGTTTACATTTGGACCTAATTAAAAATGGATGGGTTCCGATGAAAGAACCTAAGAATTTAATAAGTGCTATTTTGTTATCTATCCCTTTAATGATCGTCGCTGCCATTATCTCTATTGGGATAATAAATATCTTTTCCAATATTTCTTTAAGCGACTTTGGACTGACATCAAGTTCAATATCAATAACAATTAACCTAGGTATTATCTTTTTGCTAGTCTTCCTTTTAATACTTCACGAATTACTTCATTTGATTTTCATTCCTAATTTTATTAAATCAGAAAAAACATATGTAGGACTTACTCTTTTCGGGGGTTATGTGATAACGGAAGAAGAGATTTTAAAATCAAGGTATATCTTCATTACAATTGCTCCCTTCATGATTATTTCAATAATTTTCCCATTAATATTAGGTGTATTTGGACTATTAACACCGCCACTGAAATTTTTGATAATTCTAAACTCAATGGCATCATCAGTTGATATACTTAATCTCCTACTTATAATTAAACAGGTACCGAATAATGCAATTCTGAAAAGTAATGGACCATACACTTATTGGAAAAAATCACTTAAATAAGAAAACTGTAAATAGAAAGTTTCCTTATTATTTAAGTGAGATTTTTTACAATATTCGGCAAAATATAAGTACTATTTGATTTATACAAAAAGCTCGGTTAGTCAAAAAGCCGAGCTTTTGTTACTCTATTTTTTTCCATTTTTTAAAGCATTCATAATAACATTCGTAAATACTTTTCGAAGTTAACTCCTTCTACTTTAGGAATTTGCTCCAAGGAGGAATCATTGATAGCCTCTGTCAGGAATGCCACTGCGAGCTGTACGGATTTTTCTAGGTTCTCTCCACGCATCATGCTTCCCATAATCACAGATGCAAATAAATCACCAGTACCTGAATAGCTTTCACCGTTATACTGCGTCGCACTATAAAAGGTTCTACTTCCGTCCAAATACATATTTCCGATAAACTGCTTCTCTGAATCTGCTGACGGTGGATTCATTCCAGTGATGATAACCTGAGCTCCTGTTTCTTGCTGCAACATATTCCCGGCTTCTTCTATCGCTTTAATATAGTCCTCTTCGTTTGAATAGCTATGCAGCTTTTCATAAGACAATCCGGTTAATAAACAGCACTCTGTAACATTTGGTGTAATGACATCTGCACGCTTCACCAGTTCTCTCATAAGTACCAGTAATTCATCGGTAAAAAGTTTATAGACTTCTCCTATATCCCCCATTACTGGATCAACAAGTAAAATGGTTTCTTTTGTATAAAATTTATCTAAAAAATGGAAAATATTATTAATTTGCTCTTCACCAGTAACGAAGCCGGTATAGATTCCATCAAAGGTTACATTAAGCTTGCTCCATTCTTCTATGAAGTATTTCATTTTGGATGTAAAATCTTCACAAAAAAAACTTGGATATCCGGTTTGCGCAGTCAATATGGCCGTTGGTAAAGGGCATGCCTGCACGCCCATGACCGAAAGAACCGGAATTGCAGCTGTTAATGAACATTTTCCAAAAGATGATAAATCCTGTAGTACAGCAACTTTTTTCATAATAACCTCCATATGGCCTATCCACTTTAAACTTTATTTATCTTATCATAAATCAGCTAAAAACAGTCATCTCCTCTCTCTTTTCAATACGTATAATATCTGTATTTTTTATCAACTGACCTCATAGTTTTTTAATAAATTGACACTTTTATAGACACCAGTCTTTTGCTAAAATCATAGGAAATTCTAGTTAGGAAGGTTTACAGATATGCAAAATACACAAAGTTATTCAAGGTCAAGTCAAAAAACTATGGATTTAATTATTACCGCAATGTTGATTGCACTTGTGTTCCTATCTACTTTCTTTTTGAATATTAAACTGCCAATTGCCGCAAATGGAGGGTTAGTTCATCTAGGAACAGCTATGCTTTTTATTGCATCTATTTTATTTGGTCCTAAAAAAGCAGCTCTTGCTGGTGCGATAGGAATGGGGTTATTTGATATAGTTGGAGGGTGGGCATTGTGGGCACCTATCACCATTGTGGCGCGTGGTTTGCAAGGATATATAGTTGGTAAAATCGCTTGGTCAAAGGGTCGCAACGGTACTAGCATTGCTTTCAATGTAATAGCAACAATCGTTTCCATTCCATTTATGATAGCTGTTTATTATATTGGTGAAGGGATTCTATACGGTAATTGGATTGCACCTTTAGCTTCGATACCTGGAGATCTCGTTCAAAATATATTAGGAATTATCGTTGCCGTTCCAGTTTGTGTGGCTTTGAAAAAGGTTCCTTATTTTAAGTAAATTCGCTATAAAGGTAAACGTCAAGTAGCCCCCAAATACTACATGGATGGTGTATTTCGGGACTATGTTTTGTTTGCTTCCCTTTTTATCGGTACTCTGCATGCAGAGGGTAAACTAGATGACCACGGCAAGACTTTATCTATTTCTTTTTTATTCGTAAGATCCATATTTGGTAGGGTTTCAAACAAATAGCCAAGATAATGATAGGGACTCAAATCGTACTCTTTTGCCGTTTCAACCACACTATACGGTATCGTTACCATGCATCAGTATCGACATTTCGAGTTAAGATTTGCTAGGCCTTTTATAAAGCTCGGGAATTCGGTGGCCAGCTGGCTGTCATTTATCCTAGGAAAGATAAAAAGGCAGATGATCTTCAACACTTCGCCCGTATTGCCAACTTAGAGATTACGCCTTTTTTTATACCAATCGATTTGGGTGGATACGGCAAACCCTCCATGCCAAGCGGCAAGGCTATAACACTGTTGTGTCCTTTGGAAGAATTATTGAGTTGGCTCAGCATTTGGGAATGAGAGGTGTGATTGTAGAAATCGAGCGTGAAACACTTCGAGAGACCCTTAAACAAACGATAAATTTGTTACGGATTAATCAAAACGAACAGATTAAGGCTAGGCAGAAACAGGAGATTATCAGACGTAGCAATACCATTTTGAAACTATCTACAGATGGTGTAATCTCAATTAATGGGGGACTCCTCCATCATCATTTTTAACCCAGCTGCTGAAAAATTGTTGAACATAAATGCTAAAGATGTCATTGGTCTAAAACGTCAAGAGTTTGAAAAGCATCCTGTGTTAGGACCCTTGCTAGTGGAAGATAGTGAATTAGAGGAAGATTTAATGGACCTCAACGGCATCAAAATTTGGTTAATCGTCGCCTTTTAGGTCGAGGAAACATGGTAGTAAGCTTTCAGACAGCTAGTCATATTCAGACTTTAGAAGGGAAAATTCGTAAAAAAATCCATGACAAGGGACTCGTTGCCCGATACAAGTTCAATGATCTCATTGGTTGTACCTCGGCATTTCAGAAAGTGGTGGATCGTGGAATTCAGTTTGCCAAAACAGATTTTACGGTTTTGCTTACAGGTGAGAGTGGTACAGGTAAGAAATTATTCGCGCACTCAATTCATCAAGCGAGTCGCAGAGAAAAAGGTCCATTTGTCGCAATAAACTGTGCCGCCCTTCCTGATAACCTAGTAGAGAGCGAACTGTTTGGTTATGAAGAGGGAGCCTTCACCGGGGCGCGTAAGGGAGGGAAGTCAGGTCTGTTTGAACTTGCTCATAGAGGGACAATTTTCTTGGACGAAATTGGGGAACTGAGCGTGGTATTGCAAGCCCGGCTCTACGTGTGTTGCAGAATCGAGAGGTAATGCGTATAGGCGGCGATCGAGTGATTCCCGTAGATGTTCGTATTATCGCCGCCACGAATCGTAATCTACTGCAGTCTATTGAGCAGGGGCAATTCCGGGAAGATCTCTACTACCGTCTTAACGCTCTCACACTCCGTCTTCCATAGCTAAATGAGCGATTCGAGGATATTCCGCTATTGGCCAAAAGATTTCTAGAGGAAATCGACAGAACCCATGATCTGCAAGCTAATTTACCGGAATCCTGGTTGCATCTTCTCCAACAATATCATTGGTCTGGAAATGTTCGAGAATTAAAAAACTTCATACAAAGATGTGTTGTGCTAACTCAAAGTGTTAATAATCCGGTGGATGTAGTTATCGACCTCTTACATGAGCAAATAATGGATAAGCAACAAGTAGGGGAGAAGTTTATTACGGTGGAAAAAGGTACTTTGGCAGAAATGGAAAACCAGATTATCAGGAAACTAGACATGACGTCTGGATATGACCGAGCAAAGTTGGCGAAATTCCTTGGGATTAGTCGGACGACATTGTGGACGAAGCTGAAGGAGATGGAATAATGGCGATTCAAAGAAGAAGGGTTGTTTTCTTCCTTTTAGAAATACCTTTAGGCGGAATCTATTAGTATCTAAGACAAGCTTGTCAATCAACGTGTAGTCGATATCAAAGTTTCAGGAATTAAAGCAATTTACAATTATTTATTAGAATATTCCCACAAACTGTTTATAGAAGGTAATGAAGTAATAAGTTTTATATTGGATCGTTTTAAGATGATGCCAAGTATAATTAATATTCTTTTGATACTTTTCAATTCAATTCTGTTTAAAAGTACACTTCTCAAACAAAAAGACGGCAAAGCTTTCTTATAGAAACGCTTAGTCGTCTTTTGATATCTTGTTCAATAGTCGTATTTAAAGAAAATGGATTAAAGCCAGTATAATTTTGTGTATACGCTACAATCTTATTATAAGACCGGATTTCTTCTTATTGGTGGCGGATGATCATGACGTACTGTAATGGGAGCGATCGTTTAAATGTACCGTTTGATATAGATTGATTATTTATAGTTTTTTGCAAAATGGTGATCTTCCCATCTAGTTGTTGACCGATAACCCAGATATTATACGTTAAGTAATTTTCAGTCTAAAAGTCAATTCACTTAATATTCATTTTTTTATTATTGATTTTACTATTTCCTAGGCTATCTGATTTTCCTAAAATATTCTAATGTTCAAACTTTCACAAATTGTTCACAACAATAATGAAAACGCTTACCGTTTTCGTTATATAATATATATATCCTAATTGATTTCATAGTATTGCACCACTTATCATACAAATTTAATAAATAATTGAATAGACAGAAAGGAGATAATCAGATGATCTTGAAATCGTTGAAAAAAAAGGGTATAACAACCATCATTTATTATAAAGAAGGAGTATTAAAAACATGTAAGGGTCAATTGCATAAACTTAACCTTAATGAACAAACCCTTTCCTTAAAGGATGAAAATCAAAAGATTTTCTCTATTCGTTTATCTCGTATTATGGAAATATATTAATTTAAATACTTTCATTTACCATATTAAAATTACAATATATTTATTAATCCCGAATCTTTAGTATTTTACTAGAGGTTCTTTTTTTTATATATGGAAAGCTGGTCAGTTTAGCATTCCTGCAGTTAGTAATTTTTCAGTATTGAAAAAAATGGGGCTCCGCATTTCCGGATTGATAAATATAGTTTTTATACTTTATAGATGGCCAGTATCCTTCGTGTGGAATTTATCAATATGGTGTTCGTAAGAAAGTTTGGGTGCGATTAACTATGGAATGTATGAAAAAATTAATATTTATAAGAGATAATTTTAGGTTTTGTTTCTCCAGGAAATAATCTTCTTTAATATAAAGTTTTCTTTAATTAGCCCCATTAAACCCAATTTACTTCACAAGAGCAGGTTTCGTTATTCCGATCACTAATCTAGTTCGTACAGTTTCAGTAATAATTGATGTCAGATTATAAATTTTGAGATTACGTACGTTCAATTAAGTAAAAAAAGTCTAATTGCTTCCACTGAATAAATGGGATTCCCCTAATAATTAACTATCAATGAATCGTTAAAATTAACGATACGGCAGAAGACGCTTAATTGTTTCATTAAAATTTAAAGTGGTAAATATATATTATGAAACTAGCAGGGAGGTCTTAAAATGAGAGTTCTAGTAATAGGAACAGAGGACATGACCGGAGAGCACGTTGTAAAACAGCTGGCAGACAGGCACCATAGCCCGGTAGCACTGGTGGGAGCAGAAAATAAAGTAGAGGAAATGGTTAAACTTGGAGCAAGAGATGTAGTTTCTTTGGAAAGTAGGGATTTTTCCAGTGCTTTTTCAGGCTGTGAAGCAGTAATCTACCTGAGTAGCGCCAGTCCTCGGACTGGGGAGGGCAAACCAATACTGGTTGACCATCAGTCAGTAATAGACTCAGTTGAGGCTGCTAAGAAACATGGGGTGAAGCGCTTTGTTCTGATGAATACCATGCGATCAAAAAAAATGGAGAACTTAGATTCTAGTACAAACGATGTCAAGTACCACTCAGAAGAGCTATTAAGACAGGAAAAGCTTACATATACGGTTATACGGACAAGTATGCCTGTGGATAAGCCGGGAATAGGTAAAGTTGAAGCTGGAACATCAATTCTGCATGACAAAGGCGAGATACCAAAAGAGGATATTGCTTCTGTATTGGTAAAAGCGCTGGATACTAAAGAAGTATTTAATAAAACGTTCCATGTAACTTCTGGAGAAATTCTGATTGATGAAGCACTCCAAAGATTATAGATGACTTGAGTAACTCGCACAAAAAATAAGAAGCAAAGGGTGATAAAATGTCCAAGTTGAAAAATTACCTTCCTACAGTTTTAAAAGGATCTGCCGTTATAGGGACAGTTACGGCCGCAGCGTACTTTTACCGAAAGGATGATACACAAAAACAACATTCAATCCTGAGGAATTTCCCCCTTATCGGCAGAATTAGATACATGACAGAGCAAATAGGTCCTGAACTTAGGCAGTATTTATTTGAAAATAATAATGAAGGCACCCCTTTCTCAAGAAAGGAATTCGAGGATGTTGTAAAAGCAGGAAAATATAAGGAGCGCTTAATCGGATTTGGATCGGAACGTGACTTCAATGAGGCTGGATACTATATTCGAAATAGTATGTTTCCCAATCTCCGGGAAGAATTGAGAATAGATAATAGCCAAAAAATCAATACAAAGGTATATGAAGTAGATGAGGAAGGTCTATTGACCAGAAAGGAGAAGCGGGAAGATAGACAAATAGAACCGTACTTTTTACGAGACGAGGATGCTGTCATAATCGGAGGGGAAACATGCCGGAATCCCTTTAAATTAAAGGGGCTCGTAGGACAATCTGCAATGAGCTACGGTGCACTCGGTGAGAATGCCATCACTGCACTGTCGAGAGGTTTAGGGCTTGCAGGAGGAACATGGATGAATACTGGTGAAGGTGGTCTTTCCAAATATCATCTTTCCGGAAATCCCGACATCATGATGCAAATCGGTCCGGGACTGTTTGGAGTAAGGACACCAGGTGGGGAGTTCTCCTGGGAAGAATTCAAGAAGAAAAGTGGAATCGAGCAAGTAAAGGCATTTGAAATTAAGCTGGCACAAGGTGCCAAAATCAGAGGTGGGCATATTGAAGGACAAAAGGTGACAGAAGAAATTGCCCAAATCCGATTGGTAGAGCCTGGCCAAACGATCAATAGCCCTAACCGGTTCTATGAATTCAAGAATTTTAATGAATTGTTCGAATTTGTGGAAAGAATGAGGGATGTAGGCGGAAAGCCTGTCGGTATCAAAATTGTTGTGGGGGATCTTGATGCACTTGAGGAAATGACGAAAACCATTAGAGATACAGGTAAAGGGCCGGATTTTATCACGGTGGATGGCGGAGAAGGCGGAACTGGGGCAACCTATCAGGAGCTTGCAGATGCAGTCGGACTCCCAATTATGTCAGCCTTGCCACTTGTAGATGAGATGTTAAAAAAATATGGTGTACGTAACAGGGTCAAGCTGATTGCATCAGGCAAGCTGACTTCTCCAGATAAAGTGGCGGTCGCTTTAGCGATGGGGGCAGATTTAGTCAATATAGCCCGCGGTTTTATGATTAGCGTTGGCTGCATCATGGCTGAAATCTGCCATACAAACCATTGCCCTGCTGGAGTAGCCACAACTGATTCAAAGTTGCAGGAAGGTCTGGTTATTGAGGAAAAACAATACCGAGTCGCCAATTACGTGATTTCCCTCCGCGAGGGGCTATTTAACCTTGCAGCTGCCGCAGGTATAGATACTCCGACCAAATTTGAACGAAAACACATCGTTCACAAGGATGAGTGGGGAAGAGTTTCCCCTGTCCGGGACATCACCCTCACTCCCGAAAAAGTGGAGAAGTTAAGAAATAAGGAAAAAGTGCAGAAATAGAGGGTTGTTTTTTAAAAAAAGGGTTGAAGAAAAACGAAATTGCTTGGCGGGATTTTTATTTTTAGTTTTATTATATAGAAGAAACTCGTCAAAAAGGTAAGCCTTTGCTCAATGCAGCAAAGGCTATTTAAGTGCGTTTGGCATTGGTGGAATGTATATAGGGGCAAGTCTCTAATCATGAAAGCAGTAGTAATGATTAGCTTAACGGAAGGATGACTGGATATTCAAATAAAATAGAGATTAAAGTTAAAAATATCGAAGTTTCAAGGAAGGATTGTTTACAAATGGAAAGTGAGCTCGTCTAGTTTCATCTTCTGAGACCCGTGAGATAGTAAAAGTAACAGAAAGACCAGAAGTCATTTCATTTGCGGGGGGACTTCCAGCTCCAGAGCTTTTTCCTGTAGAAGCGCTTAAAGTTGCGTGCAATATTCTATTGAATGAAGAGGGAGCGGCTTCTCTCCAATATATATGTGCGTGTGAATGACCCCGTTAACTATACCCGTTGGACTGGATGGGGCAAAAGGAGAGAGCGGAATTCAGGCATTTAAATATTAATCTTAACAGTAGGGGGAAGTTACTTTACGGCTTTAAGAATATAAGCTTGTGGATGTTTCCCGCAAGCTTCCGATAGGTGTCTTGCAGGAAGTCATCCGTTTGGCAGGACAAAAAGTGGGATAGAAAGTCTTAATCGATTTTTATTTCAGGTTAGAATAGAATTTAAAAAGTGGAATGTTACTGTTTCAAATACAGGGGAATAAAAATAAACAACCAAGGGAGGAACCTAATTGGTTGTTTATTTTTTGTTTTTTAATAAAAGCCTATAATATGAAGAAATTAATAATCCGTTCCGGGCAGCTTCAGCTAATTATTCAATTAAATGAAGGACGCGCATTGATTGTGTGAGTCCTTCACGTTCAATACCAAGTTTCATCTAGGCAGCCAGGATTTTTCGTCACTCCAGCCTTTCGTGTGCTTCATTTTTTCACCAAGAATCAGCATAGATTCATGCAAATTAATCAATCTTTTTTGGCCAAAAACCACTCATACTCCTGCGATGGACATTTTAATTAAGTTAGTAGCTACCTTGGTCGATATAACCTTTTTGTACAAACTTTCTGTCACTTTTGTACTCTATTCTGTCCATGGTGAATGCAAAATACAATCACAGAAATTTTTATTTTTATATTCCGGTCTAAAATATTCAATAATATCTTCCTTCATATTGCCAAACGTAGTTTCTGGCTTATGCTTAAAGCCCTCATAAAACGCTGGAATAATGTCCTTCTTGAAATTGTTACGTGGGAAGGCTTTTATAATTTCTTCACGCAAGTCGTCAGGGAATTGTTCAAAGCCATCTCCCATCACATCTAAACCAACACCTGAAAAGAGTAGTGCCACTTCAGACTCTTTATGTTCTGCAACGCCAGGTGTCGTATGTAACGCAATAGCATCCCATACAAGACGAATCGACTCATCTGGAATTTGATACTGCTGTAAAAAGCTTTTCGCTGCATTTGCACCGTCGACTTCAAATCGTAAATCTGGACTACTGAACTTTTTTGTTAAGCCTAAATCATGGAATAATGC
The DNA here is from genome assembly GCF_044762665.1 of Peribacillus sp. NPDC096622. Classification (NCBI taxonomy): domain Bacteria; kingdom Bacillati; phylum Bacillota; class Bacilli; order Caryophanales; family Bacillaceae; genus Peribacillus; species Peribacillus sp. NPDC096622. Next base: position 312,294 of record NZ_JBIWES010000004.1, on the reverse strand, counting down.
ACTAACATATAGCAACTCTAAATCATAATTTTGCTTCTTTTTTTTTCCGTTGAATGCACCAAATAAAAATACACGATTTGAATGATTCCACAACAAGTCGTCCCCATGCTCACGTAAAAGATCTGCGGCTTCTTTAGCCAATCGAGAATCTGGAATTTTAATACCTGCTACTTCTTGAAACATAATTGAAAATCCCCTTTACAATTTGATAGTTCTCATCTTCATGAACTTGTATTCATTGTAAAGAGGAATTTATCATTTATCTATTCATTCATTTCTATGATAATAATAGATAAAAACTATAATATAGAACTTTTCAAAGAAGCTATTTCATCTTTTTCTGTATGAAAACGCAGCCTTTCGATTTCACATATTAATAACTTAATATACTTACGTGCTGCATAATTGATAAAACGATTCTTTTTCATCACGAGATAAACAGCTCTAGTCAAAGTTGGTTTTTCAATACGTTGGAAAAATAAATCCTCTGTATCATAAAATTCATATAATGTACGCGAAACAAAACTGCGGCCAACCCCATTTCGAACGAGCTTCAAGATAGATTCAATGCTAGACGTTTCGACAATAGGTTCTATCTGCCTGCCAACCTCAAGACTCGTTTTATCAAGCATTTTTCTGCATTGATGGATATTTGGAAATAAAATAAGAGAACTGTCTAAAACATCGGAAAATGAAACCTTCTGCTCTCCATTACTTTGATTACTAATCAGGTAAAATTCTTCCTCATACAACTTCGTCACCAGCAACATATCATAACGATTGAATTCAAAACCAATACCAAAATCAGCTTGATTCTCTAAAACAGCCTTTTCCACTTGATCCGTACTTTGAATAAACACTCTAATGTTCGGATATAATTGGTTAAATTTAATACACAAAGTAGTTACCAAATCAGTTATTTCTCCTGGTAACACAGCAATTTTCAATTCCCCGATTTCTACTTTTGCAAGTGCTTTAATTTGAGAAGAAATACATTGTAAGGAATTTTGAATATTCAATGCTTCTTGTTGTACAATTTCTCCTACCTTAGTAAGTTCAATCTTCTTACCAATACGGTTAAAAAGTGCATAGCCTACATCTTGTTCAAGCATTTTAATTTGATGGCTTAAAGTTGGTTGCGAAATTCCTAATTTTTCAGCAGCTTTTGTAAAATGTAGTTCTTTACTGACCATTAAAAAATATTCTAAATGTCTTAATTCGATACTATTTCAATCCTTTCTAATGAGAATAATTATTGGCTATCTGTTTGCTTCCAATTAATAATCTAGTTATAAAGTTACTTTATTTGAAGGGATTATTCCATAATTTGGCCTGATTGCTGGGTACAATTAAAAAACACCATTAGCTATCTGTTATTTTGATTCATAAATAACTCACTATGATGTTGGATAACCTGTCGGGCCCGGTTAAACAGAAATCACATTTAATTACTGCTTCAAATTGAGGTACAGGTCCTTATACGGCTGAAGTTATTTTTTTAAAACGTAATTAATTCACTACATGTAAGTTTATATACATCAAAATAAAAGGTGAAATCAATGAATTTTCATTATTACTATCATATACAGGCTATATCCGCGGAGAAGATCCAAAAGGGTTGACATGTACAATTATTAATAATTGTACCTTTTTAGATGTCAGTATACATAATAAAATATCTCATATAATACTTAGTTTTTAAAAATTGGAGATAGCCGCAAAGTACAAAGGCTTTATTAAGGAGGAGGTAAATCATGTATATACCTAAACATTTTCAACTCAAGGATGAAGAAATAATTTATGATTTTATCGAAAAGTACAGCTTTGCCACTTTATATTCTCAACACAATGGGGAACCGTACGCTACCCATCTTCCACTCATATTAAATAAAGTTGAAAGTGCTTTATATGGTCATTTTGCCCGCCCAAACGAACAATGGAAGGATATAGAATACCAACAAGTTCTTGCGGTTTTCCAAGGTCCTCACTGTTATATATCTCCGTCTTGGTATGAAACAACGATGGCAGTTCCTACTTGGAATTATGTTTCGATCCATTTATATGGAAAGATGGAGATTGACGAAGATCAAAAAGTCATATTCGATTCCCTGAATGATATGGTGAACAAATATGAAAGTCCAAAAAGCACATACAATTTAAACGATATAGATTCCAGTTTTATCGAAGGAATGAGTAAAGGGATTGTAGCATTTAAAATAAAAATCACAAAAATTGAAGCGAAAGCTAAATTAAGTCAAAATCACCCTGTTGAACGTCAAGAAATAATTAAGCATCTAGAAAACACTTCTCAACAAGATAATTTAGAAGTAGCATCTCTTATGAAGAAAAATCTACAAAAATAAAAGTTATCCGATTTTGTCTTGTTCAACTACTGTGGAAGATTTGTTAAATAATTAAGCCTAATTTCATATGGAAATTAGGCTTAAAATTATCCTTCAATTTATTTATTAAGAAACAAGTTTTAGACCTAAAGCTGCACTTAATACCAGCCAAATAATAACTAGCCCTTCCAATCTTTAGATTCTGTATAAAATCATTCCAAATACTGCTCCACCTGACGTACCAATTCCCGCCCATATTCCATAAGCTGTCCCCATAGGAAGTGTTTCCATTGCATAGGATAAAAATGTGAAGCTCGCTCCAAATCCAATAACTAATAAGGCTAGAGATTTCCTATTAGGTCCCTATGAAGATTATTTTTGTTCAATAAAACAGCTACAATTCGTTTGTTCAAAGAATTGTGGAGTTATTCTTTTAACCATGCCTTCTTTAAGAGTTTCACACCCACATCAATTTCATCGGCGGAAAGATTACTGAAACCTAATTTAACCATTGGTCCTTCGGTGTTATTTTTAATGAAGTAGAGGGACGTAGGGTACACTGTAACGCCATGAAAGGAAGCTTGTTGAATTAACCATTCTTCTGAATGCTTCAGATGTACTTTGACTAATACGTACAAACCAGATTGTTCACCAATAATTGATATATTTTGAGCGAATTGCTCTTTTAATGTGGATACTAGGTGCTGCATTTTTCTTTTATAAACAAGGCGCATTCGTTTAATATGTCGACTCCATTCTCCCTCTTCCATAAGTTTAGCCATTGTAAGCTGGCTAAGCAGGGAGGTAGTAGCTTCAAAATGATGAAACTGATTTTTAAAACGATTTAATAATGGCTGTGGCAAGACCATATAACTTAAACGAATTCCTGGAAGAAAGGACTTCGAGAAATTTCCTAAATAAATGACTCTTGCTGAATCAATGGAGGCAAGAGCAGGAAATGGTTTTTGTGTATAGCGAAATTCACTATCATAATCGTCTTCAATAATATATCCACGAATCTTGTTAATCCAATGAATAAGCAATTGCCGTTGTTGAATAGACATGCTTACTCCAATTGGACTTTGATGGGAAGGGGTTACATAGATTAATCGTGATTTCATTTGTTCTAATTGTGAAAGTTCAGCACCTGTTTCATAAACCGGCAAAGTTTCAAACATAAAACGATGGAATTGAAAAGCTTCCCTAGCACCGTCATAACCAGGGTCTTCAACTATAATACTCTGGAATTCATCCTTCAGTATATGCCCAAGGTATACAAGCATTTGTTGGGTACTGCTTCCGATAATAATTGCATTTGCATTTGTTTTCACTCCGCGTGATTGGAATAAATATGTGGAGATTTGTTCGCGCAGGCATTCTTCCCCAAATGGTTCCCCGTATCGAAAGCTATCCTGTAATGTTAATACTTGATTAGCAATTCTCCTCCATATTTTCAACGGAAAATGTGTTTGATCAACGGCATCTGCCCTGAAATTAACTACTGGAGATTTCTTGGACTCAGTCTGCTTTTTATTATAAGAGATTAATGGCTCCTGAAATATTAGGGGTTCTAACTCATTTGCAAAATAGCCTTTTCTGCCCTCTCCACGAATATACCCTTCAGCAACAAGTTGCTCATATGCCAGTAAAGTCGTATTACGGCTTACATGTAAGGAATCTGCAAGTTGACGAATGGAGGGTAATTGCTCATTCGCCAAAATGTCTCCTTGTTCAATATATGATTTAAATTTCTCGTAGATTTGTTTGTATTTTGGGGAGTTATCATTAAAAGTAAAAATGGTATTATTCATTTGCATTCCCTCTGACATATATATTTGTTCATTATTGTACCTTTTTTTATGTCAAATTGTATAATAATATTTTTTTATCGGATATATATTTAATGCTTATATTTTTAAAAACTTTAATACAAGTTGAAAGGATGATCATTGTGTACATTCCTAAGCAATATCGTATGAAAAATGAAGAGGCAGTACAAATCATGAAGTCTAACCAGTTTGCCTTATTGATTACTGTTGATGAACATCGTCCCATGGCAACGCATATTCCTTTGGAAATTCGAGAAGATGGCGGGAAAATCTATGCGACTGGCCACATTGCATACGGAAACATGCAAAAAAAAACTATAGACAATAATAGTGATGTGTTACTGATTTTTCAAGGGCAGCACGCTTACATTTCATCAAGTTGGTATCAGTGCGAAGAGGTTCCTACATGGGACTATCTAGCTGTACATGCGTATGGATCAGCACGTGTAATCACTGAAGACGAGCTGATTTCCTCCTTGGATACTATGCTTAATCACTATGAGTCTCACCGCGAAAATGGTCGGACCTGGGAAACGTTTGATCCAGAGTTGCTTAAGAGTGAAATGAAAGGAATAGTTGGCTTTGAAATTGAAATCACATCCATTCAAGCTGCAGCCAAAATGAGTCAAAATCGTAATGACACCGATTACAAAGCGATTATTACAGAGCTTGAAAAATCAAATGAACAAGGGGAAATTCAAGTTGCTCAGTGGATGCGTGAGCAACGGAAAGGGTTATTAAAATGATTGTAAAGGTGGCACCCCAAAAATCAAAAATGGTGTTTATCACTTTTTAATAGAAAGCAAGGTAAGTCAAAACCATTCCTTACAAAGACAAGAGCACATTATGAAATAGTTGGAACAGATTCCTTTTCCAAATGAGCAGTTAAAGCTCCCCCTTCAAGGAGGAGCCCAATCAAATCTTTGGCTATTTGTAATTACTGCTGCTACATTGTTAATAATACCTGGACCAGCTGTGTTGTATATTATTGCAAGAAGGATAGATCAAGGGAAGAAAGCGGGCCTAGTATCAGTTCTTGGTGTAACTCTTGGTGGTTCTGTTCACGTTTTCAAGGGTAGATAACTGGATTTCTAGATTATAACTCTTATTCAACAAGAGGGGAGTAGCTTATAAATAATTATATCCCAATTTCTCATTTCACTGAGAGATTGGGATATATTCAACAATCGCGCCCGATTGCGGAAAATCGTTGAAGAAAAAGCCCGCTAGCTTAAGTACATTCCTTCACAACCTGCGTTGAAACTGAAAAACTTCATATAATTATAAGTTCCTTTCTAAAAGTTCCCCTACTTTTTTTGCCATTTCCTGCGGTGGATAAGGCATGCCATTTTTTAGCCACCATTCCACTGCACCTACTTAAGCATTTGCCGCAAATTCGACAACTACATCTTCGCTTTGACCAAAATTTTTGCCTTATGTTATATCCACGTCTTTTTTGAACTCTTCGATATTATGTAGAACAAGATAGAATATGTAAATGAAAAGCCGACACTGTACTTTTTATGGTGTCGTCTTTAATAAACCTGGTGCCTCATATGCTGGTATTTATATAGGTGGTAATACAAAGCTCCCCATCAAATGGTGTAAGCATTTCCTCTATGGATGGTAGTATCCTTTCTTGATTAGACAGTCTCTTTTTTTATACAACTAAAGGGGGAAGATAATCCAATAATAAAAAATTCATATTTACTACAATTTGGTAAAATGATTTAAAGGAGAATGGTGGTTAATCATGAAAAAATATTTAGGGGTTATTTCGTTTGCTTTAAATTACCTTGATTATTTGTTTCTTTGCTGGAACTATAATACAAGTAATTGATCCTGGAGTAACAACTTTTCGTGTAGTGATGATATGTGGAATCATTATATCTTTCTCTTCTCTTTTCTCAGTGAGAAAGGACTTTGGAGAATATTAGCTTTAGGTCTTAGTATATATGTAGGTTTAGTTTACTTTATGGCCGTAGAATTAATGAGAATAATATTCCAGGGTAATGGATTTTAAATTGTTTATTCAACAAACAGGTGCGTTACTTCATTGCCAGGTGCTGATTAAAGCTCCTTTTTCTTATGGGGGTACCTCTAATAGGTTCTTACATGTCACTGCAAAATTCTATATACTAAAATTAATAAACTAGAATACACGAAGAACATTTAAACAGAAGTGTAATACGGGGAGGCAATATCATGCTTATTACGGAACGGCATCAATTAATTTTAAAGCTATTAAAAGAAAAGAAGAATGTTAAGATTCATGAGCTAGTAGAATTAACAAATACTTCAGAATCTACTTTGCGTCGTGATCTAGATCAATTAGAAAAGCAGAACTACTTAAAACGTGTACATGGTGGAGCTTCACTTTTACATAGTAAACGAGACGAACCAAGTGTGTTTGAGAAAATAACGCAGAACCTTGGGGAAAAAGCTAAGATAGCAAAATATGCGGCAGAACTAATTATGGACGGCGACTGTGTTTATCTTGATGCTGGAACAACAACGTATCAAATGATCAAACATTTAAGACAAAAAGATATCGTTGTCATTACAAACGGAATTGATCATTTAGATGCATTACTTGAAAATGATATATGTACATATTTTATTGGTGGATTTGTTAAAAAGATTACCAAAGCAACAGTTGGACGTTATGCATACGAAAGTATAAAAAAATACAGATTTGATAAGTGTTTCATGGGTACGAACGCTATTCATTATAATTTTGGATTGACTACCCCAGATCCAGAAGAGGCGCAAATGAAAGAAAGAGCCATTTTTTTGTCACGTGAGGCCTTTGTATTAGCAGATCATACAAAATTTGGAGAAGTATCATTTTCTAAGTTTGCAGATTTAAACCAGACAAAAGTTATTACGAATGAAGAAGGTACAATAACGTTAGGAAAATATAAGGAGAAAACGGAGATAATTATTGTGAGGGACTAAAAACTAAATTTGCTATCGTTGAAGGAAAGCTGGTATTCAAACTGTCTGATTCAGACATTAGAATACCGGCTTTTTTTAGGAGATTCTGAAATTATTTTTTGAGGATTTTCCCCTTTGTTGTATCAATATAATAAAGAATGCTTGATTTATTGTAATGTGGCCAATTAACAATGAGGGTAAATCTGCTCCATGTATTAAACATCCCATTTGAAAGTTTAATATTTTATGTTATTAATATATTTTTTGGGAAAATTGGAACTATTGACAATCATAAACAGTTTTAATATAATCAAAATCAATCAAAATAAACCAAAAACAATCAAATTCATTCAATTGTAATTCTAATGTGTAAAAGGTAATTATATTGTTATCCAAAAGATGAAAGCGTTATCATTCAATTGAGATGTCAATGTGAAAACTATCAAAATCAACCATATCACCATTATTTCAACCAAAAATATTCATTTAAGGAGGTGATCTAGTTTAAGGAATTGAAAGCGGTAACAATTTCTCGTTCTGTAGCTAATTATTTTCATCTTCAATAACTAGGGGGATTAATATGGTGAAATATGTAAGGGTACTTGGAATACTAGTTTTGGCGTTTGTAATTGCAGCGATGACGGCATGTAGTGGGGCTGGTGAATCATCAAATGGATCAACAGACGGTAACGAAGGACAAGAAGGTAATAAACAATTAACGATCGGTGTAGCGGTGGGTAGTTTAGCAAACCCTTTCTTCGTCTCCATGGGTAAAGGTGCTGAAGAAGCAGGAAAAGAATTAGGTGCTGAAGTACTAGTTGAAAGCGCTGAATATGATTTAGCAAAACAAGCAGCTCAAATTGAAAACTTTATTACGAAAAAGGTAGATATTATTCTTTTAAATGCTGTTGATACAAAAGGAATTGCGGCAGCTGTTCAACAGGCCAAAGCTGCTGATATTCCAGTGGTTGCTGTAGATACTAATGCAGAAGGTGGTGTCGATGCCACTGTTACTTCAGACAACTATCAAGCTGGTAAACTAGCCGGAGAATATGTGGTTGAACAATTAGGTGGAAAAGGAAAAATAGTTATTATTGATGGACCTCCTGTTTCGGCTGTATCTGATCGTATTCAAGGATTTGAAGATGCAATAAAGGATTCCGAAATAAAAGTAATTGCGAAGCAAAATGGAGAAGGGAATCGCGAAAAGGCATTAACGGTGATGGAAAGTATTTTACAAGCTAATTCATCGGGCTCTATTGACGCTGTATTTGCGATTAATGATCCAGAAGCAATTGGTGTTGAAATTGCTCAAGAGCAAGCGAATCGTAAAGATGAATTTTTCATTGTCGGAGTAGACGGTGCTCCTGAAGCCACAGAAGCAATGGCAAAGGAAGGAAGTACAATTTTTGCAACTTCAGCTCAGTCACCTAGTAACATGATCAAAAAAGCTGTTGAAATCGGAATGAAAGTGAAAAATGGTGAAGAAGTTGAGGAGCTTATTAAAGTTCCAGTTGAGATTGTAACTCAAGATACATTAGATTCTTACCAAGGTTGGTAAGCCTCTTTCAATAAAATAGGCTGATAAGGATTCCTCCTTTCATCAGCCTATTCAAATCAATATAAGGGGTGAGATAAAGGTATGGCTGTCAATGAAATGTCCCTTAAAGGCCAACAAAGTCTAAAAAAGCCAGTGTTGAATATGGAAGGGATTAGTAAAACGTTCTCAAGTGTAACCGTATTGAACAATGTGAGAATTGAACTTTATCCAGGTGAAGTACATGCATTAATGGGAGAGAATGGCGCTGGGAAGTCAACTTTCATGAAAATCCTCGCAGGCATTCATACACCTGATGACAATGGTGGGAAAATCTACTTAAAAGGTCAACCAATTTTATGGAAGGACCCTACTGATGCAAGGAACAAAGGAATTAGTGTTATTCATCAGGAGTTAAACCTTTCTCCTAATTTAACAATAAGTGAAAATATCTTAATGGGTTCGACCTTTCCTAGAAATGGTTTAGGAATGGTGAAATGGAATGAGGTCCATGAACGTGCCCAAGAGGTGTTAGAATCAATGGGGTCGAATCTAAATCCTCGCCAATTGGTTTCGACATTAAGTGTTGCTCAACAACAAATGGTTGAGATCGCTCGAGCATTATCCTTTAATGCAGAGGTACTCATAATGGATGAACCAACCGCCTCTTTAACAGATAAAGAAATAAAAAAGCTGTTTGAAATTATTGATGATTTGAAAAAGCAGGGAGTTGCTATTGTATATATATCTCACAGAATGGAAGAAATCTTTAAAATTTCTAATAGGTTCACTGTATTACGTGACGGCGAATGGATTGCAAGCGGGCCGATTGAAGAGACAAATCCTGATCATCTTGTAAAGCTAATGGTAGGACGGGATTTAAAGGACTTGTTTAATCGGTCAAAAGCTTTTGGTACAAAAAATCAAAGGGGAGTTTCACCTGTACTTGAATTGAGAAATGTTTCTGATAACACGATTGTAAAGAATGTATCTTTAAAAATTTACCCAGGTGAAATTGTTGGTTTAGCGGGGCTTGTTGGAGCTGGTAGAACAGAATTGGTTAGGGCTATTTTCGGTTTGTCCGAGTTGAAAAGTGGCGAAATATTGGTTGATGGTCAATCTGTTAGAATCAAATCCGCAATAGATGCTATTGCTAATAGGATTGCACATGTGCCTGAAAGCAGGAAAGAACAAGGGTTATTTTTATCAATGTCCGTAAAAGAGAACATCATAATGGCTGAATTGAAAAAACACGCTAAAGCAGGAATTGTTAGTTGGAAGCAAGCAAATGAAAGCGCTAACCAATATATTGAAGACTTAAATATAAAAATAGCTTCCCCAGAACAGCAAGTATCAAACTTAAGTGGTGGGAATCAACAAAAGGTAGTGATTGCTAGGTGGCTATCAATTGCACCAAAGGTATTACTACTTGATGAGCCAACACGAGGGGTTGATATAGGTGCCAAGACTGAAATCCACAAGATTGTTTCAAAGCTTGCTGATGAAGGATTGGCCGTTTTAATGATATCATCTGAACTTCCTGAAGTATTGGGAGTAAGTGATCGAATACTTGTCATGAGTGAAGGAAGGTTAACAGGCGAGCTTTCGAAGGTAGAAGCTACACAGGAAACAATTATGCGTTTGGCTACCAAAGGGGGGAGAGAGAAATGAGAGGGAATACGCAAACTATTACACATTCACAACGCCTAAATATAGGAAATGTCCTTTATTCTTTATGGAATAGGCTTGGCATGATCATGATTTTATTATTATTGTGTGTAGTACTTTCATTTACAGCACCAAATTTTTTAGATACAGCGAATTTATTGAATGTATTAAAACAAGTTTCTATTATTGCTATTTTAGCTGCTGGGATGACAATTGTTATTTTAACTGGTGGTATTGATTTATCAGTTGGTGCAACAGTTGCTCTATCTGGCGTTATCTCAGTCATGGTCTCTTCGGCAGGAGTTAATCCTATTATTGCGATGTTATCAGGCGTACTAGTAGGGTATGCAGTAGGACTGATTAATGGATTTCTCACAGCTAAAGCAAAGTTACCAGCATTTATTGTTACACTAGGCAGCTTCACATATGTTCGTGGACTCGCTTATGTCATTAGTGGTGGTTATCCAATTGTTTTACAAAACGAAACATTTAAATTCATCGGTGGTGGAAGTATTTTTGGAATCCCCACTCCTATTTATATCATGTCTTTAGTATATGTTGTGATGTTTTTTGTTCTTAAATATACGATGTTTGGTCGTCATATTTATGCGATTGGTGGCAATGAAGAGGCAGCTCGGTTAACTGGAATTAAGGTTGAAAAGTCTTTAATCAATGTGTATTCGATTAGTGGTTTACTAGCTGGTTTAGGAGGAGTCGTTTTAGCGGGAAGGTTGTTTTCTGGACAGCCAACTGCTGGTCAAATGTATGAATTAGACGCAATTGCTGCTGTTATTCTAGGAGGAACAAGTTTAACAGGTGGAAAAGGGAAAATAATAGGAACGATTATTGGGGTTTTAATTATGGGGGTAATCAGTAATGGGTTAACTCTAATGGATGTCAACTATTATTGGCAGTTAGTTGTAAAAGGTGGAGTTATTGTAGCAGCCGTTTTATTAGATCGATTGCGCGGAAATAGTCCAGCATAGCGATCACATGTCAGTTTAGATTTTAAAAAAGGGATGTGAAATAAAAGTGAAGAGGATTATTAGTATTCTTCTAATATGTTCAACTGTCACTTGTTTACCATTGAATAGTGCATATGCAGAAGACCCTGGGTATTATAATGAACCATACCGTAATCAATTTCATTTTTCTCCTGAAGCTAACTGGATGAATGATCCGAATGGTATGGTTTTTTATAAAGGTGAATATCATTTGTTTTATCAATATCATCCGTATGGAACGACATGGGGACCGATGCATTGGGGGCATGCTGTCAGTAAAGATCTTGTTAATTGGGAGCATTTGCCGATTGCTTTATCGCCGGATGAAAACGGTCAGATTTTCTCGGGGAGTGCTGTTATTGATTGGAATAATACAGCTGGCTTTGGAAAAGAAGCAATGGTTGCCATCTTTACGCATGCAGGGGATAAGCAAGTCCAAAGTATAGCGTATAGCCTAGACAAAGGAAGAACTTGGGAAAAATATAAAGGGAATCCCGTAATGCCAGACCCTCCTATACAAGATTGGCGCGATCCTAAAGTATTTTGGCATGAAGAATCAAACCAGTGGGTTATGTCGTTAGCGGCTAAGGATAAGATTATGTTTTATACCTCACCAAATTTAAAAGAATGGGAGTATGCAAGTGAATTCGGCGAAGATGGTGGAATACAAGCAAATAGCTTAGACAGAACTTCTTATACCATGTCATCCCAGACAGGTGAATCATTTAGCTATGAGGGAGATATTACCCTTAATGAGAAGAATGGGAGAGAAGGGGCAGGCGGTTTAGTTTTTCGGTCAGATAGGAGTGCAAAGAACGGCTATGTTGCGAGCTTAGATGCCAAAAACGATATCATAACATTAAGTAAGAATGTAGATGGAACAAACGAGGTAATTATGAGAAAACCTTTTACCCTCAAAACTTCAACTACCTACCATGTGAAGGTGGAAACAGATGGGGATCAAATTCAAGTCTTTGTAAACGATCAATCTGTTATAAAAAAAACAGATATAGAATTCGATTATGGATACTATGGATTGTCAGCGTGGAATTCAACGGTTGCCTTTCGAAATGTGGAGTTCAAGAATACATCTAACTTTGAAACCAATTTATCAAAATGGTCAGATGTAAACGGAAGCTGGGAGAGCACGATGGATGGAAAAAGTGGAACCTCTACGGAGGACGCTTTTGTAATGAGTGGTCAAACAGGGGATAACTTTTTTTATGAAGCAAACATTGAGATATCTGGGGAAAAAGGTGGCAAAGGAGCTGGCTCGCTCGTTTTTCGTGCAGATCCTAATGCAACAAAAGGTTATATGGCGAATATCGATGCTTTAAACGATACAATAAAAATCATGAAAATCGAAAATGGAGACATATCCATTTTAGCTGAAAAAACAATAAATCTAGATACAGATAAAAGTTACCATTTAAAAGCAAGCACTCATGGAAAAAATATTAAAATTTATTTAGATGGTAATCTCATTCATGATGTAAATGATTCAACTTTTTCATCAGGCTATTTTGGCTTAAATGTTTGGAATTCATCCACGTTATTCCAAGATGTTCAAGTTGGTAAGAACATCATGACAAATGAGAAGGAAATTACTAATCATGATTTTGAGACAGGTGATCTAACTGGGTGGAGTACAATCGAAGGTAATGCTTTCACAAAAGATCATGTGACAAATGTACCATCATACTGGGGAGGGGATTTCGGCCACCAAGGAAACTATCACTTATGGGGGTTTACTGATCTTCAAAAGGGAGATGACGCAACAGGTGAACTGCACTCCTCATATTTTAAACTAGATGGCTCTGGAGAAATCAACTTTCTGTTGGGCGGTGGTAATGATATCAACAACCGCTATGTTTCGTTAGTGAGAGCCTCTGATGATCAAGAATTAATTCGACAAGCCAATACCAAATTTAAAGAAGAAAAATATCAAAAATACGTCTGGGATGCTTCGAAATACATTGGAGAAGTGTTATATATTAAAGCTGTAGACCAAGCTACAGGTGGTTGGGGTCATTTAAACATGGATGATGTTAATGTTTATAATGAAGGGGCCATGCCGAATGAAGTAGACCAAGTTGTCAAAGAGCCTGAGAAAGACGATTCAAAAGAAAGCGGCATCCTTACAGACTGGTCTGCTGTTTCTGGAGAGTGGATACCTTCTACTCATGGTAGTAACGGAGGGATTTGGGAATGTCCTACTCTAATCGAATTACCAATTGATGGTGACCCTTCAAAAACAAAATGGGTACTACAGGTAAGCATTAATGATGGCGCTCCTGCAGGCGGGTCAGGTATGCAATATTTTGTAGGTACCTTTGACGGGAAAACGTTTAAAAATGAAAATCCTTCCGATCAAGTGTTATGGACTGACTACGGGGCAGATTATTATGCCGCAGTAGATTGGAGCGGAATTGAAGGTAAGAATGGCGAAAAATATTGGATTGGCTGGATGAGTAATTGGCAATATGCAAATAATACACCAACTTCGACTTGGAGAAGTTCAACGACATTGCCAAGAAAGATGGAGTTAACTCAGACAGATGAAGGTTTACGTTTAAAACAAACACCAGTTTCTTTAAAAACCATTCGAGATAAGAGTGAAAAAATTTCATATAAAAATAAAGTCATATCTGGTGAAAGTAATCTCCTATCTAAACTATCAGAAGATACATTTGAAATGATAGCTGAGTTTGATGTAGATGATATAAAAGCAACTGAATTCGGCTTTCAAGTTCGTAAAGGAGCAACTGAATATACGACTATTGGCTATGATGTTGCCGCCAAACAGTTATTCGTAGACCGTTCAAGTTCAGGAAGCTTTGATTATGGGAACAATGTAGTTGGTAAGCATGACGGACCGTTGAATGCATTAAATGGGACGGTGAAAATGCATATTTTCATTGACCGATCTGCTGTAGAAGTGTTTGGAAACAAAGGTGAAACGGTTATTTCTGATCAAATTTTCCCGGATCCATCAAGTAAAGGATTGCAAATTTATAGTAAGGGTGGAGAAGTTACATTAAAGTCTTTGAAAATATACCCTTTAAAGAGTATATGGAAAAGATAAAGGCTAGATTTCAACCCTATTAAAGAGGGGTTGATAGTAAGAGTTTATGAAGGCTGTCGAAAATGATCGATAGCCTTTCATTTTACCTAAATCAAAAGAATGGAGAGTGTAATGTAGATGAATAAAACAAACCGCGCAGTCATATGCGTTGGGGAGCTTTTGATCGATTTTTATTGTACAGATATTGATGTCAATTTAATAGAAGGTAATCATTTTCTAAAGAAAGCCGGGGGTGCACCAGCGAATGTCGCAGCTACTATTTCAAAGCTAGGTGGGGAAGCGAGTCTAATTGGAAAAGTAGGAAAGGACCCATTTGGACTATTTTTAATAGAAACGATAAAAGAGGTAGGGGTTGATACATCGATGATTGTTACTGACGATTTAGCACCAACTACTTTAGCATTTGTTTCTTTACAAGCAAATGGTGAAAGGGATTTTGTATTCAATAGAGGAGCGGATCGAAATTTAACAGAGGATAACTTATACCTAGATAGATTAAGTGGTGCTAAGATCATTCACTTTGGATCTGCAACTGCATTTCTGGAAAACCCTTTTAAAACAACTTATTTAAAGGCAATGGAATTTGCGCAAAATAGGGGGATATTTCTATCGTTTGACCCTAACTTCCGACATGATTTATGGAAAAATAGAGTGGCTGAATTTATTAGTTTTGCTAGAAAGGGTATATCAATGGCTGACTTTGTAAAAGTAAGCGAAGCAGAGCTTGAACTAATCACGGGAAAAATAGATAAATATGATGGAATAGCAATGCTCCATCATTTAGGGGTAAAAATAGTGGCTGTTACCCTTGGATGGGAAGGCACTCTTCTTTCAAATGAAAGTGGAATGAGTGTAATAAACAGCGTCGAAGTAAATTCCATTGACTCAACTGGTGCTGGTGATGCATTTGTCGGTGCTGCTTTATTTCAATTTGCAAATCTTGAGTCCTATGACACAATTTTTAGTGATTTTAGTAAACTTAAAGAGATCATTCTTTTTGCAAATAAAGTAGGTGCCGTCGTGTGTACGAAGGTAGGAGCGATTTCTTCTCTACCAAACGAAGAGGATATATATAAGATTTAGTCTTCATCGTTCTTTAATATAATAGCTTGTACTATTAAAACCAACTTGATAAGCAACTTCAGTAATAGTAGAATCACCCAGCAAAGGGATGGCAAAGAGATATAGTGTAGATGTAAACAAAGGGATAGATTTTTAAAGAAGATGGTCAATGAACTTAATCTTAACATGTATCGAGGAAATATTGACAAATTACTGTTCTTTTAAGCTGGTCACAGACACACTTTGTTTTTTACTTGGTTAATCAAGGGAAAGGATTGTACCTGTTCCATCTTGTTCACCTACGTTTTCAATGTAGATATTTTCCTCGTTGTGGGTTACGTTAGCCATAATTGGCGATTAAGCAATTTCTTCTGCTCGTTTAGCCACCTCATTTGGTTTGCAACAGTTTTAATATTTGTTCCAATTCCCTTAGATATAATGTTTTATTAAAATAATTCCAAGAATCCTTACTGAACTAATAGGTCTTACTTTAAAAGGGAGGTTGCTGAGGCAGCCTTTTTCTATGGAACAAAACGGGGCAGGTTAGCATTCCTTCAGTTCGTTATACTTCAGCATTGAAAAAAATAGGGCTCCAGTAAGATATGAGTAAGACACCACTCTAACTCTAGGAGGAACCCTAATATGAAGTTTAAAATGCAAGGTAAACAAATCAACTAATCGGGAGAATTTCCGGTAAACACCTTATTCTTGGGGTGGATATCGCCTAACAATTACATGAGGCTGGAGCCGTGAATTTCCGTGGAGTTGTAGTCGTAGATCCACTTGCAATTAAAAATAATGAAAATGGATTTGCTGGTTTATTAAAATGGATGGATAAGCTTCAAAGACTTAATAAACTGGAGGCAGCCATTGTGGGAATGGAGCCTACAGGCATCACACACTAAGATTATTGTATATCTAACTCTTTGACAGTTTCTCCTTCAATTAACACTGGTTGATAATAGGTTTCGTTTGGTAAATCCTTCTTTCCCTGTAATTTCTTAATGACCCAATCAGCTGCATCATGTCCCATTTGTTCTTGTGGGTGTGTCAATGTCGTTAGTTTGATATTAGCATTTTTCGCAATATAAGAATTGTCCTGGCCAATAATTGATAATTGTTCGGGAATAGAAATATCAAGTTGTCTGCATACATTTGCTACTTCCAACCCTACCTCGTCGTTATAGCAAACAATGGCAGTCAACACGTCTCCATTTTCATCTAGGAACCCTTTCAAGTTCGTATATAGGTCTAGCTTCGTTTCTGTAGTATACGAAAGCAATTGCTCTGGTTGAAAGCGTAATTTGGCTTCTCCAAGTGCTTTTATATATCCCTTCATTCGATACTTTCCTTGTAAATCATCCATTTTCGAAATGAGTCCAATTTGGGTGTGTCCTTTTGAAATCAATTCTTTTGTTGCGAGGTAGCTTGACTGCACATCATCTAGGCAAAAGAAAGGAACCTCTAATTCTTCATAATAAGCGTTGATCATGATGAATGGAACCTCTTGTTCCTTAAACGATAGGTAGTAACCGATGTTGGGATTGTATAGATTGCTTTTTGTAGGTTCAATGATCAAACCATCCACGCCAAATGACAACATCATTTCCAAGGCTTTTTTTTCTTGTTCGACATCATTATTTGTACTGGCTAATAGTAACGAATAATTATCTTCATTCAATCTTCTTTCAATTCCGCGGATAATGGAAGGGAAAATGTAATCAGAAATGTAGGTCGTGATTACACCTATCGTTTTATTTTTGGAATTGCCACCAGATTTTGATTGATATTGGTTACTAACATATGTGCCAGATCCTTTTTCACTTCTTAAGAATCCCTCGTTTGATAATTCTAAAATAGACTTTCGTACAGTGTGGCGGCTGACGTTATACATTTCTTGCATGATGGATTCAGTAGGTATTTGTTCCCCTACACTATATTCACCTGTAAGGATTTTATTTTTTAAATCATCAATGATTACCTGATACTTTGGTTTCATTAAACCTCACTTCTTTCATAGTTGTTTGCATTCTAATTTATTTGTTTGAAATATTTGTGCGGACATATTTTAACATAATTTCGAGTAAATTAAAACAAATCACCTTATTTCTTTGTATAAATTTTAGAAAAGTTATAAATACCTTTAGGTTTCATGTCGTATAAATTCCTTTATTACTAATTTACTAACTTTAAGGTGAGGATGGAGTATTTCGCTTGAAAGTTGTAAGTATAAATAATATATATTGTTGACAAATGTACGTACAAAAAATATAATGTGGTTGTTAATATATTTAAGCGCCTCCTTTTATTGAAAGCGCTGTCAGGAGGGGTTTAACGTGCAAACGAATCGAGTGAAAATTAAACATGCGATTACCGAGGGAGAAACTTCACTTGGAATCGAATTTGGATCCACACGTATTAAAGCGGTGTTGATTGATAATCGTTATGAAACTATCGCATCTGGAAGTTATGAGTGGGAAAACTCCTTGGAAGAAGGAATTTGGACGTACAACTTAGTGGATATTATCACTGGTCTGCAAACAGCTTATAGTGAAATGAAGCAAGAAGTTGAACGGAATTACGGAATTACAATTCGAAAAATAGGTTCTATTGGATTTTCTGCAATGATGCACGGGTATATGGCTTTTGACAGTACAGGGGAGCTACTAGTTCCGTTTCGAACTTGGCGTAACTCAACAACTGGTGTTGCAGCAAAAGAATTAACTAATCTATTTCAATTTAATATCCCTGAACGATGGAGTATTGCTCACCTTTATCAAGCAATATTAAATGAAGAGAAACATATGCCTCGCATTGATTGTATTACTACTTTGGCTGGATACATTCACTGGTTATTGACTGGTAATAAAGCAATTGGCATTGGAGATGCTTCAGGCATGTTCCCAATTGATGAATCAACGCAAGATTACAATGAGTCAATGGTCAAGCAATTTGACGATTTAATTGCGACGAAAGGTTATCCTTGGAAGCTAAAAGAGATTCTTCCTAAAGTCTACATTTCAGGCGAGCAAGCGGGTGAATTAACCGAAATTGGAGCGAAAATCCTGGATAGATCAAGAAATTTACAACCAGGCACTCCAATTTGCCCACCGGAAGGCGATGCCGGAACTGGAATGATTGCTACGAATAGTGTGAGGAAACGTACCGGAAACATCTCAGTAGGAACTTCCGTTTTTGCCATGATTGTACTAGAGAAAGAACTTTCAAAAGTATATCCAGAAATTGATTTGGTAACTACACCAAACGGAAGTCCAGTTGGAATGGTTCACGCGAATAACTGTTCAAGTGATCTCAATGCTTGGCTGGCATTGTTCCGAGAATTTTCTGAGGCAATGGGACAAAAGGTTGATACAAATAAATTATTTGAAGTAATGTTGAATAAAGCTTTGGAAGCGGATCCAGATGGTGGCGGTTTGCTTAGCTACGGTTATTTCTCAGGTGAAAATATCACAGGATTAGAAAAAGGTCGACCATTATTTGTTCGCTCGCCTGAGAGTCAATTCAATTTAGCAAACTTTATGCGGACTCACCTTTTTACTGCTTTCGGTGCATTGAAAATCGGAATGGGAATTTTGACAAAAGAAGAAAATGTTGCAATTGATCGTATTTTGGCTCACGGTGGTTTATTTAAAACCCCTCTTGTTGGACAAAAAATTGTTGCCGCTGCAATGAATACTCCAGTAACAGTTATGTCAACAGCAGGAGAAGGCGGAGCGTGGGGAATGGCGATTCTTGCATCTTACATGATGAATAAAGGTCAAAAAGAAAGTTTAGAAGACTTCCTCGACAAAAAAGTATTCGAAGAGGTTGATGGGCAAGAAATTTATCCTGATCAAGTAGATGTTAAAGGATTTGAAGCATTTATTGAAAGATACAGGAAGGGTTTAGTGATTGAGCAGGCCGCAGTTGACAATTTGATGTTATGAGTGGAAAACTGGAGGGATTGACTTGTTAGAACAACTGAAAGAAGAGGTATTTCAAGCAAATTTGGACTTGCCTAAATATGGACTTGTGAAATATACATGGGGAAATGCGAGTGCCATTGATCGTGAAAGTGGTTTATTTGTTATCAAACCTAGTGGTGTTGATTACGAAACGATGAAAGCCAGCGATATGGTTGTTGTTGATTTAGATGGCAATGTAGTTGAAGGAGAGTTGAGGCCTTCATCAGATACAGCGACTCACGCAGTACTTTATAAGTATTACCAAGAAATCGGCGGCATTGTGCATACTCATTCAACTTGGGCGACAATCTGGGCCCAAGCTGGCCTTGATGTTCCAGCGATGGGGACCACTCATGCAGACACATTTTATGGATCCGTTCCATGTGCCCGCCACCTAACACAAGAGGAGATTGATCGTGGGTACGAAGTGGAGACTGGGAAGTTAATCATCGAAACATTTGAAGAACGTGGGTTAGACATTTTAGCCGTTCCTGGTGTCTTACTTCATGGTCATGGTCCGTTTACTTGGGGCAAAGATGCAAAATCCGCCGTAATGAATAGTGTGGTGTTGGATGAAGTTTCGAAAATGAATTTATTTACACGGGAATTAAATCATTTTGCAAAAAAATTACCACAAAATATTTTGGATAAACACTATTTACGAAAACATGGAAAATATGCTTATTACGGTCAAAAGTAAGGGCAACTCTATCAAATTATCAAACCATTAGATAAAGAAAAGAGGCTTATTATGTTAACAACAGAAAAAAAGGAATTTTGGTTTGTCGTAGGATCACAACATCTATATGGGGAAAAAGCGTTAGCAGAGGTCAAGGCGCATGCACAAACGATAACCGATGCATTAAATGAAAGCGGTATTTTACCTTATCCACTTGTATTGCAAGATTTAGCTGTTAGTGCAGATAAAATCACAAGCATCATGAAAGAAGTCAACTATCGTAACGAAGTTGCAGGTGTCATCACTTGGATGCATACTTTCTCACCTGCAAAAATGTGGATTCGTGGAACAAAATTATTACAAAAACCATTGCTTCATTTAGCTACACAATTCAATGAAAGTATTCCTTGGTCAACGATTGATATGGACTTTATGAACCTAAACCAATCCGCTCATGGTGACCGTGAATATGGTTTTATCAATGCCCGATTGAAAAAACAAAATAAAGTTGTTGTAGGTTATTGGGAGCGCCCTGAAGTGCGACAGCAAATTGCTCAATGGATGGACGTAGCGGTTGCTTATAACGAAAGCTTCAACATTAAGGTAGCTCGCTTTGGAGACAACATGCGTAACGTTGGAGTAACCGAAGGGGATAAGGTTGAAGCGCAAATCCAATTTGGGTGGACTGTTGACTATTTTGGAATCGGAGACCTTGTCCAATATATAAATGAGGTTACTGATGAAGAAATTGATGCTTTATTTGCAGAATACGAAGGCCAATATGAATTTTTTTATGGTACCTACAGCAGGGAAGATTGGGAGAAAAGCGTAAAGGTACAGGCAAGCTATGAAATTGCGATTAAACGTTTCCTTGATGATGGTGGTTACACGGCCTTCACAACGAACTTCGAAGATTTATATGGGATGAAACAACTTCCTGGTCTTGCCGTCCAACGTTTGATGGCACAAGGATATGGATTTGCGGGTGAAGGAGATTGGAAGACGGCAGCACTTGATCGCTTACTGAAAGTGATGAGCCATAACCAATCAACTGGCTTTATGGAAGATTATACATATGAACTAGCTGCTGGACAAGAATCGATCCTCCAATCACATATGCTTGAAGTCGACCCATCTTTAGCAAGTAACAAACCAAAAATTGTCGTATCCCCATTAGGTATAGGTGATCGTGAAGATCCAGCACGTTTAGTATTCGACGGCAAAGCAGGAGACGGTGTCGTTGTTTCCATGGCTGACTTTGGTACAAACTATAAACTTTTGATTAATAAAGTTTCTGCATTCGAGCCAACAGTTCCAGCACCAAACCTTCCAGTGGCCAGAGTACTTTGGGAAGTGAAGCCAAACTTCCAAGATGGAGTGAAAGCATGGCTTGAGAATGGTGGCGGTCACCATACAGTTGTGTCATTAAATTTAACGACAGACCAAATCATAACCTATGCAAAACTTGTTGGCTTGGAATACGTAGTTATTAAGTAATGTCTCTTCCCTCCAAGGAGGCTCTGCTTCCTTGGAGGGGAAAAATAGGTAATCCAGACGTTGTAGACTGGAAATAGGAACCATTAGGATGATCCCTTATTCGTAAGCGTGTTCGTGGTTTTCAGGGAAAAGATGAAAGCGTTTTAATAGCGGAATGACACAGATTTCATCCTAATAAATAACTTTTAGTAGTGGGATTTTTTAAAATATAATTTTAAAACCTTTAGGGGGGAACTTAAATGGTTAATGAAAAGAAAATCTCAAGTGGATTCATTTATTTTTTTGGGGCTTTTGGAGGCATTCTCTTCGGTTATGATATCGGCGTTATGACGGGTGCTTTGCCTTTTCTGCAACATGATTGGAACCTTCAAAACAACCCTGGTGCTATTGGCTGGATTACCTCTTCGTTGATGTTTGGAGCTATTTTTGGAGGTGCCCTGGCCGGACAACTTTCTGATCGTTTAGGACGGCGCAAAATGATTTTAATATCTTCTATCATTTTTGCTGTTGGATCCATTTTGGCAGGAATATCCCCTCATAATGGGATCCTTTTTATGATTGTTGCTCGGATTTTATTAGGGTTGGCTGTTGGAGCCGCTTCTGCGTTGGTCCCAGCCTATATGTCGGAAATGGCGCCTGCACGTTTACGTGGACGTCTGTCAGGAATTAATCAAACAATGATTGTCTCTGGAATGTTGCTTTCGTACATTGTCGCTTATTTATTGAAAGACTTACCAGGAACAATGGCATGGCGGTTGATGCTTAGTTTGGCTGCCGTACCTGCTTTGATCTTATTTATTGGAGTGTCCAGGTTACCCGAATCACCACGTTTTTTAATTAAGAACAATAAAATTAATGAAGCTCGTAAAGTGTTGGGCTATATTCGCTCGAACAAAGAACAAATTGATTCTGAAATAACCCAAATACAAGAAACTGTTAAAGAGGAAGCAAAGGTAAATCAAAAAGCATCATGGGGTACCCTTTTAAGTTATAAATACCGTTATTTAGTAATTGCTGGTGTGGGTGTTGCGGCGTTTCAACAGTTCCAGGGAGCAAACGCAATTTTTTATTATATTCCTATGATTGTGGAAAAAGCAACAGGGCATGAAGCCAGCTCAGTATTGATGTGGCCAATTATTCAAGGGGTTATTCTCGTACTAGGTTCATTAATATTCCTAATGATTGCAGATAAATTTAATCGCCGTACTTTATTAACAATAGGCGGAACTATTATGGGGCTATCCTTTATTTTGCCAGCAATATTGAATTTATTAATTCCTAATGCAAATCCGATGATGATGGTTGTTTTTTTAAGTATCTATGTAGCGCTTTATTCATTCACATGGGCTCCTTTAACTTGGGTCTTAGTTGGAGAAATTTTCCCGCTGGTAATTCGCGGGCGGGCGTCAGGAGTAGCTTCATCATTTAACTGGATTGGTTCTTTCTTGGTTGGATTGCTATTTCCAATCATGACCGCTTCGATGTCTCAAGAAGCCGTTTTTGCAATCTTCGGTGCTATTTGTTTACTTGGTGTTTTATTTATCCGGACATGCGTTCCTGAAACTAGAGGTCATACTTTGGAGGAAATTGAAAAGATTGGAGAAAGTAGACAATCCAAGGGGAAAAGTGCTTAAAATAGACCTATTAAGGTTTGGAGCGGAATACAAAGAGCTATGCGCAAATAGAAGAGTTAAGCAGCATTTTAAATCAGGGGGGCATAAGGGAAAATACTCTGTAATTATGAACTACACATACACATCATGAACATGTTGATTTACTCATATGATTCCTTTCTTGCTACTTCGGGCTATTTAACTATTAAAAATGTTTGCTGAACTTTTAGTGCAATTCATGGTGGTTAGCTTTCATTTATATGAAGGGAACTTAATAGGGAAAGGAGCCGAAAAAAGTGAAAGTATCACAAAGCTCGTTTGGAAATGAAGTCTTGCTGTTTACTATAGAAAATGATCATGGAGTAAGAATAGAAGTTACAAACTTTGGTGCAAGAATCGTCAATCTTTTCGTATTAACGGAATCGGGTCGTAAAAATATCGTATTGGGATTTGACTCGATTGAGGATTACAAAAAAGAAACATATTATGGAGCAACAATAGGAAGAGTCGCTGGAAGAATAAAAAATGGCGAATTTTCAATTGGTGAATCACGTTACCATACATCTGTAGATCAATTGGGGAATACATTACACGGTGGCAACCCTGGTTTCGATGAAAAAATCTGGGATTATGAAGTGAAGGAAACGGATGAAGGTGCATCGATCATTTTTTCAACCCACTCACCTGATGGCGAGAATGGTTTTCCGGGGAATTTGAAAGTAAGTGTAACTTATACATTAGACAACTTAAATATTTGGTCAGTGAGCTATCAAGCAAAAAGTGATAAAGACACAATTTTTAATCCGACCAATCACGTCTATTTTAACTTAACAGGGCATCCCAGTAATCCGATCGATGATCATTTCTTACAAATCTCTTCTGAAGAATTTGCACCAGTAAATGAAGATACCACGGTAACTGGGGAAAAACGAAGCACAATTGGCACGCCTTATGATTTTCGAACCCCGAAGAAATTAAAAACAACCTTTGAAGCCGTTGACGCAGAAGTTAAAAAGGTTCAAGGAATCGATCATCCATTCTTCCTTACGTGCTCAGGGCTTCATCAAACTGCAGCCAAATTAATTAGTCCTGACCAGAAAATAACAGTCGAGGTATACACAGAAGAGCCTGCGGTTGTCATTTACACTGCAAACTTTGTGAAAGATGTCCCACTTATGCACGGAGAAAAATTAATTCAACACGGCGGAATCACGTTTGAAACCCAAGCTGCTCCAGGAGCGATTGAGTTTGAAGATTTTGGAGATATTCTTCTTTTAGCAGGCGAAAATTATACTTCTCAAACAAAATATAAAATTAAGGTCAGGACCCCGCTCAACTGAAGTTTCCAGTGTTATTGTATTAAAGTGTTAAATAGGTCGATAATTTCACATCGTTTCGGCTGCTAGTTAAGATCAGGATCCGGGGCCTTTCAGAGTGATCGAGCATAGGTCGTGGCATATATTGGGTGGGATTCCCTACGAATAAAAGGTAGCCACTCACTCGTACTGGGTTTTGGAGGATAGGGGATAACTACTATATCTTTAAGCCTAAACAGTTAGATAGTGGGCCGTATACTACGGTTAAAGGTAAGCCAATTTAAACAACGCATATTAAATACGTAGCACCTCCTGGTACGATACTTGTATCAATCAAAGGAGGTGCTTTTCCTATGCCGCAACAAAAATTAACGATTGTCCCCGTTTGAGATTTACAGTTATATCCATTCGTAATATACAGAAACTCGTTCGTAAAAGTACACTTTTATGAACGAGTCTTTTTTAAGCGAAATTTACTCTTAAGTACTTTCTTGCGGGAGTGTGAGGGATATTTTAGTTATTTTGTATTTTACGCACACTTTATGTATAAATTTGTAATGATAATGTAAAATTAGGTAAATATATGTGTCACTTAAAGATGATAGAATTATAAAAAAAGAGATTTAATCGGGGGAGAAAATGAAAAAAATTATAGCATCTTTTGTTGTGTCTGGATTGTTGCTATCAAATCCGTTGGTTAGTAGTGCTGCATTGGGCGATCGTACATTAAAAAGTGGAATGACTCATACAGAAGTAAAACAATTACAAGAGGTTCTAAAGAAAAAAGAATATTTTAAGAGTAAAAACACAACTAAATATTTTGGGACCGTTACTAAAAGTGCAGTCGTAAAGTTCCAAAAAAGTAAAGGCTTAAAAGCTGATGGTATTGTAGGCCCGAATACATATAAAGCTTTGGGGGTAAAAAAGCAGACATCCAAAGGAACTAATAAAAATAAAACAAGCAATAAATCTTCTGCGATAGTGAATGAAGCAAAAAAACATTTGAATGTACGGTATGTATGGGGTGGAACTACACCAAAAGGTTTTGATTGCAGCGGATTCCTAAAATACGCTTTCGATAAAGGCGCAAATGTCACATTACCAAGAACGGTATCGGAAATTTATAAAAAGGGGACGAAGGTGTCCAAACCACAAGTTGGAGATTTGGTCTTTTATGAAACCTATAAACCCGGTGCCTCACATGCCGGTATTTATATCGGTGGCAATCAATTCATACACAGCTCCTCATCAAATGGTGTCAGCATTTCCTCCATGGATAATAGTTATTGGAAAAAAAGGTATTTAGGAGCAAAAAGAATGTAATAGAGAAAGGTGCCAGTTCTTTTTTTAGGGACTGGCTTTTATAGTTCAACCAATAGGTTACGATACTAAGAAGTCCTACGGATGGTAGAGTCGGTATTGATACATAAAAAATTTATTTCTTTAAGATACAATTTTAGCTTTTATTGCTCCCAGAAGCACTTGAGTTTAGTGGATACTCCATATACCATATATAAATTCTTTGATTTCTCCCGTAAGACAGTCGAGGAAATTTATAAAAACCGGAAAAGTTTTCCCAGGAAGTACAGAGGGTAGCCTCGCAGGACTTATCTAAAATGGGACTCATAAACAGGATAAAAATGGATACCTTGATTCGCTCGGAAAGCCAAGGATTACGCAGGTGAAGAGGGATGCCGATATAGCTACCGTCGAGCGCGAATCAAGCGAGCCGAAGCGAACATGAATATGGCAGCAAGCAAGGAAGAATAACAGGGAAAAAATAAAATGAAAGAAGGTAAGAGCACTTATATGCACTTACCTTTTTTAAATAGTTTTCGCTTATAAAAGGCATGATCAGTTTATTTGATCATTTATACTTAACAAATATGTTCATCATAGTCGGTTCTCAAATAATTCATCATCTTTTGTTTTTGGTGGGAATAATGAAAGCAATTAAAGTAAAAGGAAAAGTCGTCAAAAAAGAGAGGATTTTTATCATCGAAGCCATAAGTATTTAAAAAATCCGAGATTATTTTTTCTTGATCCACTAAATCGAACAATCCGGACACATAAAATTGATAACTGAATTTATCATATAAAAAAAGGTATCCTGTATCATCAAATATATTTTTCACTGTATGACCATCCAATTCTAACTCACTCCTTCCTTACCAATATACCTTTTTATCGATGACATTATTCAGTGTTCATCTTAGGGGAATATTATTATATTTATTGCAGCGTGTTTTTTATACCTTCAATGCATTAAAGGTATGAAATAGAGGCAGGTAGCAAAAATAAGGAACGAAAAAAAGCACATCCAATAAGGATGTGCTATCATAAAAAGATTATTTGTACATTTCAGCCACTTGTTTTTGCAATTCACCATTTTCAAGGTACTCATCATAACTCATTTGCTTATCGACTGTACCTTTTGGTGTAAGCTCAATGATTCGGTTCGCTATAGTTTGGATGAACTGATGATCATGAGATGAAAAGATCATAGATCCTTTAAAGCTGATCAAACCGTTGTTCAATGCGGTAATCGACTCTAAGTCCAGATGGTTAGTAGGTTCATCAAGCATAAGGACGTTCGAACCGCTTAACATCATTTTGGAAAGCATACAGCGGACTTTTTCGCCCCCTGAAAGTACACTTGCCTTTTTCGTGACTTCATCGCCAGAGAATAACATTCTGCCCAAGAAGCCGCGCAGGAAGCTTTCGCTCTGGTCATTAGGAGAATATTGACGGAGCCAGTCGACAAGATTTAAATCGACACCTTCAAAGAATTCAGCATTATCCTTAGGGAAGTATGCCTGGGAAGTCGTAACGCCCCATTTGAATGAGCCGCTATCCGGTTCGATTTCACCTGCCAAGATTTTGAACATAGTTGTTTTAGCAATCTCATCTTTACCGACAAATGCAATCTTGTCGCCTTTATTCATCGTGAAGCTGACGTTATCCAATATTTTTACACCATCGATCGTTTTCGAGATTCCATCCACACGAAGCAGGTCGTTCCCGATTTCACGATCAGGCGTAAAGCCGACATAAGGATAGCGGCGCGAAGATGGCTCAATGTCATCCAAGCTGATTTTGTCCAATAATTTCTTACGCGATGTAGCCTGGCTCGATTTGGATGCATTGGCGCTGAATCGAGCGATGAAATTTTGAAGTTCTTTGATTTTTTCTTCTTTTTTCTTATTGGCATCTTGAGTCAATTTAAGGGCAAGCTGGCTTGATTCATACCAGAAGTCATAGTTACCGATATAAACCTTGATTTTACCGAAATCAAGATCCGCGATATGTGTACAAACTTTGTTAAGGAAGTAACGGTCATGGGAAACTACGATAACAGTGTTTTCAAAGTTGATCAAGAATTCTTCCAGCCATTTGATCGCTTTTAAGTCCAAGTGGTTGGTAGGCTCATCCAGTAAAAGAACATCCGGTTTACCGAATAATGCCTGGGCAAGCAATACTTTAACTTTGTCGCCACCGTTCAATTCAGCCATTTTCTTCGTATGCAGGTCTTCTGCAATGCCAAGGCCTTTTAAGAGGATCGAAGCTTCAGGTTCAGCTTCCCAGCCGTTTAACTCGGCAAATTCACCTTCAAGTTCGGCCGCCTTCATTCCGTCTTCGTCCGTGAAGTTTTCCTTCATATATATGGCATCTTTTTCTTGCATGACTTCATATAATCTTTCATGTCCCATTATGACAACTTTAAGGACTTCTTCCTCTTCATAAGCGAAGTGATCTTGTTTTAAAACGGCAAGGCGTTCGCCAGGCCTCATATGGACATCACCGGATTGCGCTTCAATTTCACCGGAAAGGATTTTTAAGAAAGTGGATTTACCCGCACCATTCGCACCAATCAGGCCATAGCAGTTACCAGGCGTGAATTTTATATTAACATCTTCAAACAGTTTACGATCGCCATAGCGTAAACCAACATTATTTACTGTAATCATTTATTTACATTCCTCCAAAATACTTTTGTTTCAACGTGTCCAACACTTTGTTTCATTAGTTTTACGCTGATTCACACAAACAGCAGTTTACGATTTTGTATGTTTTAAACTGTGCATCATTTAAATTGTATCTTATTTCTTAGGAAAATTAAAGGCAGATTAGCAAAAACAAACGTTTATAAGTAAAAATTACACAAGGATTTAATTTTGTTTATAAATTGTCACCAATAATGTAGTTGTTTTTCTTGTTGACGAAAAAAATATGGGCATAAAGACTCATTACGCAGCAACATTATAATTGGTAATATAGGTAACTGTAACTAACGCAACAGGAGGGTCATATAATGAGCGATTCAGTAGGCTTTTGGAAACGTTTATTTGCAGGATTTTTGGATGGCATAATAGTATCTTTACCATTAGCGATAATTTTCGGGTTGATTACCGGTGAGTGGGAAAATGAAAACTTTTCAACGTTCTTCGACTTTCTTTACATGCTGATTGTCCCTATATTATGGTATGGCTATACAGTTGGTAAAAGGATTATGGGAATACGCATAGTAAGGATGGACGGCAAAAAATTAGGCATAGGCACTATGCTATTGAGGTATTTAGTTGCTGCATTGGTTTATGCCATTACATTAGGGATAGGGTTTATTGTTAGTGCATTCATGGTGGGCATAAGGAAAGACCATAGAGCGATACATGATTTCATAGCAGGTACATACGTGACATCAAATAAACCATGAATGATGGATAAGCAGCTTAATAGCTGCTTTTTTTTATTCGAAATTACAGATTCAAATCGAGAAGATTTTTTTAATATGAAGGGAATTTAGCTGACTACTTTATTGGCGCATAAATGACATCTTAAGGGATGAATATTATATTGGAAACCACGATAGAATATCTATTCCATCTATACAGTGGCAATTAGGATCAAAAAAAAGCACTTAACCTTTATGGTCAAGTGCTTTTGTTATTCAAAACCTCTTTATTTTGATTAATGATTATTTTATTTTTTAAAATCATTTCTTTATTATTAAGTCCAACATTGAGTTCTTTGGTATTATTCACTTTTTCCAGCAGTGACACTACAGATATTTCCAGTAATTCAGAAACAGGCATATTCGTTTTGAATGATAAAATTTCAAGTTCATGGATTAATTTAGGGGATAGCATTGGTTGTCTTTCATTTATTTCCATGACGGAACCCACTTTCTTAAAAAAGTTATGTAATTGTAATTTAAGTATATAATGTGAGTTTCCAATAAAATATTAAATTAGCGTTATTTATGTTAAGAGTTGATGACAAGTGCAGAAGAAAGGCATAACCAGGCATTTTGAATGTTCCTGCATAACAATCTGGAATATATAGTGTATTCTTCGAATTATATGAAATATCAGGTTATGTAAATTGCAACTATATAATTCTATGTCTCCAAATTTGTCAACCATTGGCTTTTCTGATAGTATGAATGTCCATTTCGTCCTAGGATCGGCACCTTAATAAGTTTGATAAATACACAAGAAAGGGGAAGTGATTTTATTGGGGAATCACCCTGATTTTGAACAGGAACGAGAGCGGCTGGATTTTACGAAACGTTATATCGATGTAGTCATCAAAACATCAGAAACAAGCAAAGATCAATTTCAGCGGAATATGCAAGAAGCATTTGGTGATGCCGATTGGTCTGAATCAGCCTTATATTCACAGTTGCTGACGACGGCAAACTTTTTTGAGATGTCTAAAACCGAACTTGAAAGTTTACGCAAAGCAAGTAAAAAACCCTACTTTGCAAGAGTGGATTTTGTAAGGAATGACGGTGATAGAGGTGAAGTCCTTTATTTCGGAAAAACATCGCTTTATCAGAGGGAAAGCCAGGAACAGATCATCGTCGATTGGCGTTCACCGATTGCAAATCTGTATTATGAGGGACGGATTGGTGAAATAGAATATGAAGCGGAAGGGGAGACGTTCAGCGGGAACATCACTTTAAAAAGACAGCTAATGATAGAAGAAGGGGTTTTGGAGGAGATAAGGGACATTGATTTGACAACAACGGATGAACTGTTGCAGGAGTCCCTTTCGAAAAGTTCCAGCAATCGATTGACAGATATCATTACCACGATTCAGGAAGAACAGAATAAAATCATTCGGGCAGATTTGAATAAACCTATCATTGTCCAGGGTGCAGCGGGCAGTGGTAAAACCACAATCGCTTTACATAGGATCTCTTATTTCATTTATCATTATAAAGATTTGTTCGATCCGCGACAATTAATGATTCTTGCTCCGAGCCGGGTGTTCATTGATTACATATCTGAAGCTTTACCTGAATTGGGTGTCGAAAAGGTAAAACAATTCACGTTTTCCGAATATGTTCAGGCAGCGATAGGAAAGCAAGTGAAGCTTGTAGCGGATGATAAATTAACGCGATTGCTGGAAAAGGATGATGAAGAAATTAATTCAGCCGTCTGGATATCAGGTCTGAAGGGATCCCCTGCCTTTAAATATATATTGGACGAATATGTAAAGGATATTTTCAGGGGATTTCATCCGGATGCTGATTTTTATTGTGATAAATATCGCCTCTATTCCGCTAAGAAGTTCATTAGATTATTGGAAGAGGATTATTGGTATTTACCGTTATACAGCAGGCTGGACAAACTGAAGGCCATTTTACAAAATGAAGTGAAATTAAAAAAGAAAATAATGCTTGAACGTGTTGTTGATCTTTATGATGCCAAAATCGAGAAGGCGCTCTATAAGAATATCGATCCAGTCATTCGCAAGGAATTTGTTACAAAATGCCTCGATAAAAAAGAGGAAAGGATAGGACAGATCCAAAAGGCGATCCGTTCTTCGGTAAAAGGGTATTTTAAGCAATTCAAAAGTAAAGATCTCCTGGAGTACTATCAGGAATTATACCAAGATCCGGGGCGTCTCGCCTCTTACAGCAACGGTAAGCTTACTGT
Source organism: Peribacillus sp. NPDC096622 (assembly GCF_044762665.1). Taxonomy (NCBI): domain Bacteria; kingdom Bacillati; phylum Bacillota; class Bacilli; order Caryophanales; family Bacillaceae; genus Peribacillus; species Peribacillus sp. NPDC096622. The sequence goes on along the minus strand of NZ_JBIWES010000004.1, from coordinate 280,816 downwards.
TGAAGATGCCAATGTTTTATGTGAGTACAATCATAAATTATTTTCTGCTAATAGTTATGAGATGGAGGACTTAGGAGCATTATTATATCTACAGGAGCGGCTTTTTGGTGTCGATAAAGAAAACAAAGCAAAAAATGTCGTCATTGATGAGGCACAGGATTATAGCTTCATGCAGTTACAGGCCCTAAAGACGGCAGTGGATACCGATATGTTCACACTTGTAGGCGATCTTGCACAAGGCATCCATTCATACCGCGGACTTCAAACATGGGAAGAGGTTCACAGTCGTATTTTCCCTCGGGCGACGTATACTGAATTACAAAAAAGCTACAGAACAACTGTTGAAATTATGAAACAAGCTAATGAAATACTTCAGTTGTTAACATACGATTTCCCGGAAGTTGAACCTGTAGTCCGTCATGGCAAGGATCCAGAATTCATTTCCATTGAAAAGGAAGGGTGGGAAGAAGAACTGATCGAACTTATCGCAAGCCTTAAAGGAGAAGGTTTTAAAACGTTTGCCGTTATTGCCAAAACGATGAAAGATTGCAAACTGGCTAACGAGAAACTAAGTGGATTCCACCAAGGCTTTCATTTAATAGATGAAGCGGGAAACATCCCTAAAGATAAAACGTTGATTGTTCCTTCCTATCAAGCCAAAGGTCTCGAATTCGATGTCGTATTTGCAATATCCCTCGAAGAAGCGTATTGCCATGGAAATGAACTTGATATCAAATTGCTGTATGTAACAATGACAAGGCCATTGCACAGGCTTTATTTTTTAGGTAAAGATAAAAATGCTTTCCTTAGTGAGACATGAAAGGGGTAGGGTGGAATGTAACCACCCTCCTCGTGAAATGCTCACAGATGCAAAAGGATATCTCGAATATCTTCCCATCCGAAACCGACTTCGATAAGCTCTATGCCTGCCATTTTAACGGTTTTTTCAGCTATCACTTGACCGCCAAGGGCTTTGTAAAAACCGCATGAAGGATTATCCTTTAATGCCCAGATTATTAAATTCTTATGTTCCAATTTCATAAGCTCATGTATGACCGTTTTTATCATTTTTCGGCCTAGTCCCTGTCGTTGATATTCTTTTAAAAAATAAATGGCATATACTTCACCTTGAAAATGAGGATCATTCGTTTGTTCTGGTCCCCCTGCAGCGAAACCGATGATTTCCCCATTGGCGTTTTCCGCCACAAAGGTGAAATTATGCAGCATCTTTAAATTTCTTAGCCAGTTTTTCTTTTTGGCTTCCAGATTCAAGGAAGACAAATATTGATCCGGGAGGATTCCTTTATAAGTTGTTTTCCAGCTTTTTAAATGTACAATTGCTATTCCATCTACATCTTCTTCCATGGCTTTCCTTATCTTCATAAAAAACACCTTCTGATTTTCATATTTTCCCCTAGAATATCATGGAAAAAGTGAATAAGCATTTTATTTATGTTTATAACTGCATGAGAAAGGTTAAGAAATAAAAGAGTGATCAACCAGATGAAGGGAAGGATGAGAAAGATGAAATTGAAAGTAGGTTTTTATTTTCCGGGCGGCAAAGAACTAGAGCATGAAGTTGAAGGCGATGACTCAACTCAAATGATTTCAAATATTCAAAAGCACCGTTATTATAATTTAGTTAAAGGCGATTGCCATTATGTCGTAGATACGGAAAAAGCGGCATATTTTTCTGTAACGGAAATATTGGATTGAGAATGAACCGCATTGGACTTTTAATCCATTGCGGTTTATTCTTTTTGTTGTAAGGAAACCGGAAAAGGAGTATCGTCAATGAAAATCAATTTTACCAAGAAACAGTATGAAACATTATTCAAAATGGTTCAGTACGGATATTGGGTTGCTTCCGAAACTGAAGATAATAAAGAATTCAGTGAGATGGAACAGTATCTCAATTCCTTTGCCAAAGATTTCGGCATGGATGGAGTACAGTTTGTGAAGGAGTACGAAATTTATGATCTGAGCAGGGAATTGGAGGATCAACTTCATACAGTCATAAATGAGTATGAAGATGGAGTGTTCAGGGATAAGCTTGCCTACCATTTGGCTAGAATAGAGTTCTCCGAGGAGTCGGAAAACCATGAATGCAATCAGGAGGAAGCGTTTAAACGAATCATGGAACTCGAGGAAAAATATCATCTTCATATTGAAGAACACGGGATTGGGAAATTGAAAATAGAAGAATAAAAAAGAGAGGACATGAATTTGTCCTCTCTTTTCTCATTCCCAGAAGTCATGATTTCCAGGTTCATCACAAATGCCATATTACGGATCGGTTTTATGCACCAGGATTTTGGCCTAATTTTTCAACTGAGTATTGGTAAAATGCAATTAAGTCATTTTGTGACGCAAAACCTGCTTGTGCAGTCCGTTCGTTCCCTCCGCCTTTTCCATTATAGGAGCCCAGTTCCGCTTTGAAGTATTGTCCGCAATGAAAGGGGTTGCCCCCGCTGTGCGAGAGTATGACCTTTTGCTCCTTACGCGATGCTAATAATACGGTAATCTTTTCTTTTTTTACAATCGTACCTGCAAGGTAAAGCAGTTCTTTCATTGAGCTATCTTCGAAAATATGAGAGATGAATCCCCCTCCATTTTCTGCAAGCAGGGAGTCAGCAAGAAAATTTGCATTTTCAAGTTTTAAGTTTTCATTTGCCGATAGCAGCTGCTTATAGTCATTTTCAAGTTTCTCCACCCTATTCAGGATCTCTGTACGTCCGGTATTGAATTTATTCGATAATGCGGAAAGGATATCTAGACTTTCGGAATAATCGTTCAATGCCCTGAAGCCGCACTTAAAGTAGAGACGGGTAAGTTCTTTCTGCTTCTCCGTTTTAAAAATTTTTATTAAGCCAATCTCACCCGTACGACCTACATGGGTTCCGCCGCAAGGGTTATATTCAATTCCTGCTATCTCAACAATACGGATATTCTCAGACACTTTAGGCATTTTGACGACAGGAAGAGTCTGTAATTCCTCGTTTGTCACGTAATAGATAAGTATTTCGCGATTCTCGATGATATATTGATTAACTAGCTTTTCAGCAGCAGCCGTATGTACTTCAGTCCATTGAAATCCTGACATTATATCGATCGTTAAATATTCCTTTCCAAGGTGAAAGCTTACCGTATTAGAGTCAAATAGTTCCCTGCAGACAGCAGAGAGTAGATGCTGGCCGCTATGCTGTTGCATATGATCGAAGCGGCGGGACCAATCAAGTTCACAGTGGACGATTTCTGAATCTGGCCGTCTCTCCATCTTATGAAGAAGCTTTCCTTCATTGTCTTTTATAACGTCAAGAACGGAGATTCCTTCTATTTTACCAGTATCTGCTGGCTGACCGCCCCCTTCGGGATAAAAAGCGGTTTCTTCAAGAGTGATATAGTAAAAGCCATTTTCTACAATGGTCTCCCGAATTTCGGTATCCCATTGGGAAGTCTCGGTGGACGTGTAATATAATTTTTTTGTCATGAATGATTTATTTTTCCTTTCAGTTGATCATTAAATTATATCATCGAAATACCAGACTTTAAAATCGCGGGTTTAGAAGATTAGTCAGGTAAATAAGTAAACTTTATGATAAATTCTCCTCATCATTCGGAATTTCGGAAAATGGCGTATGGCAATTCCGGAATAATATCCACAGCGATTTGAATCATCGTCTTCCTGAAGAGAAGAAACCCTTCACAATTAATAGAGAACAAGGTGTGGCTGAGAAAGGGTACCACGAAAATAAGAATTACAGTTATGATTTTATATCTTCCCGTTATAAAACACGTATAAAGAAGTGGATGCCATCATGGTTTTTCCAGCAGGTATGGAACCCGGTTTACCGATCAGGGAGCGGAAGAATGCGAAACGTGGCTAAGCAAATTTCAATGTGGCTTGACAAGATCAAGCTTTACGAACAGGCGGAAGAGAATAGGAGGCTGAATCAGGGCATCCTGAACACGATTCAGGAAGGGATTGATCAGGAAAGAAAAGTCATTCAGGTCAATCAGCCATTTTGCGATATTTTTAAAACAGGTTCTTTTCCTGAGGGAATTAAAAGGATCCGCTGACTTGAATGAGATTCCCGTTTTTGTATCGACCGCACTTGACGAAAGGGAGAAGGGGATTTCCTTGGGAGCTAACGATTATTTAGTTAAACCGTATAAACCGAGCCAATTATCCAAAGTGATCATGCATCTTATTAAGTAACGGTAAACAAGGACATATTCTGGTTTCGCAGGCATTCCATGAAGAAAACAAGGGTTAAAAAATAAAAAAACATTATAGGTATACAGAACAACAAAAAAATGATAAATTCAAATATGTTGGAAATATAAATAATTGGGTACAATTGTAGGTAAAGGTAAGTTACAGGAGGATTTTTATACATGCAAAAAATTCAGGCCGGCATGGCTGTAGAGTTAGAAGTGGAACGTAAGGCTGATTTCGGATGGTTTTTAACGGATGGTTCAGAAGATGTCTTACTTCATCATAATGAAATGAATGAAGGAACGGAACTTGAGATTGGCGATGAAGTAACTGTGTTCATCTACCATGACAAACAAGCAAGGCTGACAGCGACAATGAAGATACCCGAAATTCAGATTGATCAGTATGGCTGGGCGGAAGTTGTCAATGTGAAAAGGAAGCTTGGTGTTTTTGTGGACATCGGTCTTTCCAAAGATATTCTTGTATCCCTGGACGACCTTCCGAATATAGATCGATTATGGCCCGAGGTTGGCGATCGTCTATATGTATCCCTGAAGACAGATCGTCATGATCGCCTGTTTGGTAAACTTGCAACGGAAGATGTCATTCAGGAGATTGCAGTGACAGCCCCTTTAAAAGGAGTCCGTAACACCAGTATTAAGGGGAATGTCTATCGATTGCTTATGGTTGGATCTTTCTTTATTTCACAGGAAGGGTACCGCTGTTTCATTCACGAAAGTGAACGCAAGGATGAGCCCCGTCTTGGTGAATTGGTTGAAGGGCGAGTCATTGATAGTAAAGAAGATGGAACGCTTAACGTTTCTTTAATCCCCTTTAAACAAGATTTAATGGAGGAAGATGCTGATGTCATTTTCAATTATTTAATGAATCGCGGCGGTGCAATGCCTTATGGTGACAAAACGCCACCTGATGATATCAAGTTTCACTTCGGTTTAAGCAAGGGAGCGTTCAAGCGTGCTCTAGGTAAACTGATGAAAGAAGAAAAGATTTATCAGGAAGATGGCTGGACTTATTCTTCAGACCGTAAATGAAAAAAGGCAGTGGATATTCTCCGCTGCCTTTTTATTTCATTAAAAAAACTTCTTTTTACCTTTTTCTTCTTTTAAAATCTCCACAGCTTCCCTAAACCTCATCGAATGGACAATTTCCCTCTCGCGCAAAAACCTGAGTGAATCATTGATATCAGGATCATCCGAGATATCAATCAACCATTGGTAGGTTGCTCTGGCCTTCTCTTCAGCGGCGATATCTTCATATAAATCTGCAATCGGATCTCCTTTGGCTTGGATATAAGTGGCGGTCCATGGATTCCCCGCTGCGTCATGATAATAAAGGGCATGATCATGATTAACATAATGGTCCCCTAGCCCGGCGGCAGCCATCTGCTGAGGTGTGGCATCTTTTGTAAGCTTATAAATCATCGTTGCGATCATTTCGAGATGGGCAAATTCTTCCGTTCCGATATCCGTCAGCAGGCCAATCACTTTTTCCGGAATTGTATATCGTTGATTTAAGTAACGAAGTGCTGCAGCCAACTCACCATCGGCGCCACCGTATTGTTCTATTAAATATTTAGCCAATCGAGGATTACAGTCTCTTACTTTAACTGGATATTGCAGCTTCTTTTCATAAACCCACATAGCTCATCTCTCCTTATACCTGCCATGGCCAAGGGCCTTGGCCCCATTCCCATTTATTTTCACCGCCTGGACTGTTTCCAAATCCCAATAATGGACCATATTTAGGCTCAAAAACCGATTTCAGTTGTTTGGAGTATTCATGAAATTGATTGAATTGCTGTAAAGCCTGCTGGTCGTTAGGATGTGTATCCAAATAAAGAGTCAACTCGACAAGTACGAAATCGGCAGCCTGTATTTGTTCAAGCAACTGATAATATTCATCATCCAGTTTCTTATTCATTTACGTCTCCCTTTCCCGATATGGATTATCATAAAAATCATAAAAGAATTTCCAAAGTGTACCGTATTTCAAAGCTTCTTCCGGTGTGAACTGCTCCATATTAGGCGGTTGAAAATTAATATACAAATTAGGAGGTGTCCTGTAAAACTTTCTCCCAATCGGCGGACATGGATCGAATTTACTATGGAAAGGTTTATATGACTTAACTAAGGTAAAAGTTTTTTCGCGAGTCACAAAAAATACCTCCTTTGTAAAGATATAGCCTTTAATTTTTATGCCTGGGTAATGCATAATATGACTTCTCTGGCCTGGAAAGGAAATTATCTGGAAAAAGATGTTTTTTCAGAATGTTATAAAATCTTGTTATAGTCCCGTTATCTTACTGTGATGTTTGTCATCTATTCTTTATCTGTTTGTTCTTTGTATAGAAAAAAACTATGTTAAGATTTAACTCGTAGCTTATAAAGCAGCTCACAAGGAGGTAACAACATATGAAAAAATCAATCTTATCGTTAGCGGCAGCCGCTGCTATATCCGGTGCATTTACAATTCCGGTACAAGCAGAAGATGTCAAAGTGAAAGATGGAGACACATTATGGGGGATATCTCAAACATATAAAGTATCAGTAGAAGATATTAAGTCTTGGAACGATTTGTCTTCAGACGCGATTTATGCCGGAGAAACCATACATATTTCTCAAGAGGAGCATTATGAAGTAAAGTCAGGGGACACATTATCGGATATTGGAGACAAATATGATGTAGCGGTAAATGATATTAAATCTTGGAACGGTTTAAATTCAGATATAATCCATCCTGGTCAAGAACTGGTCATTAAACCGGCAGCTAACAAAGTCGAAGCTGCAAGTGTAGAGCCTGCGCAGAAATCTGGGCAAGCTGCACCAGTACAACAATCGGAACAAGCAGAAGAATCCAAGCCAGTTGAACAATCCAAGCCAGCAGAACAAACAAAGCAGGTTGAACAATCGGAACCAGCAGACACAAACAATGAATCCCAAGATCAAGCAGAGTCTGGAAAGGAGATCACTGTCAGTGCAACCGCCTATACGGCTGATTGTCATGGCTGCAGCGGTACAACAGCTACAGGAGTGGACTTGAAAGCTAATCCTGATGCAAAAGTGATTGCCGTGGACCCTTCAGTCATTCCACTAGGATCAAAGGTTTATGTTGAAGGTTATGGCTACGCGACGGCAGCCGATACAGGTAGTGCCATCAAAGGGAATAGAGTGGACATATTTGTTCCAAACGAACAGGATGCCGTGAATTGGGGCGTTAAAAACGTTAAAGTGCAAATCCTGAATTAATTTAACCATGCAAAACATGTTAATATATTTAAAAAGCAGACACATACATAATGTGTCTGCTTTTTTTGTCCTTTAGGTTGATGGGAAAAGCAGGTACAATGGAAGAAATGATCATAATAAATAGGGGGAGTAGTAAATTGATGGAAAAAGCACGTGCTTATTTACAAGAATACTTTGGTTATGAGTCATTCCGAAAAGGTCAGGAACAGATTATCGAACAGGTGCTGGGAGGAATAAACACAGCGGGCATCATGCCTACCGGCGGAGGTAAATCAATATGTTACCAAATTCCAGCCCTTCTGTTACCAGGTGTAACACTCGTTATTTCCCCGCTTATTTCCTTGATGAAAGACCAAGTAGATGCCCTCGAACAAAATGGAATTGATGCCACGTTTCTTAATAGCTCCATTTCTGGGTTAGAATCATCCAATAGAATGAACGATATTAAGCACGGTAGATATAAGCTGGTTTATGTGGCACCTGAACGTTTGGAGAATCCTGCATTTCAACAGGATCTATTTAATGTGGAAATTTCATTGGTTGCCATTGATGAGGCCCACTGTATATCTCAATGGGGTCATGACTTCAGGCCAAGCTACTTAAAAATCAAAACCTTATTGAAAAACATGCCTTCTGCTCCGACTGTACTGGCATTAACGGCAACAGCCACTCCGCATGTGACCGATGATATATGTCAGTCGCTCGGAATATCTGTACAACATACTGTATCCACGGGGTTTTCCAGAGATAACCTGTTCTTTTCCGTTGTGAAAGAAGAAAATCGCGGACGGTTTTTAATGCGCTATTTGGAGAAAAACAAAAATGAATCGGGTATCATATATGCAGCCACCAGGAAAGAAGTCGATTCCTTGTATGCCAAGCTTATTAAAGCCGGATTCAAAACAGGTCGGTACCATGCTGGCATGAATGAACAAGAACGGTCGGAACAGCAAGACCAATTCATTCGGGATGACGTTCCCTTGATGGTAGCGACATCTGCCTTCGGGATGGGAATCGATAAGTCGAATGTTAGATACGTCATCCATTACCAAACTCCAAAGAACATGGAGAGTTATTATCAGGAAGCGGGCCGTGCAGGCAGGGATGGATTGGATAGTGAATGTATCCTCTTATATTCCCCTCAGGATATGCAGATACAGCGTTTCTTGATTGATCAATCAAATCCCTCGCAGGAGTGGCAATCCCAGGAATTGAAGAAATTGAACAGAATGAAGGATTATTGTTTTACTGAAGGATGTTTACAAGCCTTCATTCTCAGATACTTTGGAGAAGAAAACCCCGAAGATTGCGGTCATTGCGAAAATTGTACAGATAAGCGTGACTCTGTTGAAGTAACCACACAGGCACAGATGGTCCTTTCATGCATGTTGCGAATGGGGGAGCGATTCGGTAAAACGATGATTTCCCAAGTGCTTACGGGATCACGCAATAAAAAAATTGAAGAGTTCGGATTCCAGAAGCTTTCAACCTATGGAATCATCAATGATCAATCTGCGAAGGATGTAGGTGATTTCATTGATTTCCTGACAGCAAAACAGTATATAGAAATGACAGGCGGCCAGTTTCCGGTACTCAAGGTTACCAATGCTGGCAGGGAAGTGCTATTGGGACAGAAAAAAGTCCTGCGTAAGGAAATAAAAAAAGTAAGCAGCATCAGCGCGGATCATGGGTTGTTCGAAGAGCTGAGACAGTTAAGAAAAGAATTGGCAAGCAAGGAAAATGTACCTCCATTCATTATTTTTTCCGATGCATCTTTGAAGGATATGGCTGTCAAACTGCCGAAGACGGAAGAGGAATTCCTGGAAGTCAAAGGGGTAGGCATGCAGAAATTCGAACGCTTCGGAAATTTATTCTTACAAGGTATTTCCAAGTATGTACAGGCACATCCTGAATTAGAAACGAATACTATGGTTACAAAGGAAACGGTAAAGCGAACAACTAAACCATCTCACTTAGAAAGCTATCGCTTATATCAGGAAGGCAAATCAATCAAGGAAATAGGGGCATTGAGAGGGCTGTCTTCCATTTCAATTGAAAATCATTTATTAAAGTGTGCAGAAGAACACTTGGATATTAAATGGGATGAGATTTTCTTGGATAAAGAGTTTGATCTTGTTTTGGAAACTGCGAAACAATTGGGTTCTGAAAAATTGAAACCACTTAAAGAAGCTCTGCCAGAGCATATTTCCTACTTTATGATTAAAGCGATCTTGGTTAAAGCAGGGCTGGAAAACGAAACGCTTTAAGGTTTTTTGGATAATTTCATCATTGAATAAATAAGAATTTGGTTTAATGCGTATACTAGGAATGATAAAAAGGTGAAATTTCGCTCCTTTAATCAGAGTCTTTATAAAAAAGAGGAGGTTGCTCATGTATTTTGGTAAAAAGAATTCAGAGGAACCAGAAATAGTTATGGAAGATACGATAGTATATGCGTGCGGAGCAGCAGATTGTAATGGTTGGATGAGAAAAGATTTTGCCTCGGAAAACTATGATTGCCCAATGTGTGGAAGTCAATTGGTTGAGGAAATCAGGGAGCTTCCAAAAATCGAAAATGAGTATAACGCGTTTAAATAAAAGAGGTGAATCATAGCCTCTTTATTTTCATTTTAAGAAGGAAGTATGGCGGAGTGTTTTTATCCTGGATTAATGCTTTACATATAAAGATGTGTATGGTATCATTAAATTTCAGTGTTATGAAAAGAATGCACTGGAGGGTAATTTCAAGTAACATTTTTATTAATGAAATATTTTTCATCATTTTCATGATGAAGTAGAAACAAGTTAAACACATCTAGAAAAAAGAAATACATGTTATCATCAAGTATTTTCCTCGATCCATTTCTGTTCTTCATTAACTTACTTCTATGTACCATTTGTCTTTTGGAATTTAATCTACCCAATTGGAATTACGGACGGTTTTAATTAATAAACATGTACTTACAAGCTTTTATCTGATTCTCGCAGGCACGGTCTAGGAACCGTATGGATGGGAGAGAGGCAGGGCTTTCATTGTTTTAGGTTTTGGCATTAAAAATTACTCTCATGCTCGCTTCACTTTGAAATTCATCGAACGAGCAGGAAGAACCATATGGAATGGATTCTTAAACAGCGCAGTCTCAATTATCTTGAAGGGTAAGTCAGGGACTGTGTTTCATTTTGGGGAATACTTTCTTTTTTAGAATCTTTCTTCAAATATATAAAGCATATATATGATATAATGGGTACTGAGATATGAAAAATTCATGCCGTAATCTCAAGTTCTTACCATTCAAAAAGTTTGGTTGAAAGAACAATAATCATACTTAGATTTGCGAATGGTTATTTACTCACAATTTAGATTAAACGCCATCTATTCTTCTTTTATCTTTATGGCTTGTGATCTGTTATGCAGGACGGAGTCAATTCAATTCTAAGGAGTGAGATATATGTATAGAAGAAATAATACGGAAGAAATCATTCCTGAAGAAACAAAGGTGTGGGAATGTACATCAGAAGATTGCAAAGGTTGGATTCGCGATAACTTTACAAGTAATGATGAACACGTTTGTCCGTTATGTAGCAGCGAGATGAAACCCGGCACCAGAATGCTTCAAGCAATTAACAATCCAAGAAACTATTAAGGCTATAAAAAAAGCTGAAGGGGATTCCCTTCAGTTTTTTTTATCTTTCTGCCAATTGGATGAAGCAAAAAGCAGATGGATGATTAGTGGATATCTTTTTTCTTGAATCGACCGCCTCGAACTTCCGCGATATCCCCAACGGCAAGAAATGCAGATGGATCGAAGCTTTTGACTATCTCTTTAAGTTTAGCTTCCTCAAGCCTGTTTATTACACAAAAGATTACTTTTTTATCATCACCAGAATAAGCACCTTCGCCAGCTAAAAAGGTTACGCCCCGTCCAAGGCGATTCATTATGGCATCACCGATATCATTAAATTCATCACTGATAATCCAGACAAATTTGGATTCGTCCAAACCTGCGATGACGATATCCATCGTTTTATATGCCACGAAGTAAGCTATGATCGAATACATGGCACGATCCCAAGAGAATACGAAGCCCGCACTGCCAAGGATGAATAAATTGAAAAACATGACAATCTCCCCAACGGAAAAAGGGAGCTTCTTACTAGCGAGTATAGCAAGTATTTCTGTACCATCCAATGAGCCGCCATATCGAATGACCATTCCAACACCAATGCCAAGAATCATTCCGCCGAAAGCGGACGCTAGGAGGATATCTTGAGTGAAAGCTGGTACATGATGAAGCAATGTAGTGGTAATGGAAAGGACTAAAATTCCATAAAGGGTAGATAATGCGAAGGTTTTGCCGATTTGTTTATAACCGATAAAAAAGAAAGGAAGATTCAAAGTGAATAGAAAGATTCCAAGCTTCCATCCAGTGATGTAAGATAACATAATCGATATACCCGTTATGCCCCCGTCGATTACGTTATTCGGCACTAAAAAAATCTCGAGGCCGACAGCCATCAAAACCGCACCGATTGTAATTAATAGACCCCTCTGTAAAATTTGCCTCAGTGTTAATTTTTTATGCTGGGTCTTCTTTTGCATAATTTCTGTTGTACTTGCACCTGCCAGGTCTGACATAATCATGCCCCCCACTCCTTCTCTCTATATAGGTTCTATTTAATTATAAACCTATAGGTATAATTAAATAAAGGAATTAACATTCTTGATTAATATATTAGTCAAGAATTATTGGTATTATTGATAATGTCCTGTAATGATGAAGCAGTATTGTGAATGCTTGTCATTACCATGTATTCATATTCTACTCCATACAAAACAATAGTATTTCTAATTTTATTGATTTTATGAAAGAAACCTGCATTTTCTTGAGATATGGGGTGCACGGAAAGAATCAATGTGTAAATATATAGGAGTAAGGAAATAAAAAACCTTTGAGGTACTATGAATTTCCATTACAATATAGGAGAATAGAACGTTTGAGGTGATCAAGTAAAAAAATGGAACAATCAATTGTGGCATCAAATCCTGTTCTCTTTATGATTGCAGCGCTTTTGATAATAATGGCTTGTTATACGGCGTTGGATTTACTGACAACTTTACTGACGATAAAGAGATATAAACGCCTAGTGTATATAGGGAGCAGCTGCTCTATGGGAGTGGCTATCTGGACGCTTAATTTTGTGGTCATATTCACCCTCGATAATTCAGGAATGGCAGCATACAACTTTTCTACAATAATTTTTTCGTTAGCATTAGCGATCGCTCTCGCAGGGGTTGGATTATTGGCCATTTCCTATAAAACACAAGTGCTGCAAATCGTTTTTTGCGGCTTCATGTTTACGATGGCCATTTTATCCAATTATATAATGGGAACATCTTCTTTAAACCACTCTTTGCACTTTAGCCCATTGTCGGTCTTCAGTACGCTTTTCAGCATCTTTATTTTATTTGTAGCAGCACTTGCAATATTATTTTATTTTAATAAACTAAGTCAATCCTCGCTAAAGCCAGTCAGTACTCTCTTGATGAGCGGGGCAATCATTGAAGGCTATTATCTTTTTTTAAGAGTGTTACCGATGAACGCAAAAAATGAAACGGGTGAATTTGTTCCACTTACTCCATTTATGCTTTATCTTACATGCTTCGTTTCATTATTCATCCTTGCCAGCTTGATCGCTTCAAGTACGATCGTGGGACGGCGGTTAGCAAAAAGTGATAATACTGTAAGTGATATCCGTTATGCTTTAGATCAATCGGCGATCGTCGCCATCACGGATGCAAAAGGAATCATTACATACGTTAACGAAAAATTCCTGGAAATATCACAATATGAAAAACATGAACTAATAGGGAAAAATCATTCCATCATCAATTCTGGTTATCATCCAAAAGAATTTTTCACTGACCTATGGCTAACGATCAGCCAAGGGCAAACATGGCATGGTGAAATATGCAACCGGGCTAAAGATGGTAATGTTTATTGGGTGGATACAACTATCGTTCCATTTATGAAAAAGGGTAAACCATATCAATATATTTCCATCCGTTCGGATATTACCAGTCGTAAAAAAGCAGAACATGCTTTAAAGGGGTCAATCAAGGAACTGGAGGATATGCATTATGCAATCAACCAATCCTTGATTGTGGCGATTACCGATAATAAAGGTATCATTATGGAAGTTAATGAAAAGTTTACGGAGGTTTCCGGTTATGGGAGAGGTGAATTGATAGGTCATACCCATAAGATAGTTAATTCAGGATATCACTCAAAGGAATTCTTTGAACATATGTGGAAGACCGTCCATGAACGGAAAGTTTGGAAGGGTGAAATTAGAAACAAGGCGAAAGACGGCAGTTTTTATTGGGTCGATACAACAATTGTTCCATTTTTCAACGAAGAAGGAAAGCCATTTCAGTTTCTGGCACTTAGATATGATATAACTGAGCGTAAACAATCGGAAGAGATGCTCCATCGGCAGGATAAATTAGCCGCTGTCGGTCAGCTTGCTGCTGGAGTGGCACATGAAATACGGAATCCGCTGACCTCCATGAAAGGGTATACGGAATTTTTGCAATTGGATGAAACGGACGAAAGCAAACAAGAATATCTGGAAATAATCATGGACGAAATCAATCGTGTGAATGAGATAGTTGAAGAGTTCTTACAATTGGCCAAACCACAGGCCTTGATATTGGAAACGAAGAATCTTGTACCAATCATTCAAAATGTTGTATCTTTGACGGAGTTTGAAGCCAGGAAGAAGAACATCACGCTGATTTCGGATTGTAATGTCGAAGAGATCTTCGTTCGTTGTGATGAGAATCGATTAAAACAAGTCATATTGAACTTCATTAAAAATGGTATGGAAGCTATGCCTGACGGTGGGTTCATAAAAGTTATTACGGAACTTAAAGAGGATAAAGTGCAAATATCCATCACCGACACAGGAATTGGGATACCGCCGGAGCAGCTTAAGAGACTGGGAGAACCATTTTTCACAACGAAAAAATCTGGTAATGGGTTAGGTTTAATGATCAGCTTTAAAATCATAGAAAGCCATTTGGGATATGTCTTTGTCGAGAGCGAGGTCAATAAAGGTACAGTCTTTAATATTGTGCTCCCTATTTAGCCCAATAGGAAGCAATGAAAAAATCAACAATTTGGTAGCAGATGTCTGCATGGGGGAACTGGATTTGGAAAAACAAAAGCAAGTCAATATTAGCTTGAAGGTATTTTATCTTTTTTCATTTTTTGCAGTGGGAAGTTTAACACCGCTATTAAGTGTTTATTTGGCCAATGAGGCAGGTTTGTCCGGTATTGAGATAGGTACGATCATGTCTGTTGGACCGATAGTGATGATCGTTTTTCAACCTTTTTGGGGAATTGTCTGTGATTGGAGCGGGAGACCGGCAAAAATACTGGCAATGACATCGTTGCTTGCTGGTGTATTCGGTTTAGGTTACTTGCTGTTCGATCGCTATTTACTAATAGTATCCGTCGCTGTCGCTTTGGCTATTTTTCAAAGTGCGATAATACCAGTTTCAGATAGCATCACCCTTCAATATACAATGAAAATCAAATCGAATTATGGGAAAATCCGTTTATTCGGATCACTTGGTTACGGTGTGGCCGTTTTTGTAATGGGGAAATTATCAGAATCCTTCATGGGTCCTTCCGTGATATTTTATGCCTTTTTCTTCGGCCTTTTGATTGCGGCTAGTCTGGCTCTTCGTTTGCCTGAAGAGCCACCAGGGGAAAAGGTGAAGCTTTTCGGTGGAATGAAAGAATTGATCACCATGAAACGATTTCTTATCTTTCTTGCTATAACGTTCTTGCTTTTTGGTCCTATTCTTGCAAATAATGTATACTATGGTTTGTTTGTAGAGGCAAGGGGAGGAACATATACAGGAATTGGCATCGCGTTTCTTTTAGCTGTATTATCGGAAATCCCCTTTATGAGAATTGCAGGTACTTGGATTCATAAAATAGGCTTGCTGCCAATTACCTTATTGGCTGGAACGGCCTCATTGGTCCGCTGGGTTCTGTACTTTACCGAACCAAGTTTGGCTACCGTATATGTGTCTTCGATCATTCAAGGGTTTTCACTTGGCTTATTCATTCCTGCAGCTTTACAATATATCAGGAAAGTTGTCCCTGTACGAATTACAGTAACAGCAATAACGCTTTATTCTGCCATTGGCAATGGATTGGGTAATTGGTTCAGTACCTTCAGCGGCGGAATAATCTTGGATAAATCAGGAATATATGCGGTCTATTTATTTTATGGTTTACTCACGCTGATCGGGATGCTGCTTACAATATGGCTCATGAGGTTAGAAAAAAATTTAAAAGCTATGGGGAACCCCATAGGTATAATTGAAAAATGATGGAAATATAGCGAGTGACCTCTTAACCTTTCATGGTGAAGAGGTCTTTTTTTATACTCTATCTGAAAGTTTGAGAGAAGGCATGCTAAATGTTCAAGCAGATTGAACAATTTTTAAAAGGCCGAATCGTGATTCATTTTTTCCTTCAGTAGATAAACTCGTTGAAAAACGTAAGGCACTCGCTTTCCGCAGTGCCTATTCTCCCTAGGAAACGCTTTTCACGCAGGAGTCTTGAAAACCCGCTCCAATCAACTTTATTATAAAATTTAGATAGAACCTCTTTTGTAATTTATCTGTAAGTTTATAAAGGAAATGCTTTTAACTATTGGGATTTTTAACCAGAACAATCAGTTTTTTATTTTTGGAAATAATATGATTTAATGGAAGATAGAGAATGAATGGAAGGGTGAGTGTTTTTGAGCAAACCAAATGTGTTGGCTACTACCATCGTATCAGCTTTTATCGGCCTGTTTTTTTTATTTTGTCTTGGATGGGCGATTATGGACCATTATGGAAAGAAAACTTCTGATACGGAAGTGATTGAAGAAACACCCATTAAAAAAAATGATCTTCCCGATGATTTTACGGTAGTGGCGATAGGCGATTCATTGACACGTGGCACAGGTGATGAAACAGGGAAAGGCTACGTTGGACTTGTTATTGAAGATTTAAAGAGTGAATACAAAAGAAAACCAATCATTCATAACCTCGGAATCAATGGACAAGTGTCTAAAGAATTGGTACAGCAAGTGAAACAACCGCAAGTGAAGCGTCAAATCCAGGCAGCTAATGTTATTTTGGTTACAATCGGGGGTAACGATCTATTTCAAAAAGGCCAAACCCTGCTTGAATATGATCATGAAGCCATTACTGTTTCACAAAAGAATTTCTTGGGAAATTTACATGAAATTTTTAAAGATATCAATAAAGTCAATGATAAAGCTACCATTTTGTTGCTTGGGCTGTATAATCCGTTTATAGATTTGGATGAAGACTTTGATACGAACCGCATCGTACGGGACTGGAATAATGAAACGGCGGAAGTCGTGGCTCTTTATGAAAATGCAATTTTCGTTCCAACTTTTGATTTATTTCAATTATCGGTAAATGAGTATTTGTATTCAGATAAATTTCACCCTAATAAGAAGGGATATCGTTTAATTGCTGATAGAGTTGCTCCTTTAATAAAATGGGAGGATGTGGAACGATGAAACAGGTGACATTGACTGTCAGGGACTTGAAAAAAAGGATTGGCAAAAGGGAAATTATTAAAGGAATTGATTTTGAACTAAATGAAGGTGAGGTTTTCGGCTTTTTAGGACCGAATGGGGCAGGCAAGACGACGACGATCCGCATGTTGGTCGGTTTGATTAAGCCAACCTCGGGTTCCATCCATATATGCGGGTATGATGTTCGTCGGGAATTTACGAAGGCAATGAAGCAAATGGGCTGCATCGTTGAAAATCCAGAGTTATATCCATTTTTGAGCGGGTGGGATAATTTGCTCCACTTTGCAAGAATGTTACCTGAAGTTGATGAAACAAGAATGATCGAGGTTGTTGAACTCGTCGGTTTGCAAGCGAGAATTCACGATAAAGTGAAGACCTATTCGTTAGGAATGAGGCAACGTTTAGGAATCGCGCAGGCAATGCTGAACAGCCCTAAACTGTTGATTTTGGATGAACCGACCAACGGGCTAGATCCTGCCGGAATCCGTGAAATGCGGCAATTCATCAGAAAGTTGGCTGAAGAAGAAGGGATGAGCGTTCTGGTTTCTTCACACTTATTAGGTGAAATACAGCAACTTTGTGACCGGGTCGCAATTATTAAAGGTGGGGAAATTATCAAAACGGATACAGTGGAAAGCTTATTATCCACGCAGGAGCGGATATTTTGGCGGGTGGAACCTATTCAAAAGGGGGCGGAAATTCTTAGCGGCTTCACCGAAATTACCATTGATCAAAAATATATCATTACAGCCTATGATGAACTCAAGACACCTGAATGGAATGCTGCTCTTATCCAAGCAGGCGTGAGGGTGCATGAAATGAATCGAAAGCTCCCGGGATTGGAAGAATTGTTTTTGCAAGTTACCGGTGTCGGAGGTGCAGGCATTGAATAACTTGGTCCAAAATGAAATGATGAAGTTATTGGCAAAGAAACGGTTAATCATAATCGGTATCATCGTTGGAATTTTAGTGCTGATGTTTACATATGCCCAATATAAACAAGTGGAAGAGCAGCGGGAGAAGTTGGGAACTGATGATTGGCGTGCAGCTCTTCAGCAGCAAATCATTGATACTCAAAATCGATTGGGCTCAAATAGGATGCTCGATGAGTGGCGTGAACAGCTTCAAGTTAGTCTGAAGCAGCAGCAATATTACCTCGATCATGATATCAACCCCTCAGAGCCAGGCGCAGCCACTTTTACACGCATGTTTTTGGAAAATGCAATCGATTTGTTCATTCCGCTGTTAATCATGATTGTGGCTAGTGATATGGTTTCTTCCGAAAATAGTCAAGGGACGATCAAGCTTCTGCTGACACGGCCAGTGGAGCGCTGGAAAATCTTATTGAGCAAATATGTAACATTATTATTATCGGTTTCGATTATCGTGGCGATGACAGCCTTATTGTCTTACCTTTTATCAGGTATCGTTTTCGGATATCAAGGATGGGGGGCCCCCATAATAACCGGATTCGAATTAAACGGGGCTGACGTGGATGTCAGTCATGTAAGGTTAGTGGAACAATGGAAATTCCTATTGATGGATTTGGGACTTGTCTGGCTGGTGGCGGTTGTTGTAGGGACCCTTTCTTTCATGCTTTCGGTTTTAGTGAGAAGCACCCCTGCAGGCATGGGCATCATGCTGGCTGCATTGATTTCCGGGGCTATATTGAACAATATGGTTTCCTCATGGGAATCAGCGAAATATTTCTTTATGGTGAATTTGAAATTGACCGCTTATATTAGCGGAACGGATCCACCAATAGAAGGGATGACTTTATTATCCTCCGTCATTACTCTGTTCGTTTGGTGGGCGCTGGCTTTAGTTGTATCTTTTACGGTATTTACCCGGAGGGATGTGTACTGAGAAACAGCCTATATAAATTATATGTTGATTCAGTTTGTTGGACATAATTGGTTCGGATGTTTCGCACCCATGATTAAAATCGGTTTAACTGGCTAGCCAAGCCCTCAAAGACGCTTGGCGGACAGTCGGCGGAAAGGGAGCGGATTTCTGAAATCATCTGCAATTTTTAAAAAAATACTGTATGCAAACTCGCTTTCGAACATGTTTATATTGTGAAACAGCCTATATAAATTATAGGTTGTTTTTTATTTTCTCGTACAGGGTATCCTTTAAAAAACAGTATGTTCAAATTAGGAGGATAAAAAATGGATGATAATCATTTGAATGAAAAATTCATGCCAATGACTTCAGTTTCAAGTGGAGATGTACAGATAGTAAATGAGGATATATATTGTCTGTCCGTCCAAATCGTTAATGTGGTTTTTGTAGGGTCACCCAAAGATGATGAATGGGTATTGATAGATGCAGGGATGCCGCGTTCAGCAGAGGCAATAAAGAAAACTGCAGAAGAAATATACGGACCGCAAAAACCACCTTCTGCGATTATTTTGACACATGGACATTTCGATCATGTTGGAGCACTGATTGAGTTAATGGATTATTGGAAGGCTCCTGTTTATGCCCACATTAAAGAAATGCCTTATTTAACGGGACAGGAAAATTATCCCGAACCGGATCCCACTGTTGAAGGGGGGATGGTCGCAAAAATCTCATGGATATTTCCGAATGAGGGAATCAACCTTGATGAAAAAGTTCAGCCATTGCCTGATGACCATAGTGTTCCCGGGCTTAGTGATTGGCAATGGGTTCACACTCCTGGCCATTCGAAAGGACATATTTCACTTTTCCGAGAAAGTGACCGAAGTTTGATTGTTGGTGATGCCTTTGTGAATGTCAGGCAAGATTCCCTATACAAGGTTATCACCCAGGAGAAAGAAATAGCAGGACCACCGCGGTATTTAACAACCGACTGGGAGATTGCCAAAGAATCGGTAAGGCTATTGGAAAGTCTAAAGCCGACTGTTGCCATAACGGGGCACGGGTATCCTATTGAAGGGAAAGAACTGGAAATGGGTTTAGCGAAGCTTGCAAAGGAATTCGATTCATTAGCTAAACCGGATCATGGGAAATATGTAGAATGAAGGGTGAACGTGTTTGATGAATAATTTCTCTAAAGAAGTCAAAAATAAACAAGCAACATATGAAAAATGGAGGGATATCCGTGACTAATTTAAGAGATATCATGACAACAAACGTGGACTGTTGCACTGCGGAAGATAATATATATGAAGCAGCAGTCAAAATGAAGAATGATGATGTTGGTGTCATTCCTGTATTGGAGAATAACCATTTAATCGGTGTTATTACAGACAGGGATATCGTCATTCGCTGTGTTGCCGAGAAAAAGCCGAATTCGACTAGAATTACCGATGTCATTTCCACCAATCTTGTAACAGGCACGCCTGATATGTCAGTGGAGGAAGCAGAGGAGCTAATGGCTACCGAACAAATCAGAAGGCTCCCTATCATTGAGAATGACAAGCTGGTCGGAGTCGTGGCATTGGGTGATCTTGCTGTACACCAACAGACTAATTCAATGGCGGGAAATGCTTTAAGTTCAATTTCCGAGGACAGAAATCAAATTCAACACTAAAAACCAAAACTCTGTTAGCTTTTGCTAACAGAGTTTTGGTTTTTAAAGATACTTATTGAACCATCCTTTGATTTCCTCAACATGTTGCAGTCGCATTTTTGGAGATCCGCTTCGCGATACCTCATGAGTTTCATTTGGGAAGGAAACAAGTACCGCTTCTTTTTTTTGCCGTTTTAAAGCGACGAAAAATTGCTCACTCTGTTCAATGGGACAGCGGAAGTCCTTTTCTCCGTGAAGTAAAAGTAAAGGGGTATTCACATTGGAAACATATTTTAATGGAGAGTGCTGCCATAGCTTTTCAGCAGAGTTAACGATATCGCCGCCAACTTCCCACTCAGTAAAATAATAGCCAATGTCGCTGACCCCATAAAAACTTAGCCAGTTACTAATGCAACGCTGAGAAACAGCCGCCTTGAAGCGGTTGGTATGTCCGATGATCCAATTGGTCATGAATCCTCCATAACTTCCTCCGGATACCCCTAAATTTTCATGGTCTATAAAATCATACGTAGCTAAAACGTGATCAACTCCAGCCATTAAGTCCTTATAATCCATGCCTCCATAATCGCCCCTGCAGGCATTTACGAAGTCTTGGCCATATCCTACACTACCGCGCGGGTTTGTGAACAATACAGTATACCCTTCATTAGCCAAGGTCTGGAATTCATGAACATAGGTATTTGCATACATCATATGCGGTCCGCCGTGGATTTCTAAAATGAGCGGATATTTTTGATTACCATTAAAACCGGTCGGTCTCATGATCCAGCCGTGAATGTTAAGTCCATCGACAGATGGAAAAGTAATGGGTTCAGCCGTGGACAAATGTTTATCCTTCAAAAAATCCTCATTAACAAAACTGATTTGTTCCTTATCACCATTGGTAAGGTTATAAGCAAAGAGATCACCAGGATGAACAGGTGTACTGATGGCCACGACAGCACGGTGGCTTTCGGGGTCTATAGTCAGGCCGTATATATGCTGCGGGTCAAGGATTGATGGATACATAGCACCTTCAATCGAACCATAATATACTCCGGTATTTCCATAATCACTTATTAAAAAGTAAAAACCTTGGCTATCGTTTGTCCACAATATACCTGGGTCGACGGCTCCGATTTGGAAATCCCCAATTGCGGAATCTCCAATTTGGACGTCCCATCCGTCGGTCAAACATTGAGTCGTTTGATCGAAAATGGAGTATAACCAGATATTGGAAAATGTGGCACCGGCAAATTCTTTATTATGGCCAATGAAAGATAGATATTCGCCATTTGGAGACCATTTAGGATCTCTAAAGAAACCTGTACTATCCGTTATTTTCTCTAAAGATTTCGTATCAAGGTCCATGATGAAAATATCTGAAAAAAGTTCATCATCACTTCTTTCTGCATCCCCGCTTATGAATGCAATATGCTGTCCGTCTGGAGACCATGCATTCGGAAGATGATCAATATTGTTTTCCGTTAGCAATGTGAATTCTTCCTTAAAAATGTCCACTATTACAAGCTGCTGATATAACTGATCAAAATAGCCTCTCCCATCCCATTTATACTTGATCCGTTCATACCTATTAACTTCTTTGGATAGATCATTTTCCTTGACCGTATTAAGGTTTTCGCCTTCCTTTAACCCGGTAGAAAGCAGCAACTTGGCGGAACAGGGAGACCAAATAGGCTTTGATGCGCCGTTAACGAAATGGGTGAGCTGGCGAGCTTCCCCACCGATGCTCCCAATGATGTGGACTTGTTTTTTTCCTGATCTATCTGATATAAAGGCGATATGTTTGCCGTCGGGGGACCAGGCTGGTGATGTATCACGATTATCCCCAAATGTCCATTGCTTTGTTTCATTTGTAATCAGGCTGAACATAAACAGATTGGAAATGTATTTTTCCGTTTTTTCATCTATTCTGGTTTGGACATAAACCGCCATGCTGCCATCCGGTGATAGCTTTGGATCGGTCACTGATTTCAAGTGAAATAAGTCTCTTGCTGTTATACCTATTTTGTTCATCCTTTTCACCCTTTCATTTCTCATAGTTATGTATTTCGCTAAAGAGAAATATAAATCCTTTAGTAAATGGTAAACGCGTAATGTTTATTTATCAAGGACGAAAGAAATGAAAATAATCCGGCCTTTTTATCAGGTCGGATTATCAGGCTATATAGGCACGAAACTTACAATTACTTCTGCATGTGTCGTGTATGTGGACGGTGCGGCGGAATTTGGAAATTATTTTCTTCCATCATTTTATAATGTTTTTCAAAATGTGAAACCATTTTATCGGCTTCTTCTTTCGAAAGTGCGCCATACTCGACATATTTTTCAATCAATATCTTTTTGTCAGCGAGTAACTGCTTTTGAATCTTGGCGATTTCCGATTTTTGAGCATCAGTGAATTGAACACTTTCCGTCTTTGCTTTATTTTCATGTGCAGCCGGATGATTAAGGTTGACTAAGAATAGGGAGCAAGCTGTTAAACAGATGACTAAAAACTTTTTCATGAATGAACGACTCCTTCTTTTTGTTTTTTTCTGCTTTATTGAAGAACTCTAGAACCTTTAAAACCTGATAGTCCCTTCCTTATGGTGAATGATTTCCAATATGGAAGATTCCTTATTTCCTTATTATCATTTACAGCATTTACAGTTTTATGTAAAAAATAAGGTGAAGGTTTGTTAGAGAAAGATATGGGTATTTTAAATGTAAGTGGGGATTTTGTTGTAACTTCTTATTAATAAAAAATCCTTAAAAAGGGAAGAAAGGGGGATTATCATGATTTGGACGATTATTGGTGTAATAATATTATTATGGGTTCTTGGTTTAGTCTTTAAAGTGGCTGCAGGCTTTATACATATCTTGCTTATCATCGCGGTCATTCTCATTTTGGTTAAAGTTTTTAAGGGAAGGAATCGAATGTAGATTTGTATTGAAGGCTAAAGAGGAATAGTTTATGGATACGGGTCGCTTCAGACTATAGACAAACTACAGATTTATTAGGACTTGTACAATTTGAACGTTGATTGGAACGTATGGAACTCGCTTTCCCCGCAGGAATCTCGTACCTTCCGTTTCAATCAACTTTGTTTTAATTCAGATAGAACTCCTAATGCGTACAAAATGAGGCGGCCTGTTGAACAGGTCGCCTTTTAATTTTCCAGCAAGCCGTCAATCATAAGGAAGTGGCTGGCCTAACAGCCTCTTATGAATCCATATGGCTGCTTGGGTACCATCCCCCATAGAAATGGTGACTTGTTCGGAATGGGCAACGAGGTCGCCGCCGGCCCAGACTCCTTTAATATTCGTTTCTTTAGTCCGGGGATGAATCACGACATGATTGTTTTCATTGACTTGCACACCTAATTGTAAGGCTAGGTCATTATTAAGTTTGTTCCCTTTAAACGCCGTGAATGCCTTTTCAGCTTTGATAATTTTACCAGATCCTAATTGTATGCCCGTTAACTGCTGTTGGGCATCGACATGAACCTCGCAAACTTCCTCTTCAATTACGGGAATGTGGTTTGCCTTTAACTTATCCCTAAACTCATCATCAATTTTTGATTTCAAATGGTTTACGTAAATGATATCTTTTGACCAATATAATAGAGTAAGCGCCATGCCTGCACCCGCATTTCCGCCTCCAAGAACAACGGTTTGCTTATCCGTGATCTCATACCCATCACAGTCAGGGCATATATATGTGGATGTTCCAAGAGTTGAATAGATGTTTTTGATTGGAGGAATGTTATCGGTAATGCCTGTACCAAGAAAAATCATTTTTGCTTGATATTCCCTGTCATTTTTTGTTTGGATAAAAAACTTGTCCTGCTTTTTTTCAAGAGATGTCACTGTATCATCCAAGAATTCGACACCGAATTTTTCAGCGTGCTGTCTGCCAAGCGCCCTTAATTGTTTACCGCTTACCCCATCCGGCCACCCAAGAATGTTATGGTAAGCCTTGGCAATGGAAGAGCGGCCTTGAGCAGAATCAATGACGATAATACCATGTTTATATCTTCCGAGCTGGATGGCTGCCTGAATCCCGGCTATACCTCCACCAATAATAATGCAATCTGCTTGTTTCATGAATTCACCGCCCATAAATTTGGAATAAACCTAGTGTTATTCTATCTGTAAAAAATATACCACTAGTCGCTCGAGTTTAAACAAAAAAGGAGGAAGTCCGCAGCTGGCAGATCTTCCTCCATTTCTTTAATGCCTATATCATTGATTCTGTATTGGTTCGAGCCATTCTTGTGCCCAATTTTGAATTTCGTTCATTACCGGTGCAAGAGCCTTGCCTTTTTCAGTTAAAGAATATTCAATCCTGACCGGTGTCTCCGGATATACGTCCCTTTTGACAATGCCTTCAATTTCCAAGTCCTTTAAACGTTCAGAAAGAATCCTGCCGCTTATAGGGAATGCAGATTCAATATTACAAAACCGTTGAGGGCCATTAAGTAATTGATTGACAATCAATCCAGTCCAGCGTTTACTCAAGATTTGCATTCCTTTTTCAAATCGTGGACAAAGTGTCGTATTATTCATCATATCACCTCATTATTAATATATTATAAGGCATTTACCTCATATGTAACAACTTTACCGAAAATTATTTAGTTACTAGAGATGTTATTAGTATAAGAAATTCATGAGCTTACTTTAAGTATCATGAAAAGTATTCCGCCTCGGATTTGCCACATTTTAAAAAAAGTGCGCTTTTAAAAAATGTGTTCTTTAGAGATACCATGAAAAATATGTTATTTTAATATTGAAGTCAAAGTTTTGCAAATGGAAGGATCCGTGGGAAAGATGAGTGATTTACTGCAAGAGGCCGTATCCTTTATCAGGACAAGTTATCCGGAATTATTGAAAACGGAAGAGGACATAAATGGCAGGATCGAACAAATTAAAAAGGAAATTAATGAAACAGGCAGATATGAACATACATATGAAGAGTTGGTTTATGGTGCTAAATTAGCTTGGCGGAATAGCAATCGTTGCATTGGGCGCTTTTTTTGGGAATCACTGAGGGTGATTGATAAAAGGATGATTCAAAGCGAAGAAGAAATTGTATCGGCCCTCTTTGAACATATCGAATATGCTACGAATAATGGGAATATCAGGCCTGTGATTACAATTTTCAAACAGAAAGATCATGATCAAAAAGTGGATATTTGGAATCATCAGCTTATTCGTTATGCTGGATACGAGACGGAACATGGCGTAATCGGCGATTCAAGTTCAATAGAATTCACCAAGCAATGTATGGAATTAGGATGGGGAGGGAAATTCGGACCTTTCGATATTTTACCTCTTGTAGTCCAAGTGGACGGAAAGACCCCAAGTTTTCATGAGATACCTGAAAGCCTCGTTAAAGAAGTTCAAATCACCCACCCTGAACTGACATGGTTCAAAGATCTCCAAATAAAATGGTATGCGGTTCCAATCATATCTGGTATGAGGTTGGAAATTGGCGGTATTACTTATTCAGCTGCACCATTTAATGGGTGGTACATGGGAACGGAAATCGGTGCCAGGAATCTTGCTGATGAAGAACGCTACAATATGCTGCCGGCAATCGGGGAGAGGATGGGTTTGGATATTAAACGTGATTCGAGTTTATGGAAAGATCGAGCCCTTATCGAACTGAATGAAGCAGTCCTTCATTCGTATAAAAAACACGGAGTCAGCATTGTTGATCACCATACAGCAGCTAAACAATTCAAGAAATTCGAAGAAAAAGAAGCCACTTATGACCGGAAAGTAACGGGGGATTGGACTTGGTTAATACCACCGGTGTCTCCAGCCACGACACACGTCTTTCATCAGCCATATAACAATGAAATAATGAAACCTAATTTCTTTTATCAAATTCCTCCATATAAATAAAGGTTTACATTAACTGGAGTTGGGTATATGTATATCAAGCCAAAAAAATAAGGGGGAAGGTAATGATGGCATTAGGAAGAAACGTGGTATTACTAGGAGTCGGAGTTGCCGGAGTCTCATTTTTATCAAATAAAACGAACAGAGGAAAAGTGAAGGACATGTGGTCCAATGCAAAAGCAAAAACGGTAGGCTTTTGGAATAGGACGGCTTCAGAGATGGATCCTGTAATTGAAAAAGCAGGTCACCCTGATCCATATGATCATGATGACAATAAAATGGTGGATGAAGGCGCCATGTATGGTGTTCACTATTATAATAATGCTAAGCATGGATAAAGTAATCAGACTCGCTTGGGGATACCCAAGCGTTTTTTTTGTAGAGATTTCCTTCATCAATCGAGAAAAGTCGGATTATTGTGAATTCTAGATAAGGATTCAAGGTATTAAATTCTTTATTGTGCTTTAAATGAATAAGGATTAAGATTAAAGAATCGAAAGGAAGTGGATACGAGTGAGCAGCAGTTCTTATGATCCTGAACCCAGAAAGCAAGAGGAAGCCAATATGATGCTAGAAGTCGAGACTGTTATTCTCCCTGAGTATCTGCTCGAAGAAGGTAAATAAGGCTTTCTCTATAGAAGAGGAGGTCAAAAAATGATTGAAATCTACAAGACGGATGATAACCGTCACCTGAACAATATCGAGGAAATGACAAAAGGTTCCTGGGTGAACATTGTCGCGCCCACAGAAACTGAAATAGAATATATATGCACGACTTTGAAGTTACCGGTCAATTTCATGAAAGATCCACTGGATGATGAGGAAAGGCCCCGAATCGAAAAAGAGGATGATAATGTTTTAATTATTGTCGACTTCCCATATTTGACTAGGGACGAAGCCGACTTACCGATCTTTGAAACGATTCCTATAGGAATGATCTTTACCAAAGACTGTTTCATTACGGTATCTTTGAAAGAAACACCGATATTGGCGAATTTCAAAAACAATAAGATCAAAGGTTTTTTCACCAATAAGAAAACGAGGTTTGCTTTACAATTATTATTCGAGATTTCATCCTATTATTTACGTTACCTGAAACAGATTAACAAGATGACTAATGAAGCCGAACGTGAGTTGCATCAGTCAATGAAAAATAAAGAATTATACACTTTCCTTGCTTTGGAAAAAAGCCTGGTTTATTTTACGACATCATTGAAATCCAATCGTGTAGTGCTTGATAAGATCCTCCGTTTTAATTATTTGAAAATGTATGAAGAAGATAAAGAATTGCTTGAGGATGTAATCATCGAAAATGCCCAGGCTATAGAAATGGCAGAAGTGTATCTTTCCATTCTAAGCGGCATGATGGATGCGTTCGCTTCGATCATTTCCAATAATGTCAATAATGCCATGAAGTTTCTAACATCAGTGACCATCATATTAACGCTGCCGACGATGGTGGCAAGTTTTTACGGAATGAATGTTGAGCTGCCATTTGAACATAATCGGTTTGCTTTCATTTTTACATTATTAATTGCCATCACTTTGGCAGGGACGACGGCATTCATTTTTTGGAAGAAAAAATATTTTTAAAATTAACCGGCCTATTAAGCCGGTTTTGTTTTATTCCTCAAAAAAATCAGCAAATCCTTCACTATTAATGCGATCTGTATAAGGGTTCTCATCATTTACATTCTTTGCATCCAAATTTGTTTTAATCACCAAACGGGGACTCTGTGATGCTTCTCTGATGATACGATCGTTCAACTCTTTAAAATCCGGTACATTCTTATTGCCGGGTTTGTTTGGTTCCAAAAAAACCACCTCCATTTCTATCTTTGCAATAAATGATGGGGTGTATTCATGAATATTCTTAGGTTTGGGAAGGATAAAGGACTGAGGAGGAGATCATGATGACCAAATGGAACGAGCAAGCAGCTACCAATAATAATTTAAGGGCAAGTGATTTAAACCCAGATGGAGCCGATAAAGGAAAAATGGATTCAAAAACAATAGATGGAAATCAATTGAATGATCTAAAGATCCAAGAGGAAATCAGAAAGCAAAATATGTAAGAGAAGACCCTGAACGTCTAAGTAAAGCAACACAGGATCATGCAGTGGAAAACGCTTGGCGGATAAGCCAAGCGTTTTTTTTGCGTATCATGGTCGGGATTACAAGGTTGATTTAGGATTCTCTTTTATCAGGAACGCTTTTGCTTTTTAAGTGAAGAGGGTTGAGTGAAGGACCCGGTTTCTTTTGTAGTGGTACCTTGCCCCTCTACCTGAGAAGAACCTAAACGAGTTTGTGAAGCATCTTTCTTGTTTTTTCCATTCATGTTTATCACCTCGGTATTACTTTCCCTATTTCCTTTGCATCCTATACATATATTGAGGGTGAAAAGGACAGGTTAGAAGGTAGAGGAGGTGTGTGTTGATGTCAAAAATCGGTGTTGAAGAATCATTAACGAATATTCAGGAAGCACTTCGTGAAAAAGGTTTTGATGTTGTGGAAATTAAACAAGAAGCTGACGCAAAAAACGTGGATTGTTGTGTGGTAACAGGTTTGGATAGTAATGTGATGGGTATAAGCGATACTTCATTAAAAGCGTCTATCATTGAGGCAAATGGTTTAACGGCTGATGAAGTGTGCCGCGAGGTTGAAAATAAAGTGAACACCATTCAATAGTTCAAAAAGTGCCTAAACCGATATAGGGTTAGGCACTTTTTCTGTTTTCAAGGCTACCGTGCTATGGAAATGGTAGCAATCAATTCCACCGCTACATTACCTTTGATCGCTCTGGAAATCATACATGAAGTTTCAGCTTTTTCTGCAAGTTTCCTCGCTTTTTCAGCCGTTTTTTCAGAAGTACCCGGCACTAATATAAGTGCAGGGCGATGAATGATTTTCTTGTAGGTGAATACACCATTCGTAACATCCACTAACGCTTCCGATTGCATGGTCAAGCTCTCTTTTTCTATATGGGCTCGCTCTAACATGGCAGCATAGGTAATGATATAGCAGGTTGATGCAGCCCCAAGCAGCATTTCATCGGGATTGGTACCAATCCCTGGTCCGTCCATTTCCGTAGGAATACTTATCTGTGTTTGAAGATTCCCTGAATGAATCGTGCCGATATCATTTCTGCCGCCGGGCCACTCCGCAGTTAAATGAAAGTGATGTATCGTCATTTTTTAACCTCCTTACTATTCTATAGTGTAAACGACAAAACAGGTTAAGTATCCGATTTTGCTCACTCAGTCAAATTTTCCATCGATCCGCTGAGTTTTGAAACGGCCGTATAATCCGCCAGAAAGATGAAAAAATTATGGAATCGGTCGAAAAGTCTACCGCTGTGTCGAGCTAAGGTATGAATCGATCAAATAAATTACCGTCCTGCCGAATTACGTTTCCAGTATGCTCAACTGACAGAAGCATTCTTATTGATATATGGGGATACATGTTGATGAAAACAAAAGGCAGAGGCATTAGGCTATTTTAAGCACAATATTGGATAGGCTTTTCTATAATGATATAGACGGTTTTATATAAATAATACTTTAGTAAGGAAGGGCTGAAAAGTTGACTACACTGAGTAATATGTTCGATTTGACTAATAAAACGGCTATCATTACCGGCGGCGGCAGAGGACTGGGCAAACAGATCGCCATGGCGTTGGGAGAAGCTGGCGCAAATATAGTCATCGCTTCACGAAATCTACCTGTATGTAAGGAGGTATGTGAAGACTTGCAATCGATGGGTGTTAATGCCGTTGCCTTTGAATGTGATATCACGGATGTGAGTGCCATTGAACATGTCGTTCAGGAAACGGTTGCTCAATTCGGCACGATCGATATTCTTGTCAATAATAGCGGTACGTCCTGGTCAGGTCCGCTTTTGGATCTTCCCAAGGATAAGTGGGAAAAAGTATTGAATGTTAACGTTACAGGTACATTCCTGTTTTCACAGGCTGTAGCAAAGGTCATGAAGCAGCAAAATTCCGGAAAAATCATAAATATTGCATCGGTGACAGGTCTTGGCGGGACATTTCCTGAGCTTTTGGATACGATTGCTTATAACACCAGTAAGGGTGCCATCATCACAATGACCAAGGATTTAGGAGTTAAACTTGCTAGATACGGCATCCAAGTCAATGCAATAGCACCTGGATTTTTCCCGACTAAAATCACAAAGAAAATTCTTGAAAAGTCTAACTATGACATATTAGGTAAAACTCCGGCTGGCAGGTTTGGCGATGAAGATGATTTGAAGGGTGCCGCCGTATTTTTAGCCTCACAGGCTTCTGACTATATGGTGGGTCATATTATGATCATTGACGGGGGAATATCGGCATTAGTGTAAACGAAGAAGAAAGGAAGGAAGGAATATATGACGGAAAAATCCAATTTTTATAAAGGGCTTAAATTACTAGGCACACAAAAAGAGCAGCAGCTGAATAGTAAAATTCAAAATCTGCTGAATAATCGCGAATTAATTGAAAGAGTGAGCGATAATGCACAAATGCAGGTTCCAAGAATAAATAGGCTGCAGGAAGCCTCAGAAAGAATGTCCATCATCATGAATTACCCAACAAAAAGAGATGTGGCGAGTTTAGCGAAATTAGTCATCCAACTCGAAGAAAAAATTGATAGGTTAGAAGAGTTGGTTTCTACACTTGTTGAGGATAAGGGGCGGAATGCCGGAGGTAAATCTTCAAGTCGCAATAACGGCAATGCCAATTCATCCCGCAGTATGAAAAAGAAATCAAGGTTGGCATCCAATGAAATGGAAGGGAGTAAAAAAAGGATATCTGATTTTATGAATAACTCCTTATTGTTAAGCTCACTGTTGCCTGAGTTCGATTCAGTTGGACAGGGGAATTCAAATGTCTAAGCGGAAAGTACCGAAAAATCAATCTGAATCCAAAACTAAATGGCAACATTTATTGGATATTCCCAATCAGCCAATGCCTGAAATGGGACTGACGCCGAAAATAGCGGTGTGGAAAAAAAACAAATCAACGCTTTGGTTTTATCCGTCAGCACAAAAAAAATATGATGTACCGGTTTTTCTTATATATTCACTAATCAATACTCCGTTGATTCTTGATTTGTCCCCTGGGAATAGTTTAATAGAATCTTTTGTAAATGAAGGTTTTGATGTATATTTGCTTGATTTTGGAAGCCCCGGATTTGAAGATGGTGAAATATCGATCGAAGATTATATCGTCGATTATATTCAAAAAGGAGTGCAGCGTGCATTACGCCACGCTGGAGCATCAGAAATTACAGTGATGGGGTTTTGCCTCGGCGGTACAATAGCCGCAATATATGCTGCCATTGCAGACGAGCCGATCAAGAATTTGATTCTTTCCGTGACCCCGGTGGATTTCAGTGCCTCAGAATTTTTTGATCAATGGCAAAAAGCGTTGAAAGAAGGAACAGCGGATTTTGACGAGACAATAGATATTTATCAAACGATACCAGCCAGTGCAGTTAAATATGGAATCCGGTTAATTACATCCCCCGTCTATATATCACCCTATTTATCTTTATTGAATCAAGCGGATGATGAGAAATACGTTCAAAATTGGCGTCGCTTCAATGCTTGGGCTAATGGGCATGTACCTTTATCAGGAGCAGCCGCAAAACAAATAACCAAGGATTTATTGATAAAAAATAGCTTGGTTAATGGTGGTTTTATGGTAAGGGGAAAAAAGGCGAAGCTATCGAAAATTGATGCGAGTGTTTTGGTCATAGCAAGTAAGTATGATCGACTGGTCCCACAGGAAATGATATATCCGGTAATGGAGCATTTAACATGTAAGGATAAGACATATAGCCTACTGAAAAGTGGACATGCTGCTAAACAATATTCCGGTATACTCCCATATTATTTGAAGGAATGGCTGCCAGGGCGTTCTTCACCAATACAATAAAGATTACTAGGGGGATGTGAAATGTGCGTGTTGAAAGCCAGTGAAGATATAAAAATCCTGCCGGTTATAGAGAATATAGGCTTTGCGTCATTGATATTTTCAAAATTTTTTGCAACATTTCCGGATTACTAAATCCAAATAAATGAAAGGGCTGGCTCGTTATGTAGAGCAAGCCCCTATTGTATCAATGATAATAGTTCACACGTTCTTCAAGTGGTGAGAAGTCTTTATCGCCAGGTTCTGCAGTGGGTTTTCCAAAGGGCATCTGGGCGATGAGTTTCCAATCGCATGATATATCCCATGTCTTTCTCACTTCGTCATCGATTAAAGGATTATAATGCTGAAGGCTCGCACCGAACCCCTCAATTTCCAAGGAAGTCCATACTACAAATTGTAAAATGGCAGACGATTGGTTCGACCAAATCTGAAAATTTTCGGCATTCGTTTTGTATTTTTCTTGGAGCCTATTTATTATGGCTTGGTCTTCAAAGAATAAAACCGTTCCATACCCATTTATAAATGACCTCATTTTTTCTTCCGTTTTTTTAAAATCTTTGTCACCGACTGCTTTTCTTAATGTTTCTTTCGTGATATGCCATAATTGGTCGTGGCTTTGACCAGTTAATACAATCACTCTTGCACTTTGGGAGTTGAAAGCGGAAGGGGAGTATTGAACGGCATGATCGATAACTTCTTTAATCCTTTTATCAGGAACAACATATTCCTTGCTAAGGGAATAATAAGAGCGTCTATCTTCAATTGCGCTAAAAAAATCTTTAACCATATATCACACCTCCATTCTTATACCGATTTATTTTGACCTGAATTTTTTATTTTATAATAAGTGAATCCGGGTGAAATTATTTGAATGAAAATGGTTGACAATTTTATCCCTGTCGTTTATCTTTAAATCAAGATATTTGCATTAAAAGTATTATGTTAGGTTAAATACCTTGAATTCGAGATATTATTTGCGGATTATTTCATCTCCTTAAGGGGAGATTTATAAAGATAGGAGTGGTACGGATGGAATTAAAAGGATTACATCATGTTTCGGCGATTACAGCAAAAGCGGGAAATAACTTTGAATTCTACACAAAAGTCTTAGGAATGCGATTAATCAAAAAAACGGTGAATCAAGATGATGTTCGTGTGTATCACTTATTTTATGGAGATCAAATTGGTTCACCGGGAACGGAATTGACGTTTTTTGAAATTCCAAATGCTGCCCGCACTCATGAGGGAAACAATAGCATTTCAGAAATTTCTTTAAGGGTGAGGGATGATGAAGCGCTAGGATATTGGAAAAAACGGTTTGTGGAATTCAATATTGAGCATGATGAAATATCGAGCCGTTTTGAAAGAAAGGTGCTTTCTTTTAAAGATCCTGAAGGGCAGAGGCTTCTTCTGGTTTCCGATCAGGATAATAACGGCGTTCAAGGAGGATTTCCGTGGGATGGCAGCCCAGTACCGAAAGAGTTTTCCATCCTTGGATTAGGGCCAGTAAAACTTACAGTACCCAATATTGCACAAACAGAAAGTGTTCTTATCGAGGTATTGGGGTTCAGGAAATCAGGCACATACCCATCGACAATCAGGGGGCAAAATCCGATAGTCGTTTATGAGACGGGTGAGGGGGGGACAGGAGCGGAACTCCATATTGAAGAAAGGAATGACATACCTCGGGAAAGGTTGGGGAGAGGTGGAGTACACCATGTTGCCTTCCGGGTGGATACTGAAGAAGAATTGAGAAAATGGGTAGAAAAAATTAGTGAATCGAAATTCGTGAACTCTGGATATGTGGACCGCTTTTATTTCCGTTCACTCTATTTTAGGGAGCCGAATGGCATATTATTTGAACTAGCTACTGATGGACCTGGTTTTGAAGTGGATGAAGCTGAGCAGCACCTAGGTGAGAACCTTGCTCTGCCACCTTTTTTGGAATCGAAAAGAAAGGATATTGAAGCGAATTTAAAACCACTGAATACAAAGTCAACTAATTAATTAACCGGAAAGGAAGTAATCGGCATGCAAAAGCAAAATGCAGGAATACATCATATAACCGCAATTGTAGGCAACCCTCAAGAGAATGTGGATTTTTATGCTGGAGTATTGGGAATGCGTATGGTGAAAAAAACCGTTAATTTTGATGATCCAGGTACCTACCATTTATATTTCGGAGATGAATCCGGTTCACCGGGCACTATCATCACTTTCTTTCCTTGGCCTGAGGCATACCGAGGGACAATTGGCTCCGGACAAGTGGGGATTACAACGTATGCCGTTCCGGAGGGATCAATTGGCTTCTGGGAAAAGCGTTTGGATAAGTTTAACATAGACTTTGAAAAGGTTTCACGTTTCGGTGAGGAATATCTGGAATTCCAAGACCCACATGGTTTGCAACTTGAACTGGTTGAGCGTAAAGAAGGTAAAAATAGCGAGTGGTCATTCGGCGGTGTACCAGCTGATAAGGCGGTCAAGGGATTCGGCGGTGCTGTATTATTGACGTCAAAACCGATCAAAACGATGGAACTATTAGTGGAAGTGATGGGCTTGCAAAAGATTGGGGAAGAGGGAGATTTCATCCGCTTCAGATCCACATCGGATATTGGAAATTTGATCGATGTTAAAAAAACGGTTTTACCAAACGGTAAAATCGGAGTGGGAACTGTCCATCACATTGCATGGCGTGCGAGCGATAATGAAGATCATAAAGAATGGAGGGAGCATATCGGTAACCATGGCTATGGTGTGACACCCTTTACAGACCGTCAATACTTCGATGCCATTTATTTCAGGGAAGATGGAGGCATACTCTTTGAAGTTGCCACAGATCCACCTGGCTTTGCTCATGATGAAACGAAGGAAACGATGGGCAGTAAATTAATGCTGCCGCCATGGTTGGAAGAAAAACGGGAAGTTATGGAAAAAACGTTACTGCCGGCAGTGCCGAGAGTACTAGAGGAGGATAAATGATGAAACATATTTTTCAAAAAGGAAGTAATCCAGAAGCTCCGTTACTATTGCTTTTACATGGCACTGGAGGAACGGAAACAGATCTCTTGCCATTATCGGAAATGGTTTCACCTGGTTCATCCATATTGAGCGTACGGGGAAATGTACTTGAAAACGGAATGCCTCGTTATTTCCGACGGTTAGCTGAAGGGGTTTTTGATGAAGAGGATTTGATCTTCCGAACGAAGGAACTTTATGACTTCTTGGAATTGGCGTCCGGAAAATATGACTTCGACCGTGACAGAGTGGTGGCATTAGGTTATTCCAATGGTGCAAATATAGCGGCAAGTTTGCTGTTCCATTACGAGGGGGCATTACAAGGAGCGATTCTTCATCATCCAATGGTTCCTAGACGAGGGATCGCTTTGCCTTCCCTCTCGGATATTCCTGTATTTATTGCTGCAGGAAAAAACGATCCGATTTGCCCGGCAGCAGAAACTGATGAACTTAATCAACTTTTACTGCAAGCTGGCGCTACAGTTGAAGTTCAGTGGGAAAATCACGGTCATCAGTTAACACGTTCAGAGGTTGAGGCAGCAGGTTCCTGGTTTCAAAAGAAATTTTTATAAGAATGAGAGGGAATGAAGATGATTTCTATTAATCCTGAAAGTCTGACTGAACGGGATAATTATAAGTTTTTGACTGGAAGCATTATACCTAGACCTATTGCGCTGGTTACGACACAATCCGAAACCGGTACGATCAATATAGCGCCGTTCAGCTTTTTTAACATAGTTAGTTCAAACCCTCCGATGATTTCCATTTCTGTTCAACGGAAAAAAGGAGTTTCAAAGGACACAGCCCGTAATGCAATTCAAATAGGTGAATTCGTTGTTCATATCACTGATGAAAATAATGTTGCTGATGCAAATCGAACGGCAAAGGAACTCCCATCTGACGAAAGTGAATTGGGTCTTACTAATTTCACGCCGACTGTTAGTGATAAGGTATCCGTACCAGGATTGCTAGAAGCGAAGGTACGTTTTGAATGTACATTAGAGCAATCGATACCATTGGCAGGTTCCAAGAATGAACCTG
This sequence comes from Peribacillus sp. NPDC096622, assembly GCF_044762665.1. Lineage (NCBI taxonomy): Bacteria > Bacillati > Bacillota > Bacilli > Caryophanales > Bacillaceae > Peribacillus > Peribacillus sp. NPDC096622. Next base: position 244,292 of record NZ_JBIWES010000004.1, on the reverse strand, counting down.
GTTGTGATTTACTGATAGGGAAAATAGTCTGCTATCATATAGAGCAAGATATTTACCATAATGGCCGAATTGATCAGAATGGGCTAAAACCTGTAGCAAGATTAGCAGGTCATACCTATACAAAACTAGGGGAATTATTTGAAATAGAACGTCCTTAAGGAAAAAGATAAAAATGGCGACATCTTATAAGATGTCGTCATTTTTTAAAAACCAATATGATCCCGGTTAGCTTTATTTGCAATTTTTATTACGCGAAAGTTCCAAAAATAAGCAATCATTTTAATATTAATGACGCAGGCGCCATGAACATTAGTAATTAAATGGAAGTCTTTACACTACGAAACAAAACTTGACAATTTTTTTATAGATTGATAAAGTTATAAAAAAAATAATTTCTTATCCAGAGAGGTGGAGGGACTGGCCCTATGAAACCTCAGCAGCAGGTCCACAAAGACACTGTGCTAATTCCAGGGGGTGAAACCTTGATAGATAAGACCGTACGTGTTTATTTGTCAGTAACGCACTCTTTTTTAGAGTGCGTTTTCGTTTTTTCTGGATGCAAGATTAAGGAGAGTAAGAATGGAGAACAAAAGGAAGCATGATTTTCAAAGGCAAATGCAAGCACGGCATATAATAATGCTATCGCTTGGCGGGGTGATTGGTACTGGTTTATTCTTAAGTTCGGGTTATACGATTCACCAGGCTGGTCCGTTTGGCACCATCCTTTCGTATCTGATTGGTGCATTAGTGGTTTATCTTGTCATGCTATGTCTAGGTGAACTGTCAGTGCATATGCCCGAGACAGGTGCGTTTCATAGTTACGCAGCCAAATACATCGGACCAGGGACAGGGTATACAGTAGCCTGGTTGTATTGGCTAACCTGGACTGTTGCACTAGGTTCGGAATTCACGGCTGCAGGATTGTTGATGCAGAGATGGTTTCCATCAATCAGTGTCTGGATATGGAGTGCTCTATTCGCCATTTTGGTCTTGGCATTAAATGCATGGACCGTTAAGTTTTTCGCTGAATCCGAATTCTGGTTTGCGTCTATAAAGGTATTCGCTATCGTAATATTTATTATTCTGGGAGCTGCGGCAATGGTAGGTTTTATTCCAATAATTAACGCACAATCAGCTCCGTTATTTTCCAATTTTACAAGTGCTGGTTTATTTCCAAATGGTGCCTTTGCCATTCTAATGACGATGCTCGCGGTGAATTTTGCATTTTCTGGAACTGAATTAATCGGAATTGCAGCTGGGGAAACTGTGAATCCAGAAAAAACGATACCAAAGGCAATCCGTATGACATTATGGAGATTGATTATCTTTTTTGTAGGAACCATCGTTGTATTATCCGCATTATTGCCTGTTTCGGATGCAAGCGTATTAGAGAGCCCCTTTGTTGCCGTTCTAGAACGAATTGGAGTGCCATATGCAGCGGATATTATGAACTTTGTTATATTGACGGCCATTTTGTCCGCTGCAAACTCAGGACTATATGCCTCATCCAGGATGCTTTGGTCACTTGCAGATAAGAAAACTATATCACCAATATTTGCAAAATTGACAAAACGGGGTGTTCCGGTATATGCAGTCCTTTTCAGTATGTTGGGCGGTGTTCTATCACTTTTCTCGAGTATTATTGCACCGGATACTGTATACATAGTGCTTGTATCCATTTCTGGACTAGCCGTGGTTATGGTTTGGATGAGTATCAGCGCGTCACAGTTCCTATTTCGCAGACGATATATAAACGAAGGAAACTCAGTCAATGATTTGGCTTATCATACACCATTATATCCACTCGTACCAATCGTTTCTTTTATGCTATGTCTTGCTTCTTGCATAGGAATTGCATTTGATCCTACACAAAGAATTGCATTATATTGTGGCATTCCTTTTATTTTGTTTTGCTATGGAAGTTATTATCTGACACAAACTTATAAGAAAAGAGGAGTAAATCATGAAGAATAAAATTAACCCAATTGAAACAATCTTACGAGATCATTCAGTCATGATTTTGGACGGGGCTTTAGCTACAGAGCTTGAAAGGCATGGGTGTGATTTGGACGATCCCCTGTGGTCTGCACGAGTATTACTTGAAAATCCAGAAGTGATTTACCAGGTTCACTCTGACTACTTTCGAGCTGGTGCTGACTGTGCGATAACGGCAAGCTACCAAGCAACAGTTGAAGGTTTCGCCCTCCGCGGAATACAAGAAAAAGAGGCATTGGATCTAATCCGGAAAACGGTTTTACTTGCAAGAAAAGCAAGAGATGAATTTTGGAAGGAAGAATATCAAACGATTAGACCTAAGCCATTGGTTGCTGCATCAGTTGGACCTTATGGGGCTTATCTTGCAGATGGGTCAGAGTATGTAGGGAACTATGGTGTTTCAGATGAAACGTTAGCGGCATTTCATCGCTCGCGAATATCAGCTTTGATTGAAGCAGGAGCTGACATTTTAGCATTTGAAACGATTCCTTCCCTGCAAGAAGCAAAAGTATTACATTCATTATTGAAAGATTATCCAGAAGTTTACGCTTGGCTATCCTTTTCTTTGAAAAATGAAAAAGCGATAAGTGATGGTACATTGCTGGAGGACTGTACCAGATTGTTTGGGGACAGTGAGCAAATTGCCGCAATTGGCATTAACTGTGCGCCTGTATCAATTATCACGGAAGCCATACAGGTGTTGCGTGCAAACACGCATAAACCAATTATCGTTTATCCGAATTCCGGTGAATCATATAATCCAGAAACTAAAACATGGCATGGTCAAGAATCATGTAACAGGCTCGACCTGAAATCTGAAGAATGGCACCATGCGGGGGCACGTATAATTGGGGGATGTTGCAGAACGGCTCCTGATCATATTGCAGACATTTCAAGGAAGTGGCGACCTTCCGTGGTAATATCCTCCTAGCCATTCTTTGTCATCAAAAATGTTTTTATTAATTATGTAAGTAGTGGGTAAACCTATAAACAAAAAGAACAGGAAGCGTCATAATCTGGCAGTTCCTGTTCTTTTTGGGGCTCTTTTTTTCAGATTCGAGTTATTTGAAAAGGTTGTAATCCACCCTGCTGCAAAACAGTAAAAAGAGAAATTAAATCATATTTTTTTCGTGCTTGGGAAAACTATACAAACAATGAATAGAAAGGAGAGAATGAGTTATGAGCCGTGGTAAAAATTTTAATCACAAAGAAAAAGGACATCCAGGAAATTTACCCAATAATAGAATTAGCGAAGAGAAGGAACACAGTCGCCAGTATGAACAGATTGAGGATATTGTCACACATGAAGCTTTCAAAAATCGGGAAAAAGAAGATGAGATGCCTTAATATATTGAGATGCAGTATATTTGTTGAGTCATTATATTGAGCAATTTTCCATTTCTTTAAGGGGATTATTAAATTTCGTATTCCAATAATATAAGCACATGAATTAATGACATAACCTCAACTTCATGTTGCTTCTTGTTTGGGCTTGATTTTCAGACGGGGGAAAACCATGAGCTGTGCCATGGTTTTTTCTTTCATTGCAAATAAACCAAGAGTAAAATCGGAGATTAAACTGAAATCAAACTTCCCTTGATGGAAAAGGAAATAAGTTAATGAAGAAAACAGAATAATGAAGATGGATGACCTTTTAATAAGCCGACTTTCTTCTATATAGTTAATAAAACTTAAATTTCTAAACAAGGGGCATTATTAGTATATTCTCTTGTCGTCCAGAAATCGTTTCGTGCAGCGTCAAAAAGGGCGAACTTAACGATTGATCAGAACCGACTTACCTAATTGGTGAAAGCCGCGGTGTTTTACGGTTTTAATAAACATGCCAGGTAGTATAAGAACCTGCTGATAAAGTACTGTTCGTTCCCCAAATACAAGTCTTAAACTCAATGTCTGCTATGTTTCATTTTGTTTATCGCGATTGATTTCCACTTCTCGTTTAGCTCTAATAAAAGCGATAAATTGAATCGTTTCCTCTTCAGAAAGAGAGATTCCATCGACAGCTAGCTCCATATCTGATAAATCCGTTAATTCCATTACTTGAGGTGACTCTGTGTTAATATCCTTATATGGATAATCCACTCGGCCTAGAATGTAATCAGTGGATGTATCATATAAGCCTGCCAATAAATTAATCGTTTCTAATGAAGGGCGGCGGTGGCCCGATTCGTAACCTGCATAGGTACTCTTGGCGATTCCGAGTCTGTCAGCAGTATATTGCAAAGACCACCTTTTGGCCTTCCTTAATGTAGTCAATCTTTTTAAAATCATTATTATTACTCTCCTTTTATATAAATCCATTATAACATCATTTTGAAAAAAGTGTACGCGTAATGAATAACTTTAGCTTGATTTCACTATGAAACATGACTATAATAACATGTGGTGTACGCGTAACATGTACATTTACAGCGAAAACAACCTTTTCTGAGATGATTAGAGTGATAGTGAAACAGGGAGGCTTTTTAGGGGGTAGTATATTGGAAAAGTTGAAATCAAAAATGAAGAAGTTGATGTTGATTACTACAGGTGGTACAATTGCATCGTTAGAAGGAAAAAATGGACTAGTTCCAGAAATGAAAGCTGACGAAATTTTAGGTCACCTACCGGGATTGGATTTACTATGTCAGATTGATAGTAAGCCTTTGATGAATATTGATAGTACAAATATGCAGCCGGAAGATTGGACAGAAATGGCACAATCCATCCATGAGCACTACCAAGATTACGATGGCTTTGTGATTACCCATGGAACAGATACAATGGCTTACACTTCAGCTGCGCTCTCATATATGTTACAAGATTTAGGGAAACCAATCGTCATTACAGGTTCTCAGATCCCAATTGCCTTTAAAAAGACAGATGCCAAAAGAAATATCTCTGATGCGATTCGGTTTGCTTGTGAAGATATTGGAGGAGTATATGTTGTTTTTGACGGCAGAGTCATTCAGGGTACGAGGGCCATTAAATTGAGAACGAAAAGCTATGATTCGTTTGAAAGTATTAACTATCCTTATATTGCTACCATATTCAAAGATAAAATTGAGTATCTAAAGCCAGTTCATTCACCAAAGAATAAGGAAGCTAAGTTAGATGCTTCCCTATGTACTGAAGTTGCCTTGGTCAAGCTGCATCCCGGTATTAAGCCTGAATTCTTTGATTTTCTGAAAAATCATTGTCGGGGAATCGTAATTGAAAGTTATGGAAGCGGTGGTATTCCATTCCAAGGAAGAAATATTTTAGAGAAATTGAATGAGTTAGTACAATGTGGAATATCCGTAGTCATCACTACCCAATGTTTAGAAGAAGGGGAAGATATGGATATTTACGAAGTGGGACGGAAAGTGAACAAGAATGTCATCATTCGTTCCAGAAATATGAATACAGAAGCCATCGTTCCGAAGCTGATGTGGATATTAGCTAAGACGCGGGATCCTAAAAAAGTGAAGGAAATGATGGAAACACCGATTGCAGAGGACATTACATTCTAGAACAAACAAAGGGGCAAGAGGAAATGTTGATAGAAGAGAGAACATACCGAATCGAGAAAGACTTTCTTGGGGAAAAGGAAATTCCGGCAGATGTTTATTATGGAATACAAACTTTACGCGCAGTAGAAAATTTTCCGATTACCGGTTACAAAGTCAATGAAGAAATGATTCGTGCACTAGCCATGATTAAAAAAGCGGCCGCTTTAGCGAATATGGATACCAAACGGTTATATGATGGTATTGGAAGCGCTATCGTCAAAGCTTCTGAAGAAGTGATCGATGGAAAGTGGCATGAATATTTCATCGTTGACCCAATTCAAGGCGGTGCGGGTACTTCGATGAATATGAACATTAATGAAATCGTTGCCAACCGTGCGTTAGAACTTATGGGGCACAACAAAGGTGATTATGTGCATGTTAGTCCAAATAGCCATGTTAACATGTCACAATCAACAAATGACGTATTCCCAACTGCCATTCATTTATCAACACTACGACTTTTGGAGCAATTGTTACAAACAATGACCAAGATGAGTGGGGTTTTAAAGGATAAAGCAAAACAATTTGATCATGTTATCAAAATGGGACGCACACATCTTCAGGACGCAGTGCCGATTCGCCTTGGTCAAGAATTTGAGGCTTACAGTCGCGTGTTGGACCGGGATATAAAACGAATCAGTCAATCACGTCAACATTTATATGAAGTGAATATGGGAGCAACAGCAGTGGGAACGGGATTGAACGCAGATCCGCGTTACATTGAAAATGTTGTTACATATTTAGCTGAAATCAGTAACTTGCCGCTTGTAGGAGCAGAGCATTTAGTAGATGCAACCCAAAATACGGATGCATATACTGAAGTGTCAGCTTCATTGAAAGTATGTATGATGAATATGTCTAAAATTGCTAATGATTTACGTTTGATGGCTTCAGGTCCGAGAGCGGGATTAGGAGAAATCACACTTCCAGCCCGCCAACCAGGTTCATCCATCATGCCAGGAAAAGTAAATCCAGTAATGCCGGAATTAATTAATCAAGTCGCTTTCCAAGTGATCGGGAACGATAATACGATTTGCTTAGCATCAGAAGCAGGACAACTAGAGTTGAACGTAATGGAGCCAGTGCTTGTATTCAATTTGTTGCAATCAATCAGCATTATGAACAATGCTTTCAATGTCTTTACAGATTATTGTTTAGAAGGCATTGAGGCTAATGAGCAACATTTAAAAGATTATGTCGAACAAAGTGTTGGAGTGATTACAGCAGTCAATCCGCATCTTGGGTACGAAGTGGTTTCACGTATTGCCCGTGAAGCGATATTGAAAGGGAAATCAGTTCGCGAACTTTGTTTACAATATGATGTGTTGACAGAAGAGGAATTGGATCTGATTCTAAACCCTTATGAGATGACAAAACCCGGAATAGCGGGAGCTTCTCTTTTTGATCGGCAATAACCAGTATATTGGTAGAAAACATTAATCTTTATGATTTTTGATATAATGACTATGCCTTTAGGACCGTTGGTATAAAGGCATAGTCATTTTTTTTATACATTTATGGTATGCCAACCAACCGTCCGTAAGCTGCTTATGGGTATCTGAGCTGAATATTCAGTTATTTTTACCGATCTAATCATGGAGGGGTTAAACTATTCATGGAAAACCAATCCCCCTTAGAATATATCTAGGGGGGATTGGGAAGCTTGAGCTCAATAATATGCCTGTGTTAGCCCTTTACTACTTCCTGTCCTCGAACATTCCATGTAAATGCAAATACCACTACTGCAAGTACACAAGAAATCGTAATTAATGTAAAACCTGCATTCCAGCCTGCAAAGTCAACTACATATCCCATAATAGCATTAGCAGCTACAGATCCACCTAAATATCCAAATAAGCCAGTCAGTCCTGCTGCAGTGCCTGCAGCTTTTTTAGGAACTAAATCCAGTGCTTGCAGACCTATTAACATTACAGGTCCATAAATTAAGAATCCAATCGCAATTAGGGATATAATATCAATCATTGGGTTGCCTGCAGGGTTAAACCAGTAAACAAGGACTGCGATTAATACTCCTAGCATAAAGACAACCCCCGCCGGTCCCCGCCGTCCTTTAAAAACTTTATCAGAGATATAGCCGCATAATAAAGTACCGGGAATGCCTGCCCATTCGTATAAGAAATAAGCCGTACTGGACTCGTCCATGTTGAAGCCTTTTTCTTCGCTTAAATAGGTTGGTGCCCAATCAAGTACCCCATAACGCACGAAATAAACAAAGATGTTTGCAATCGCAATCGCCCAGACCCATTTGTTATTTAATACATATTTAAATAATATCTCTTTTGTTGTCAGTTCTGTCTCAAACGTTTTTTTCATTTTATTTGGAAAATCATTACGATACTCTTCAATAGGTGGCAATCCGACTGATTGTGGTGTATCACGTATTAAGATAAATGATATGATTGCTATTAATATGGCAACTAGAGCAGGTAGTATAAAAATTCCTTCATAACCTGCATATGAAGAACCCATAAATGTTGCAAAGATGGAAACACCTGCAATTGCCAGTGGAGCCATTAAGCCACCACCCACGTTGTGGGCAACATTCCATATTGCCGTTTTCCCTCCTCTTTCACTTACACTGAACCAGTGAACAAGGACTCTCCCTGATGGAGGCCAGCCCATCCCTTGAAACCACCCATTAATGAATAACATGATAAACATGATTGTAACCGATGATGTGAAGAATGGAACAAGTCCCATAAGTAAGCTGACGATTCCAGCAAGTATCAAACCTACTGGCAAGAAATACCTCGCGTTACTTCGGTCTGACACGGTTCCCATAACAAACTTACTTATCCCATATGAAATCGAGATAGCTGATAATGCAAGACCCAGCTCTCCAGTTGTAAAGCCTTCCTCCTTTAAATATGGCATCGCCATGGAAAAGTTTTTACGAATTAAATAATACGCTGCATAACCAATGAAGATACCGATGAAAACTTGTAATCTGAGTTTCTTATATTCAGAATCTATTTTTCCTTCCGGTAATCTTTCAACTGGTAGAGCTGGCTTAAATAATTTGAGCATCCAATTCCTCCTAAATATGATATTTTTGAACCTAATTAAGTAAAGTATGATGATGACACATAAAAAAACCCATACCCAAATAGTAACCTTTTTGTTTAAAAGGTCCTATTAAAGCATGAGTCTCCAAATCTCCACCATCGTTAACTTGTAATAATTATACTATCTTCATAAGAAAACGCTGTCAACATTTTTTTGTGCCCATTCGGACAAATAAGGAGCCATTGACGTCAAGTTAACTGACTGAGACCTTTTTGGTATCATTTTTAGATCTAAATTTTTTTCTGAACGAATGTTATGTGTCCAAAGTTCCAATGAATATGAATAGTAATGGTAAAAACCAAATGGAATGACATGCGCAATTTTTCATCTTTTTTAAGATTGTTAAGATAATGTAATCAGTCATTTCCATATGGAAAGGGAGGATATTTTGAAACAAGTGAATCGTTTTATCCGAAGCGTTACATTTCTAATGCTCGCATTTCTCATGTTTAGTGGGCAGGCTGCTTGTGCTTCAACAGATTCAATATCATCGCAATCCACGCCAGACCTTTTGATTCGGCAAATCATGGGTTTAGCCTACGAATCCCAACAATCCATTAGCAGTGGACCATTTTCTGTAGGTGATTCGTTGAAGAAAGTGGAAAAAGCCTGGGGTGCACCGGAAGATTTAAGTACCGTTGCAGCCAATTATTGGAGCCGGAATGTCCGATTCCTCTATGACGGTTCAACAGGGAGAAAAACGATTACCGCCATTGATGATTTTGATCCCCAATTGCAAACCATTCATTTATCCATGTTGAAGGAATTGATTGGTGAACCGGTAAGTGAAGTGGAACAAGAAGGGAATTACTATGTCACTTATACCGATTACGTAAATTATAAAGTGGTCTTCGTGTTTGAAAGCGCCTGGATTGACCCAAATCCAAGATTGAATATGTATACGGTTGAATTTGCACAAGATTAATAAGTTATTCTGATCCTGAACCTACTTTAATTGTAGAAAATGAAGAAGCTGAAAAAGATATGGGAGAATAATCTTTTCATAAAAAAAGACCCAGCAATTAAGCTGGGTCTGAGTTTGTAGACCCAAGGGGTTCAATCTGAATTTTAAGCAACGCTCATATTTTACACTCCCTCAATAAAAATGTAGGCATTCTAAATTTGTATCGAGTTTGTCTAAATTCTGAGGCCCAGTAATAAAAAAGGATCGTCCCTTTATTGCAGAGGGCTGATTCTATGCTATTCAACGGGAGAATTTTGTTTCAAGAATCTAATCGTTCCGTTCTATTCAATATTATTCAGCCATACATTAAAAAGATGTAAATAGAATGATTAAGGGGGAACTGCTGTGTCAGAAGGTGTGCATAGTATCATATTACCTGTTTCCAAAAAAACGGTATGGGGGTTTGTCAGCGTCATAGATCGTTGGGCACCTCTAGTTCCAGGATATATCAATCATGAGATGATTAATGAGTGGACACTTATTTGGGAGTTTAAAAGCGATTTGGGATTAATGAAGAAGAAAATTAAACTTGAAGTGAATATATTGGAATGGATTGAACCCGATAAGGTAACATTTAAGCTTAAGGGATTAAATGAAAAATTTGATGGGCATGGCTATTTTTTAGCAGAACAATGCGGAAATGGACAGACTAAAATGACTGGCTGCCTGGCGATTACGGCAAAAGGAGCCAAAGCCCCTATCGTCAATGCTTTGTTAAAAACCTACGTTCCTCAAATGACGATCGAGTTTTCTGAGGCAGTTGCACAAAGTCTCCTTGTACAAAAATAGGAATACATATTGGAGTTTTATTGGATATTGGCACTTGACAATTATACCTAAGTGGTATGTATTATAAATTGTAAGATTTTTATCAAGCCTTCATTTCACTAAATGGGTTTTATGATGGATGTCTGGATAGGATTCATAAGTAATAGGTAGGGTAGGAGGCCTCACATGGAATATGATAAGCAGGTTAAAAATAGAGTGAAGCGAATTGAAGGACAGCTTCGTGGGATATTGAAAATGATGGAGGATAATAAAGATTGCAGGGATGTAGTAACGCAGTTATCTGCAACCAGATCTGCAATCGATAGGACAATTGGGGTAATAGTAAGTTCCAATCTTGTAGAATGCGTCCGGGAGGCTAATGAATCCGGAGAAAAGAATCCCGAAGAGCTAGTGAAAGAAGCTGTGAATTTATTAGTGAAAAGCCGGTAAGCAGTTATATTATTGTTATATAGGAATTTTTAAGACAATGATTATTAGACAACCTGGACAATCCGGGAAATTTTAGTGTCCGGGGTGGATGGATTTTTTTAAATGGGCCTCTATAAGAAGAGGTCCATTTTTGTGAATTCTCTGTTTTCATTTCTGATAAGCAAATCCTTTGATATAAAGAATTTGCATGGTATCCTTAAAGGGATAAAAATTTAGTGAGGGTATGCTATGGAATTTACGCATGTTACATCGGTTTTGCTCGGCCTCGTCATCATTCTAAATATTTTATTTGCCACGATTGTCATATTTTTTGAAAGAAGGGAAGCGAGCACGACCTGGGCTTGGTTATTGGTTTTATATTTTTTGCCTGTAGTCGGTTTTATTTTATATCTGCTTTTTGGAACAAGTTTAAGGCACGCACACTTATTCCAATGGGAGGATAAGAAGAAGATCGGGATCGAAGAAATAATTGATAAACAGATGGAAGAGCTTTCAACGAATCGTTTTCCTTTTCGAAATGCTTCTTCGAGTAATTATCGTGACTTGATTTATATGCATCTCCGGAATAATGATGCCGTGCTTACTGAAGATAATCAAGTCGATATTTTTACGGAAGGGAAAAATAAGTTTGACCAGCTTTTTAAAGATATTGAAGCGGCCGAAAATCATATACATATACAATATTACATCATTCAAAGGGACGGCCTGGGTAAACGATTCATTGAAGCTTTGACTAAAAAAGCGAATGAAGGCGTCAAAGTTCGGGTGCTTTATGACGAGCTGGGTTCTAGAGGGATGACGAAACGTTTCTTCAGGGAATTTAGGCAGGCTGGAGGGCGAGTGGAGGCATTCTTTCCATCCAAATTAAAATTTATAAATTTACGGCTGAATTTCCGTAACCATCGAAAGCTCGTCATCATAGATGGAAAAGTGGGGTATGTTGGAGGCTTTAATGTTGGTGATGAATATTTAGGGCTTAATCCAAAATTCGGTTATTGGCGTGATACACACCTGCGAATAAAGGGTTCGGCTGTCAAAGCCATTCAAACACGGTTTATCCTGGATTGGAATCAGGCATCAAAGCATCATGATATAACATATCAGCCTCATTATTTCCCTATTGTAGAGCCTCAAGGGAATATAGATTTGCAAATAGTGACAAGTGGGCCGGATTCTGAATGGGAACAAATTAAAAACGGCTATATTAAATTAATTTCATCAGCAAAGAAATCGATTCTCATTCAAACACCTTACTTCATACCGGATGCAAGTTTATTGGATGCACTCAGGATTGCCAGCTTATCAGGGTTAGATGTAAAAATCATGATTCCGAATAAACCTGATCATCTTTTCGTTTATTGGGCAACAACTTTCAATGCAGGGCAGTTATTGAGAGCGGGAGCTAAGATATACATCTATGATAACGGCTTTATTCATGCGAAGATGATCGTGGTGGACGAAGAGGTCACCTCGGTGGGGACAGCTAACATTGATGTCCGTAGTTTTAAATTGAACTTTGAAGTCAATGCCTTCATTTATGATGAAGGAATGGCCGAAACACTGACAAGGATTTTTTATAAGGATGTAGAAGTATGCAGGCAGCTTACAATTGAAGAGTTTGAAAAGCGTTCAAAGTGGATTCGTTTTAAAGAGTCCATCGCAAGGCTGGTATCACCGATATTATAATTTTTTAAATAAGCGGACCATTCCTACATGATCCGCTCAGACTGTAGACAATCCGGGTAATCGAGTTTGCCTGCAGTTTTTTTATTTAAAAATAGTACGGAGCTTGATTTCAGAAATCCGCTCCCTTTCAGATGTAGACAATTGTTATTATTTGAGTTTGTAAAAATCGTTGATTCCCTCTCCAGGATCTCGCTTTCCGCAGGTCCGCCCTCGGCGCCTTTGCGCCTGCGGGGTCTCCTTTGGGCACGCTTTTCCCGCAGGAGTCTCGCACACCCGCTCCAATCAACTTGCTATAATTTAGATTGAACTTCTTTTGTCTCAAACTCAATAATTGAGGCTTCCTGCAATTTTAAAACAGGTACGGAGCTTGATTTCATAAAGCAGTAAAAAAGCCAAAAAGTATAACCAAGTCTTATATTAAAATCACGGTTTGTGGTGAGACCATTCCGAACTCCATTTTGGTACAATAGTTAATATCCAGAAAAGGGGGAAAAGGCGTGAAAACGTTTATAATCACAGGAGCTTCAAAAGGTTTAGGTGCTGCCATCGCCAAAGGGTGTTTGCAGACGAGTGATCATTGCATTATAGTTTCCCGTACAGCCCATCCTGAAATGCAGCGGATGGCTGACCGGTCCGGGACGAAACTTACATTTATTTCGCTGGACTTGAATGAAACTGAAAAGTTACCTTCCTTAGTCAATGAGATTCTTGCTGCTGTCGAAGATACAAGTGACATTTATTTCATTAATAATGCAGGTGTCATTGAACCGATAAAGCCGGTAGGAAACCTTGGTATAGTAGATTTGGAAACAAGCATGCGGGTGAACTTCATGGCACCCATCGTATTGGCTGATGAATTCATTAAACAGACAAAGGACTGGAACAGAAAGAAGGTAATGGTCAACATATCTTCAGGAGCAGCAAAAAACCCTTATCATGGCTGGTCGGCCTATTGCAGTACTAAGGCGGGGTTGGAGATGTTCACACGGGTTGCAGGGTTGGAACAGGATAAAACGTCTTTTCCTGCGTCTCTCATATCTTTTTCACCAGGTGTAATGGATACTGAGATGCAAGGGACAATCCGGTCAGCAGATGAACGGGACTTTGCCGATCGAGACAAATTTCATGAATATAAAGAGAAGGGCTTATTAAGAAGCCCCGAATTTGTGGCAAATAAACTTTTGCAGCTGCTTGAAGCGGAAGATTTGGAGAATGGGAAGTTCTACGACATAAAGAATTTACTTTGATGTATAAGAGAATATGAATCGAAAAATCAACTGATGGCTTATAGCGTGGGGTTGTCCCTTTGGACAGCCTCTTTTTTAGTGCTCCTTTATTCCATTTAAAATAACGGCTAAAAAACCAGGATATCATCTTGAGGAAATGTGATAATTCGTTCTATCCCATAACCTGAATAACATAAACTTTTTTGGAGGGAGTTTGGAGGGTTTTGAATGACGATCATTATTGTGAAAAAAGGTGACAGCCTTTGGGAAATTGCCTCGAAAAATAAAGTTGCCCCATCGAGGATAATTGAAGTCAACGGATTGGAATCAACAGCTTTGGTTCCTGGTTTGGCATTGTATATACCTAATGAAAAATCGGTGAATCGAAGGTATCTAATTAAAAGTCAGGATACCCTCACTAAAATCGGCAGTCGTTTTGGTACGAGTGCAGCGGCAATCATGGAGGCAAACACAGGAATCTCTGCAAACTCGCTAAAAGTCGGTACGGAAATTTTGATACCGTCACCATACAAAAATCAATTGATTACGCTGGGTTTTGCCTTCCCGACTTCAGGTGGAGTAGTATTTGAAACACTTGAGCAGAATGGTGATAAATTATCCTATTTAGCCATTGTGGCTTATTCGTTTACAAGGGAAGGAAATGCATACGTAGATGGGGATGATCTCCCTCTTATCGCGAAATGCGAACAGACAGGGGTGACCCCGCTTCTGATGATCCGAAACTTTCAAGATGGTGATTTTGATGCTGATTTGGCTGGTGATGTCCTTGCTAGTTCAGAATACAGAACGAATTTAATCAATAGTATGCTGAATTTCGTTAGGGAGAAAGGCTATGGGGGTGTCAGTATGGACATCGAATTCATCCCACCTGCCAGGCGTTCCGATTATGTGCTTTTTTTAAAAGAATTAAAAGAGGGGTTGAACGAACTGATCCTGCATGTGAACGTACATGCAAAAACAGCGGATAATCCTGATAATCGAATTGTAGGCGGGCATGATTATCGGGGAATCGGAGAGGCAGCCGACCTTGTTGCCGTGATGACCATTGACTATGGGTATCCAACTGGACCGCCTGAACCCATTTCCCCACTTTGGTGGATGAGAGAGGTTCTTCGTTATGCTTTGTTGAATATCCCTGAATATAAACTGCAGTCGGCATTTCCTATGTATGGATACGATTGGATAGTACCGAGCCACGAGACGAAAGCTTTATCAGCTCAAAATGCCCAAAATCTTGCCATTGCAACTGGTGCTGAAATAACTTTTGACACCGCAGCGGCTTCACCTTCCTATTCCTATCGAAGAGAGAATTCGAATCATGTCGTTTGGTTTGAAGATATACGATCGATAAGTGCAAAATATGAACTGATTGATGCATATGAACTGATAGGTGCAACTTATTGGCAGATTGGTTTGGAATTCCCGCAGAATTGGGAGTTTATAAATAATAATATTTGGATTATCAAATAGAATGAATGGGTGCAGGCGGTGAACAGAAGTTATATATTTATTACCATTGTTTGGTTGTACAACTTTTAACAGAAGCAATATTGTTCGACGGGCCTTGAAACATAAAAAACCAAGGCTCCTTTTTTATCGTGAATCGCATTGGGAGTATGCAAATCATAATAAATAATCTTAACCCAAAAAAGTTATGACTTCATGACCCTAATTGCTTCTGCATTAGAAGCGCTAGATAAGTAATTTAGTTTTAGGATGAAGAAAGAAGTGCAACAGTTTGCCACTAGAATACAATAAGTCGTAGCTAAAACAACCTCTAGAACAAGAAAGACGAATTTCTGCTAAGTTAACTGGAATAGGAATTTTGTAAAAGAATCGAAGATCATCTTACTAAAAAGTCTAGTGACATAAAGTAAACGAAAATAGCTTCATGTGATATTCAATAAAAAATTACTAACTTTGGCCCTTTATATAGTTAAACTGCAAAAGAGATTGCACTAGGGACTTCAGCTGTCGTGTTATCTCTTCGTCACCCTTTGCGTGTAGCAAAAGAGATGGCGACCATTAGGAATCTATTAAGCAGTGGAGAGAATTAGTAGATTACTATCATACCGGCTTATTCAAGCCCTTCTCTCAGCCTATGCATCTTGACTTATCTGAAAATCCAAACGAAGGCCCAACTCCTATACATGCTGGGCTTCCGGATTGGGCGTAACGCTTTAATTGATCTGTTAAATATCTATAAAGAAATAGGCGTAAATCATCTTTTCTTTGCATTGTTCGATAGTAAGAGACCTGCTGAAGAAGTGATTCATGAATTAGGTGAAGAGGTTTTACCTAATTTCTCGGCACACAAGGTGAATAAATCATGATTTGGCGGTATGAAGAGGAGTTGGAAGAAATCAATCTTCCAACTCCTGTTTTTTCTGCTGATGAAATCTTGAATATGTTAATTAAGCAGCCACTAACTCTATAGACTGGAAAATTAGAGAGGGCATTACGAAGCAAGCTATTCCTTATCAATTATCTCTAATTATTGGATGCCACTTGGCAGGTGTCAAGTCAGCGAAGGTGTTGATAGTTTTCATGCAGGGAATACTCTGTGCTTGGAGAAAGAAGTCATCCAGATGAACTCTGCTCCATCTATTGAACTTTGACTAGATAAAAAGAAGAAGTTAAGTAAGCATACAGGAATTAGATGTAGGTATGGAAAATCTTTTTAATCTGAAAATTTTTCCTATCTTTCATCATTAAACCATTTTCGAAATGGATCTTTTAAGAGCGCGCAGTCAACTGAGACCAAATTCCTTTCTATAAAAATGACGACTTTCATCTATTATTAAATATACAAACACAACTGGTTTCCACAGGTATCGAAACGACTAGTTTTTCATTCATACCAACCTTTTTCTAAAATAAAGTTCATGGATATTTAGAATGGTTATTTTTTTACACTGGATTCACTCTGTAATTCAATAGATTGCATGTGCCGGGTTGGGGTGTTTTATATGATGAATTTACCAAATATGAGCATGGGGGTTCTGAAATGCTTGCTGAATATTGAATAGGGATTTATACTCCTTAATATATGTAAAAAAGGAGAAAAATTTGATGATTCGACGTTTTGCTTCATATTACCTGCCACATAAGCGGTTATTCATTATTGATTTCTTCAGTGCAGTGGTCGTGGCTGTTCTTGAACTTGCATTTCCGTTAGCAGTTCAGTGGTTTATTGATACACTGCTGCCTGGCGACGATTGGTCTGCAATTGTTTCGGTAAGTGCCGGTTTGTTCCTGCTTTATATCATTAGTACCTTCCTACAGTTCATCGTAGGGTATTGGGGTCACAAATTAGGTATAAATATCGAGACTGATATGCGTGAGGAATTATTTGAGCATGTGCAGAAACAATCTTTTCGTTTTTTTGATAACACGAAAACCGGCCATATCATGAGCCGCATAACCAATGATCTGTTCGATATTGGTGAACTTGCTCACCATGGTCCCGAAGATTTATTCATTGCCTTCATGACTTTTATAGGTGCATTTTGGATTATGTTGACAATCAATGTGAAACTGGCACTCGTATCGGTTTGTATTTTACCGTTCCTCGTGTTATTGATTGTCATAAGTAATTTGAAGATGAATAATGCGTGGAAGAAAATGTATACAGAGGTTGCGGATGTAAATGCCCGTGTGGAAGATAGCGTCTCTGGAGTGAGGGTTGTACAATCCTTTACTAATGAAACATATGAAATGAAAAGATTTGCTACTAATAATCGCAGATTCCGTAAAGCGAAACTACTAGGATATAAGGTTATGTCCTTTAGCTTATCAGGCATTTACATGATGACGAGGTTTATGACCCTTGCCGTGTTGGTGATTGGAGCTTGGCTAACTTTTCATGGGCAGCTCTCTTATGGGGAACTGGTTGCATTCGTCTTATATGTAAACGTATTATTTAAGCCGATTGACAAAATCAGTGCGTTGATGGAACTCTATCCAAAAGGGATGGCCGGCTTTAAGCGTTTTACGGAACTTCTGGATGTCGCGCCTGATGTCGTGGATAAAAAGGATGCAATTGAGGTGACCACCCTTTTAGGGGATATTTCCTTTAAAGACGTTTCTTTTAACTATGAAGACAAAAAGCCAGTTTTAAAAGGTATTGATCTAACAGTTAAAGCTGGTGAAACCATCGCTTTTGTCGGGCCTTCAGGAGCTGGGAAAACGACCATATGTTCTTTGATCCCACGTTTTTATGATGTTAAGTCCGGTTCAATATCCATTGATGGAATTGATATTCGTGAGATGACGAAAAAGTCATTGCGTTCACAAATTGGGATAGTCCAGCAAGATGTATTCCTTTTCACAGGAACAGTTAAAGAGAACATTGCATACGGAATGCTTGACGCATCGGATGAACAAATTCAAGAAGCCGCAAGGAAAGCCCATTTGGAGACTTTCATTGAAGGACTTCCAGAAGGCTATGAAACTCAAATAGGTGAACGCGGCTTGAAATTATCCGGAGGACAAAAACAACGAATTGCAATAGCAAGGATGTTTTTGAAGAATCCGCCAATATTAATTCTCGATGAGGCAACTTCTGCACTCGATACGGAGACGGAAAGAATCATTCAGCAGGCTCTTACGGAACTAGCTGAAAACAGAACTACGTTAATCATCGCACACCGATTGGCAACCATTCGAAACGCTGACAAGATCGTGGTTGTTACGGAAGAAGGAATTGCTGAAGAAGGCGGTCACGATGACTTACTTAAGCAGGGGGGCATTTTTGCCAATCTGCATCAATTACAATTCCAAAAATGATGAAAAGCTATATGTCCTCACAAGGACATATAGCTTTTTTAATAGAATGGAAAGGATTTCAATCAATATTGATTTCGGTATAACATAATGTCTAATTAATATTTCAATAAGGAATAAAAGTCTTTTAATAAACACAGGTTGCTCGGGAATGGCGGCTTATTAATCGGTTATCCATTCAAATTGAGGCGAAATCTAATAGATTAGCCTATAACAATAGAATTGGCTGTGCATACAATAAGGGTAGACGGTGGGGCCATAAACCAGAAAAGATTAAGGAGTGTAAATCGTGAAAGTAATGACTATTTTAGGGACTCGACCTGAAATTATCAGATTAAGTCTAATCATAAAGAAACTGGATCAATATGCCGATTCACATATTCTAGTGCACACTGGACAAAATTTCACCTCAACCTTAAGTGAAATATTCTTCCAACAGTTACAGGTAAGGAAACCCGATTATGTCTTGCTGAACCAACAGCAAACTCTCGGTGAACAGCTAGCAGCCATATTTAAAAAATTAGAGACCATTTTTTTAAATGAAAAGCCTGACAAGGTATTAGTGTTAGGTGATACAAACTCTGGGCTCAGCTCTATCTTAGCAGAAAGGATGGGCATCCCCGTCATTCATATGGAAGCAGGAAATCGTTGTTTTGACTTGGAAGTGCCTGAAGAAAAAAATCGTCGTATTATTGATGCTGTTTCAAGCTTTAATTTACCTTATACTCCTCAAAGTAAAGAGAATCTTTTGAATGAAGGTATCCCAAGTAAAAGAATATTTTTATCGGGAAACCCAATTTACGAGGTTTTGAACCATTACAACAATGAGATTGAGCAAAGTGTAATTTTGGAAAAATTGAATCTGGATAAGGAGGATTATTTCCTCGTTACAGCCCATCGTTCTGAAAATGTTGACCATGAGTACCGATTGCTGGAAATTATGAAAGGCATTAATTCAGTTGCCGATACCTATCAAAAAAGAATCATATGCAGTTTACATCCCCGGACAAAATCCCGCATTGAACTCAGTCCCAAATTAGAAGTGCATCCATTAATTGAATTTCATGAGCCATTTGGTTTCTTTGATTTCGTAAAGCTTGAAAAAAACGCTTTTTGTGTGCTGACCGATAGTGGAACCGTTCAAGAGGAATGCTGTTTGTTCCATGTACCGACCGTTACGATACGAAAAACAACTGAAAGGCCAGAAACCATTGAGTCGGGCAGCAATATATTATCTGGAATTAACGCTAAACAAATCGTCAATTGTGTGAAGGTTATGGTTAACCAGCAAAAGGAATGGACTTTTCCAGAAGGCTACGACCATAAAAACGTATCAGATAAAGTACTTAAAATAATACTGGGAGGCCATGAAATTGATTAAGAATCAAACCATTTTAGTGACAGGTGGAACAGGCTCATGGGGATATGAATTGGTTAGGCAGCTTCTTGAGTATGAACCAAGTGAAATACGTATTTTTTCAAGAAATGAGTCCAATCAATTTACAATGAAGCAGGAATTTGATAACAATCCGAAATTACATTTCATAATCGGGGATGTAAAAGAGAAGGAAGCTCTAGTGGAAGCATGCCAAGGTGTTGATTATATTTTTCATTTGGCTGCATTAAAGCATGTGCCTGTTTGTGAAGATCAGCCCATTGAAGCATTAAAGACGAACGTAATTGGAACACAGAATGTCATAGAAGCTGCTATAAGTTGTAATGTTCATTCAGTTGTGAACATTTCTACAGACAAAGCTTCAAATCCATCTAACTTTTACGGCCTTTCAAAGGCGATGGCAGAAAGATTGATCATCCATGCTAATACATTAAACACGAAAACTAGATTCGTCTGCATCCGAGGCGGAAATGTTTTAGGAACAAATGGAAGCGTCATCCATGTATTTAAAAAGCAAATCAAAGAAAAAGGAAAAATCGGCATAACGGACTTAAACATGACGAGATTCTTTTTAACCATTGAAGAAGCGATTAAATTGGTATTTAAAGCAACCTTTGAAAGCATTGGTGGAGAAATATTCGTAATGAAAATGCCGTCCTGTAAAATTATAGACTTAGCTGAAGTGTTGATGAAAGCATCCAATAAAACAAATGTAGGTGTAGAAGTCCTTGGCATCCGTCCTGGTGAAAAACTCCATGAGATCCTGCTATCAGAATATGAAAGTACAACGGCAATCGCTTATGATGATGAATATTATGTAATACTTCCAGCCATTCACATAGATGGGATTAAAGAACATTACGCTAATTACCAGCCTGTTAGTTTAGAAGACTATAACTCAGGCACAGGACTAATGAATAAAGCCCAGATTGAGGAAATGTTAAAGAATGGGGGCTTTATTTAACATGAAGGTATTAGTCCTTGGTGGACAAGGGATGGCAGGCCATGTAATAAAGGAGTATTTCACACAGGACCCGAAGTATCAGGTGACTTATACTTCAAGGGATATAAATGATAAAAAGGGCCTATATCTGGATGTAACCGATTTAACAAGTCTAGAGGAAATCATGGATAAAGTTAAACCTGACATTACGATTAATTGTATCGGCATTTTAAATGAGCATGCAAGTGATAATACGAAACTCGCTTTTCAGGTTAATAGTGTTTTTCCCCATCAGCTTGTTAAATTGACCGAACGCAATAATGGGAAATTGATTCATATCAGTACAGATTGTGTATTTTCAGGTGTAAAAGGGGATTATACCGAGGACGATATCCCTGATAGTACCACAATTTATGGCCAATCAAAGCACTTGGGAGAAATCATTAGTCAAAAACATTTGACTATACGAACCTCCATAATAGGCCCGGAACTAAAAGAAGATGGAATTGGTTTATTTCTTTGGTTCATGAAGCAAAAGGGAGAAATTAAAGGATATGAAAAAGTGCTTTGGAATGGTGTAACAACGCTGGAATTAGCTAAAGCCATTGAAGTATTGATTGAGAATAAAGTAACTGGCTTATATCATTTAGGTTGTGAGAATAAAGTGTCAAAATATAATCTATTGAAATTAATAAAGAGGACCTTCAATAAAACAGATGTTGAGATTTTACCTGATTCACAAATGGTACTGGATCGAACAATAAAAAATACAAGGAACGATTTTTATTATCAGATTCCCCCTTATGAACAAATGCTTAAAGAATTAAAAAGCTGGATGGAAAAGTAATGAGTCAGATTCCTAAATTGTTAATTACGGGGGCAAGCGGATTCACAGGTCAGCATGCGTGTAATCACTTTGTTAACGCAGGTTATGCTGTAACTGCAGTGACTAGAAAGAATTTCGTAAATGATAAAGTTCAGACAGAGATATGTGATCTAACAAATAAGGAAAATGTAAGTAAGTTAATAAAGAAGGTGAAACCTGATTATCTTCTTCATTTAGCAGGGCAAAACCATGTAGGAACATCATGGATTGATCCTGTTTCTTCTCTGGAAGCAAATGCAATGTCAACCCTATATTTAATTGAGGCACTAAGGCAAGAAAATCCAGCCTGTAAAGTGGTTACAGTCGGTTCAGCCCTGGAATTTGACCCTCAAAATATTGCAACCCTAACACACCCTTATAGTTTAAGTAAAACTCTACAAGTACTTATTGCCCAATCATGGGGAGTACTCTACAACATGAATATCGTAATTGCTAAGCCCTCAAACTTGATTGGTCCCGGAATATCAAATGGTGTTTGTTCCATATTTGCAAAAAAAATAGTCGATATGGAAGAAAATAAAGCTGAAAAAGTACTTGAAGTGAGTAATCTTCAAGCAAAACGGGATTTTGTAGATGTAAGAGATGCGGTAAATGCATATGAAATTATTTTAACCCAGGGGAAACCAGGGGAAATCTATGATATTGCTTCTGGGAATAGTCACTCTTTAGGAGAAGTGATCAGCGGGTTTAAAGCCTTAACAACTATTGACTTTGAAATAAAGTCTAAAGTAAAGGATCAGGAGGAAGGCAGGGTTGAAATCTTACCTTTGGAAATCGTGAAATTAGGTTGGAAACCAGCTTTTTCATTGAAGTCATCCTTAGAGGATATTCTTTATTTTTATCGTAAAAAAAATAAACCCTGAATTCAAAGACAGATA
Organism: Peribacillus sp. NPDC096622; assembly: GCF_044762665.1. Classification (NCBI taxonomy): domain Bacteria; kingdom Bacillati; phylum Bacillota; class Bacilli; order Caryophanales; family Bacillaceae; genus Peribacillus; species Peribacillus sp. NPDC096622. The sequence goes on along the minus strand of NZ_JBIWES010000004.1, from coordinate 221,659 downwards.
CAAATATTCAATCAAAAACGTATGGGAAGAGCTTTTCAATGAAGCACATCAAAAAAGAATTAAATCATTTTTTAGACATTCTAAAAGAGATCGAAGAGGTGACAAGGTAGATGCCTATGGTCATTTTAGAATTACAGGGCATTACCATTCTCCCTTTATTCAATACCTGGAGTAAAAAGGGATTCTATATATCTTACTATTTCTAATCAGGCAAAGAAAACCAGTTTAGGAAAGGTAAAAGCAGACGTGATCGATGCGTACCCAGTTGCATTGTATTATAAAGAGGAATTTGACCTCATAAAATTAGAGGAATTCAGCTTTTAGACCTTCTGGGAAAGCGTAACAAATATGTATGTGGAAGCTAAACTTCAGTTTCACACTATTTTAGATCAAGTTTTTCTTTATAGTTGTTAAAAGCATATCCGGTATTAACAGCCGGAGAAAGTAGACTAGCAGAGTGTGTTATAGAGTTCAGTTTTAGATGATCGGGTCAAATGGGTATGGGGAAAAGTGGAAAAATAATGGACTTCGCATCTCGAAATCCATTCCGAAAAAGGGTATGAAGTTCACGTAATCAATCTTCGTATGTAAATTGAGTTGTTTTTTCAACCAGGGACACCATTTGATTTTGAAGATCTGTTAGTGGCCCTGGCGATTGAAATGGAAGAGTATAAGATAATCCAAACAATTTCCGGTATAGGAGAAAACGCGTAGCCACGATTATCTCTGAGATTGGTGAAATCCATCGGTTTAATCATCCGAAAACTATTTGCCTTCGCTGGAATAGATCGAAGTGTTCACTCATCGGGTAAGTTTACGGCAACAATTAATTGTATTACTAAAAGAGATTAGCAGGCTACGTCATTCACTCTTTGCATATTAAGTGGAATTAGACGTTCAAGGTACAAAAAGCTTAGAGAATTCTATGGATAAGAAAAATTAGAAGGAAAACCTGCCAAAGTGTCTATCGTTGCCTGTATTAAAAAGTTGCTTCATTAGATTTACGCTTAATTAAAGAGAAAAGAACCGTTCCCAGATTTAACCTAATGAGTTTCACACGTTAAGTATAGAAGGGATGAATGAATGGCCATTTCGTCAACCCGACAGATTGAAAACCGTCCGGTAGGTGGGGTCAGACCCACCCAACCAACCAGTGAAGGTCAAATTTGTTAATCTAGATTCCTCAATTCCTCCACTGTTTTAGTACAAGGTTATCTTTTAAACAAACCAGAACGCTTAAAAAGGGCTGGTAAATGGCCATTTTATCAACAGAAAAATATATGTCTACTGTATTTCTTCAGACTGTATATGGATAAAAGATGAAAGATTCGTAAGATATCATGAAAATAAATCCCGCAATCTAGCAATAGGTTCGTGTGTTTTTATTAAAACCACTAGATTTTTCTAATCTCACTTTGCCCAATAAAGATCGTTTGATTCTTAACTGCTAAACCGCAAGTATAACCAAGGCATTTAAAATATCTTCCTCATTTCTTTTTGCTAGGAATTCACCTAAAACACAATAATATTGTTTAATAGCATAATGTATCATGACAATATTTAACCACTTTTCTTAGAATATTCTAGGATCACACCTTGGTGGATTGTTTTATTAGGGAAATAACTTACGAAAGAGAGGGGATTTTTCATTGGAGGATATGAAACATATGATACATATAGCTAATCACTTGCGATATATTTATCGTTGATGTGGCAAATTTGAAATTACCACAAAAGAACTGCCGTATTTTGTAATACCTCTGGATTCAACATTTAAAACCTTTTTTATTTGTGGTTTAAATTGGACTAAATAAAGACCGGCTTTATGATGCAGCTTGAAATTACAATCATCTATGGGTATAAGGTGCACCTACTTTTTTGGACAATTCATTTTCTTATAGATAGTATGAATTTTTCTGGAATGGTTCAGACAAGCTAAGGAAGATAATAGTGGATTTTTAATATTAGGACCATATTTATCAATGTTGTTTAGAAAACCTAATAGTGTCCACCCATCTTCAAATCAGGGTGGACATTTTATACCAGTTTATAAAGGAGTATTTTGAAATAGGCTTTAAGCTTTATACACTCCCAAGTCCTTTAGCATATTTAAAAAATTATTTGCATAAGTATCAGGGTTAAAATGTGTATGAATATGTTTCTGTGCGTTTAAGCATATTTTTTCCCTAACTAAATTATCAAATAATAAACTTTGAGCTTCTGTTGCAGCTAGTTGTAAATTATCATGTGGATATATTTTCCCTGTTTTATTGTGAAAAATAAAACTCTTGATACCATCTGAATCCGTTGTAAGTACAGGACATCGACAACTCATGGCTTCGACTATCGCAAAACCAAATCCTTCAACTTTTGATGTAGAACATAAAAATCCTCCTGAATCACCTATTATGGAGTAATATTCCGCCATTTTTTGATGGGGGATATTATTAAAGATTTTAAGATTATCATTTAATTGATATTTTGTGAGCATATCATCGAATTGTTGTCCTTGATCCGGATGGGTCAACGTAGCATCTATAAACATCCATAATTTTATTGAAGAATTAATTTTAACCATTTCATAACCAATTTCTAAAAATCCTTTCCAGTTTTTATTTTCTTCTATTCTGCCTACCCAACCAATAATCGGATTAGGTTCCGAAGGACCTCTTGTTTTATGCGTAAATAAATCAGTATCAATACAATTATGAAATGAATATTTCCTGATTGATGGATAATATGTGTAAATTAAATTGATTAAATGGGGGGCTCTAGGAAAAAGAATGACGTCTGCATTTTTATTGACATATGGCTGTGCTCTTTCTAGCCATTTTTTTGCATCGGCAAATGAACCTAGACCTTGTACCTCATAAATAAGTTTGCCTTTAAAGTTCATGTTCCTAATTCGAGGTAGAAGTGAATGGTCAGAGCAAACAATAATAACATCATAATTCCCTTTCGTTATAACCGCCTGAATTCCTTTATTGGTATCCGTTATAAAAGTTGGTGTCTCTTCGATATTCTGAAGTCCAGGACCTTTTCTATAATATAAAAAATGAAAATTCACTCCATGTTTTTTTAATGCATAACTTCTCTGACGTGCTAATGTTTCTACACCCCCGCTTGGATAATAGTAGACAAATAGAATGTTCATTTGCTATCTTACCTCCCTTAAGTTACCTTCACATTTCAAAGATATTTCCTCACATTTCATAAAAATATACTTAACATAATTTGAAAACATGATTGATGTTTATGTATATTCCTTTTGTGGTCCTGATATAACTTATCTATTCCTGTCTTTAATTGCTCTTTGTGGACCAGCCCATTGAAAGCGCATTAAATCAGGCCTATCCAGATATAGAAGTGATTGTCGTTAATGATGGTTCAACTAAATTCACTAAAAAAATAAACCCTTCAAATAGGCCTAACTTTGAAAATAAATCCATTATCATCATTACAGTACAGCCATTGATATTACATCCCTTACGTAAATTTTTTTAAGGAGTCAATTATGTATGGGAAGTGGATGGCTGCTTCTTTGTGCAATACGGCCCTAGATGCATCAATTAAATGAATAGTTTGTGTAGCTAATATAGGAATTGTTTTCTCATAAAGGTTATTTGTTTGGAAACTTTATCTTCATTAAAATGGTCATCTGAGTTTAGCCAGGCAAAGTATTCACCTGAAGCATTCTTGCTCCTTAAATTAAGAACGCTGGATGTACCGCCGTTTTCCTTTTCAAAATAGGTGGAACTACTAATATACATATAATTCAGTACTTAGCTCGCAATAAAAGGTGGAAAGCCTTTATCAACATATGTACATTATCCAAGTATTGGAATATATAACAGAAAGGAGACAGAAGAAAATCAAGCAGTAAATTAAAAGTATGATCTTTGTTAATATTGTCTTACTTGTAAGGGGGTAATTTTTCGGAAAACCCTTAAGTCTATACTATTATTAAACCATTCTCATATATTACGAGTAGGGATCTGCTTCTATTTAAGGGTTTTTAGGAACTTTGATCTTTGAAGGAGGGCGAATGTGAAGAAAGTATCCATTGTTGTTCCGTTTTATAATTGTCCCTACATTGATGAAGCATTGGAAAGTTTGATGAATCAAACATATAAAAATATTGAAATTATTGTTGTGAATGACGGCTCTACAAAATATTCGGAAAAAATCACACCGTATCTAGATAAAATTAAATACATTGAAAAGGGAAACGGTGGAACAGCAAGCGCCTTAAATATGGGCATCAAAAATGCGACTGGTGACTATTTTTGCTGGCTTAGTTCAGATGACATCTTTTACCCTGAGAAAACAGAAGTTCAATTAGACTTTATGAATAAAAATCGAGCTTTATTTAGTTATACTTCTTATTATTGTATAAATGAAAATGGGGAAATTATCACTCCTAGCCTGGGTATACACCTGCCTAATAAATTTGAAATAATTAAAACAATGATCAGGGGAAATATTATTAATGGCTGCACCGTAATGATTAATAGGAAGATATTTGATCTAATTGGAGTGTTTGATGAAACACTCCGATATACTCACGATTATGATTTATGGATAAGGATCGTACAAAAATTTGACATACAGTTTTTGTCTCAACCTTTATTACTTTATAGGGTTCATCCACAAATGGGCTCGAATAAGCATGCAGTTAGTATCAAAAAAGAAACTTTCCTCGTTATTAATCGACACCAAGCTAAAATGAGGCAATTAATGTTAAAACTCAGAAAAAAATAATTATTCAGACTAAATATGTAACTAGCCTTGTTTTGCTAAAGTTGAAGTCCTTGTGTCTTAACAAGGGCTTTTCCTATTTTAATAGAATAAATCCGTTTTACTTTCAGGTTAGGAAATTGGAAATTAAGTATTGTTTAGACTGATGATTTCCAGAATGGTTGAACATACCCTGGAAGCGGTAAAGTGGATTTTTTGACTTATACGTATATAGCAAGTAAGGATGTTTTTGCATATCTTATAGAAATTAATCTCCATCTTATTAATATGTGGTTGTTTCCTTTTTTCGAATATGACTTTTAGGTTCAGAAAAAGTAATGTTTTTGTTAGGTATTACTTAAATCAATAAAAGACGAGCATCCGTTTGCAAAGTGTTTTGGATTGTCTACAATGCGACAAGATCTCTATACGAATATAGAAGGTCACTTTTAATAAAAAAAGGAATCTTTTTATAGGAGGGGAACATGAGAAAACTCATCATATTTGCATTTATCGGTTTTTTGGCTCAGTTAATTGATGGATCATTAGGTATGGCATATGGGGTTACTTCAACATCGCTGTTGTTGACATTTGGAATTGCCCCTGCAGTGGCTTCTGCATCCGTACATCTGTCCGAGGTAGTGACTACTGCTGCTTCTGGTATATCTCATATGAAATTCGGGAACGTTGATCGTCAAGCGCTTTTAAAATTAATCATTCCTGGTTCAATTGGGGCATTTGTAGGGGCGTGTTTTTTGAGTAATTTACCAGGAAATGTAGTGAGACCCTATATTTCGATCTTTTTATTTATTCTTGGCGTGTATGTACTTTTTCGTTTTTTAAATATTTCTAAAACAAGAAATGAAAGAAAATCAATTAATATATCAAGAAAAAAATCAATCGTTTTGGGGTTAATAGCTGGATTTGCAGATGCCACCGGTGGGGGAGGGTGGGGCCCGATTACAACTCCAGTCCTTTTATCTCAAAAAGGTGTTCCTGCTAGAAAAGTGGTTGGTACGGTGGATACGAGTGAGTTTGCTGTTGCTGTTTCTGCAACGCTGGGGTTTCTTATTGCATTAGGTTGGCAGGAAGTGAATTGGTTTTGGGTAATTGCACTTATGGCAGGGGGAATTATTGCCGCACCCACCGCTGCCTGGATCGTTACTAAATTGCCATCTTATTTATTGGGAGTCCTCGTAGGGGGATTTATTATTTTGACCAATGCACGAACGTTGATTAACACTTGGACGTTTCTTGATAATTGGTCTCTCGTTATTTATATACTCATATTAATTGGCTGGACAGTTTCTTTAGTCCATGCCATCCGAAATAACAAAAATCCTGTTCCATAACTTAAGAATAAAGGGGAGATCATATGGGGCAAGATGAGTACATCCATCATCATTCATTTTCTATTACAAAAGAACTTAGGCAAGCTTTACATGGACATAAAAGCTTGATTCTTTGGTTTACAGGTTTATCAGGTTCATGTAAGTCAACCATAGTGAATATGGTCGAGGGAAGACTTCATGAAAAGGGGATCTCGACATATATTGGATGGTGATAATTTACGGAATGGAAGATCGCAAGGAAAATATACGCCGCATAGGGGAAGTGGCCAAAATTTTTGTCGATAGCGGGATTGTAGTATTAGCCACGTTTATTTCGCCTTAGTGACCGAGAAGATGTCAGAAAAAAGGTAAAACAGGGTGAATTTCTTGAGATATATGTAAAATGTCCTTTAGAAGCCTGTGAGAAAAGAGATCCCAAAGGGTTATATAAGAAAGCTGGAATTGGAGAAATTACTCAATTCACAGGGATCCCTTATGAAGAACCGGTAAACCCTGAAATCATTATTGAAACCAGTCAATATTCTATTGAAGAATGTGCGATGCAGATCATGAACTTCTTAAAAAATAATGGGCATTTAGGGGATGTCCATATTTAGGCATGAAAAAGTGACAAATGAATGTACAAATGATTGAGGTGTTATATATGGATGTTCAAAGAATCATCATTGAACCACATGGAGGCAAGTTGATTAATCGTGAATTAACAGGAATTGATCGAAAAGAATATTTGGAAAAGTGAAAATCCCTTTCATCCTTGTATATCTCAAAATGGATTATTTCGGATATGGAAATGATGTCAAATGGCGGGGTTAGTCCACTTATTGGATTTATGGGGGAAAAAGTTTACCAGAGCGTCTAAAAATATATGCATCTGGCAAACGGATTACCATGGACGCTTCCGGTTACTCTTCCTGTTACAAAGGCAGATGCGAAGAGTATAAATGTGGGGGATGAAGTGGCTCTAGACAGTTATGAGGAGAACTGTGCGGGGGCATTCAGATAGAAGAAATGTTTGAATACGATATACAGGAAGAAGCTAGACTCGTTTATAAAACAATAGATTCTAACCATTCTGGGGTCAAAAAGCTATTTGAGCAAGGGGGCATCTATATTGCTGGGCCTATTTTTCAAGTGAATAGGCCTTCACATAAACGATTTGAAGAATTTTATTTGAGTCCAAACGAAACTTAGAAAAATGTTCAACGAATTAGGTTGGAGTACTGTAGACGGATTTCAAACCAGAAATCCAGTGTAACGGGCTCATGAATAGTGAATCCTCTTGTGGGTGAAACGAAAAAGGATGTATACCAGCAGATGTCCGGATGGAAAGCTATCAAATTTTATTAAAATATTACTATCCATTGGACTGGGTCCGACTTGCAATTTATACAGCCGCTATGCGTTATGCCGGCCCAAGGGAAGCGGTCTTTCATGCGCTTGTTCGAAAGAATTATGGTTGTACACACTTTTTTGTCGGCCGTGATCATGCTGGGGTAGGAAACTATTATGGAACGTATGATGCACAAGAAGTTTTCAACCAGTTTGACCCTAAAGAAATAGGTATTAAATCATTGTTTTTTGAACATAGCTTTTACTGTGAAAAATGTATGAATATGGCTTCGTTGAAGACATGCCCCCATTCTGCTGAGGTGGCAGAATGGGGGCATGAAGAAAAAAGGGGAAGGCTTACCAAAAGGCACAACTACTATCCTATCGGGTGCATATGAGGAAGTCCTTACAAGGGGTTTAGTTATGCCTTTGTTCGGTACAGTGCTTTATCCAGCTTAAGTCCGAAAAGCCGTCTGTATTTTAATATTTCCGCACCAATCAGTTGGATACCCTCATTATACAAATAACTTTGTACAACCTGTATCTTAAATTCCTTGGAAAAAAATTGATATGTATCCCCTTTTTTAGGCAAAATAAGATCTATCCAAGCAGTTGTTTAACATCCATGTTATTTCAAGGGCTTTTTATACAGTCTAACTAAGGGGATAATATCATGCGTAAGCGGAAGTAGAAATATAGATTTTAAAAATTGATTAGATTCATATCCCATAAAGCTAGTGATTTATCAGCAAAATTCATTTCTCCTTCCGTACAATTCTCATTAATAATCAAGATAGGTTTTGGAAAGTTGAATGGCTCAATCTCTAGATTAAGAGGGCGCCAGCTTCCTGTTCTTATTTCATGATTACACAAATGGTTTGTAAATGTAGTCGTTAATAAATACCTCGACTGGCTTGCTTTAAAATTGTTTAAAGCTGAATGAATATCAGAAAAACTAAAATGTACGAGACAATCTCTACAGAGGATTAAATCACCTGTAGGTAGACGATCTTTTGTAATGTCCATATGAAAAAACTGTACATTGTTTAATGGATATTTTTTTTTATTTCTTTTTATTATCTCATCGACGATATCAATCCCAATATATAATTCTGTATTTTTGTATATTTCTTTCATCCAATTAAAATCACCACATGGTGCATCTATCATTTTTTTTATCTGAAGTTGTTTTATTATGCTTGGTAATTCCTGAATGAGTGTTTTGGTTTGAGTAAGTGTTGAACCCGTACCAGATACAGACTCAGAATTTCTCCACCTGTTTTTCTTATAAATATTTGTAAATAGCTCTTTCATTTACATTCTCACCTTTCATCATTTTGTTAATTTAGAAAGGAATTAAAAAAACGACATGATTTGAAAGGACGATCTGTAAAATCTAGAAAACTATATTGAATTTGGCAAAGTACCAATCATCATCATATTTTCGTTTTTGAAAGTAAGCCCGTCTCTGCTTTTTAACTCCATCAAGGAGCACTTGGGATTCAATAGGGTTTGCTTTTACATGGATCATAAGTTTTTTGCACTTTTGTATGCGATGAGTATTAAAATGTGAGTATGCCATCCTTAATAAATTATAGTAAACTTCATCATAGCTAACTTCATAGGGATGAGTTTTTCTGAATAAATGGATTATTTTTACATCAGGCAGCGCGTGGCAGCGAAATCCGAACAGCCATAACTTAATAGAAAGTTCTACATCTTCATGTCCCCAAGTTTTAAATCCCGTTTCAAATCCGCCCACATCTTCAAACACTCTTTTTGGGATAATAAAACATCCTCCGGGTAATACAGCAGTTTCAAAGAGACCATTTTGTTTAGAGTTCCATTTGATTCTAAGGTTTGACTTTAAGGTCTGACCATAGCCAATGAAATCGGAATTGCCAAACGAAGCGATTGCTGGGGTTACTGCATCAGATTTTCCTGTAAGCAGGGGCTCTACAATATGATCGATCCATAAATCTTCAAACTGTAAATGGGCATCGCAAAAAATCAGAAATTCTCCCGAAGCTTTCGTTGCTCCTAAATTACGTGCGTTTGCAGCTCCTATGCCATCTGTTTCAAAAAGTTTAACCTGGTTTGCGTGATTATACGTTTTAAGAAAATCGCAGCAATCATCTGATGATCCATCGTTTATAATAATCACTTCGAAGGGATAATTTGTATCAACAGAAAATAATGAATCGAGAGTGTTTTTCACATTTTCCCCTTCATTTTTGGCTGGAAAAATTATTGAAATTAAAGGATGATTTTTCACTTCATTTATCTCTCCTTTTGTAACGATTTTTCATTATTAAGAAAAATTCAAGGACTGTGATATTAATTTTAAACGGGGGATTATCACAATCCTTGATCTTTCGGTTGAAAGTGGTAATTAAGTTTCTGTTTATAGTTCAATGAGTTAAAGTGAGTGTATATATACTCTAAATATAGGTTTTTATTGACGCTTTCTAAAATTCTTAAAGGGATCAATCGCTGTTTTTTGCGCTCCAGAATGTAAATTATATAAAGGATGATTTTTATAAAACATATCTAATGAAAATGAATCTGTATTAGAGTTTTTAAATTTAGTATCTTGGTAATCTTTTTTCTGATACGATGACATGATCCCGGAATTATAATTTTGTTGTGCTCTATCAATTTCTGTGTAACTCGGTTTATTTAGGGTAAAGTGTGTTTGACAATGTGATGTTTGCATATTAAAATTTTGGGTTGTATTTTTTTGTTGGTTTGTTTCATTCGAGAATCGAAACGCACTTGGTTGATTAATTACTTCTTTGTTATTTGGCGAATTGAAATTTCCCATATTAACACGAGTATTTCCAACTTGTTGTTGTATTCCATTATTATTGAAAGGTTTTTCCATTTTTCCTGTTGCTTGCTTATTATTTTTTTCTCGTTGTGTTATATATTTTGTTCGTTCATCTTTATCATGTCTTTCTTTTTCTTTTTGATCATTTACTGTTTTATTCATAATTTCTATTTTTTGCAAATAATTAATTTCTTTATCTGTTAAATCTGTTATGGATTCGGTTAAGGTCTTAATTTCCAGTTGATGTTGACTTTCATTTTCCTTTAAATTGATAATCGTCTTTTCTAAATTATCAATCTCCGCTTTATATTTATTTTCTTGCTCTGAAACAAGGGCAATCGTTTTATTTAAATGATCGATTTCTTGTTGTTGTTGATTTTCATTTTCCTTAAAATTTATAATCATTTGTTCTAGGTTTTCAATCTCGGCATTATATCTATTTTTTTGCTCCGAAACAAAAGCGATCGTTTGATTTAACTGATCGATTTCCTGTTGACGTTGATTTTCATTTTCCTTTAGATTGTTAATCGTCTTTTCTAAATTATCAATCTCCGCTTTATATTTATTTTCTTGCTCCGAAACAAGAGCAATCGATTGATTTAACTGATCGATTTCTTGTTGATGTTGACTTTCATTTTCCTTTAAATTGATAATCGTCTGTTCTAAATATTCAATCTCGGCTTTATATTTATTTTCTTGCTCCGAAACAAGAGCAATCGTTTGATTTAACTGATCGATTTCTTGTTGATGGTTATCTTCATTTTTCTTGAAATTAATAAGCATTTGCTCCAGGTTTTCAATCTCGGCTTTATATTTATTTTCTTGTCCTGAAAAAAGAGCAATCGATTGATTTAATTGTTCGATTTCTTGTTGATGGTTATCTTCATTTTCTTTAAAATCAATAATCATTTGCCCTAGGTTTTCAATCTCGGCTTTATATTTATTTTCCTGTTCGGATAGGTGGTCGATGGTTTGGGTATAATTTTCAATTTCCTGTTTAAATTTGTCGATAACTTGTATATGATGATTTTCCTTTTCGGAAAGTTCAATCATGGCTTTTTCTAATTTTTCAATCTCCAATTTATATTTATTTTCTTGTTGGGATACAACGCTAATCGTTTGATTTAGCTGATCGATTTCTTGTTGATGGTAGTTCTCTTTTTCCTTTAAATCTATAATCATCTGTTCTAAATTTGCAATTTCCACGTTATATTGACTTTCCTGTTCCGATAGTTGGCCGATCATTTGAGTATATTTTTCAATTTCCTGTTTAAAGTTGTCGATAACTTGTTTCTGCTTTTCTTCCTTTTCGGAAAGTTCGATCATGGCTTTTTCTAAACTTTCAATCTCGGCTTTATATTTATTTTCCTGTTGGGATACAAGGGCAATCGTTTGATTTAACTGATCGATTTCTTGTTGATGGTAGTTCTCTTTATCCTTTAGGTCGGAAATCATCTGTTCCAAATTCTCAATGTTCACTTTGTAATGACTTTCCTGTTCGGTTAGGTGGTCGATCGTTTGATTATATTTTTCAATTTCCTGTTTAAAGTTTTCGATAACTTGTATATGATGCTTTTCCTTTTCGGAAAGTTCAATCATGGCTTTTTCTAAGCTTTCAATCTCCACTTTATATTTATTTTCTTGTTGGGGTACAGCGTTAATCGATTGATTTAACTGATCGATTTCTTGTTGATGGTAGTTTTCTTTTTCCTTTAAATCTATAATCAACTGTTCTAAATTTGCAATGTCCAGCTTATATAGACTTTCCTGTTCCGATAGGTGGTCGATCATTTGAGTATAATTTTCATTTTCCTGTTTAAAGTTGTCGATAACTTGTTTCTGCTGCTTTTCCTTTTCGGAAAGTTCAATCATGGCTTTTTCTAAGCTTTCAATCTCCACTTTATATTTATTTTCTTGTTGGGATACAACGCTAATCGTTTGATTTAACTGATTGATTTCTTGTTGATGGCTGTTCTCTTTTTCCTTTAGCTCGGAAATCAACTGTTCCAAATTCTCAATGTTCACTTTATATTGACTTTCCTGTTCGGATAGGCGGTCGATCGTTTGAGTATAATTTTCAATTTCCTGTTTAAACTTGTCGATAATCTGTATATGATGCTTTTCCTTTTCAGAAAGCTCGAACATGGCTTTCTCTAAATTTTCAATCTCCACTATATATTTATTTTTTTGTTGGGATACATCGCTGATCGTTTGATTTAACTGATCGATTTCTTGTTGATGGTAGTGCTCTTTTTCATTTAGCTCGGAAATCATCTGTTCTAAATTTGCAATGTCCACCTTAAATTGACTTTCCTTTTCGGAAAGGTGGCCGATTATTTGAGTATAATTTTCAATTTTATGTTTAAAGCTTTCGATAACTTGTTTCTGCTGCTCTTCCTTTTCGGAAAGCTCGATCATAGCTTTTTCTAAACTTTCAATCTCCAATTTATATTGACTTTCCTGTTCTGATAGCTGGCCGATTATTTGAGTATAATTTTCAATTTTATGTTTAAAGCTTTCGATAACTTGTTTCTGCTGCTCTTCCTTTTCGGAAAGCTCGATCATGGCCTTTTCTAAACTTTCAATCTCCGCTTTATATTTATTTTCTTGTTCAGATACAACACTGATCGTTTGATTTAACTGATTGATTTCTTGTTGATGGTAGTGCTCTTTTTCCCTTAGATCGGTAATCACCTGTTCCAAATTCTCAATATTCACTTTATATTGACTTTCCTGTTCGGATAGCTGGCCAATCTTAGAAATGTAATTATCAATTTCCTGTTTATATTTTTTTATATCTTTTTTATGTTGCTCTTCCTTATCTGAAAGTGCTTTTTCAAACTTATTAATCTCCACTTTATATTGACTTTCCTGTTCGGATAGCTGGCCAATCTTAGAAATGTAATTATCAATTTCATGTTTATATTTTTTTATATCTTTTTTATGTTGTTCTTCCTTATCTGAAAGTGCTTTTTCAAACTTATTAATCTCCACTTTATATTGCTTTTCTTGATCGTATAAAAGATCAATGGTTTTAGTAAGCTGATTCATTTCATTTATATAATTCATTTCTTTTTCGTTGAGAGAATTAATGGTTCCTTTTAACTCTTGAATTTCATTTTTGAAAATATTTTGCTCGTGAAAATAAAACATAACTTTTTCAACTAATTTCTCAATCTCTAAATTTATGCTTTGTACATCTAAATTAGTTATTTTTTTATTTACTGGAGCAAGAAGTGATTTCACCTCTGTAAGCCCATCCGCCATTTTTTGAAAACCATCATGGCTTTTAAATTCCTCATTTTTAACATTTTGTTTTTGAGCAGACTCATATTCTTGAACTTTCTTTTGAAGAGAAGCAATTTCACTTTGTAATAATTTATTCTTATCTCCAAGAGTTTTTATGTCATTTTTTTTCTTTTCGTCGTTTGTTTTGGTTTCCTTAAAGTACTGTAGTTCGGCCTTATATTTCTTAATTTCTTCTTCCAATTTCTGAACTTTGGTTTCTACATTCTTCCTTTCATGTTCCTTCCGATTGATTAGGTCTTGATATGTTCTTTGTTCATTTATCATTTCTTCATTTTGTTTTATTAATTTTCTTATTTTCTTTTTACTATAATCGACTTCGTATTCATTGACTTTTGATTTGTATAGGGAAAGTTCAGATCTAAGATGAATGATCATTTGCTGAAGTTGAACTGGAGTTATTTTATTCAATTTACTTTTTTGTATTTCATTGCCTTTTTCATCATCTGTGTACAAAATAACCACTCCTTATTTTTGATCACGTGTGACAGGCGGCAATCTCCGGCCATTACTAATAAGGAATCAATTAGACAGGATGAGATTGAGCGACTGTAAATGACCAAGAAGTTCCTATGCGGAGATGTTTATCAAGATTTTTATGGGTGTGGAGTACCGTTCGTGAGAGTGTTGTATTGCTTCAAGATTAGGAACACAGTGACATCCAAATCATTGAAGGGGTAAGGTAGACAAAAGAAAATTCCTCCTCATAAAATGATCATCTTGACCGAATAATCTTTGATTTCAATTTTTCAATATTCATGTGACTGGTTTTAATCAAATACTGATCCCTTTATAAATGATTCCATAATAGTTATATGTACCGTATTTCAAATTGGTGATTATATTTATCCCCTTTTTGATTCCCTCATAAAATCCTTAAGAATTTACATGGATGGAGGCACTGCATTTCCTTTTAATATTGTATATACAAACTTACACAAGCAATTAGAGTCTGCTAAGTGTATTCTTTATCATTTCTTCATTACTCTTACATATTATAAATATTGGGTGGTATAAGGGTTGTGAGAAAAGTGCCGAACGGTAGTATTTAATCCTTTTGAATAGTAAATCTGTTACCAGGATTAACATAAAGGGGGATACATAAATGGATATTAAAGTAGAAGTTGGGGATAAAAGGGCAGGAGCCATCCCCTATGAGTCTCTCCCGGCATTTACTTATCTTTTCAGGGAATTGGGTTTTGATGTGCAGCCAGATACTGAAAATAAGAAGGTACAGTTAAGTTCTGCATTGCATGGTAAAAGAATTGTCATTTCTTCCGACTATGATGTTAAATACAACACCTTTAGAAAGCACCTTCTAGAAAGGAAGGTGCTGGAGTATATTCAAACTTTCCTATCTGCATGTGGGGCAAAGGTGATACTTATAGATGAAAAGGAGGAATCAGAAAGGGCTGATTTTCATGTATACTTTTCACTCTTTGAAATTCCAGGAATAAAAGAGCCCATTCTTGAATTAATCCATAATTCGAAATCAGCTAATAAAAAGTTATTGGATATTTTTCATTATGAATGTACAAGAACTGGAACAAAATTCAAATCTAATGAGGTAGTCAGAAGCGCAAATAACCCTTTTATCAATATACAGATTATGTATCCTCTTATTAAGGGTGAAGATTTTTGGGAAAAACTTGGTGAGAAATATGCGATGTCCATAACAATAGGAATATTGGCTAGATTTCACGAAAGTTCGCCTTTATCTGTTTTGTCATTAGTTCCAATTGAAATTTTCTCAAACATGTTTGTTCATTCTGAAAATACTGAGATAAATTTAGAGCCTGCCATGCAAAAAGAAAAAAGGTTACCAGAAAAGAAAAAGTTTTTATTAAAGAAACCAACTATTACTGAAAGAAAAGAAGCGGAAGTTTTTTTAGATTATCATATTTTTATTGAAGAACTTGAAGAACGTAACAAAATCAAGCTTATTGGAAATCTTCATATTAAAAATATAGGTACGGAAATTTTGCGGAATCCAGTTATCTGCTTGCGTTCCAGCCCTTCAGAAAGTATAAAAATATCTGGGCAAATATTGCCTCCCAATGTTGCCGAAACTTTAGGGGTAATGAAAAATGAAGAAACAAAAGGGTGGAAATATATGAATGATGAATGGTTTGAGGAAATGGAGAGAGGTGAAACCTGGATATGTCCAATTCAATCTAAAAATATAAACCCTAGGCAAACAGAATCTTTAACTAACTTACAAATAAGCGTCCTTCAACCTGAAGAAAACAGCAATATTCGTGTAGAGGCTTTTGTGTTTTTTAAAGAACAAGATCTGGAAATCAGTTCAAGCAATCAAATTTCCTTATTATTAACGAAGAAACAATAAGGTAAAGGTTTAATGGCAGAGCATACCGGGGGTGGAATGGGGTGGTTGATGGGAATTATCACTATGAGAAATCCTTATTAGATAATATGAAAGTGATAGAATTATTGGACCAAGCGATAAAACAGAATAAAGGCTTTTCTCTTGCTCGTTTTGGAATCGGAGAAATAAGCTATTTAAGCTATCCAGCCAATGGATTATTTGTACAGGAATTCAAACGCTATGTATCTTATGCGGGAGTATCCAATGCACCAGAGATAATCAGGAGGGAATTGGTCAAGTCATTGCGGGATACTGATATTGCTGGTTTGATAGCTCCTTGGCGGCTGGATCCTTGGGCAAAACAAACCCGAACTGTACTTCAACAACTGAAGTTCATGCCTTCGAAAGCTTGTTGTGCTTGGATCATGCAGAGCCTCTTGGACGAGGGGACATTATGGCCCTGGCTGAGTAATAAGAAGGTTTTTCTTGTTGGACGCCGTTCAAAAGAAGCAGAAATCGTTTTTAAAGAACAAGGCGTACAAATTACTGGCAGTATAGATTTAAATGGGTATGAAGAGTTAAATAGAGTACAAAATGAGCTACAGTCTGATCAGGAATGGGAAATAGCGTTAATTTCCGCCGGGATCCCGGCAACCATTTTAGCTCCAAGAATTGCAAAATTGACCCAGAAGGTTGCCATTGATTTCGGTCATGCCCTTGATATGATTATTGATGGAAAAGAATACAAACTTTCCGACCTAGTAAAAAAGTGGAATGATCAGTTTTCCTAAATAGGAATACAAAAACTAATTTAATCATTATAGGGAAATAAAGAAAAAAATAATACTCGCAGATTCAACCTTGAATTCATAAGGAAGAGGTGCGAGTATCTTATTTACTAAATTCAGTTTACGACTTTTAATTGTATCGGAAAGACTTTTTTTCCTGTTAATTGGAAACATTTTAATTCAGGGGTCGAGTTTGCAAAAGAAATAATAAGGTGACCTACCTCTGGGTAGTTATTTAAAGTAATATCTCCTTCTGACGGATAAGCAGCATCTGTTGGGTGGGAATGGTAGATGCCAATAAAGTCTTCATTCCTCCTATCGATAAGTTCAAATACATGACGAATTTGATCTAAATCCATCGAGTAGGAAAAGGAGCTCCTATTGACATTTTCCATTGGCCAAATTGTTTCTGCAATCCCATTTTCCCCTGAAAGCAGTCCACATGCTTCAATAGGAAGCTCTCGTTTGCAATGAGAAATCATTTTTTGCCTAACATGATTGGTCATGTAAAAAGTACCGAATGTTAAACCTGGATCATTTGTTTTTTCCACAGCAACCTTTTGCTCGTACTGGCCGAACCTGGAGGGCAGAGGGAGTGATTAACTGATGTTGTTGGGACTGCGGGTTAGGCATTCCTAATTTTCTTCTTACTTTACGTCTTAGCTTATCAGATGCCATTTTTTTCTCTCCTTTTATAGGTATGCTCTATAAATATGAAAACATGAATCTTTATGTAACCTAATAATTAATAAATGGGTGGCCTAAAATGTGGGATACATTTACTAAGTGTTGAAGTAAATGATGGAATTGGACTTACCCAAGTTTCTTTACAAAAAAAAACCGAGAGATGAATATCCCTCGGGTTTTTAGTATTATACAGGGAAACGTTCGCAATCTCCTACTTCAACCTCTAATGCAGGGTTAGCTGCATCTGTCAGAGCAATAGTAACAGTTGAAGTTGCACCAGTTATTAAAAGTGTAGCAGCATCTCCTAAAGGATCAGCATCAGTTAGAGTTAGTGTGAATGTCGCATTTTCTGGTACACCTCCGGCTGGTGTTATTATACCGGTACCAGTTACAGTAAGCCCAGTTACTAATCCAGTAACAGGATCTGTAACACATGTAGGCTGGTTAAAGTCATTGGCTGTAAACGTGAAGCTTTGGTCAATATCAGCATCTGGGGTTCCAGTTGGAGTAGGAGTAGGTCCTAATGTATCGATGTAGGTAACTTGAATCCTGCTACCAGAAAGGGTACATTGGTCACAAACTAGAGCAGTCAAATCTAAGTTTCCTGTTGTTGGACCTCCTAGACCGTCCTCAAATACAAGGATGGATGCTTCGCCAGTAAAGTCTGCTGAACCTTGGCAGTCGCAGTTCAATGTAGGGAAGAAGGTTGGGCATTGTTGCGGGAATCGTGGTGTTGGGCACACGACCCCTTCTTCTTGAATTGGGATGACAGGACGTGGTCCACAGAACTTAGCCTCGACTTCTAGCTTAACCTCAGCCTCAACTTGAACATCTTTACACATGGTCACATCAAGTACAACCATATCACCAAGCATTTGATTTAAAACAACTGTACATTGAACATCGAAAATATTACAGTTGATTTCTGTTCCCTCTGGGAAACATAGGATTACTTCATCCATGAAACTAACAGGTACTACGAAATTACAACCTGGTAGTGGTTCTCCATTGCAAAAGAATTGAACGCGGATATGGACATGGAAGGCAAGGGAAACAATTTGGGCCCCTGGAACACTAGGAATGTTAGCTGGAATGGCTCCGATAAAATCACAGCTTCGTGTACCAACTACTTCCGAACAAGTAGCTGTTATGGTGTTACCATCATGACGTGCATCTTCAATTGCTGCAAAGCATTCCTCAGGTATTTGAACTTTATTGCGATCACGATTTGTTAGAACAACCCAGTCATATACTTTTGTAACACGAATACATTCAGGTCCGATGGGGTTCGGTACCACTTGTCGGCCCTGAATAGATTTGACGTTCCTTTTTTTCATCAAACATCTTTCCCTTCAGTATCAGGTTTTGAACACATTAACATACTATGGGGATATCTTTTTATGGGTACATTTTTCTTAGAAAATGGGCTAATAAAATTTTATGGATTTATAAATGTATATTTATATAATCAAAATCCAAATCATAAAATATGAAAAGAAAGATTAGGAGGTGAATAGGTGTTGGCTATCGAATGGCTTGATTTTTTTATTTTAATATTGGCTACCTTCCGGTTAACTCATTTAATTGTATTTGACGAAATCACTTCATTCATCAGAAAACCTTTCTTGACTGCCACCATCCAAGAAAATGCCTCAGGACAACTGGAGGAAATCATTGAAATAAAAGGATCAGGACTTCGTTATTTCATTGGTTCGCTTTTAAGTTGTTATTGGTGTGTAGGGTTTTGGTGTTCCCTCATTACTGTACTTACTTATTATTATTTTCCTGCTGTTTTTCCAATCATAGTGGTCTTTGCTGTTGCTGGAGCTGCCGCTTTTATTGAATCTAAAACATGAAAGTGTCGGGGGAGACAAATAAAAGCATAATGAACTTTATGTAATTTGATATTCAGAATAATAATATATGCTGAACATCATAAAAGTGCTTCATGGACAGAGAGGCTTATATATTCTTAGGTTTTAGATCAAAATCAATCTAAAACTGTTGTAGATTGATAGCAAGTACAAGAGAGGAATTAATTTTTATTGTTAAGCATCAGGGAAGCACGATTGATTAAAATCCATTCGATACGAATGGATTTTTTCTTATAATAATAGGAATTGAAATGGAAATATAAATTGGAGTAAAACTTCAATAAAAAAAGTTGTCGGCCGAAATCATGCAGGTGAGCCGATTATTAGGCATGTGATGCCGAAGAAATCTTTAGCCAGTTTGACCCGCTGAAAACAGGGATAAAACCTGTTCTTGGAACACAGTATCTCCTGTAAAACATGCTTGAACTCTCCATACAAAAGATGAAGATAGATTAATATTAAATGGGATCAAGTACAGGGAATTCTCAGGAAGGTACTTATCGCCACTTGATTCCAAGCTCACCTGAAATCCCCGAAGCTCTAAACTTCCTCAAGGAACTTGTTGAAGCAGGGAAGTTAAAAGTGGTCATTGACAGATGTTATGCGTTTGAAGAATTAGTTCAAGCCCATAGGTATGTAGAGAAAGGACGCAAGAAGGGAAATGCGTAATAACTATGGAATATAATAGATAATCCTGCTGAAACAACCAAGCACTTATAAAGCTAAGGGGTGTGTTCTTAAGGTATAAAGTCAGCAGGTATACTGGTTGACCTTTTTTAAAAATGGAAGAGGCATTTCGTAAGGTTGTTATTGAGGTGCGTTTTTGGAACGAAATAGATCTAGTTATAGCAAAGGGAGTGGAAAAATGTTTCCGATTTTAGAAACAAAACGGTTGGTCCTGAGAGAAATGGCTGAAGGTGATGCAGCAGATATATTAAAATGTTTTTCCAATCCAGATGTATTAAGATATTATGGGCAAACTCCATTAACAAATACAGATCAGGTGAAGAAATTGATTAAGAAGTTTTCAAAGAATTTCGAAGAACGACATGGAATCAAATGGGGAATTGAATTGAAAGGGAAGGATGGCATCATTGGAACGATTGGATTTCAAGAATGGTCTCAAGAACATAAAAGAGCAGAACTGAGCTATGCGCTTTTCCCAAAATATTGGGGTAACGGTTATGCAACAGAAGCTGTCAGTAAGGTGATTTCTTATGGTTTTAAAGAGCTTGAATTAACGCGCATTGGAGCAATTGTTTTTATCGAAAATAAAGCATCCAATAAGTTGTTGACAAATTTAGGTTTCAAAAAAGAAGGGATATTGAGAAATTATTTGTACCAAAATGATGTTTCATTTGATACTTATCTATACTCTCTTTTACGGTAAAGCCTAAAGGTTTGCCAAGGAAAATGATAGGTTCACAGACATAGGTGTTTTTGAGATGCAAAAATGGAAATTCAGATATATATTTAAAAATTCATGGTTTTCCTGTAAGATAACAATATATAAAAACCCTGTCGACTTGTCGACTTACTTAGAATACGTGAGGAAAAAATAAATTATGGAATTAGAAAAAAGTGTTGAAAAAAGTTGGAGCAATCAACAAAACATAGGCTTAACAGCATATTTAAAGAAAATGAAGGGCGAAGCTAGAGAAAAGGACAGAGTTGATTATATAGATTCCATTGTTTCAGCTATAGGTGGGCTCATTGCAATAATCATTATTAGTTTTATAGCTGTTTATTTAGGATATCCTATGGCATTAGCTCCTCTTGGGGCGAGCTGTGTCATTGTTTTTGGTGCCCATAAAAGTCTCTTGTCACAACCCCGTAATGTTATTGGAGGACATATAATCTCCACAACGATAGCTCTTATCATTTGGAGCATCTTTGGTAAAAGCTTATTCATTATCGGCCTAGTATTGGCCATTGTATTAATTATAATGACTCTTACAAAAACTGTTCATCCTCCTGCAGCAGCTAGTGCCCTTGTTTCGGTCAATTCTCAAGTTGGTTGGGGATTCCTGACTTCAATTATTATAGGTACCTTCTTATTAGTTTTTATATCGATGATTTATAATAATTTATTTCAAACAAGACAATATCCAAAACACTGGTTATGAAATTTATATCACATACTTTTATATGTGACTGTTTTATGGGTCATCGCTTATTGAGCTAACTGCCTCACTTCAGTAAGCAGGGAGCTGCTTTTTTTTAAAAGAGTTGATTATCCATCTTTTTACATAAAAATGCCGTATGATAATGATTTGCTAAAGCCTTTATGGGCAGTGGTAAAATCCCTGTAAAAAAGGTGAACGTTCATGTCTGGACCAGTAATAGAAGATTCTTATAATCGACAATACAATCGAAGAAAATCTTTTATCTTTATTAATAAGAGAGATTCCGATTATTGACGAAATTGTCTTGGTTCAAACTAAGTAGTTACCTAAAAATTATCTATTAAGCTCGCTGCCGTATTTTCGCTGATGCAAAAAAGCATGGTATGCGATTAAATTCATAAAAGGCATTCGGAATGAATTATTTCCGAATGCCTTTTGTCAATAAAATCAGCAATAGGGAATCGCTGTTATAGACGCATTAATTGCTGTCAGGACCCCTTTTATAACCTATTAATAACCACCGGTGTTCGCAGAAATAATGAGAGCCCCACTTGGAGAATAAATACCTGCTTTTGCCAAAGCATTATATGGATCTAAATTCCATAATTGTGCAGTATAACAGGACGTCTGACCTTTCATTAGCCAACCGTTACCACCGGAACTAGCACAACTTGTAAATGCTCTCTTGGTCGTGCCATTAAAACTATCCACCCAAACATTTGCATAATAATCGTACGGAGCAGCAGAATAAAACTTTAAGTATCCCCAAGCTGTATGACAATACGCACTTCCTTTTAGCTGTGCATATCCAATTTTCACACCGTTTTTATAAATATATTCTGTTTCATAGGTGATTGGACTTTTATTCACACAGCCTGTTGAATAAGGATTTGTATTATCATAGGATAGGGCATAAGTTTTATTCGTGGGTGCAATCGCAAAACAGTCCAAAAACAAGTGTTACTGCCAAGCCAATATTTAATATTTTTTTTATAATATACTCTCCCCTTTCCTTCTTCTAGACGTTAACATACAAAAATTGGTGTTTCCATGTACTTTGGAACCAATTACCACCTGTATAAATTTCACCATTTTATGGGTAATCACCTAGTTAAGGGAAAGTACCCCATTCCGATTAAACAAAGGCAAATACGAAAAACGATAACAAAGTGAATACTGGCCATAGGCCTTTTTTTGATTTATTAATATATAAATTACACGGTGGTTATATTTTATTAATAATATAAAGTTACTATTTTAATTGGAAATTACCATAAAAATTTTAAAATAAGGAGGATCTTTGTGTTTTTGTAAAATGATTACATGTTTTAAGGGGCTAAACGATAAGTAGGAGGAATTGATTTTGAAAGCGAAAAATAAATTTGCTGCAATGTTGACAGTTGTAACGCTAGGATTAACAACTTCTTTATCAAGTGTACAAGCATACTCGGAGTCTTCAAATTTAGATAATAAACGTAAGCCGGAGCTCGTTTTTCCTGTAATCAGTGATGTACATATTGATGATGGATCAACTGCTGATATGAACAAGTTTAGAACAGCCATGGATCAATTAAACAAAGCAGCGCCTAAACAGGATGCTTTTGTTGTCGTTGGGGATTTAACGGACTATGGATACGCTACTGAATATGATAAGTTCTTCTCCATTTATAATGAGAAGAAACAAGGTGATGTTCAATCCATGTTTACAATGGGAAACCATGATTATTGGAATGGACTTTCCGTTGAAAAAGCACAAGAACGTTTTCTTGAGAAAACAGGAATGGATTCCCTTTACTATCATAAAAAAGTAAATGGATATGATTTTATTACGTTAAGTCCAGAAAATGGGAATACCCATGGTTTATATTCTGTTAATCAAATTAACTGGCTAGGTGAAAAGTTAGCTGCAGCAGAAAAAGAGAATCCGGACCAACCAATCTTTGTTTTTCTTCATCAACACATTAAAGACACTGTGTATGGAAGTGACTTGTGGGGAACTCAGGAAAACAAAGAACTTTTATATGATACATTAAAGAAACATCCACAAGTTATTACATTTTCAGGGCATTCTCATTATCCACTTGAAGACCCCAGAACGATTCATCAAAAAGACTTTACGTCTGTTGGCACGTCTTCTGTAAGTTATTTGGAATTAGAACCGGGCAAACTTCAAGGGTTTCATCCAGAAGGAAATAGGGATATTAGTCAAGGAATGCTTGTAGAAGTTTATAATAATGAAGTTGTCATTAAAAAACGTGACTTTCATAAAGACGATTGGACAGGAAAACCATGGGTAATAAAAAATCCTTCTAAAAAAAATAAATTTAAATATACAGACGACCGAGATCAGTTGCCCCCGTCTTTTGCAGTTACAGACAAGGCTTCGATTGTAAAAGAAAAATCGACACTAAGAAGTTTAAATGTAACATTTCCTCAGGCAAAAGATAACGTGCTCGTACATTCTTATCACATTACGGCCAAAAACAAGGAAACAGGGGAGCTAGACGCAGACTTCACCGCATTTTCTGAATTCTATTATGATCCTGTGCCCAAGAATATAGAGTTCCCGGTAGCTGGACTTAAGCCAGGTACTGATTATGAAATTAAAGTACAAGCACTGGATTCATTTAACAATAGCAGTAAAAAGATGTTATTGGCTGGTGGTCAGACAAAAGCATTGGAAATGGTCTCAGCACAAGCTTCTCCTTCTTTAGTAACGACAGGAGAATCAACTACACTCCAAGTGAAGATGAAAAGTTTTGGAAATGGCAGTGTGAAAGGGAAAATTAAAGTTGATGCACCCGAAGGATGGAGTGTGGAGCAAAATGAACTTGAGTATGAGCTTTCAGGATCTGAAGAAAAAATATTGCAAATAAAAGCTACACCTAGTAAGGAAAGTTCCGGTTCATCACAATTCACGATCAGTGCTTACGAGGACGGCCAAATAATCGGCTCCAAGAATATAAATGTATTCGTAAACATGATGCTTGGAGAAAGTTTTGACCAATTAGAGTCTGCATTAAAGCCAGCAGTGAATGAAAACATTCCAAGTTCCATTCTCGGTTGGAGCCATACAGCTCCTAACGGCTGGTCGGTTACAAATAGCTCGAATATGCCAGCTGGTACAGAGGAGTGGCAAGGTTGGAGCTTTACAACAAAGGACTTTTGGACAAAGGCAGAAGACCAAGATCGGAACAAATTTGAGCTTGGCCAAGGTGTTATAGCTGTAGCGGATCCTGATGAATGGGATGATAACGGTTCACCAGCATCAAAAGGCTTTTTTGATAGTACATTAACTTCCCCTTCTGTAAAAGTTGATGGTGCAAAAGATCTATTCTTAGGATTTGCATCTCACTATAAACAAGAAGGAACGCAAACAGCTGAAGTAACGGCTATCTTTGATAATGGGGTAAAACAACAAGTTCTCGTTTATGACAATAAAGCTGCTTCTGATAATAAAAATGGACATGTTTTGAATAAGTATGAAGTTAAATCGATTAAGGTTCCTGAAGGTGCATCTTCTATTAAATTACAATGGAGAATGCATAATGCGAAAAATAATTGGTTTTGGTCGATTGACGATATTAGATTGGATGACCAAATGATCGTCTCACCAAATTAATGAGAAGAACAGATGAGCATTTCTTAAAATTTGTATAAGTAAAAAGCGGACTTTCCCTATGGAGGAAGTTCGCTTTTTCTCTATGTCTCACAAACTCTGGAAAAATAGTAAACTATTAAACCTTCATGGTCTTTTCCGTGTGCTTGATAAAGGTTTCGCTAAATTAATTTCGTATCTTTGTGAAGATAATAAATGCTGAAGTGCAGCTTTATATAATTCTTGGATAATTTATAAATAATTTCATTATTATAAAAGGTAGGTTAAAAAAATATTTTAACAAAAACAACCTTAGCAGTGACCCCGCTAGACGCTTGCGTCGAGGGGGCTTGGCAGACAGTCGGCGGAAAGGGAGCGGATTTTTGAAATCAAGGGAACGTTTTTAAATAAAAAACTGTAGGCAAAACTGAATAAGGAATTAGTTTTACTGCATGATTTTTGTTTTAAATGAACTGAAAACCCAATGGATTGAAGATATGTGACACTCCTGCCGAAAAACTGGCTACCCGAGACCCCACAGACGCTTGCTTTGATGCGGCTTGGCAGACAGTCGGCGGAAAGGGAGCGGATTTTTGAAATCAAGCTGGAGTTTTTTAAATAAAAAACTGTAGACCGAAAATGAATTAGGATTTTTCTATGTATTTTAGAAAATTTTAAGATTTGTGTGATATGTTTTTTAAGTTCAAAGAAAAATTATCATGCATATGCAGGAACAGCAGATAAACGGTGAACTTTTCTATATAAGAGAAAACGAGAGATCGAACGGGGTGAACATATTTGTCAATTAAAATGAGGTTTCTGTTGTCCTACGTTGGCGTAATTCTTATTTCCATCACTTTATTTTTAGCAGCTGGATTTTTACTTATTTTTGCAATAACAGGTGATGTAAAATCGATAGAGCATTTATATAAAAACTCTTATCTCCAAAAACCTTTGACTGCAGTAGAAGAAAGTGTGTTTCTCGATTTAAAGCTTTTGGCAAAAAATAACCCTGAGCAGCTTCTAAACGAAGAACAGCTGAAGAAGCTTGAACATAGAGATATTAAGATTGTCGTTAGAAAAGGTAATAACATTGAGTATGCGTCCCCCGCACTTGATAAGCTAGGTTTGGTTCAATCACTTCCCATTTTCGAAGAAACGAACATCAATACACGGGACACAATCAAAATGAAAGACTCTTTTTTCACCTATGTGAAGTTTGATTTTTATTTTTCGGATAAAAGTGAAGGAAGTATTTTTGTAATGAGAAAGGCAAGTTCCTATGCCGAGCTGACTCGGGAGTCATTTCCCATTTTATTCGCTCTATTGTTATTACTGTTTGTAATGATTATTGGACTTTTAAATTATTTAGTTTCAAGAAGCATCATCAAACCTATCTCAATACTTAAAGAGGGAGCAGAGAGGATAAAATCAGGAGATTTAAACTTTGAAATCAAAGCGGCTTCGAATGATGAAATCGGACAATTGAATAGGGAATTTGAGGAAATGAGAAAAAAGTTAAAAGAGTCCGTAAACCTTCAGCTTCAGTATGAGGAAAATCGCAAAGAACTACTTTCCAATATTTCTCATGATTTGAAGACACCTATCACTTCGATTATGGGATATGTTGAGGGGATAAAAGACGGAGTAGCAAACACCCCACAGAAAATGGACAAGTATTTATCGACGGTATACCTAAAAGCAAAAGATATGGATTCATTGATAGATGAATTGTTTTTATTTTCCAAGCTGGATTTAAAAAAGGAACTATTCACTTTTGAGACGCTCAGACTAGATAAATATTTGAAAGACTACGTAGAAGAACTTCAATTGGATTTACTTCAACAAGGAATCCAGATTGACCTTCAACAGCTGAATAAACCGATATACGTAACGGCGGATAGAGAGAAACTGAAACGCGTATTGGCCAACCTGATCAGCAATTGTGTAAAGTATATGAATAAAGATGAAAAACACATTTCCATTTCTCTGCATGAAGGACTATATGATGTAGTAGTACAAGTCACAGATAATGGCTATGGAATAGAATCTTCTGCTTTGCCTTATATTTTTAACCGCTTTTATCGTGCTGAGCAATCTAGAAATTCCCTGACAGGCGGAAGTGGTTTAGGACTTGCGATCGCAAAAAAAATTATCGACGAGCATGGAGGGGATATCTGGGCTACCAGTGAGATAGGAATAGGTACAAGTGTCTTCTTTTCCATAAAGAAAGGTGAGGAAATGTGAAAAAGATATTACTTATTGAAGACGAAGTCAGTATTGCTGAATTACAAAGGGACTATTTGGAAATTAGTGATTTTAGTGTCGATATTCAACATACTGGTGATGCAGGTCTCCAACAGGCACTTCAAGGAAATTATCATTTAATCATTTTGGACATCATGCTTCCAGGGTTGAATGGATTTGAGATATGCAAACAAATACGTGCTGTCAAGAATATCCCGATTTTGCTTGTATCCGCGAAAAAGGAAGATATTGATAAAATTCGGGGGCTTGGACTAGGGGCAGATGATTATATTACAAAGCCCTTTAGTCCAAGTGAACTAGTTGCAAGAGTGAAAGCACACTTAGCGCGTTATGAACGTTTATCAGGAAGTCACCCCAAATCTAATTCAATCTATGTCCATGGAATTTCAATAGATAAGTCAGCACGCAGGGTTCACATAAACGGGGAGGTGGTCCCGTTTACAACAAAGGAATTCGATACTTTAGTGTTTTTAGTCATGCATCCGAATCAAGTATTAAGCAAAGAGCAGCTTTATGAAAATATTTGGGGTTTGGAATCGGCTGCAGATGTTTCGACTGTCACTGTCCATATCAGGAAACTACGTGAAAAAATTGAAAGAAATCCTGCCCATCCTAAATTTTTGGAAACCGTTTGGGGAGCAGGGTATCGCTTTAATGTTTAAATAGAGTGTTTTATGACCCGTCACGAAGGTGACGGGATTTTTTTATAAACATTAAGAAACTTTATGAATAAGTTAATCATTTTTTAAGAAATTGTTTAGAGGGAGTTTAATATTAGGCACTAATATAATGGAGACGGATTGAGAAAGGATGGTGTGTTTCATGTGGAGACGGCTAACGATTGTCATCGGATGCCTATTCATCCTTCAAGGGTGTGTCTTAGATAGCGAAAGAGAGCCAAAAAAACAACAAAAGGGGTCAGGAAAGGGAATGAATGAACTACTGATTCAAGCAGTAGAACGAAAAGAAACGGAAAGAATAAGAAGTTTGATTGAGCAAGGTGCAGATATTAATACACAGGATTCGGTGGGGCGAACCGCCACTATGATTGCGACTTATAACAACGACGTAGAGTCTGCAAAAATCCTTATTAAAGCGGGTGCAGACGTCAACATTCAGGATGACATGAAAAATACCCCCTTCTTGTATGCCGGTGCTGAAGGTTATCTAGATATACTTAAACTTGCAATTGAAGCAGGCGCAGACCCGTCTATAACCAACCGTTATGGAGGAACGGCTTTAATCCCTGCTTCGGAACATGGATATGTAGAGGTTATTAAAGAACTCCTAACTAAAACTGATATTGATGTGAATCATGTAAATGATCTCGGTTGGACAGCTTTGCTAGAAGCTATCATTTTAAATAATGGTGATGGAAAACAGCAGCGAACAGTCCAATTGTTAATAGATCATGGGGCAGGTGTCAACATTCCTGATAATAATAATGTGACCCCTTTACAACATGCCCGCGAAAAAGGATTTAAAGAGATTGAACAGATTTTACTAACAGCTGGAGCAAAATAACCAGATCGCTGATACTTTCAATTTGTAATGTCAATTGGCTTACTAATTAATTAAAACCACAATATGATATGAGGAGACGAAAAAATGAACAAAAAAGCAAAAATTTCATCATCTATATTACTTGGATTAACATTGGCCCTAACAGGATGTAACACAAACGCACAAGAAAATCATAGTGCCCAGAAGCAGGAACAAACTGCCAAAGAAAGTAAACAAGAAAACAAGTTAACAGCAGGACAGGAATTGACTAAAATTCTTAGTAGCACGAATTGGCAAGGTACAAAAGTTTATGATAAGAATAATAATGACTTAACAAAGGAGAATGCTAACTTTATTGGACTCGCGAAATATGACAGTGAAACATCCAGATATGAATTTTTTGATAAAAATACAAAAGAAAGTCGTGGAGATAAGGGAACTTTCTTTATTACCAATGGGAAGATGCGAGTGTTAATTTCAGAATCGATGGGTTACCAGGCCGTTGTTGAAATAACAGAACTGAATAAGGATATGTTCACCTATAAAAGAATGGGTAAAGATGCTAAGGGTAATGACGTAGAGGTGTTTGTTGATCATATTCCTTATACTGAAACAGAACTTTCCTTTACAGATCCAGACAAAGATTTGGAAACTTACACAGGGGACGTAGAAACAGATGTTGATGGAGATAAAATTTTATCAAGCACCCCATGGCAAGGAACAGTGGCATTGGATGAAAAGGGAAATGATGTATCAAGCTATAACTCGAATTATTTAGGTCTAGCAAAATATGATGAAAAAACAAATAAGTATGAATTTTTTGATGCTAAAACCGGTGAAAGCCGTGGTGATTACGGGTATTACGATGTAGTTCACGGAAATAAGATAAGAGCCCATGTTTCACTAGGGGAAAATAAATATGGCGCAGTTCTTGAACTTACAGAGCTTAATGAAAATAAATTCACTTATAAACGAATCGGTAAAGATAAAGAGGGAAAAGATATAACGATAACAGTAGAACATATACCTTATGAAGGTGATTTGAAACTAAAATCAACTAAGTAAAATATTAAAAAAGGGATTTTGCATTAATAGCAAAATCCCTTTTTTAATATAGTAATAGAATGGTGGTTCAAGATGTTTAAGCATTAAACCGTTCAACAGATGTTTCCAGGTCATTAGCAAGCTTTACCATCGAAGAGGTGGAGAAGGAAATGTCCTCCATTGATTTCGCTTGTTGATCGGTTGATTGTGCCACTTGCTTTGAAGCCACTGCAGTTTCCCTTGTCAATCCTGCAAAATCTTCTATCGAAGCATTGATTTCCTGAGAACTTGCTGCCATTTGCTCTGTAATGGCTGATATTTCTTGAATCTGATCACTAACATGCTCAAAAGATTTTATAGTCTGTTTAAAAGTTTCTCTTGTATTCAGCACAAATTTTGTCCCTTCCTCTACCTCTTTAGTTCCAGTTTCCATCATTTTCACTGATTCATTTATGATGGATTTAAAATGAAGTAGAGACTCTTGAATATTGATTGCAGATTCCTTCGTACCTACTGCCAATTTCCGTACCTCGTTCGATACCACCGCAAAACCTTTACCTTGTTCACCGGCTCTAGCAGCTTCAATGGCTGCATTTAGGGATAGCAGGTTGGTTTGCTCGGCAATTCCTGTAATTAAATGTACAATATTCACAATCTCATTTGCTTGTTCGTCCAAATTCTTTATTTTTGAACTTGTTTGCCGCATCACATCTTTTACTTGCAGAATTTGATTTGAGAGTTCATTTATATCTTCATTTCCAATGGACATCCTAGTTGAAACATGATTTGTCTGTTCGCTGACTTCTGAAGAAGCTTCGGCAATTCTTTGTATACCTATAGTCATTTCCTCGATGACCCTCGATGATTCTTCACTTCTGTGCAATTGTACTTCCGCAGCTCCTGCAACTTGCTGAATCCCATTAACGATATATTGCGTGGAAGTATCCATTTCTTTAATTTTGTGTTCGATATCACTTGATGATTCCAATAGCTGGAATGATGAGCTTTTCATGGAGTTGACGATCATAGTTGTATTGGTGATCATTTCCTCAAAGGATTTAACTAAAACTTTGATTTCGTCGTTTCCCTTAACCCTTGTGTTGCTAATCAGTTTATTGGCTGTTAATAAATCCCCATTTGAAATTTCCTTTGCAGCCAAGCTGACCTTGAGAAGCGGGCTTAACTTCCTAGTCAAGAACCATATTAAGGCCCCCACCACAATCGCCATTAAGATTACATTGATTATTATCGTCAGGGGAAGGATGCCACCCAGAACCTTGCTGGCCGTAGCATCGACTTTGCTGGCATCAATATCCACCCCTAGAATACCAATAACCTCGTTCCCTTTCTTTATGGGAACAAAAACGGATAAATAGTCACCATATTCAGGATCATGAATGATGGAAGTGGTAGAAACCTTTCCCTTCATGACGCTTTCTACATCCTGAAATGAAGTAGCGGTTGTGGGCGTTAAAATGGGAGATGCTTTTTTATCTCCCTTACCCATTCCGTCTACAAGAATATGGACTTTTTCGCTATTTTCGTTAATCCCCAATGTATATACATATAATGCTCCAGTTTTTTGTCTATAATCATTTAACTGCCCGCGTATCTCCCAATATGTAGAGGTTTCGGATTGATTACTTAAAAAATCAGCATAAGATGTTGGATTTATTCCTTGAGAGATGTTGCTTGCTATGTCTAAGCTGCTCATGGCGATTGTTTTCTCAACTGTATCATTTGTACTTTTATACATTAATAGTAAACTTCCAATCAATGTAATGATCATGCCTGTCAAAAGAACAAAACCTATTTTCGTACTGAGTTTATTCATCTTTGTTTATTCCTTCCCCGTGTTATATATTAACCATAATTTATATATCGGTAATAATTAAATATATTTAATGAGATCTTTTAAAACCTTCGGAAGGAGTTTTTATGGCTTTATTCTTTAACCTGTTGTAAGAGGGGGGCGTAATGAATGTATTTTAAGGAAAACCTGAAATTATTTGATTTTTTCTATCCTATAAATATCCTAGTATAGTAATGAACGAATTTCATCTTTCCCTTCTCATTCAATAAATCTCATGAATGCCAATCCTGTAAATATTAATTAGTGAAATAGGGTAATTGTTAAATTGTTATAAAATTCAAAAAATGGTTTGACATTAGTAAAAATGGAAGCTTATAATCAACGTAAGATTTCAAATATAAAAACTGAGTTTTATATTATAGAACAAATTACCTTTTATTTTATTAAAGTAATCGTTTAAAAGTTGAATCAACTTGTGAAAACGTAATTAGAGGTGAATTGTTTTTTCCTTACTCCGAATAAAACAAGAACAGAGTTTTATATTATAAAACAATTTGTTTTTTGCTTATACAAGGATGAGGAGAAGTTTTTAAGATTAGCCATAATGATAACGCTTACAAAAAATGGGGAGGGTTTTTATTGAAAAAAAGAAAGCTTTTTGTATTTTCCACAAGCTTAACTCTTGCAATGGCATTCCTTTTATCAGGATGTAGTGGAAGTGAAGGAGAAAAAACCAGTGGATCTGGAGTAGAAAAGAAAACTATTAAAGTGGCACATTATTTTGCTGAAAATCATCCTCAAAACATTGCTTTGAAAGAAAAATTCAAAAAAGTGGTTGAAAAGGAGAGTAATGGTGAACTAGAGGTTCGGATTTATGCGAACAGTACATTAGGTGCAGAAAAAGAATTTTATGACGGCGTCAGAAACGGAACAATCGAAATGGGTGTCCCTGGGCTTATTATGCAGTCGGACATTCCTAAAATGGGTGTTCCGGAATGGCCCTTCCTATTTAGGGATTACGATCATGTAAAGAAGGTATTGAATGGACCTATCGGAGAGGAATTAACAGAAGAGCTTGATCCAAAGCATGGAGTGACACCGCTTGCATGGAGTGCAAATGGATTTAGGATGTTTTCGAGTAATCGTCAAATTAAGAGTATGAAAGATTTTGACGGACTTCAACTCAGAATGCCGAACATCCCGAATTACATAAAATTAGGTGAATCATTGGGGGCAAACGTTAGCCCATTGCCTATTTCAGAAGTTTTTACCGCACTTGAACAAAAGGTTGTTGATGCCCAAGACAATCCCATTGCCACGCTGAGATCCTCGGGGTGGAATGAAGTTCAAAGTGATGTACTGGAATCCAAGCATATGTTCAGCCCCAATATTTACATTATCAATAGCAAATTCTACAAAGGGCTAACAAAGGAGCAACAAAAAATCATTCAAAAAGCAGCAAAGGAGTCGGCAGCATATGAGTTTGATTTGATGGAAAAAAGTTATGAAGATGACAAAGCATATCTAATGGATAATGGAATCAAATTCACTAAGCCTGACGAAGACTTTTCACAAAAAATGTTAAAAGCATCTCAACCTGTTTATGATGAAGTCTTTGAGAAAAATGACTGGGCGGAGGAGCTGGTCGGAAAAATAAAAGCAGAATGAAGAAGGCGCTCTAGATAGGAAGGGGGAGATGTATAGGTGAATAAAATATCCAGAATCATGGAAAATTCGTTGAACATTATTATGGCAGTTGCTTTAGCAATAATGGTCGTACTCGTGTTTGGTAATGTAGTTCTTCGTTATTTCTTTAATTCAGGAATTACTTGGTCAGAAGAAATGTCAAGGTATCTCTTTATTTGGTTGACGTTCCTTGGCGCCATCGGAACTTTCAAAAACAAAGAACACTTAGGTGTCGATATGGTCATCAAACGGCTCCCGAATAAGATGAAAAAAGTGGTTCTTGTTATTAGTGATTTGATGATGTTATTCGTTCTTATCCTGATCTTGGATGGCAGCTGGAAAATGACATTGATAAACATTGATAGTACTGCACCGGCCACTGGCATGCCACTGGCATTTGTATATGGGACAGGTATTCTTGTGAGTGTTTCAATGGGCAGCATGATCATTTTCAATTTGTATCGAGTTTTCTTCAATAAAATTAAAGACGATGAATTGGTGATGATAAGTGAGTCAGAAGAGCTAATTTCTCTCCATGCTGATGAATTCGCTTCAGATATTAGGATCGGTAAGGAGGAGAAACAGGGATGATAGGTGTATTTGTCGGATCTTTACTGGGAGCCATGGGACTTGGAATACCGATTGCCTTTGCCTTACTTGTAAGTAGCGTAGTGTTAATGTATTTCCTTGGTATTTTTGATAGTCAAATAATCGCACAAAATCTAATCAGTGGCGCCGATAACTTCCCTCTAATGGCCATACCGTTCTTTATGCTGGCAGGAGAGGCGATGAATAGGGGCGGATTATCACGGCGTATCGTTGAGATGGCAATGAACTTGGTTGGCCATATCAAGGGAGGCCTAGGCTACGTTGCGATCATAGCGAGTGTGCTGTTTGCGAGTTTATCAGGATCTGCTGTTGCCGATACTGCAGCGCTTGGGGCTATATTAATTCCAATGATGGTGAAGTCCGGTTATGATGTGAACCGATCAAGTGGATTGATTGCATCAGGTGGTATCATTGCCCCGATCATTCCGCCAAGTATTGGCTTTATCATTTTTGGTGTCGCGAGTGGTGTGTCCATTACAAAGCTGTTTATGGCAGGAATCGTTCCAGGAATTTTACTGGCGGTTGGACTTACGGTTACCTGGGCCATTGTCGCACGAAAAGATAAAGTCGCCGTTAACCCCCGTGCTTCAACAAAAGAAATACTTACTTCACTTCGTCAAGGCATTTGGGCTCTATTCCTGCCCGTCATTATCATTGGTGGATTGAAATTCGGTTTATTTACACCGACTGAAGCGGCAGTGGTGGCGGCAGTCTACGCAATTTTTGTCGGTCTTGTAATCTATCGTGAAATGAAAGTGAAAGATTTGTATGAGGTCTTTGTACATGCAGGAAAAATGACGAGTGTTGTCATGTTTCTGGTCGCTGCAGCTCTCGTATCATCCTGGCTGATAACTGTAGCCGATTTACCTGGTCAGGTAATTGGATTACTGGAGCCATTTATGGAGCATCCATTCCTTCTATTAATAATGATAAACTTATTGGTTATCGTTGTTGGAACCGCTATGGATATGACGCCGACAATCCTTATTCTAACACCTGTCTTGATGCCTTTGGTGGTCGCTGCAGGGATTGATCCCGTTTACTTTGGTGTCCTGTTTATCCTGAATAATGCCATCGGTTTACTTACACCACCGGTCGGAACCGTGTTAAATGTCATGTGCGGCATAAGTAAGATCAGTATGGAAGAAATCATGAAGGGGATTTGGCCTTTCTTGCTCGTGGAAGTAATTGTATTGATCTTGTTGATTTTGTTTCCTTCCATAGTGCTGGTTCCTCTAGAATGGTTTACCTCCTAACGGAATTAAACAAATATTTGGGTCTGTATCCTGGTATTCATCTTATTTTATAGGAGGAAAATGAAAATGAATAAATTGTTCAAACGTTTGGCGGTTGGAGTTTTACTGCCTTCAGTACTACTATTAAGCGCTTGCGGAAGCGGACAAAATGAAAGCGCCACAGCTGATGGTATACAGGAAAGAACGATTAAAGCAGGAATCGGAAATAGTAAAATGCACCCACAAGGGCAGGGGATGGAAAAATTTAAAGAACTCCTTGAAGAAAAAAGCGGCGGGAAAATGAAAGTCAAAAACTTTTTTGATGCCACCCTTGGAGATGATCAGAAAATGACAGAAGCACTTCAAGGCGGTTTACAGGAAGTAACAGTACCTTCAACTTCTCCACTTGTCGGTATGATTAAGGAATTTGGAATTTATGATTTCCCATTTGTCTTTAATAATGAAGAGGAAGCTTATACAGTACTTGATGGTTCAGTAGGCCAAAAGCTTTTGGATAAATTACCGGAACATGATTTAGTAGGTTTGGGATACTGGGAAAACGGGTTCCGAAACTTAACCAACAGCAAACACCCTGTTAAAACGGCTGAGGATTTCAAAGGACTTAAACTTCGTACCATGCAAAATGAAGTGCATTTAGATGCATTTTCCAAGTTGGGTGTTAATCCATCGCCGATGGCTTTCTCTGAAGTATTCACTGCTTTGGAAACAGGCACTGTTGATGGTCAGGAGAACCCACTCGCAACGATTCAAACGCAAAAATATAATGAAGTGCAGGAATACTTAAGTCTTACAAATCATGTTTATACACCATTTGTATTCCTTGTAAGTAAAAAGTTCTGGGATGACCTTTCAGAACAAGAGCAAAAAATCATGAGTGAGGCCGCACAGGAGGCTGGAAAGTATCAACGGGAAGTTAACCAAAAAGAAAATGAAAAAGCACTTAAGTATCTAAAAGAAGAAGGAATGAAAATCAATGAAGTAGAGCCGGAAGAAATGGAAAAAATGAAGAAAGCCATCCAACCAGTGACGGATGAATATGCTCAGAAATTTGGACAAGATCTAGTAAAAGAAATGATGAGCGAAGTTGAAAAAGTACGCGGTAAATAATCCATTCTGTCTGGAGGAACGAAAATGGATATCATCTCTGAACTATTACGTGAAATCAAATTACCGAAAATGGTCAAAGTGAGGCAGAAATTTCGTACCCCACAAATCGCTGATGTAGCTGGTGAGGTGGAGAAAGCGATTAAGGAAGCAGGTGTCTTATCAAGAATAAAAGATAATGACAGGGTGGCAATTGCAGTAGGCAGCAGGGGGGTAGCGGACCTTCCTACTTTAGTAAGAGAAACGGTGGCTGCCGTTATGGAGGCTGGTGGCAATCCTTTCATCGTACCTGCAATGGGAAGCCATGGTGGTGCCACGGCGGAAGGGCAAATCGATGTGTTGCTTCAGCTGGGTATTTCAGAAGAGGCGGTTGGAGCGCCAATCAGGTCATCGATGGAAGTTATTAAACTGGATGAATTGCCAAATGGCCTCCCTGTCTATATTGATAAGCTTGCATATGAATCCGATAAAATCATAGTCATTAATCGGATAAAACCGCATACGGCATTTCGCGGACCAGTTGAAAGCGGACTTATGAAAATGATTACAATCGGTTTAGGCAAGCAAAAGGGAGCCGAAGCTGCACATGCATACAGCTTTAAGTATATGGCGGAACATGTCCCTGAAATGGCGAAGATTTCCTTGTCAAAAGCTCCTATCATATTTGGTCTCGCGACGATTGAAAATGCTTATGATAAACCAGCGAAAATCGTCGCAGTCCCAGCAGAGGAACTGGGGGAAGTGGAGCCGGGACTATTGCTTGAAGCAAAATCATTGATGCCGAAAATACATTTCGATTCGATGGACGTACTTATTGTAAATGAACTCGGAAAGGACATTTCGGGGGATGGAATGGACCCGAATATAACGGGTAACTTCGCCACACCATATGCTACCGGGGGGCCAGACGTTAAACGGACCGTTGTACTCGGACTTACTGAAAAAACTCACGGTAATGCTAACGGCATCGGCATGGCAGATATGACGACAAAAGCCGTCATGAATGAAATAGAATGGGAAAAAGGGTATGCAAATGCACTCACCAGCACAGTAACAGATGTAGTAAAGCTCCCGATGTTTTTGGATACGCAGGAATTGGCTGTAAAAGCAGCCATCAAAACGTGCAATGCCTTCGATTTGAATAAAGTGAGAGTAGTAAGAATTAAAAACACTCTTGAAATCGGTGAAATTTGGATTTCTGAAAGCATGATGGAAGAAGCTTTAAAAATTAAAGATATAGAGATCTTGTCAGACCCAGAAGAATTGGTACTGGACTTAAACTGATCTTTATAGAACGGAAGAATTCATTTGAAACCAGAAAAGGAGTGCTGAAATGACACACCTATATCCCCTCATTGATAACGAAATAAACCCTTACCGCGATAATGTACAGGGAAAAGCAAATGAACCCATTACGGTTGCGGGGCTGTTGGACCGCTCGAAGCTGACGCTTGGAGCCACATATGAAGGGGGCAAGCCTGATTGGACGCTTGAAGAAATTTATTTGCGGCTAGAAAGGAATGCCCCGCGTATCGCAATTATCGGTGGCTCGTCCGATCACCCGGCCCATATAATGGATTACCAAACGTCGGCACGGGCAGCAATCCGCATCTGGCAAAACGGCGGCGTGCCGTTTCATTTCTCGACACCGGTAATGTGTGATGGCACTGCGCAAAACAATCAAGGAATGAGTTACTCTCTCCAGAGCCGAAACGCAGTTGCACAAATGGTTGTCAACCAGCTAGAAGCTCACAGTTATCATGGTGCATTTGTCATTCAAGGGTGTGATAAGCAGCCTCTTGGTGTTGTAAGTGCACTAGCACATGTTGATCGAGTTCGCCGCAACCGAGGTGAAGCACCATTTTTCGCAACATTCGCACCTGCTCACGTTTTAGAAGGCGGTTCGATTCCAGAAGACGTGATTGAAGAATTGGAAACTCTTGCGAAAAATGCGGAAAGTAAAGGCGCAGCCGATGTAGCCATTGATTTACGAGATACGATGGCATATATATTGCAATGTTCATCGAATACTGCATTCCAGGGCGTGTTTGAACGGGCCTATGAACGAGGAATATTGACGAAGGAACAGCATAAATATTTTGAAATGAGACTTGCAGTCGCAACATGTGACGGGCAGGGAGGTGTATGTGCCTTCAATGGTACGGGGAATAGTTCACGTCATTTAGTGGCAGGCATGGGTCTCGTCCATCCAGCCGTTGAGCTGTTAACCGATCCTCCAACACAACGCCAGATTAACTCTGTACTTGATAGTTTTGCCGGCATGATAAACGAAGAGCGCTACGGTGTGGCCAACATTGTCGCTGCGAACATAAAAAATGCAATCCGCATTCACAGCGCTTCGGGTGGTTCTACTAACTTAATGATGCATATTGTCGCAGGCATGCTTTATGCGGGATACAAATTCAGTTTATGGGACCTTGACCGCATTCACCATTTACATCCAATTCCTGACTTATTTGATTACAGTTTGACAGAAGGTAGGGACATTTATTCACTTGCAATGCAGTGTTGCAGCGGGACAAGCAGGGGAATGGAAACACTTTTTTATGAACTCATTGAGAATGGTGTACCAATGGATCATGATGCACCGACTGTCGCCGCAAAAACTTGGAAAGAACGTCTTTCGATTACAAAAAGCCTAAAAGCGGTTAATGTAAAGGAAAATC
Organism: Peribacillus sp. NPDC096622; assembly: GCF_044762665.1. Lineage (NCBI taxonomy): Bacteria > Bacillati > Bacillota > Bacilli > Caryophanales > Bacillaceae > Peribacillus > Peribacillus sp. NPDC096622. The sequence goes on along the minus strand of NZ_JBIWES010000004.1, from coordinate 182,736 downwards.
AGGTGATTTTATCCAGCCCACGCCGTGGATTCAGTGGTGTTGATGTATTAAAAGGAAACTTTTTTGAAAGCGCCGTTGTAAAAATCAGCGGAATGCCGACACCACAGCTTGACCAATTCGATGATAAACTGGCATTTGTCCTTTATTACGAAAATGAAGATGATGCAAATAAAAGCCTGCTCGATTCTAATCTGCTTTCAAAGATAAAAGAGCAAAAGCTATTCGGACATAATCTATTGCTCGAATCTCTTAAATACAACAATGAGCCTGAATGGTCGCTTCTAAAAACTGCTACCTATGGGGAGTTATTTGACAGGATGGTTGAAGAAGGCACATTGAAAATTGCGGTTATTATCTCAGGACAGGGGCCAGTGGCATTTGGAATGCCGGAAATGTTTACACCAATGCAACACATCAATGCAAATCGTGTTATGAAAAAAATCGCTACAATCATAAGCGACGGCCGCTATTCAGGAGTCACATATGGTGCTGCTATAGGACATATGACACCGGAATCGTATGAAGGTGGCGGAATTGGTTTACTTAAATCAGGGGATGTAATTCACCTTCAACTTCGTGATCGACGGATTGATTTAGTCGATGCTACTCAACTTCATTCAGGAAAGGTTGTTCATGATTTTACTGATCATTTAAAAAAAGAAAGACAATCGTTAGCAGCTGAACGCAAGCAACGGATGAAAGCTAGACAAAAAATGGTTGCGGCCAGCAACAGGATGTTAGGACATACAGATGCAGCAAATGGTGTGGTTCCAATCGCTGTCATTGAGGATGCAGTACTTGATTACGAACAGGATATTTTTCTCCAAGGAAAAAAAGTAGAAATAAAGTGAGGAATGCTCGTCAAAAATCCGATAATATAAAGGTAGACAGAATAATTAAAGGAGTGAGGAACGATGCCTATCATCCAATCGGTGGAGCGTGCCTTGAAAATATTGGATTTATTTGATGAGCGTGAGCGCGAACTAACTATCACGGAGATAAGTAAACGAATGAATTTACATAAAAGTACGGTTCATTCACTTTTAAAAACCTTACAGGAGCATCACTATATTTCACAAGGTGAAGAAAATGGAAAATACTCGCTGGGATTAAAGTTAATGGAGAGGGGAAGCGTTGTTGTGACCCATCTCGATTTGCGCAACGTAGCCAGAAAACATCTTGAATGGGTTTCAGCAACAACGAATTTAACGCTGCACCTTGTCATATTGGACGGGCAGGAAGGTGTCTATATCGATAAAGTGGAAGGTACTGGGGTAACGGTCCTGTATTCCCGTATTGGCCGGCGTGTTCCAATTCATACAAGTGCAGTTGGCAAATCTCTTGTTGCAACGAAAACGGATAGTGAACTGGATTTGCTCTTGGAAGGCTATGATTATACGGGACCGACAGAAAGATCGATTAGATCCAAGGAGCAGTTTTTAGTAGAAATCGAAAAAGTACGCATTAATGGGTATTCAATAGATAATGAAGAAAATGAACCGGGCATTTTCTGTCTTGCCGTACCGATAAAAGATTATTCAGGAAAGGTAATCGCTGCAATGAGTGTATCGATGCCTGCTTCGAAAGTAAACGAAGAAACACATGAGTATTATGTACGTCTCTTAAAGGAATGCAGCAGTAAAATTTCGCAGGAGCTCGGATATGAATATCAAAAAATATAAAAAGAGGTCTGCCATTAGGAGGAACTAGCAAATGAGAATTATTCGCTATGTAAATGAAAACAAAAAACAACTTGCTGCCGTGACAAACGAAAACAATGTGGTGGACCTTCCATTTATGGATTTTATGTCGTTGATTTCAACGGCACGCCATGAAAACAGAACTGCGTTTGACATTGTAAAACAAGTTGTCGCCGAAGGGGAAAAGCAGCCATTGGAAGGTCTTCAATTAACTACGCCTATCGACGCACCGGAAGTATGGGCATCTGGCGTTACGTATAAGAAAAGCAAGGAAGCACGTAACTACGAAGCTACGCAAGGGAAGCTGGACCGCCAAACTTTCTATGACAAAGTTTATGATGCAGTGCGTCCTGAGATTTTCTTTAAATCGACTGCAGCAAGAACCGTAGGCCCGAATGACCCGGTATACTTGCGTTCAGATTCAAAGTGGCAAATTCCGGAGCCTGAGCTTGGTCTTGTCATCGATAAAAAGGGAACGGTACTCGGATATATCGCAGGTAATGACATGAGCTGCCGTGATATTGAAGGTGAAAATCCGCTTTATCTCCCACAGGCAAAAGTTTGGAAAAACTCTTGTTCCATTGGACCGGCCATCTTGTTAAAAGAGGCTGTTCAGGATCCATATGAGCTTAAAATCATGTGCCGGATTTTTCGAAATGAAGAAAAAGTATTTGAAGGTGAAGCGAAAGTAAACCAATTGAAACGAAAATTGGAAGAGCTTGTCGACTATTTAGTTTTAGATAACACTATTTTTGATGGATCGGTTTTACTTACAGGTACATGCGTGGTTCCGCCAAATGAATTTACATTGAAAGGCGATGACCGGATTGAAATCGAAATACCAGGGATTGGGGTATTAAACAACCCGGTTATCCAAAGTAAAGCAGTTCAAACCATTTAAGGGGTGACAAAATGAGCGAATATAAAACACTTTACTTAAGTAGGAAAGATAGTGTAGCTGTCGCTTTATCCGAAATCCCTGCAAATACATCAGTTGTTGTGAAGTCAGACCTTGAAGAACTTGTCGTACCCATTCTTGAACCGATTCGTTTTGGGCATAAGTTCGCAGTCAAAGCCATCGAACAAGGAGAAGACATAATTAAATATGGGGAAGTCATAGGTGCAGCCTCAGCTTTTATTCCCGCTGGTGCACATGTTCATGTACACAATTTAGAAGGCAAAAGAGGAAGAGGTGACAAAATTGCTGAATGAAAAAGTGCAGTTTTGGGGCTACCGTCGTCCGGATGGCCGCGTCGGTGTACGGAATCACGTACTGATTTTGCCAACGATAACATGTGCAACTCAAACAGCACAGCGCGTCACAGAATTGGTGAGCGGAACCGTCACATTCATTCATCAGCATGGCTGTGCGCAAGTGGGCACTGATTATGATCAAACGGCCAGAACCTATGCGGGGATGGGAATGAATCCAAATGTATATGGTGTCATAGTACTCGGGCTTGGCTGTGAGACACATCAGGCGCACCGTATTGGGGATGAAATTGCCAAATGCGGTAAGCCAGTGGAAACTGTATCGATCCAGGATCATGGCGGCACTCTTCAAACAATTGCCGAAGTATCTAAAATTGCGGTCAAAATGGTCCAGGATGCCTCGATGGTGCAACGGGAATTATGTGATTTTAGCGAGCTGATTGTCGGCACAGAATGCGGTGGGTCGGATGCATGCTCCGGCTTATCGGCGAACCCGGCAGTCGGACGTACAAGCGATTTGGTAGTTCAGCAAGGGGGAACCGCAATATTAGCGGAAACGACTGAACTCATCGGTGCAGAGCATTTGATCGCAAACAGGGCGGCAAACGACCAGGTAGCAAAAAAAGCTTATGCGGTTATTAAAATGATGGAAGACCGCTCGATTCAAATGGGCGTAGACATCCGCACCGGAAATCCAAGTCCGGGAAACATTGAGGGAGGTCTCAGCTCACTAGAAGAAAAATCCCTGGGTGCAGCGACAAAATCAGGTACAACAAGATTGGAAGAAGTCATTGATTATGCCCAGGTGCCCACAAAAAAAGGGCTAGTATGGATGGATACGCCTGGCCATGACATTGAGCAATTGACAGGCATGGTCGCAGGCGGAGCCCAAATCGTTCTCTTTACTAGTGGAAGAGGCACGCCAACAGGTTCTCCTATTTCACCCGTCATTAAAATCTCAACTAATACACCAATGTTTGACAAGATGAATGAAAATATGGATCTAAATGCTGGTACGATTGTCGATGGATTAGAAACCGTTGATGAAGTGGGCAGGCGCATTATGGAAGAAATTCAACACGTTTCAAACGGAAAACTAACAAAAGCGGAGATATTAAAGCAGCATGACTTTGGTATTTGGAGAATTGGACCGACATTCTAAAACGTAAAAGGAGCTAATGATTATGATATCAACTACATTTGCAACGAAAACATATAAAAATTTCATTAATAATGAGTGGGTGAATGCATCTTCTGGAAATACAATCGAAAGTATTAATCCTGCGGACAAAGAGCCGGTTGGCTACGTACAAAGCTCAACCGAAGATGACTTGAACAAAGCTGTAGCTGCAGCGCACAAGGCAAAAAGGGATTGGCGCAGGCTCGGGCAATCTGCACGTGGACAAATCCTTTATAAAACGGCCAATATATTGGAAGAAAATCTGGATGAAATTGCTGAAACCATGACTCGCGAAATGGGTAAAACGTTACCGGAAGCAAAGGGTGAAACGGCACGAGGTGTTGCAATCCTGCGTTACTATGCTGGGGAAGGGATGCGGAAAGACGGGGATGTTATACCATCATCCGATAAAGATGCCCTAATGTTTACGAAACGAACCCCCCTAGGTGTTGTAGGGATAATCACACCTTGGAATTTCCCTGTTGCAATACCGATCTGGAAAATGGCTCCAGCTCTTGTTTATGGCAATACAATCGTATGGAAACCTGCTACGGAGGGAGCCGTTACAGCTGCGAAAGTCATGGAATGCTTTACCAAAGCAGGCTTCCCTGAGGGTGTTGTGAATTTTATTACCGGTAAAGGGTCGATCATCGGTCAAGGACTCATCGATCATCCGCTTTTGAATGCGATCACATTTACCGGTTCTGAAAGTGTCGGTCAGAGCGTCGCAAAATCAGCTTCCGCCCGCGGCATAAAATATCAGCTTGAAATGGGTGGAAAAAATCCAGTCATCGTAACGAAAGATGCAAACATCGACCAAGCTGTCGAGGCGGTCATCAGCGGTGGATTTCGTTCTTCCGGCCAGAAATGCACAGCTTCAAGTCGTGTTGTTGTTGAATCATCGGTCTATGATGTTTTTAAGCAAAAACTGGTAGAAGCAGCAGCGAAAATAACGGTTGGCAACGGCCTTCAAGATGGAGTTTGGATGGGACCCTGTGCAAGCGAAAGTCAGTTCAATACGGTGACGCAGTACATTGAAAAAGGTAAGCAGGAGGGCGCAAAACTCATATATGGCGGGGAGATATTAACTGGCGGAGACTATGGTAGGGGCTTTTTCATCACACCAGCGATTTTTGAAGACGTGACGTCCGAAATGGAGATTGCACAGGCAGAAATTTTTGGACCAGTTATCGCGCTTATGAAAGCAACCGATCTTGTTGAAGCGATTGACTTGGCAAATAATACGAAATACGGATTGAGTGCATCAATCTTCACATCAAATATTAGCTCAATTTTGGATTTCATTGATGAAATTGAAGCAGGTCTTGTCCGCATTAACGCTGAAAGCGCGGGCGTAGAGTTGCAAGCCCCATTCGGGGGTATGAAAGCATCGAGCACGGGTTCGCGAGAGCAAGGTGAAGCGGCGAAAGAATTTTATACAGCCATAAAAACGGTTTTTATTAAAGGTTCTTAACTAGAGTAAGAGAGGTTTCCAAAATCTCTCTTTCTTCCAAAAAATTTATGCGAGGTGCTTGATGAAAATCATAAAAATATCTTTATACAAAGTTCCACCCCGCTGGCTGTTTTTAAAGATCGATACGGATGAAGGCATTTCCGGCTGGGGAGAGCCTGTCGTGGAAGGGCGAGCTGAAACGGTTAAAGCAGCAGTCAACGAATTGACCGATTATTTGATCGGAAGAAATCCAAACGATATTGAAGACATCTGGCAAACGCTATATCGAGGTGGATTTTACCGTGGGGGGCCAATTTTAATGAGTGCCATTTCCGGAATTGAACAGGCACTATGGGATATAAAAGGAAAATACTTCAATATCCCTGTATACCAAATGCTCGGCGGCAAAGCACGTCAAAAAATTAAAGTGTACTCATGGGTCGGAGGAGACCGACCTATGGATGTAGTTGCTGCCGCAAAAGAAAAACAGAAGAAGGGATTCCTTGCAGTCAAAATGAACGCATCAGAAGAAATGAATTACATAGATAGCTTTTCAAAAGTGGAAGCGGTCATCGAACGCGTTGCTTCAATTAGGGAAGCGGTTGGCAAAGACTTTGGCATCGGTGTGGATTTTCACGGGAGGATTCATAAAACGATGGCAAAGGTGATTGTGAAAGAACTCGAACCATACCGTCCAATGTTCATTGAAGAACCGGTGCTCCCGGAAAACAATGAAGCACTTCGTGAGATTGCCTGGCATACTACGTGTCCCATTGCAACGGGTGAAAGGATGTATACGCGCTGGGGCTTTAAGCAGCTACTTCAGGATGGTTATGTCGATATAATTCAGCCGGATCTGTCTCATACAGGTGGTATTTTAGAAGGAAAAAAAATTGCCGCAATGGCGGAAGCGTATGATGTAGCGATTGCGCCGCACTGCCCGCTCGGTCCGATGACTCTTGCTTCATCCATTCATTTGGACGCAACGACACCAAATTTCATTATTCAGGAGCAAAGCCTTGGTATTCATTACAACGAAGGCATGGACATCCTCGATTATATGAAAAATCCAGAATTATTCGACTATGAAGATGGTTATGTGAACATTCCGGATAATCCGGGTCTCGGGGTGGAAATCGATGAGGAGAAAGTGATGCAGGCAGCAGAGACTGGACATGATTGGAAAAACCCAATTTGGCGTAATGAAGATGGGAGTATCGCTGAATGGTAATAAAAGGAGGGGAAATAATGGACTTTTATGGCATCATTCCACCGGTAGTCACCTTATTTGATGAAACGGGGAACTTGGATATGGAGTTGAACAGAAGGTATATCGACCTATTAATCTCACGGAATATTGACGGTATTTTGTTAATGGGTAGTTCAGGTGAGTTCTCATCACTTACAACGGAAGAAAGGAAATTATATGTACGTGAAATGTTAAAGCACATTAATGGACGAGTGCCAGTTATGGTCGGCGTTGGGCATACCGCATTAAAAGAGGTGCAAGAACTGACTTCATATGCAGAAGAGCATGGAGCGAACGGCGTTCTGGTAGTAAACCCATATTACTGGAAGCTGTCTGACGAGCAATTATATCGACATTTCTCCAGCGTAGCGAATCATACTAATCTGCAAGTTTTCATTTATAACATCCCGCTCTTGACCGGACAAAATTTATCAATCGAATTGATTAAAAAATTAGCCCAAGATCATTCAAACATTGCAGGTATTAAAGAGACGGTCAGTGATTTCGGCCACCTTCGTCAAGTGCTGGCGGAAGTGAAGAAAGTTCGCAGTGATTTCAGAGTCTTCTCCGCGTTTGACGAGCATTTGCTTCCGGCTCAAATGATTGGTGCAGCGGGAAGCATTAATGGAAGCGCTGTCTTTGCCCCGGAAATATCCGTACATTTATATGAATCGTATCATAAAGGTGATCTCGCTGAAGCACAGAAAAATCATCAAGTGATTTCAAAACTGATGGATGTGTACAATTACGGTCCGACATTTTTTACAGCCATGAAAGAAGCGGTTCATCAGCGCTGGTTTGACGTTGCGGCTGGACACCGTGCCCCATGCGATGTATACCCTGATGATTTGAGTGACAAAGTAGCTGCTCTTTTAAAAAATATAAATATGAAAGAAGGCGTCCAAAAATGAAAGAATCACGCGACTTGCTCGAAAAATTAGGCTACCCATCAACTGATCTTAAAGAACTTCCTACATCAACGAAAACATTTCCGGACGGTGCTCAATACCGCGTTGAACTGCCAAGTGTAGAAGGTCCAGCGGCACTAAAAGAAACATTGAAAGAAATTGACCGACTCGGTTTGACCATTCACCGAATATCTCAGGGCAGCGGCATCATGCTTCAAACGGATGAAGAGATTAAAGAAATGTGTGAAATGACAGCAGAGCGCGGCATGGAGCTCAGTTTGTTTGTCGGTCCCAGGGGTTCATGGGATGTCAGCGCAGGACCGCTTACGCCAGGAGGAAAATCCCAGGGAATCCGCCATGAAGGATCCGACCAGCTTGTTTATGCCATGGAAGACTTGAAAAGAGGAGCTGCACTTGGTCTTCGCGGTGCGTTGGTTGCGGATGAAGGACTCCTCCTTTTAACGAAAGAAATGAAAAAATTCGGACAGCTTCCGGAAGACTTTGTTGTAAAAGTATCGGTTCAAATGGGTTCATCCAATCCAGTATCCGTTAAATTAATGGAAGACATCGGAGCGGATACCTATAACGTGCCACCTGCATTAACGCTGCCTAAACTTGCAGCAATCCGGCAATCAATAAACATTCCAATTGATTTATACGTTGAAGTTCCGGATACCTTCGGCGGTTTTCTTCGCTATTATGAAATACCGGAAATTATCCGTGTATTGGCGCCTGTATATATCAAATTCGGTCTTCGTAATCACCCGGATGTATACCCATCAGGGAAACAATGGGAAAGTACGAACATCTCACTCGCTCAAGAACGTGTACGTCGTGCCGCAATTGGTATTCAAATGATCGAACGATATTTTCCAGAAGCCAAAACATCGAAACTCGGTGCAGAAGGACTCGGTATTGCAAAAATTGAAAAGGCAGCAGCGAAATAGATGTCTGGTATTACAAGAAAGGAGTTGAGCCCAAATGCCCTTTAAAATATTATTAACGGATTACGAATTTGACCATTTGAAATATGAAGAAGAGATTTTTCAAAAAAGCGGTCTGGAAATCGATTTCATCAAAGCGCAATGCAAAACTGAAGAAGAAGTAACGGAGCAGGCAAAAGAAGTGGATGCAATTTTAAATCAATATGCTCCTATTTCACGGCGAGTCATCGAGTCGCTTGAAAACACCAAAATCATTTCCCGCTATGGGGTTGGCGTCAATACAATTGATCTCAATGCGGCTAAAGAAAAGGGGATTACTGTCGCCAATGTACCGGATTATGGCATGGAAGAAGTATCGAATCATGCATTGGCACTTTTACTTTCGTCGGCGCGGAAAGTGACACTGTTAAATAAGGAAGTGAAAAAAGGTAACTGGGACTTCAAAGTGTGTGTCCCGATTCACCGTTTTAACGAACAAACGGTTGGGGTTCTAGGCTTTGGCCGGATTCCGCGCCGTTTCATTGAAAAGGTGAAACCGCTCGGTTTTAAAACCGCTGCTTATGACCCTTTCGTATCGGCGGCAGACATGGCTGCTGTCGGGGTTCAAAAAATGGATCTCGACGAAATTATAGGCGAAGCCGATTATTTGTCGATCCATGTGCCCTTAATTGATGATACATACCACCTGATCAATGAGGAGCGCCTTAAACAGATGAAGAGAAATGCGGTCATCATTAACACGGCACGTGGACCGATAATCGATGAAAAAGCACTTTCTGATGCACTTGAAAAAGGGATCATTGCAGGTGCAGCACTTGATGTGACAGAAAATGAGCCGGTCCGAATCGATAGCCCGCTACTCACAATGGACAATGTCATCATTACGCCGCACAGCGCCTGGTATTCTGAGGAAGCGATGGTTGAACTTCGTCAAAAAGCAGCAAGAAATATCATTCAGGTCTTAAAAGGGGAAAAAACACCATACGCATTAACCTAAGAAAGGGGAAAAATATGAAAATAGCAACTTTTTCCGTGCAAACCGAACAGCACATCGGTCTTGTTCAAGATGATCAAATTATCAGCTTAACGGCTCTCGGTCCAGAAGAATTTCCTGCTTGCATGAAAAAATTCATAGAACGAAGCAGCGAGTTACGCACACGTGCTGAACAGTTAATCGAGCAACGGATGAATGAGGATGCTATATTCAAACCGTCAGAAGTGAAAATCCTGCCGCCAATCGCAAAGCCGGATAAAATCATTTGCGTAGGACTTAACTATTTTGATCATTGCAAGGAAACGGGGATGGAGCCGCCTGTTTCGCCAGTCATTTTTTCAAAATATTCGAATGCGATTGCAGGTCATAATGATGCGATTGAAATCCCAATTAATTCAAACGAGGTCGACTTTGAAGCAGAACTTGCGTTTGTCATTGGAAGAGAAGCGAAACATGTATCAGAAGATGAGGCAATTGAATACGTCTTTGGCTATACAATTATGAATGATATAAGTGCGCGAGATTTGCAATTTCAGGACGGGCAGTGGTCAAGGGGCAAAACGGCAGACACATTTGCACCATTAGGTCCTGTTATCGTTACACATGATGAAGTGGGCGATCCCCACAAACTAGCGATTAAGCTTGAATTAAACGGTGAAATTATGCAGGATTCAAATACAAGTAACCTAATTTTTACGGTTCCGAAAATCATATCATTTTTATCACAGTCCATGACACTAATGCCTGGTGATTTGATTGCAACTGGTACGCCACCTGGCGTTGGAATGGGGCGGAATCCGAAAATCTGGTTGAAAAATGGTGACCGGATAAACATTAGCATTGAGAAGATCGGCACGCTTTCTAATCACGTAAAAGCATGATAAGAGAAAGAGGATGATGATATGGATGTTGTAACCATCGGTGAAACAATGACAGTGTTTACCCCGAATGAAGAAGGCCCACTTCGCCACGCCCGATCGTTTTCAATGAAGTTTGGCGGTGCGGAATCCAATGTTGCAATCGGGTTAAGCCGACTCGGTCATAGGTCACGCTGGATAAGCCGTCTCGGCGAGGATGAATTTGGAGATGCCATGCAATCGTTTATTCGCGGAGAAGGCGTTGATGTGTCATATGTAACTCGTGACCCTGATGCACCTACCGGGGTTTTTTTTAAAGAATTCAGACGGCTGAATGATACTAGAGTTTATTATTACCGGAAAGACTCGGCAGCTAGCAAAATGACAGCAGAATTACTATCGGAAATTGCCATTCAAGACGCCGCTTATCTCCATATTACCGGGATTACCCCTGCACTGGGGAATTCGTGTCAGTCGCTCTTGGATAAAGCAATCCGCATTGCTAAAGAAACCGGAACAAAAATCGTCTTCGATCCGAATATTCGTTTGAAAATATGGGGTGATGAAAATGAAGCACGTCACATCATAACAAAGTACGCCTCGGAAAGTGATATCGTCATGCCTGGGGTGACCGAAGCTGAATTTTTATACGGTTCCCATTCTCCGGAAGATTTTGTCGATCACTTCCATGAACTCGGTGTCGAAACAGTCTTACTTAAATTGGGCAAAGAAGGCTGTTTAATTTCTGCCCCGTCTGTACCGAAAACATACGTTCCTGGATTCTTTGTTGAACGGGTCATTGATCCCATCGGTGCTGGGGATGCTTTTGCATCCGGTGTACTTTCAGGCATGCTGGATGGCCTGCCGCTAGATGAAGCCGTAAGACGTGGAAATGCCATGGGAGCAATGGTTACGATGGTAAATGGCGATGTGGAGGGTTTGCCGTTCCGTGCAGACCTCAATTTGTTCATGAGTGGCGTCACAGATGATGTAACGAGGTAGAAAGGTGGAAAAAATGACTAAACTAGAAGAGCTTAAACATGGGAAGCTGGTAGCCGTCATTCGCGGTGCACGCCCCGATCAAATTATACCAATCGCTCGAGCCTTGAAGGAAGGAGGCATCCGAACTCTCGAAATTACAGTAGAAACACCCAAAGTGTGCCGTTTAATTGATAGAGTAAAAGAGGAGTTCGGTGATGATATAATTGCGGGTGCCGGAACAGTATTGGATCCTGAAACGGCCCGTGCGGTCATCATGGCGGGAGCGGAATTCATCTTTTCTCCAACCTTCAATGTCCAAACGATTAAAATGGCGAAGCGCTATGGCGTTATTAGTATCCCTGGGGCACTCACACCAACCGAAATATTGACTGCTTATGAGCATGGAGCTGACATTATTAAAGTTTTTCCGGCAGATGCACTTGGTGTTAGCTATTTTAATAATCTTAAAGGGCCGCTTCCTCACATCCCTCTAATGCCAACTGGCGGGGTCAACCTTGACAACCTCGCTTCTTTTTTTAAGGCAGGGGCCATCGCGGCGGGACTCGGTGGTTCATTGATCAATCCCGCGAAATTGAATACAGGTGAAGATTACGACAGGCTGGCAGAAACGGCAAAAAAATTTTCAGCTATCGTACAAAGCTAAAGTCGTCCGTCGCTTATATGATTACCAGTTCAATAAGAGCCGGAAATGAAAGTACGACTGTGATATTTCCTCCTTTTCAATCTTTTTGTGGTCCATCAAGGGTGTTATTGCTTGTGGACAGTGGGATAAATTCAGACAAACCAGAAAGGGGAAAAGTGCTATGTTACTAGAAAAGTACAGAAATCTGCAGGATATTCTCCAAAAAATGGAGTCGGTTGTGGTCGCTTTTTCAGGAGGGGTGGACAGCACGTTTTTGCTCAAGGTCGCTATCGATACTTTGGGTTATGAAAATGTGTTAGCCATTACAGCAGATTCGGAAACCTATCCATCGAGTGAGTTAAAAGAAGCCCTTATGCTATCAAAATGGATTGGTGCCAAACATCATGTCATTCAAACTTCGGAGTTAGCCATCCCTGGATACACTGTAAATGATCAAAATCGCTGTTATTTTTGTAAAAGTAGTTTATTTGACAACCTGCTTCCTATTCTTGAAGAATATGAATTCAATAATATTATTTATGGGGTTATTGCTGATGATGCTAACGAATTTCGTCCAGGCATGAAAGCAGCTAAAGAAAAAGGAATCAGGGGACCACTTCTAGAAGCCGATTTATTCAAAGAAGAAATAAGAGTATTATCCAAGGAAGCCGGATTGCCAACCTGGAATAAACCTTCATTTGCTTGCCTTTCATCACGTATTGCATACGGCGATATCATTACAAAGGAAAAATTGACGAAAGTGGATAAGTCAGAGTCTTACTTAAAATCGTTGGATATTCACCAAGTAAGAGTCAGGACGCAAGAGGATACTGCCAGAATTGAGGTTGAACCCATTGATATGCCGCGAGTGCTTCAATACCATGTGGCGATCACAAAACGACTAAAGCAATTTGGTTATAAGTATGTATCAATGGATCTCACTGGATATACAAGCGGAAGTATGAATATAGCTCTTAAAAAGGAAGAAATGTCATGATTGACGATATTTTGGAGCAGGTTCAAAATGGTTCATTGACAGCAGTGGAGGCCAAGAAAAAACTTGAATCATATGAAAATTTAGGGTTTGTAAAAATCGATCATCATCGTAAAAGGAGACAAGGATTTCCCGAAATCGTGTTTGGAGAAGGTAAAACTGCCGAACAGATTTTAACGATTGTCCAATCGCTGCGGATAAGGAATGATTCTGTTCTTGTGACTCGCATTTCCCTGGAAAAAGCAGTATTTGTACAAAATGTATGTAGTGATTTTGAGTATAACGAGATTGCACGGACACTTGCTTGGGTTAAAGAAAAGCCGAAATCCATCGGGGCATATATTGCAATAGTATGCGCCGGGACATCAGATTTGGCCGTTGCTGAAGAAGCAGCCGTGACGGCCGAAACTCTAGGTATTCCCGTCAGGCGTATATACGATGTAGGCGTTGCCGGGCTTCATCGCCTCCTTGATAATATAGACGAGATAAGAAGTGCTACCGTATCAGTTTGTGTCGCGGGGATGGAAGGGGCACTTCCGAGTGTTTTAGGAGGGCTTGTCACGAATCCAATTATTGCTGTGCCGACAAGTATCGGTTACGGTGCGAATTTTAACGGTTTATCTGCACTTTTATCAATGCTCAATTCATGCGCATCAGGTGTAAGTGTGGTGAACATCGATAATGGATTTGGTGCAGCATACAATGCAGCGCTTATTTACAAACTTGTACATGAAAAGGAGATCAATGATGATGAGGACATTATATTTTGACTGCTTTTCCGGCATAAGCGGAGATATGGTAATTGGAGCGTTGATCGATGCAGGTGCAGACCCTTTACAAATGGAAAAAGAGTTAAAAAAGCTGAACATGGATGAAGAATATACTCTGTCTTGGAGGAAGGTCGTCAAAAATGGCATTACGAGTACTAAATTTGATGTCATTCTTACCAGTAAATCAGAGCAACCATTTGATCACAGCCACAGTCATGAACACGAACACAGCCACAGTCAAGGACACGAACACAGCCACAGTCAAGGACACGAACACAGCCACGTTCATGAACACAGCCATAGCCATGTGCTTCATCACCATCATGACAGCCGTACTTACAAACAAATAGTGGAGGCAATCAAAGTCGCAAACTTTAATGAATCGGTAACGAACATGTCACTCGCCATTTTCAAGAAGATTGGTGAAGCGGAAGGGCGTATACACGGGCTTCCACTGGAAAAAGTACACTTTCACGAAGTAGGAGCGGTAGATTCGATAATAGATATAATCGGTACAGCGATTTTAATTGATCAGATAGGTATTGAATCGGTTCAGTCATCAGCCATTCCAACGGGATCTGGACATATACATATTGATCACGGCATATATCCGGTTCCTGCTCCTGCCACGCTTGAAATATTAAAAGGGGTACCGATTGCCTCTAACGTTATTCGTTCTGAATTAGCAACGCCGACTGGTGCTGCCATAGCTTCGGTTTTAGCTGAAACATTCGGCTCGCTTCCAGCCATGACTGTCGAATCGATTGGCTATGGTGCCGGCACAAAAACATTTGAAAATCATCCGAACGTCCTTCGCGTTATCATAGGAGAGACTCAATGAACCGCCCGCCTGATCATGAGCATCTTGATGAACAAATGGTGAAAATGGAAGTGAATCTAGATGATATTTCCGGTGAATGGCTTGGCCATGTAATGGATTTGTTGTTCGAATCAGGAGCAAATGATGTATTTTATACGCCAATCTATATGAAAAAAAATCGACCGGGGGTGTTATTGCAGCTTCTCTGCTCACAACAGTTGATTTCAAAAATTAAGAAGGTATTATTTTCTGAAACGACGACTCTCGGGATACGCTACTATCCGCTTACCGTGCACAGGCTTGAACGATCTTTTTTACAAGTACATACACAATGGGGGGAAGTGACGATAAAGGGAGGGTTCCATGAGGGCTTATCCATACAGCAGGCACCTGAATATGAAGATTGCCGTAAAATTGCCGTACAGAACAATATACCTCTTAAAAGGGTGTATGAAGAAGTTTGGAAGTGTCTCGGGGAGGTCGAAGAGAAATGAGTTTGGTGTCGATTCTTACATTAGGATTCCTATTGGGGATAAAGCATTCGTTAGAACCGGATCATGTAATTGCAGTAGCAACCACGGCAGGAAATACGAAAAAATTATCACGTTCCACTCTTACGGGGGTGTATTGGGGAATAGGCCATACATGTACGCTGTTTCTAACAGGTATGCTATTCATTTGGATGAAAGGGGAAATTCCAGTTTCGTTAAGCATGACGTTGGAATTCGGCGTTGGTATTATGCTCGTTATGCTAGGGGCGAGAAGTTTATTTAAAGCTTGCCCTGATATCACGAGCGACAAAGATAGATTTCGGCCTTTTTTGGTGTCTGCTTTAATTGGTTTCGTCCATGGTCTCGCGGGCAGTGCCGCAATGGTCATTCTAACGATGTCGACCGTAACCGGTATAGGCGAAGGATCCATCTATATCATTATATTTGGCGCAGGGACAATTATTGGCATGCTGTGCTTTACAACTATACTAGGCATACCGTTCGCTTTGAATGGAAAGGACATCGTTTTAAACCGAATCTTCATCAAACTGGCGGGAGCTATAAGTTTTGCATTCGGACTGTATTATATATACAAATTGGGTGTAACAGAAGGCTTGTTTGCGCTCTGGGCTAATTGATTTATTTTATAAGCATGACTGGAAGAATCTTAGGCTGTCTAAACGCATAGACAGTCTCTTTTTTATATAAATTCATCAAACCAATCCGGCAATATGACTACTAGGAGGTTCCTCTGAAAGAAAAGGGCCCCAACTGACAGAAAAGCTTGTCTTTACAGGCACACTTCAATGGACATGTCCATGCAATTTTGGGGGTATTTTGTAACGGTTATGAATCTCCAATTATTATTCTGCAATTATTTATTTGTAGTTGGGTTGGGGCTGGACAATAAAAATAAGACCCCATGACAAGCCATTTTTTAAGAATGGCAGTGTCGTAGGATCTCTTAGCTTTTTACATAGAAAGTCAAGAAATCTAGGTTTTGCTCCGGCCCTAGGCAGATAAACGTTTGTTTTTCCTTTGGAGAATCCATATTTCAATTGCACCAGAGCCAAGCAATACTCCTGAAACAATGAAGATAAGTCCGATGAAATGTGCAGGAACAAGGGCTTCATTGAGGAAAAATGCTGCCCCTAACAAAGAGAATAAAGTGTTTAAGTTTAGAAATATGGAAGATTCGGCTGCTCCTACTTTACCAATGGCATAATTATAGCTCATGTGCCCGAGGGCAGTGGCAAAAATAGCGGAGAAAAAGAAAGCTCCCCAGATGGATGGCGGTGCCGTTGCAAGTGAAGATAAGCCCTCTGGTTCCTTCCATAAGCTGATGGCAAAAAGAATAAAAGACCCGATAAGCATCATGTAGCCGGTTAGTAATCGTGGATCCATTGTTTTTGAGGCTTTATTAATAAGTATGAAACTCAATGCCTGTGAAAGAATGGAAAGCAAAATATCCACATCCCCAAGATTAATAGAATGAAGTCCTCCGCTTCCTGCCATAACGGTAAAACTCACACCCAGTGCACCGCAGATAAAGCCAAGAAGCCTGATTAACGTGGGTTTTTTTCGAAAGAAAATCATGGTCAAGATGACAGTCAATATTGGTCCCATGCCCAAAATCAGTCCAGCATTCGAGGCGGAAGTCTTCGTCAATCCCTCAGCTAAAAAATAATGATGAAAAACCACACTCAAAAGCGCTCCTCCAAAAACGTAGAAAAGTTCACTTTTTTTAGGAAGTCGTATTAGTCCAAAGAAGAACAGGATAATAATGACTATAAGAGAAGCAGTAAAAATTCTCATAGAAGTTATCGTTACGGGCTGCGTATTGGCAACTAAAATTTTAATAACTGAGACATTTAACCCCCATGTAATCATTATTCCGGTAAGTAAGATGTATATTCTCAAAAAACTCATTCCAAACAACCTTTCAAACTTATTTAACAATTGATATATTATACAACTTTCTCCAAATTAATAGCAAAGAGTAAATTTGATTGAAAGCCCTCGGGGGAAAAATCGGAAACTCTCAATCATTAATAAAGAAGGGTTAAACAGTGCCTTCCGTTTTTCCGTAATATGGTTTTTTATGATATATTTTGCTGAAATTTAATATGGAAAAATATCAAATAAAAATAAAATTATAAATTATCAAACTTTTCTGTTGTTTTTGATAGGGTTTTCATTTACAATTTCCTTATGATTTACCAAACCGGTTTAGTAAATAACTAAATCGATTTAGCTAAAAGCATAATGAAAGTGATATGATCAAATGTTTTTGTTTTTATTTGTGATTGTTCGAAAGAAGGAGGTACTGTATTGTCATCAAAATATGGTGTTTTAACGCTGGGCGACGCCATGATTACGCTAAATCCGGAAGAGACAGGACCTTTAAGATTCGTTAACCGTTTTGAGCGAAAAGTAGGAGGCGCTGAACTGAATTTTGCGATTGGTTGTGCAAGGCTTGGCATGCGGGCAAAATGGATAAGCCGTTTAGGTAAGGATGAGTTCGGTAAAGTTATTTATAATTTCGCTCGTGGAGAAGGCGTGGACATGAGAGATGTTGCCTATGTAAATGGATATCCAACATCTCTCAACTTTAAAGAAATTAGGGAGGATGGTTCCGGAAAGACATTTTATTACCGCTATCAATCTCCCATCTTAACTTTAGAGCCGGGAGATATAACAGAGAAGATGTTTGAAGAGATTGATATAGTCCACCTTACTGGAGTTTTTTTGGCTATAGATCCGAAAAATGTGTATATTGCCAAGAGGGTAATGGAAATTGCAAAACAAAAAAATATACCTGTTTCTTTTGATCCGAATATCCGCTTAAAGCTATGGTCCATCGAGGAAGCAAGATCAGTTTATTATGATATTTTTCCAAATGTTGATATTTTGCTTACAGGTTTAGATGAAATAAGATTGATCATCGGTACTGACTCAAAAGAATCTTTGGCGGAATTTGCAAAGGTGAATGCTATTGATCAGCTTGTCATTAAGGACGGGAAACATGGTTCAAAACTATATACCAAAAGTGAATGGCATGACAAAGAAGCCTTCCCTGTTATACCTGTAGATACTGTTGGTGCGGGAGATGGTTATGATGCCGGTTATATTTACGGATACCTTAATGGCTTATCGATTGATGAAAGATTGGCATTCGCAAATGGTGTAGGAGCTCTTGTCACCACTGTTGCAGGGGACAATGAAGGATTACCATATTTGGATGAAGTAATGCCTTTCATACAGAATGAGACTGTAATAGAAAGATAGATGGCTGAAAGAAATGAGGGGAGAAAATGGCAACAGTAACGATACAAGCCGAGGAAGCAAAACGATTAGTCATACAACAGCTGACCAAAGTGGGTTTGAATGAAGAAAATTCCGGAAAAATTGCGGAAGTATTGGTTCATGCCGATCTCAGAAATGTCAATTCCCATGGTGTTTTGCGAACAGAGCATTATGTGAACCGTTTACAGGCAGGAGGTATAAATCCCGATGCCCAGATTTCCTTCCAAAAGACAGGGCCCGTTACCGGTGTAGTTGATGGGGATGATGGATTTGGGCATGTGATTAGTGACGTGGCCATGGACCATGCAATCGAAATGGCTAGAGAAAATGGCGTTGGAATGGTGACTGCTTTTAATAGCAGCCATTGCGGAGCACTAAGCTATTTCGTTCAAAAAGCCGCTGATGCAAAGTTGATTGGCATCGCGATGTCACATACGGATAAAATCGTGGTCCCGTTCGGGGGAAAAACATCATTTCTTGGTACCAACCCAATCGCTTACGGAGTTCCTGCTAAAACGAAGAAGCCCTTTATTCTTGATATGGCAACGTCCAATGTTGCATTGGGGAAAATTCTCCAGGCACGTGAAGAGGGAAAGGAAATCCCTGAAGGATGGGGTGTTGATGAAAATGGTGCTGCGGTCACAGATCCGAATAAAGTCGTTTCCCTTTCCACTTTCGGAGGCCCAAAAGGCTATGGTCTATCGGTAATTGTAGATGTGTTTTCTGGATTATTGGCCGGTGCGGCATTTGGCCCGCACATTGGGAAAATGTATGACGATCTTGATAAGAAACGGAAGCTGGGACATTATTTTTGTGTAATTAATCCTTCGTTCTTTACGGATACTGATATATTTTTAGAGCAAATGGATCAAATGATCGAAGAGCTGCAACAGGTTGAACCTGCTCCAGGGTTTGATCGCGTATATGTACCGGGTGAGATTGAACAAATCAATGAAGAAAAAAACCTGAAACAAGGTATTACGATTGCATCAAGTGTTTATGAATTTCTTACAAAGTAGGTGGGAGAAATGAAAGCGGTTCAAGTACGGAAAGCTCATGAACTTATCATACAAGAAGTGGAAAAACCACGGATTTCGAACTCGACGGATGTCCTTGTAAAAGTAAAAAGAGTCGGGATTTGTGGATCGGATATGCATATTTACCATGGTACGAATCCTCTTGCTACGCTGCCGCGAGTCGTTGGGCATGAAGTAGCGGGGGAAGTTGTGGAGATAGGACAAGGCGTCGAGGGAATAAGAGTCGGGGACCACGTTGTTATTGAGCCCATCAGTTATTGCGGGAAGTGTTACGCCTGCCGCAAGGGCCGTCAAAATGTTTGTGAAAGACTGTCCGTTTTTGGCGTACATGAAGATGGTGGGATGAGAGAATGGTTCGTCCTTCCCGAGAAACAATTGCATGTTGTGGATTCCTCTTTAGATTGGGAAGAAATAGTATTGGCTGAGCCATACACCATCGGCGCACAGGCCGTTTGGAGAGGCGAAGTGGAGGAAGGGGAAACGGTGCTTATCCAGGGAGCTGGGCCTATTGGGATTTGCATATTAAAGATGGCAAAGCTTCAAGGAGCATCAGTTATGATAACGGATTTAAGTGATGAGCGTTTGGAATTCGCTAAAGAAAACGGCGCCGATATCACCGTCCATGCGGGAAAAGAAGATGTTCAAAAAAGGGTGGAAGAATGGACGAATGGAGAAGGGGCCAACGTTGTCATTGATGCAGTATGCTTGCCGATGACATTTGAATTGTCCTTTGATGTCGTATCAACGGCGGGCCGGATTGTAGTACTCGGTTTTGATGAACGTCCTTCATCGATTTCCCAACTACCAATCACTAAAAAGGAAGTATCGGTTAAAGGATCTAGATTGCAAACCAATCAGTTCCCAAAAGTGGTTAAACTTTTAAATGAAGGAAAACTCAGACATGAAGCTTTAGTTACCCATACATTTTCGCTCGATGATATCCAGGAAGCATTTAATTTTGTGGAAAATCATCCCGAACAAGTTCGAAAAGCGATCATCGTTTTTAATTAAGGGGGCAGGAGTTATGGAAAAACATTCAATCATTCATCGAATAACGGAAACGAAAGTTGTAGCTGTTATCCGGGGACGGGATGCGAATGAGGCGGCACTACTGTCCAAAGCAGCTGTGGAAGGCGGTGTTCGGGCAATAGAATTGACTTATACAACACCGGTAATTGAAGATGCTTTCAAAGAACTGCAGAATACGGCTGCACTCTTAGGAGCAGGATCGGTACTTGATTCTGAAACGGCTCGACATGCGATTTTAGCTGGTGCCAATTTTATCGTCAGTCCCTATTTTGTCAGTGGTGTAGCCGAACTTTGTAATCGATACGGCATTCCCTATATGCCTGGTTGCATGACAATTAAAGAAATGGCAACGGCAACGGAAGCAGGTTGTGATGTTTTGAAGTTATTTCCGGCAAACCATTTTGAACCTTCTTTCATCAAGTCGGTCAATGGACCACTGCCTAATGTAAGAATCATGCCAACCGGCGGAATTAATTTGGATAACATGAAGGACTGGCTGAATGCAGGCGCGGTAGCAATCGGGATCGGCAGTGACTTGAACAAAGCCTATATAAATGGCGGCCATGAAGCAGCAGTGGAATTAAGCGGAAAATACATGCAAAAGATTGCGGAATGACGGAGGTGCATGATGAACATTACATTTAGATGGTACGGGAAAGACAATGATACAGTTACATTGGAGCACATTAAACAGATTCCTGGAGTGAAAGGGATTGTCTGGGCACTACACCAAAAACCTGTTGGAGAGGTATGGGAAAAGGAAGAAATTAAAGAAGAAATCGAGTATATCCAATCATTTGGTTTTCACACGGATGTAGTAGAAAGTGTAAATGTCCATGAATCGATTAAATTGGGTAACGAAGACCGCATGATATATATAGAGAAATACAAAGAGACGATCCGAAATCTTTCGGAAGCTGGAGTGAAAGTCATTTGTTATAACTTCATGCCGATCTTTGATTGGACTCGAACGGAAATGTTCCATCCTTTGGAAGATGGCTCAACTGCCCTATTTTATGAAAAGGCGAAAGTGGATACGTTAGAACCGCAAGATTTGATTCGTACTGTGACGGAAGCTTCAGATTTAACTTTACCAGGTTGGGAACCAGAAAAGATGGATCGGATTTCTGAATTATTCGAAGCTTACAAAACTGTCGACGAGGAGCAGCTATGGAAGAATCTTGAAATATTCCTAAAAGAAATATTACCTGTTGCAGAGGCTTGCGGCATTAAAATGGCTATTCATCCGGATGATCCGCCGTGGTCCATTTTTGGATTGCCAAGAATCATCACCGGAGAATCGAGCTATGAAAAACTGATCTCGATTTCGGATTCACCATCGAATGCGTTTACTATGTGTACAGGATCGATGGGGGCAAATCCTGAAAATGATATGGTCCAAGTGGCTAAAAAGTATGCAAACCGTTCTCCTTTCTCCCATATACGAAATGTGAAGATTTATGAAAATGGTGACTTTGTGGAAACATCCCATCATACTCAGGATGGATCCATCAATATACAGGGCGTCGTGGAAGAATTGAATAAGCAAAATTATACTGGCTATGTCAGGCCGGATCATGGCCGCCATATATGGGGTGAAGATTGCCGTCCAGGTTACGGTTTATATGACCGAGCATTGGGAATCATGTATTTGCTTGGATTATGGGATGCATATGAAGCTGGTAAATCAGGTGGGGTATCATGATTCCCATCCATGAAAACTTATCGAACAGGGTAGCGGTGATCACTGGAGGCAGCGGAGTTTTATGTTCCAAAATGGCTGTGGAATTGGCTCGTCATGGTGTCAGGATAGCTATATTGAACAGAACGGCCGAAAAAGGGCAAGAAGTGGTTGAACTCATTGAACAAACAGGGGGCACTGCGATATCCATTGCGGCAGACGTTTTGGATAGAGCCTCATTGGATAATGCAAGAGGGAAAATAATAGAAACATTCGGAAGAGTGGATCTATTAATAAATGGAGCGGGAGGTAATCATCCTGATGCCATTACAGTTCCAGAGAAATATGGGGAAGAAGCAGCTGGGAAATCCTTTTTTGATTTGGATGAAAATGGTTTCTCCCAAGTTTTTGCCAGTAATTTCACCGGTACATTTTTGGCCAGTCAGGTTTTTGGGAAAGAATTATTGCAAGTGGAAGCCCCAGTTATCGTAAATGTATCTTCCATGAGCGCCTACGCTCCAATGACTAAAGTGCCGGCATACAGCGCTGCCAAAGCTTCGATAAATAATTTTACGATGTGGATGGCTGTTCATTTTGCCGAAGCAGGTTTACGGGTGAATGCCATTGCTCCAGGATTCTTTTTGACGAAGCAAAATCGGGATCTCCTGCTTAATGAAGATGGCAGCTTTACAGCAAGGTCTAATAAAATCATTAATTCAACACCCATGAAGCGTTTTGGGCAGCCGGAAGATTTACTTGGTACCTTGCTTTGGCTCGTTGATGAATCCTACTCGGGCTTTGTCACGGGAATTACGGTACCGGTCGATGGTGGTTTCATGGCATACTCAGGCGTCTGAATTCAGGTCCAATAAAAAGGCAAACAAGTGACCGTGATTAAATTAGTTCCATGGTATGGGAAATTGACTTTTTACTGCATCAGAAGGTGATTGTAAAGCTTTACTTATTATAATAGAATATTCCTTATATATCTAAGCCATTTTTGTTAGGCAGAGAATTGAAATCACACGATAGGAATGAATGAAATGAAAACCATTACAATTACTGATGTCGCCAATCACGCGAAAGTATCAAAAAGCACAGTTTCCCAATACCTGAACAAACGCTACGAATATATGAGTGAAAAAACCAGGAAAAAAATAGAAGAAACAATAGAAGAGTTAAACTATCAGCCTAATATAATAGCGCGCAGTTTAAAACAAAAGTCCACTTTTACCGTTGGGGTAGTGGTTGCCAATATCCTTCACACGTTTTCAACGCAAGTTATTAGAGCGATAGAAAACTACTTTTATGAACAAGGGTTCCATATTATCGTATGCAATGCAGATGACAACCCTGAAAAGGAAAAGAATTATATTGAAATGCTAAGAGCTAAACAAGTGGATGGGATCATCATTTTTCCCACAGGGGACAACCTTGATTTATATCAACGTATGAAGAGTGATCAATTCCCGATTGTTTTCATGGATAGGACGATCCAGGAATTGAATATTGCTACAGTCATGCTCGATAACCACCTTGCTTCCAAGTTGGCGATTGATCGGTTTATTGAAAAGGGTCTTGAACACATTGCAATCATAACCACTTCAATAATACGCGATATCAGTCCTCGAATCGAACGCATTCAAGGGTACAAGGATTCACTCGCGTCACATGGGATACCATTTAATTCTGAATATATTAAAACCGTGAATGCTGACGAAATTCCGCTTGCGCTTTCAGAATTTTTCGAATTGGAAAAGCCGCCTCAAGCCATATTGGCAGGAAATGATATCGTACTTAATGAAGTATTGCGTTACATGAAACAGCATGAAATCAATATACCTGATGACATAGCGGTCATAGGAATCGATGATGTACCATATGCCAGTTTCTATACACCGACCATCACAACGGTTAATCAGCCAGCCATTGAAATGGCCAACTTGGCAGCGGAGTTACTGCTTAGTCAAATTAATAAAACAGGAAATGAGGATACAAGGGTGCATCGCTTGAAACCGACTTTGCTTTCAAGGAATTCTTGCTAGAAACGGATGTAAGATTCCTGTGAAAAAGAAAGCGCTTTTTTACGGGAATTCTAAACCGATTTAGTTATAGGTCATATAGGCTTTACTCTTGGTTATTAAATGGAAACGTTTCCAAAAAAGCAGCTGCATTTACAGAAATTATAGGGGGTACTTTATGTTTTCAAATGGTAGAGGAATGGTTATCGTATTCTTGTTCTTGGCAGGGGTAATAAATTATCTAGACCGATCTGCACTGTCCATTGCAGCTCCGTTCATCCAAGATGATTTATCTTTAACAGCAACACAGATGGGAATTATCTTTAGTAGCTTTTCAGTTGGTTATGCCATATTTAACTTCCTTGGAGGAATGGCGTCCGATAAATGGGGAGCAAAGCTCACGCTTTTCGTGGCGATGATCGTTTGGTCTGTATTCAGCGGTGCACTTGTACTTGCTGTCGGTTTTGCCAGTATGATAGTCATCCGCATCCTGTTTGGGATGGGCGAAGGTCCTCTTTCGGCAACCATCAATAAAATGGTGAATAACTGGTTCCCGGCAAATCAACGGGCATCAGTCGTTGGTTTGACGAATAGCGGGACGCCGCTTGGTGGCGCCATTGCAGGTCCGATAGTTGGATTTATTGCCATCTCATATGGATGGAGAGTTTCTTTCATTGCCATAATGATAATTGGTCTTATATGGGCGATTTGCTGGTGGAAGTTTGTTAAAGAAAAACCAGAAGAGTCAAAAGAACAGAAACATACGGGAAAATCTTATGTAGCGGCAACATCGGAAGGGAAATTGAAATTCACGTTTTATTTAAAACAAAAAACGGTTTTATTTACAGCTCTAGCCTTTTTTTCTTACAACTACATTCTCTTCTTTTTCTTAACTTGGTTCCCAAGTTATTTGGTCGATGCACGCGGCCTAAGTGTAGAAAATATGAGTATCATTACAGTGATTCCTTGGATTTTTGGATTCATCGGACTTGCTTTGGGTGGATTCGTGTCGGATTTCTTCTATAAAAAATTCGCTCAAAAAGGTGTTTTATTCTCACGCAAGCTTGTGCTTGTAACATGTTTGTTCTTATCGGCGGTATGTATCGGTTTTGCCGGACTTGTATCCACAACGATCAGTGCAGTAACGCTTGTCGCACTTTCCGTCTTCTTCCTTTATTTGACTGGTGCCATTTACTGGGCAATCGTCAACGATGTTGTCGACCCTGGTAATGTTGGATCTGTTGGAGGTTTTATGCATTTCTTGGCAAATACAGCAGGAATCATCGGACCGACGTTAACAGGTTACATTGTCGATACCTCAGGCACATACACAGTTGCGTTCTTGCTTGCAGGTGGATTGGCAGTTGTTGCATCGCTTGCGGTCATCCGTTTTGTACGACCGATAGTCAAGCCTGCGTAATAGATTGATAGAATGGAAGTGTCTCCCTAAAGAAATATCAAGGGAAGACACTTCCATTTTTACTGACTTAAAATTTTTCATGTTTATAGGCATGCCTAGCGGATCCGATTTTCTTTTCGAAATGTAGCTGGTGTCTTTTCAGTGTATTTCTTAAAGGTGCGATAAAATTGCGGCATGCTTTCAAAACCACACATTTCGGCAATATGGGCAATGGTGTGATTCGTTTCCAGTAAAAGTTCCTTTGCCTTGATGATCCTTTTCGTGTTTAGATACACGATTAACCCAATTCCAGTCGTTTCCTTAAAAACCCTGCTGAAATGGGCGGGACTGACCAATGCCTTTTGTGCAAGTATCGTCAGCGTTAATGGTTCATCCATATGTTCATTAATATAGATTAAAATATCCTTGATCCATTCTGAACTATAGCTATTGCCCTCGGATAAATCTTGTTTGCCATTTATCCGGGTACGGTATAAATCAAGTATGATTTGATGAACGGTCAGCAAACAAGCATGCCTCGAGCCCATCAATTGGTTAGTTGTTTCTTGCAGGATGAGTTGTAGCTGTTCCTCCATCTTTACTTGTTTCTTTTGCGGCAATGATATTTTATAATTCTTACTCTTTTTTGTCAGATCAAACAAATGTAAATATGAAAAAGAATCATCAACCATATCTTTATATATTAATGTAGGACTGACAAAGATAATGGTGGAAGTAACAGGGTCGTCCTTATTCGGTAATGCCCTATGAATGGTATTATTCGGGATCAGGAATACATCCCCTTGCTGCATATCATAAAACACATCACCGATAAAAAAGGTCCCTTTACCATTATAAACATAAACAATTTCATAATGATCATGCATATGATCGGACAATTCATTCTGGGGACTTTTCGTATCTTGATAGACAAAAGAAAATGGGAAGAGTAAATCATGATTTAATGAATTATGGATTTTTTTCATTTGTTCATCTCCTGAAAGTATAATACAACAAGAATGAGTATGTTTACAGCAAAAATCGCAATTTATATTTCAAAAATTGATGTTAAAATTTATATAGATTTAAAAATGAAAGGGCTTTCGGAATGAAGTGACATTTGGTTCTGGACGACTTACTCATGATAAGGAGGGACAAAATGAATAAATTTGTTCAATTGCATTCAAATGATGATGTTGTTATTTCCTTGGAGGGAATTCATAAAGGACAGAGCCTCCAGATTCAAACAGAAGACAGGGGAATGATCCATATCAAAGCAAATGACGACATTCCCAAAGGGCATAAGATGTTAGTGAAACCGGTTAAACGAGGGGAGGACGTAATCAAATTTGGCTACTCGATCGGAAAAGCTAATGAAGATATCTCCATTGGAGATTGGATTCACACACATAATCTAGCATCCGGTTTGCAGGGTATATTGGATTATTCCTATCAACCTAGCATTCAAGATACAAAAGAGCAAAGTCAAAATCATACCTTCCAAGGATATATCCGTGAAAATGGGGAAGTGGGTATCCGGAATGAAATCTGGATCATCAATACTGTAGGTTGCATCAATAAAACATGTGAACTTCTCGCTAAAATGGGCAATGAGCAGTTTAAAGATCGTCAAATCGATGGGGTTCATCACTTTTCCCATCCCTACGGTTGTTCTCAATTGGGAGATGATTTGACCCATACGCAGAAACTATTGGCAGCATTGGCTCAACACCCAAATGCAGCAGGGGTTTTAGTTGTAGGATTAGGGTGTGAGAACAATCAAATCGAATCATTTAAAGAAGTCATAGGTGAATTTCCTCCTAATCGGATTAAATTTTTAAAAGCCCAGGAAGTTCAAGATGAACTGGAGAGCGGCTTACGTATATTGGGGGAATTAGTGGAATATGCGGAAGGGTTCGTACGCCGGAACGTACCGGTTTCAAAGTTGAAAATCGGCTTGAAATGCGGAGGTTCCGATGGTTTTTCAGGCATTACAGCAAATCCGCTGGTTGGTGCGGTTTCCGACCTTATTGTAGAAAATGGAGGGACCACGATATTGACAGAGGTGCCTGAGATGTTTGGAGCGGAAACGATATTGATGAACAGGGCAAGAGATGAAGAAACCTTTAATAAAATCGTTGGCCTTATTAATGATTTCAAACAGTATTTCATTCGCCATGATCAAGAAATCTATGAAAACCCTTCACCTGGAAACAAGGAAGGCGGCATAAGTACATTGGAGGAAAAATCACTTGGATGCACACAAAAAGGGGGCCATGCCACTGTAGTGGATGTAAGACCATATGGAGAACGAGTGGTGAAGCATGGTTTGAATTTAATCAATTCCCCTGGAAATGATTTGATTTCGGTGACGGCTTTGGCAGCAGCGGGCGCACATATCGTTCTATTCACTACGGGAAGAGGAACACCATTTGGTGGACCGGTGCCAACTGTAAAAATAGCTACGAATTCGGAATTAGCC
The DNA here is from genome assembly GCF_044762665.1 of Peribacillus sp. NPDC096622. Taxonomy (NCBI): domain Bacteria; kingdom Bacillati; phylum Bacillota; class Bacilli; order Caryophanales; family Bacillaceae; genus Peribacillus; species Peribacillus sp. NPDC096622. Next base: position 154,585 of record NZ_JBIWES010000004.1, on the reverse strand, counting down.
GATCGTAAAAAGCACTGGATTGATTATAATGCTGGGCGGTTGATTGAAGGCCAAGAGATCGAGGAATTAAAGGAAGAGTTATTCCAATACATTCTTGAGCTTTCATCCGGTAAAAAGAAAACGAATAATGAAAAATTCGGATATAGGGAGATAAGCATCTTTAAAGAAGGTGTCATTCTTTAATAGTACACGGTTTCTATTAAGTTATAAAAAAGGAGTGTTATTCAGTGAAAAGTATCGTTTGTGAACAACCTTTTGAATTTAAGATGATCGAATCGGAAAAACCTTTTCCAAACTCAGGGGAAGCTTTGATTCGTGTGCGGCGTATAGGGATTTGCGGTACGGATATTCATGCCTATGGAGGTAATCAGCCCTTTTTTAGCTATCCTCGAATACTTGGCCATGAATTATCCGGCTTTATTGAGTCCATACCGGAAAATGAATCAGGGCTTAAAGTCGGGGATCAGGTATCGATCATCCCCTATATGGAATGTGGAAAATGCCTTGCTTGCAGAAGTGGAAAAACGAACTGCTGTACGGATATGAAAGTGTTGGGTGTACATGCTGAAGGAGGCATGAGTGAGTGGATAACGGTTCCTTATAATCATTTGGTGAGAACAGAGGGTCTCACACTTGATCAATCCGCAATGATAGAGCCTTTAAGTATAGGGGCTCACGCAGTTAGCCGCGCTGCTATTCATAAAGGGGAATTTGCGCTAGTAATTGGTGCTGGTCCAATTGGTTTGGGAGTCATGGCATTCGCTAAAGAACAGGGTGCGAAGGTGATCGCAATGGATGTAAATGATGAACGCCTTGCGTTTGCTTGCAAATGGGCAAATGTCGATCATACTTTGAACGTTATGGAGAATCCACTGGAGAAATTAGCCCAATTGACGAATGGAGATATGCCAAGCGCGGTATTTGATGCGACTGGTAATGCTAAGTCAATGATGGACTCATTTAAATATCCTGCTCACGGCGGAAGATTGATTTATGTAGGTTTAGTTAAAGCGGATATTACCTTTAATGATCCTGAATTCCACAGTAAAGAGCTTACATTAATGGGAAGCCGTAATGCAACAAAGGATGACTTTGATTATGTCGTGAATACGCTGAAGAATGACAAACTGGATATGAGCCAGTTTATTACACACCGCACACATATGGATGAAATGATCAATCAGTTTGAAGGGTGGTTAACTCCTGAAGCTAAAGTGATCAAGGCTATTGTCGAAATATAAGCATTAGGTATGATGTTAAATCGTACTCTGAATTGGATATTTCAATAAGAAAGGAGTTCCTTGATCATGAACATAAATAATAGTCAACTAAAGCGTCTAAGTAAAGATACAAAAGCTGTCAAATATTCACATATGATGGATTTTCCCATAAAAGTATTGCAAATTGGGGAGGGGAATTTTCTTCGAGGCTTTTTTGATTGGATGATTTATGAATGTAATAAACAAGGTCATTTCAAGGGAAGCATTGCAGTTACCCAGCCTCGGCCCGCCGGAAAAGGGAAGATAGAGGAAGTAAAGCGGCAAGATGGACTGTATACATTAATGTTACGTGGTTTTCACCAAGGGGAGAAAGTGGAACATACAGAGATCATTTCCGTTTTTTCGAAGGCAATTGATCCATATGAAGAATGGATGGAATTTTTAGCACTAGCAGAAAATCCTGAATTGGAATTTGTAGTTTCCAACACGACTGAAGCAGGGATTAAATATCAGCCGATTCCTTTGGTAGAAGGAAAGCCGATTGAATCTTTTCCAGGAAAACTGACTGCTTTTTTGTATCATCGTTATCTTCATTTCAATGGAAATGCGAAAAAAGGACTGATCATGCTTCCATGTGAGCTTTTAGAGAGAAATGGTGATTCATTGAAGCGATGTGTTCTTAAGCATAGCAGGGATTGGGATTTACCAAAGTCATTCATTGAGTGGTTGGACCGGGACAACCTCTTCCTTAACTCGCTGGTAGACCGTATCGTTACAGGATTCCCAGCCAATGAGTCGGAAAAACTATTTGCGGCATGGGGATATAAGGATGCTCTGCTAAATACGGCAGAACCCTACCATTTATGGGCTATTGAAGGTGACATTTGTATTGATCAACGTCTTCCTTTACAAAAATCCGGGTTGAATGTGCGTTGGGTAAAAGATTTAACGCCTTATCAAATGAGGAAGGTACGGATACTTAATGGTTCACATACCTTGTTGGCTCCTTTAGGGATTTTATCTGGATTGGAAGAAGTAAAACAGGCAATCGATCATCCGGAATTCAACCAATTTCTGAGCAATGCCATCGAAAAGGAAATAATTCCTTCATTACCTTTTGATCAAAATGAGATGATGCTATATGGGGAAAGTGTTCTTGAGCGATTTAAGAATCCTTTTGTACATCACCTCCTGGCCGATATTTCGCTGAATAGCATTTCGAAGTTCAAGGTTCGTCTCCTGCCTACCTTAGAGGAATATCATAGGGCGAAAGGCAGGCTGCCCGACTGTATCGTACGAGGTTTTTCGGGCCTGATCCGATTTTACAAGGTTAATGAAATGAAGGGGAGTTATCTTGGTAAAAGCTTTGCGGGTAAAGACTATGTCGTTGAAGACGATATAAAGACAATTGAATTTTTCAGTGAACAATGGCTTAGTTATGAGAATGGGGAAATCCCGCTTAGACAATTGATAGAAGCGACCTTAAGTAATCAATATCTTTGGGGGAAGGATTTGAGCGATATCCCGAACCTTGGAAACGAATTATGCCAATATCTAGAAGGGATGATTGACTGAAATTATCCTTTAAAAGGATTTAGGCAAGATTAATTTCATGAATATTCTCCCTATCTCTTATTTTTTTCTTTATTTTATTTGTATTTTTGGTATACTGAATTAGTGATATTTTTTCTTGGTAGTTTCCTAATGGAAAGATATTAAAGAATTACATATTCTTTATTCCCGTGAAGGGGAGTAGCGTCAGGGATAACCTGAAATAAAGTCGTCATTACGTGGGAATCCCACCGGCTTTATTGGCCTAATTCATTTAGTGCTTAGCGAGACCTTTGCCATATTTGGCAGAGGTCTCTTTATTTTTGTAAAAGGGAGGAAATTGTGTTGGATTTTTTAACAGGTGAATTCATTTCAGGACTTTTAGCGATCATTATGATAGATTTGGTTCTAGCCGGTGATAATGCGATCCTTATTGGATTGGCTGCAAGAAAGCTTCCAAAAGAACAGCAAAAAAAGGTGATAATATGGGGAGCGGTCGGGGCAATAGTGATAAGGATCATCGCAACGCTGCTGGTTGTTTGGCTATTAGAGGTGCCAGGACTGCATTTAATAGGGGGATTACTCCTCGTATGGATTGCTTATAAGCTCCTTATCGATGAAGAAGAACATGATGTGAAGCCTGCAGACTCGATGTGGGCTGCTATAAAAACTATCATTATTGCGGATGCATTGATGGGATTGGACAATGTCCTAGCTGTTGCAGGTGCTTCTCATGGTAATTTCACTTTAGTGGTAATCGGTTTACTTGTATCAATTCCAGTAGTGATGTATGGAAGCACTTTGATCCTGAAACTGATCGAACGCTTCCCAGTCATCATAATAATTGGTGCGGGAATACTAGGCTGGACTTCTGCTAAAATGATCGTAGCTGAACCCTTCATGCACGACTACTTTACAAATCCCTTCATTAAATATGGATTTGAAGCAATAGTGGTGATTGGAATCCTGGTAGCCGGAACTTCAAGACAGAAAAATATCGAAAAAGAAAAAGCAAACAGAGAAAAAATGCAAATCGAACGTAATGGATGATGGATACAAAAAGACCTTTCAAAAATGAAAGGTCTTTTCTTTTATCTAAGCCCTATAAGTTACAAAACAAGAAAAAGGTGCACCAAAGTCCGCACTTTGGTACACCTTTTTGCGATTATTAAAGGGAACGATAACATGAATTTCAATCACGATATCTGAGCCGAATGATCATATGCAGCGTTCACTCTTTTTTTAATTTAAGTTAATCCAGACACTTTTGACTTCCGTATAATTATCCAAAGCATAACTGCCCATTTCCCGACCGATTCCACTTTGTTTATACCCGCCAAATGGAGAAGCTGCATCAAAGGCGTTATAGCAGTTTACCCAAACTGTACCTGCTTTTAATTCATTAGCCACATAATGGGCTTTTTTTACATCTTGTGTCCATAAACCTGCAGCCAATCCATATTCTGAGTTATTTGCACGGTTTATCACATCATCCAAATCATCAAAAGGCATGGCAGCTACAACAGGACCGAAGATTTCTTCTTTAGCGATTGTCATTTCATCTTCAACGCCTGCAAATATTGTAGGTGTTACAAAATAACCCTCTCCTTGTCCGTAATTGCCCCCGGTAACCACCTCAGCTCCTTCAGACTTTCCTTTTTCAATATAACTGCCCACTCTCTCCAATTGTTCACTGGAAACCAAAGGCCCTATCTGGGTAGTTGGATCAAGACCCGCCCCTTGTTTAATGTTTTTTGCATGGGACACTAAGTCAGCCACCACGTTGTCATAGGATTTCTTTTGAATGTACAGGCGGGAACCGGCACAGCATACTTGTCCTTGATTGAACATGATGCCCATTAATGCACCGGGAATGGCTTTACTCATATCTGCATCCGGTAGAATGATATTAGGTGATTTACCGCCTAATTCCAACGAGATTTTTTTCACAGTTCCCGAAGCTTGGCGCATGATCATTTTTCCTACTGAGGTTGAACCGGTAAAGGCAATTTTATCGACTTCTGGATGGTCTACAAGCGGTGACCCTGCTGTTTCACCAAATCCAGGTATGACATTGAGAACGCCAGGAGGAAAACCTGCTTCAAGCGCCAATTGACCTAAATATAATGCTGAAAGCGGTGTTTGCTCCGCTGGTTTTAAAACGATCGTACATCCAGTTGCAAGGGCTGCGCCTAATTTCCATGCGGCCATAAGTAGAGGGAAATTCCAAGGGATGATTTGTCCTACCACTCCAACCGCTTCATGACGGGTATAATTGAAGTAATTCCCAGCAACAGGTATTGTTTGTCCTACTATCTTAGTGGTCCATCCAGCATAATAACGGAAGTGTTCGATTGCAAGGGGGACATCGGCATTAGTGGTTTCGCCAATTGGCTTGCCATTATCCAGGGTATCCAATTGTGCTAACGCCTCTTTATGTTCCTCCATGAGGTCCGCTAGTTTATAAATGAGGCGACTGCGTTCCGATGCACTCATTTTTTTCCAAGGACCGTTGTCGAAAGCCGTACGGGCTGCTTTGACCGCTTTATCTACATCTTCCGGACCTGCTTCACTCACAACCGCTAAAACCTTGCCGTTTGAAGGATCGAGAGTCTCAAAAGTTTTTCCTGAAGCAGCTTCCACGAATTCCCCATTTATCAAAAGCTTTTTAGTGCCTTTCAAGAATTCTTGCACCCGTGGATTAAGTTTAATAGTTTGTTCCATGTATAATACCCCTTTTCATTTGCATTTTAAGTTCTATATCTGTTTGGACAATGGCTCTAAGTAAAAGGATCAGGCATACTATTATGTTTTTTTTTATACAATTCCCTTTGACAGGCTTGCAGCAATTCTGAATCTCTTTTAAATCTGGATTACTTGATTTCTTTCCCCCCTTTATCAAAAGGAATCAATTTCTCGACATGTAATTATGCAAGACTTATGCCATAAACAAAAAACCGATGAAATCAGCTAAAGAAGATGGTAGAGGGATATGGGAAGATGCCTTACTGTTCCATATTGGAGCAGGCAGGTGTTCCAATATGGAACAAAAAAAGTTTAGTAGTTCCCTTTAGGCTGTTTTCATTTTGGTGAATATCTGAATTTTCTGTTATAATTAAATAGAATGAACGAACCCTGAATGCTCTGAAGCTTTGAATCACATAGAGTTTAAAAGAAATTGAATAAAAAACAGAAGCCGATTTACTGGATTATACATACGGGAGGATTATTCAATGTCTGTTAATATAAGCGCGGATAAAGGAACCATACCGGCATTTATTCAAGAATCATGGCAGCGGTGCATTTCGAAGGGACTTCAGCCAAGCATGATGGATAAGGAAGATATGCTTGGTGCATTTGAGTTGGCTGAATACCACGATCGATATGCGGAACTCCTGTACCATTCTTCTCCCATTTTAGAAGAAGTTTATCACTCGATTAATGGTTTGGAGTCCATTTTATTACTTGCTGCTCCTGAAGGATATATCATCGAAACAGTTGGGGATCCAGCTTTCATCCGACATGCAGATAATGTTTCCCTAAGGAAAGGGGCCAATTGGCTAGAGGAATCAAAAGGAACAAATGCAATAGGAACAGCCATTGTGGAGAAAAACCCTGTATTGATTCATGGCAGTCAGCACTTTCATCAGGATAACCATTTCCTTACTTGTGCCGCATCGCCCATTTATCACCCAGATGGGCACCTGCTTGGTGTTTTGAACTTAAGCAGTCATCAACAGAATTATCATCCTTTTTCCATTAGCTTAGTTCAGAGGGTGGCTGATAGCATCAAACAATCACTCTTATTGTCCCATACACAAAAAAGGGAGAAAAACCTTTATTTTATATATGATTCATACCCTGATCCGTTAATTACCCTTGATAAAGAGGGGAAGGTTACAGATCTTAATTCAGCGGCGTCACATGTTATTGGCACACTGGAAAAACCGGTATCGAATATTGTATCAGGAATAGACCCACTTGTTTTAGAACAGAGAGTTTCAATTAAAGACCAGGAGTTCTTGGTTCAAACCCTTGGCAAAAATATAGAACATCAATCATCCGTGATCGTGCGGTTAAAAAAACAGAAATTGATTGATGGATTAACAACTAATCGTTATCAATTTACCGATATAATAAGTAATGATCCGCAAATGAATCAAACCATATCCATTGCTAAAAGAGCTTCAGCGCTTGATATCAGCCTGCTAATCACTGGAGAAAGCGGAACGGGAAAAGAACTTTTCGCTCAATCCATTCATGGGCATAGCTTAAGAAGTGATAAGCCATTCATCGCCATCAATTGCAGCGCAATTCCTGAAAACTTATTGGAAAGTGAGTTATTTGGTTATGAAAAGGGTGCCTTTACTGGAGCAAAAAGCGGCGGGCATAAGGGGAAGTTCGAAGCTGCAGATGGCGGAACCTTGTTTTTGGATGAAATCGGGGACATGCCACTTCAAGCTCAAGCGACTCTGCTCCGTGTGCTTCAGGAACGATGCGTGACGCGTGTCGGCGGACATGCTTCCATTCCAATCGATGTTAGGGTCATTGCTGCCACCAACAAAGACTTACAAAAAGAAATTGAAGCTGGAGAATTCCGTGCAGATCTATTTTTCCGCCTTTGTGGATTATCTTTAAAACTTCCAAATCTGAGGAGTCGTAAAGATTTATTGCTGTTAGCAGAATACATTTTAGCGGATTTACCTTATAAGAGCGAACATACCGAACTAACTGACGAAGCTAAAACATTCATTTTGGAATATTCGTGGCCGGGAAATTTCCGTGAATTGCAAAACGTGCTCGGACAGGCTGCATTCCTAGCTGATAATGGCCCGATTACAAGAGACTTGTTTGTTGCACTTTGTCCTGTTTCTTTCATTACAAATGAGGAAGGGGCAAATGCCGATCGAGAACCAAGAAATTTTCAAGAACAAGAAACCCAACTTATTCGACATGCATTGGAACGAACAAATGGAAATATCAGTAACGCCGCGAAACAACTCGACATCGGCCGAAATACGCTTTATAGAAAAATGAAAAAATATGGAATCAACTTTCAAAGGAAATAGTTTCTTAGTATATAAAAAAAGATGAATGATGAGTTTGTTTTTTATGAAAATCTCAGATTCCCGACCTGATTTGGTCGGTTCTTTGTTATTGCAAGTAACTATCATACCTTGTCTCCTTATAAGCTATATTTCACCTGAAAAACAATGAATAATGAAGTGCAGGAAATCAAAATCTCATTTAGAATGATGTTATTGATATAGTATCTAAAATTCCGTAAGGGGATGTGTGGTCAATAGTATGGAGTTGTCATCTGAACATAAGAAGTATAAACATGTATTGATTCAATATTTGGAAGAAAATGAATCTGTGTTTTTAAATGAATGGAACGAGACTATTAAGATCAATGAAATAGACCCCTACAAAGAAAAGGTTAAAGAAAATGGTTATGGGATGTACTCACTGGTCATCCAAACGTTCAAGGAGGTACTGTCTGAAGATGTGCTGATAAAATTGGCTTACCAGGTTGCAAAAGAACGTCTAGAAGCAAATATCAACATTGGGGATTTTCTTTATAATATCAATTTGGGGAGAAATATCATAATCAGAAATCTCTTTGGGGCAAATGTCCCAATTAATTATATGCAGAAATTCATTAATGACATCAACTTGCACTTTGATACGTTCAGCTACCATGCAGTAACGAGATATACGAATCTTACAAATGAAGTGATTGAGGAAAAAAAGTCTTATATTAGTGAAAACCACAAAGATAAATTAGCGGTACTCGGTCAGATATCATCAAGCTTTGTACATGAGTTCCGAAACCCTCTTACAGCTATCATGGGTTTCAATAAATTACTGAAGAGGGAGAACCCGGGCTTAAAATATTTGGATATCATTGATTATGAGTTAAATCAGCTGAATTTCAGGATAACCCAATTCCTCCATACCTCTAAATCAGATTTTAATGAGGAACAAAGAGAGGAAATTTCAGTGTTAAAGTTAATTGAAGAAATACAAGAACTGACATATGCAAATATTGTGGATGCCAGTGTTAATGTGGAAATAGATATTTATCCAAACTTCGTCATGACAGCGAGCAAGGATGGGTTAAAACAAGTGTTCTTGAATCTATTTATAAATTCGATTGATGCCTTAAAGGATAAGGAACATCCAAGAATTTTGAGAATTAACTCTTTAATTGAGGCGAATGAAAGAATTATTAGAATTTCAAATAATGGACCGGCCATTGCCAGTGAATTGATCGAATCTATTTTTGAACCCTTTGTCACAACGAAAGAGTTAGGAACGGGAATTGGGTTATACGTATGTAAAAAGATCATTGAAAGTAATGATGGATATATGAATTGTGACTCCAATGAAAATTCAACCACATTCAGCATCCATTTCCCAAAAGTACAGAATGAATTTATAAGGGTTTAATACTATTCATTAGTGACTTTACATATAGCATTATATACATATCGATATTTTTCGAAGCATATACGCAGCTCTTTGATTAATAGGGAAGGGCATTCCGGCTCTGCCGGTATTTTACATAAAACCATTCTCACTGAAAATAAATATATGGAAGATGCCAAGAAATCATAATTTGGTTTTTAGCATCTTCTTTTTATCTCTGTTATTTTTTAGTATGTATATTTGTCGAAATGAAAAAAGAAAACAGTTAAATTGTCATTTTTTAATTCGATTGCGAATCAAAAAGGGTCAATAATTAGTATATGAATCAATAAATATATTTATGATTCAATAATGAATCGTTTTGGATTCATAAAAGCGTTAAACCCTAATAAAATAACTATCCTTTTTTTGGCATGGATATTGCTTTTATTATATATGTATAAAATTTTAGTGAGAGAGGGTGCTTTAAAAAAGAATAGTGAGGTAAAGAAAGAATAGAGCTGGGTAACTATATTTTTACATAAAAGGACTTCACTCAACAAAAAGCGAAAATGAAAATCAACAAGGTCATTGTACTTTCCGTGTATTTAGTTGAGGGGCTGATGTAGTAAAGAGGGAGTATAAATAGAAAAGCATTACGGTTAATAGAATATACGCTGTGCAATATACATATAACGATTGTGAATTTGGCCTAATTAAAACTATTAATGAAACGGGGATAGGACTGTAAACATTGTTTTTGAATGAAAGATTTCTACTAGGTTACCCTTGAGTAGTGGTTTACTGCTTACAAAACGGTAAATTGACAGTTTTAAAGGATGGTGACAATAGTGGCACTTCAAACAAATGAATTGAAACATGGTCTCAAGACCAGGCACGTCACAATGATATCTATTGGCGGGGTAATTGGGGCAGGACTATTTATCGGAAGCGGAACAATAATTGATTCAGCAGGACCTGGTGCTATTTTATCTTATATAATCGCAGGATTGATGATTGTGCTTATTATGCGTATGCTGGGTGAAATGGCTGTGGTAAATCCTGATAGTGGATCCTTTTCAACATATGCACATCAAGCATTCGGTCCTTGGGCCGGTTACACGATCGGCTGGTTATACTGGTTCAACTGGGTAATCATCATTGCCATTGAAACTACGTTATTAGGTACTATGATTCATGATTGGTTTCCTGGTATACCTATGTGGGCTGCCAGTCTATCTTTCCCTATATTAATGATGATTACGAATATCTATTCAGTCAAAGCTTATGGGGAATTTGAATACTGGTTAGCTTTCATGAAAGTGGCTGCCATTGTAATATTCCTCATCCTGGGTGCCGCCATGATATTTGGATTTGTTCCGGGATTTGATTCACCAGGCCTTTCAAACATTACTGGAGATGGAGGATTTTTACCAAAAGGTTTTCTGCCTGTCCTTCTTAGTGTGATATTCATTACTTTCTCTTTATCGGGAAGTGAGGTAGCTGCCATTGCTGCAGGAGAGTCTGAAAACCCTGAAAAAAATATTATTAGAGCCATAAACAGTGTTGTATGGCGTCTCCTTCTTTTCTTTGTTGGTTCAGTGACCGTGTTGGTTCTCGTAATTCCCCAAGGGGCAGAAGATTTACTGAAAACCCCCTATGCAAGCGTATTTGACATGGCAGGCCTGCCGGCAGCGGGTCAAATCATGAATATCGTAATCTTCACTTCATTGCTTTCTGTTTTGAATTCAGGACTATATACAAGCTCTCGTATGTTATATTCTTTATCAAAAAAAGGTGATGCACCGAAAATCCTTTCCCAAGTGAATAAGCGGGGAATCCCGATTTGGGCGTTAATGGCAAGTGTTTTCTTTGCTTATGTGTTCACGACTTTTAAATTTGTTTCTCCAGATAAATTGTTTGCTTTTCTCGCAAACAGCTCTGGAGGAGTCACGATGATCATGTATATCTTTATCGCCTTTTCTCATCTATATTTACGGAAAAAGACGGAAAAAGAAAATCCGGGGACACTCAAAGTGAAAATGTGGCTTTTCCCTTATTTAACCTACGCGACCATTGCCGTATTATTTATTATATTCGTTGCTCAGGCGTTTATTGATTCCATGAGATTGCAATTCTTTCTTACAACCCTTCTCACGATTCTAGTTATTGGGTCATACTTTTTGTTTTATCATAAGAAAAACGTAATTACTCCTGAACAAGAAGGAAACCTAAAAAAAATTCATGTTAAGTAAGGGCAAGGGATGTAGTCGTTTTTGTCCGATTATAGAAAGAAATGATTGACTATTCAAACAAAAAGGCTGCTCTTAGTGGGCAGCTTTTTTCTGCTTCCTTTTATGGGGGCATTTAAGCTTGATTGTAACCGTGACTGCCATCCCCTCTGAACAATTATGATACTCATTCATTTGCAACTTTGAAATCCTTTGCTAGAATATAATCTATAGAAAAGATTAGGAGTGGTGACTGTGGCTGAAACTCCAGCTGAAGATTTGATTCATTATATTGCACCAAAAGGAGAGTATGTCCCTTTTTTAGATGATACGGACTATATCGCTAAAGGATTGGAATGGAAATTATTCACTGCCCGTTCGGTTAAAAGGGAACTATTATATAAAAGCGGCAGTTTTCAAGCAAAAGTCAAATTGGCAGGTTATGAACAATATGGAAATGGTCTTGACACTATAGTCGTTGAATTTGAAAATGGTAAGCTTAGCTGCATTCACCCTTCTTATTTAAAGGAAATGCAAAGCTCCAGTTTCGGAAAAGAATTGTTGAGTGGACCGGTTTCCAAAACATCCGCAGATTCAAATGATACTGATCAGGTGATGGAAGCACCAATTACGGAAAACTCCGATCAGCTAAATGAAGAACCCAAAAAAGCAAAAACCAAAACTAAAAAGACGACAGCAAAACCTAAGTTGGACTTGCCTGCGGAGAAAGTGCATTTCACCGCGACTGTCAAGGAGTTCACTGCGAAGATGAACCATTTCACTGGAGAAGAAGATGAAGTCATACTCTTGGAGAATGTCAAAGTGACAACGGAGCCTGAATTGACTATTGGCGATGCTTGGTGTGGATATAGCAAGACATTAAAAAAAGCTGAGCTCGAAGAAGGAGACGCAATCGAATTTGATGGAAAAGTGGTCGACAAAAAATACAATAAAGAAATACGCTATAAAGTGAATAATCCATCTAAGTTAGTGAAAAAGGAAGGATAACGCTTGAAGTTATTGGATGATATGGAGTAAGCCGCAGCTTACTCCTTTTTTTGTTGCAGTATTCAGTCTTCTAAAGAAATGAATGCTTTTCATTGTGAACTTATTAGAATAGATGCGTCCACTCCTGGAATATATTCGTTTGTGGGAGATACAACTTATAACCATTCTCCAATCGTATAGGTTGGGGTTTGAGTTTTGTGGTTTCATATTTTCCAGTGTTGGGGATAATACATTATGATAATGAATTAATAAAAAGATTAGGGGGGATTTTTAGATGAAAGAATTATTTCGGTTATTGAAACAAGGTAATAAATCGGCGTTCATTGCTGCCTGTGTGAATAGTATCATCGCTGTGCTAAAGGGGATTGCCTATTTCATGACGGGGAATGTCGCTATGTTTGCTGAAACTTTACATACTTTGGGCGATGCTGCGAATCAGTTTTTCGTCTTCATTGGTTCCGCACTTAGTAAAAAGTCACCAACTGATCGATTCCCAGATGGTTTTGGACGTTTGGTTAACCTTGTATTACTAGGGGCAGTATTGGTTGTCGGGATCATGTCCTATGAAACGATTAAAGAAGGGTTCCATCACATTTTGCATCCTGCAGAATCAACTGGTATCCTTATTAACTTGTCCGTCCTTTCGTTAGCGGTTGTGCTGGAATCATATGTATTATTTAAAGCGATGAAAGAAGTGGTACATGAGACTGGAATCGAAGCTAAAGGAGCAGCCGTCATATTCAAGAGCTTCTCTGGTTTAAAAAGGGCAAAACCGGCGACGAAATTAGTATTCATGGAAGATATGGTAGCGACCGGTGGCGGAGTACTCGCGATAATTGCCATTTTATTAGCAAACTTCACACCTTTCATCCAAGCGGAAGGAGTTGCTTCCGTCATGATCGGTCTCGGAATGTTCTATGTTGTTGGAAGGGTTTTTCTTGACAATGCTGCAGGTGCTCTTGGGGAAGCCGATATTGAAATGCGGCAAAAAATCGGAACGATGGTCATGGATGATCCAGATGTAAGGGATATACAGAAACTGGCCGTAATAAAAGAAGGGGAAGATTTTCATGTTGAACTTGAAGTTGAACTTGATCCCCATATTTCAATCGAACAGGCGGACGACATAAAAGATCGGCTGTTTAATCAGATTTTCAAGGAAAGAGGGGTAACGGATGTCATTATAGAATTTGATGAAAATGATGGTGTCCCAAAATGGGAAGGTCAGATAAAAAAAGAATTGAATGAAATGAAAAAAGACAGGGAGTAGAAATAATGGCAGAATGCTAAGTGTCATGATGAGGATATTTGTTTGATTATAAAATCATGACACTGATGTTAATGCCTGTTTAATTCATCACGTACTTTCCTTGGGTATGCATTATAAGCTATCATGGACTTAGTTACATAAAGAAGGATTATGGAAGGGTGAATAAGAATGGAGAAACAAGATATTAAGCTAGTTGCACTTGATATGGATGGAACGCTTCTCAATAAGGCTGGAGAGATATCTGACGAAAATCGGAGAGCGATAAAAGAAGCCGAAAATCAAGGGGTTTTTGTGGTATTGAGCACAGGAAGATCCTATGCGACATGCAGTGATTTTGCAAAGTCAATGGAACTTCAATCATACCTCATTACAGTAAACGGAAGCGAAATTTACGATAATCAAGGAAAACTGGTGGAAAGGAATATCGTCGATAGTGAATCCATACAATGGATGTGGGAATTAAGCCAAAAACATGGTACACATTTTTGGGCAATTAGCTGCGATAATATTTACAGGGCTGAAATGCCTGAAAAAATCCATGATTCGCAATGGCTTAAATTCGGTTTTGATACAAATGATGAAAACATCCGCCAAATCATCATGGATGAACTGGTATCAAAAGGAACCTTTGAAATAAGCAATTCAAGCCCGACGAATATTGAAGTGAATGCCATGGGCGTCAATAAAGCGAAAGCGATAAAGCTCGTATGTTCATTGCTCGATATTACCATGGATAATGTTATGGCAGTGGGTGACAGCCTTAATGACCTTGCGATGATTTCCGAAGCAAAAGTGGGTGTGGCAATGGGAAACGCCCAGGAAATTGTGAAAGAAAAAGCAGATTGGATTACAGCGACAAATGAAGAAGATGGTGTGGCTAAGGCCATTCGTAAATGGGTGCTTTCAAATTGAATCGACACTGTATATGGGACGTATTCCATATACAGTTTTTTTGAAATGGAGCTGCATGACAATTAAATTTTAGCTGCTGAATTAATTTCTTGAAAATTGTGTCTTTTAGAAGTATGATAATCTAGTAGTGTTATATTTTGGTAATATATTAATTACGGGAGGTTTAAGGATGACTAGTAGTTTGCCTGAACAGTGGTGGAATCAATTATCTTTACCAGTTATCTCAGCACCTATGTTTTTAATATCCGGTCCTGAGTTAGTGAAAGAATGCTGTTTGAATGGGGTGATCGGCTCTTTTCCAGCACCGAATGCGCGGCCGATAGAGGTCCTGGATCAATGGATGGGTGATATAAATGACACATTGATTGCAGCAAAGGATAAGGAACCAGGCTCAAAGATAGCTCCATGGGCAATGAATATGGTTGTTCACCGTACATATAGCCGGCTTGAAGAAGAGTTGGAATTGGTCAAAAAACATCAGCCTCCCATCGTCATTACATCATTAGGTTCACCAAAACATGTGGTGGATGTCGTACATAGCTATGGCGGGTTGGTCTTTTCGGATGTCAGCTCTGTGGATTTTGCAAAAAAAGCTGCGGATTCAGGTGTGGACGGATTGATCTTGGTTGCAGCGGGAGCAGGCGGTCATGCTGGTGAGATAAATAGCTTTGCTTTCGTGGACAGCGTAAGGACATTCTGGGACGGAATCATTTTGCTTGCCGGATCCATCAGTACTGGTCACAGTATCTTGGCAGCTCAGGCGGCAGGAGCGGATCTTGCTTATATGGGTACTCGTTTTATCGTGGCGAAAGAGAGCAGGGCAAATGATGAATATCGTGAAATGCTTGTCGATTCTGACCATGATGACATCATTTTGACTGATGCATTTTCAGGCGTTAATTGTAATATGCTTAAACCGAGCATCAGGAAGGAAGGATTGGACCCAGAACAATTGGCCAAAAAAGAAAAAGTCGATTTTGACAGCATGTCCAAATCATCTGAATCTAAAGCGTGGCGTGATATTTGGTCAGCAGGTCATGGTGTAGGTGCGATTAAAAAAATAGATACCGCTGCAGGCATCATAAAACAATTAGAAAAAGAATATCAGGAGTCTTTGAAGAAACTGACCGGGCAGGCGGAAAAATTAAAAGGAATTATATCAAAATGATATGAAAGCGCTTCATTTAGTTATGCTAATATAGCTAAAAAAAAGGGTATCCATTATGGATACCCTTTTTTTCATGTAATATCAGAGCTAATTCATGATAAAGTCTTAATCAGCTTAAAAGGCAATCTAAATAGGTTTTAACGTTAAAAACAGTAAATATAGGATGTAAGACTGTGAAAAAATATTGATAAAAAGAAGGATAAATGTTATATTATTTTCGTGATAATGACTAAATGAACAATTTGGTCATAAATTATTGATTGTTTAAAAAGTAATATGTATTTAGGTGAAGATGAAGAATGTTAAATATTTATTGCAAAAGCAATAGACTTAATTGTATTCTTCAATCCGTTCTCACCGAGATAGATTAAATAAGCGGCATATTCGTCGTATAGGAGGGCTTGGTAGGCGTGTTAAAATCTTTAAAGGGTGAATTTTCAGCGATAATAAAACATCCTATGATACTCATTTCCATAATAGGGATCATACTGATACCTTTATTATATAGCGGCACGTTCCTGTGGGCATTTTGGGATCCATATGGTAAGGTGGACCAATTGCCTGTAGCCATTGTCAATTTGGATGAGGGTGCGGAGTTCAATGAAAAGGAACTCACAATAGGAAAAGATTTAGTCAAGGAGTTAAAGGAAAAGAAGGATTTCGATTGGCATTTCGTCAGTCAAGAAGAAGCTAATGAAGGACTGGAAAATCAAGATTATTACATGAAAATAGAAATTCCGAAAAACTTTTCGAAGAATGCAACGACCCTACAGGAGGACAATCCGAAAAAACTTGACTTAATTTATACATCCAATGAAGGGTTCAACTATATATCGACTAAAATAGGTGACGCAGCTTCGGAGAGAATTAAAGGGGAGGTTTCGTCAGCCGTTACGAAAACCTATGCTGAGTCAATGTTCGACAATTTGAACGAAGTGGCTGACGGACTCAAAAGTGCCAGTGATGGAGCTGGAGAATTGAAAGACGGAACGGATACAGTGAAAAACGGCTCCAGTGAACTTGGTGAAGGGATTATCTCAGCTAAAGAAGGTTCCAAAAAAGTGGATGAAGGAATTGATTCCCTGCATTCAGGTTCTGTCGAAATCCATGAAAACCTCGAAAAATTAGCTGAAAAATCAATGACCTTTTCAAATGGGGTCGGTTCTGCAGCTGCAGGATCAAAGGAACTTAATCAAGGGTTACAACAGTTCAGCTCTGGTGTTGAGCAAATGAAAGATGGCCAATCCGAGCTTTTGCAAGGAGCAAAGAAATCCGAAGCGGGAACTGGTGAATTGGCCTCTGGATTGCAGCAGTCATTAGAGGGCTTCAATCAAATAGAAGAAAAGCTGCCCGCTTTGACTGAAGGGGCAAATGGTGTAGCTTCTGGTGCCGCTCAGCTTTCAGGTTCATTGTCTGAATGGAGCGCAGCATCGAACGAAGCAAAAGCGGGGGCAGCTGAAGTTTCCGTAGGTTTGGATGAGGTTATTTCAGGGTTGAAACAACAATCTGAAGCTACGGATGATCCTGCAGAGAAAGAGCGTTTGGAGGGAGTGATTTCTTCTCTAACCCGCATCAGTGAAGGTAGTAAAGGGGTATCTGAAGGAGTAGGGAAACTATCGGCAAGTGCAACCGAAATTGCTAAAGGCTCAAATAGCCTTAGTGATGGGGCAAATCAGTTAGGTGAAGGCACAAGTGCGTTAAGCGGCGGTTTCACGCAATTGAAGCAAGCTCAGGATAAACTCGCCAACGGGGCGAATGAACTGAAAAATGGACAAGGTCAATTGGTGTCTGGTTTGACAACATTTGGCGATAGTATAGATTCAGCGCAGAGTGGCCTTGGACAATTAACAGAAGGCAGCAATAACTTGGTAAGCGGGCTTGATCAGCTTGAAGATGGCTCCAAGCAATTATCAAGTGGTACCTCACAGATTTCCGAAGGTTCGAAAGGTCTGGTTACAGGAACGGATAAGTTGAAGGAAGGTTCATCCAGCCTTACTAGCGGCATGGGAGAACTGGCGAATGGAGCCATCAAGTTACAAGATGGAATCGCCAAACTTTCAGATGGATCTGCAGAATTACATGACGAATTGAATGATGGGGCAAACGAAGCAGGCAAGATAAAATCCAATGAAGAAATATATGACATGTTTGCAAGCCCAGTTAAAGTGGATAAATTACCAATTAATAATGTACCGAACTATGGCACTAGTTTTGCACCATATTTAATTTCATTAAGTTTATTTATCGGGGCTATCGTTCTGACGATCATTTTCCCGTTAAGAGATCCTGCTGTTAAACCTGCGAGTGGATTTAGCTGGTTTATTAGTAAATACAGCGTCATGGCACTCATAGGAATCTGTCAAGCCATATTGGTGGACTCGATTTTAATTTTAGGTCTTGGAATCAATGTTACGAGCCTGCCGCTGTTTTTTGCAGTAAGCATTCTTGCTAGCTGCACATTCATGGCAATCATTCAGTTCCTGGGTTCAGCCTTTGACAATCCAGGCCGGTTCATAGCATTATTGATTTTGATTCTTCAACTGACCAGCAGTGGCGGAACATTCCCAAATGAATTAGTTCCTGGCTTCTTGCAAGGATTCACACCGTTCCTACCGATGACTTATTCCATTAATGCTTTTCGTGCTGTCATCTCGACAGGAGATTATAGCTTCATGTGGCATAATCTTGCCATATTGGCCATATTCCTCGTCGCAGCATTAATATTATCACTTCTTTACTTTATTATTCGGTATAAGAAAATGAACGGCGCAATAAATGAAAAACAGGAAGAAGCAACTGTATAATGATCAAAAAAACAGCGACCCAGACGGGTCGCTGTTTTTTTAAAATATCAGGTAATAAGTGAAATGCAGGAAAATAAAAGTGCCTCAAAAATTATAACCATCATAAAGATATGCATTCCTGTTCCATGGAATGGGCAGCGGTTTGTATGTGACAAAACATTGGTGCACCATGAACAATAAGTAATTATTTAAACGGCTATACTCTTGTCTTTTGAGAAGCAGGGGCATATTTTTTCATTGGATTTTTTGCAATGACTTCCTTTAAATAAGGAAGGCCAGAAGGTCCTGGTTTTCTCATAAGTTCCATTAGGTAAGATATATCGTCCATAGCCCTGTGTGTTTGAAAATTGGTGATATTATGTGCCTGCAGTAATGTTAAGAGTTTACTATTCTCAAATCCATATTGCTTCCAAGGTACATTCCGCATCGTACAGAACCACTTTTGATCATTGATTTCCGGATACATTTGGTAGAGAAAACTTCTATCGAAAGATGCATTATGTGCGAAAATCGAATCGGTACGGGCAATGAAGGATTTAATTTTTTCATCGTGAAAACTTTTTCCTTCTACGGCGCTGTATGGAATTCCGTGAATTCTGTATGCTTGATCATAATTCCTTCTTGCTCCATATGAGAGAGGCTCCCTTAAAAATGATTCTTGATCGATAAAATTAATGATTTCCCCTGTTTCACTGCTGTATGTAAATAGTATAAGGGCAAGCTCGATAATTTCATCTGAAGAGGGACGTAAACCCGTTGTTT
The DNA here is from genome assembly GCF_044762665.1 of Peribacillus sp. NPDC096622. Lineage (NCBI taxonomy): Bacteria > Bacillati > Bacillota > Bacilli > Caryophanales > Bacillaceae > Peribacillus > Peribacillus sp. NPDC096622. The sequence continues at coordinate 135,248 of NZ_JBIWES010000004.1, read as the reverse complement.
CTACGTCAAGCACTAAACCTAATCTATTAGACAATTTTTTTTCCTCCAGTTGGGTTACATTCTTCTATTATAGCTGACATAGAATGGCTATTGAAAGTATAATGATCGTTTTAATGATTTGAAATTGATTGAAGGTAAGGGTGAACTAACGACACTAAAAAAAGATAGAGATTCCTTTTTTAAAGGAATTTCTATCTTTCATGTTCATATGCAGTGCATAATGCTTTCCAATTCTTGTTCGGCAATTTGTACGAATTCTTCGTTTTTTTGAAGACTGAAAATGTTCTTCGATTGCTTTATATAGTGCAGTCCTTCTTCAGGTTGTTGCAGTTGTACCAGATTCCTACCAGTTAAGAGATGGAGTTCCGCATATAAATATAATGATTCTATCGAATTACAGATGTTGATTCCTTTAAGAGTATAATTTAATGATTCCTGATAAAAATGAAGTTCAGTCAATGTTTGTGCTAATCCATGAATGATCTTCACGATAATGGTACCTTCTTGATTCACATGGGGAATATTCTCGATAAATTCCAGTGCTTCATTGAAGATGGTGATGGCCTCTTCATAATTCTTCGTTTTAAAATGGATGATCCCGATACTATTTAAAACTTCTATTTCCTGTTGATGAAGTATGACCCGTTTACCCATGGTAATCTGAATGGCCTCATTCAATAATTCTATAGCCTTTTGTTTGTCATTGTACAAATAAAAAAAAGAGATACCTTCATGCCATTTTAAGAATTGATAAAATGATATCGATTTTTCCGGTGCAGTTGCCATTTCTTTTTGGACGATTTCATAAATTGCTTCATAATTGCGTGTCCGTTTGTATTTGTTAATCAAAAGTTTAATGATTTCTATGTAATTATAAATCGGTTCATTTTTGGTAGTGAAGAAATACGGCAGGTCAACTTTAAGTTTATCCGCAAAAAGTGCCAATTCATCAATGGTTGGAGAAGTGATGCTTCTTTCATAATCTGACAGGGCATTAGGTTCACATATATCCTTAGCCAGTTCTTCTCTTGTAAGATTTTGTTTTATTCGTAATTCGTTGATAACAGAGCCAACCTCTATTTTCATCCAATTGCCCCTTTGTACCTATGTCTAGAATTCTATTTTAACATAATTTAATTTTTATCAGTAAGATTATTGAAAGATAGTATGATATAACTACTTTACGTGTATTCCTTGGGTTCCATCCAACTAAGTAATAATCAAGAACGTTTTCTTATTGAAGCGATCAAACTAAAATGACGTCTTTTCGATATAAAGTGAGGAAGGTATATAATCACGGATAATAGCAATCATTAGACTTGGAATATAAGAATGAATAAAAAGAGGCGGCAATCTGCCGCCTCTCAGACTTTAGACAAATTGGATGAAAATGAAGCTAGTCTAAAGTTTTTTATTTTAAAAAAGTTGCAGTGGTTTCAGAAATCCACTCCCTTTCCGCCGACTGTCTGCCAGGCCTCCTTGACGCAAGCGTCTATGGTGTCTCGGCTAGGCAGTTATCCGGCAGGAGTGTCGCAAATTTCTTCAATCTAATGAGGTTCATCAGAGGCGGCAATTTGCCGTCTCTAACGTTTTTAATTTCCAATGAAATGCTGGGTCCAATAGTGGGCGTATTTCCCTCCTGTTACATGCCCTATTCCAATATGCGTATAGTTCTTGTTAAGGATATTGGCCTTATGTCCGGGGCTGTTCATCCATGATTTCATGACGGCATCCGCACTAGGTTGACCTGCTGCGATATTTTCCCCTGCGTAATTGTAACTGACCCCAAAGGATTTCATCATTTCGAAAGGCGATCCATAACTGGGGCTTGTATGATTGAAATAATTATTATCCCGCATATCCTCAGATTTTAGAATTGCTACGTTGGATACGGCTGCATCCATTTTAAGTGAAGGAAGGCCCGATTTTGCCCGTTCTTCGTTCACTAAACTAAGGACCTGTTGTTCAACAGATTGACTTTCTTCGCGATTAACCGTGGTATTGGATGCGGGAAGATTTATGGTTTGTCCAATTCGAATTTGATTTGCATCGTTTATAGCGGAGTTCAATTTAAGTAGTTCGTCAATGCTGACATCATATTCAGAAGCGATTTTCGTTAAGGTATCTCCTTTTGCCACCTCGTAAGTATTGGCTCCCAAGGCAACTTTTGGAGATAAAAGGGATAGCGTCAGTGCTGATAAAAGGATGATTTTCTTCATTTTGATTCCTCCTAGTAGAATATCTGGATTGGAAGTATAGTATCCTATAAAAATAGTTTTGTGTAAAATTAGCTCATTCTCATTTTTTATCTGAATAGGAAAAAGGTATCGTAGGAGAACATATACTATACGGGTCCATATAACTTGGCAGTTTATATGGTAACTCAAAATCATAGGGCTTTTTGATAAATTGGAAGGAGGATTCACTGAAAAAAAAGAATCATTTTACGTTTGCGGGCCATGTTTGTCAGGGTAAATAATAAGTACATCAAAACGATATAGTTATATGAAACTAAAAATGATGGGAATAATAAATTATCTCAAGGGTGGAGCTGTATGGATTTAAAGGCTGGGGAAGTGTTTTGGAAAGATACATTTGAAGCTAAAAAATATCCAATGTTGGAAGAGGATCTTTCATGTGATGTTTGTAGTAGGGAGTGGTTCATCGGGGGCACACTGTGCCTATTTTTTGGAAGAGACTGGCCTGAATGTCGTCCTGATCGATAAACGGGATATAAGTGAAGGGAGTACGGTTGCGAATACTGGACTTTTACAGTATTCAAATGATAAAACATTAACTTCCCTCATTCATAGTTTTGGAGAAGAAGCTGGGACACGGCATGTTCAGCTTTGTTTGGACGCCATTCGGACACTTTTAGAACGAGGTTGTTCCAAATTTGATTTTAAAAAATTAGAAAAAGCTTATACTATGCATCCAATAAGAAGGATGTTTCTAAGCTTAAAGAAGAATATAGTAATCTAAAATCCCGCAATTTCCCTGTTGAATAATATACTGAATATTAACCGGAAACTTTCGTTTCCAAAAGCAGGAGCGCGGGTTACAGGTAATGTTGCTGAAATCAATCCTTATAAACATGCACACTTATTGATTGAAAAGGCTGTTTTGAAAGGCGTACGTATCTATACAAATACGAAAATCAATGGAAAGATATTAAAAGAGAATCAAACCCAGCTATTTACCGAAACCGGTCATACGGTACATGCACAGGCGGTCATCTTCGCAACTGGGTAAGAAGCCCAAGAAGAAGTGGAGGATAAAAATGCAGTGATTCTCAGTTCATATGCCATCGCAACGAATCAAATGGGCGATGAAGCTAAATGGCATGATAATATGATGATTCTCTGAAACGGCACGGCCTTATTTATATGCAAGAAAAACTCCTGAGAATCAAATTAACATAGGCGGTCTTGATGAATTAACTGGTAATCTAGATAAAAGGGATTCAATGATTTTGAATTATAGAAGCAGCCTGTCAATTTGTCTCCAGAATTAGAAAATCGGGTCTGTGCTGATTATTATTGGGGAGCTTTTTTTGGTGAGACCCATGATGGTTTACCGACAATAGGAATGTATCCGAACCATCCTAATTCTATTTCTTATTAGGTTATGGCGGGAGTAGGGACGGTTTACAGTGTCATCCTTTCCCAAATCATCAGGATTTGATTACAAAAGGAGGAAATGAGGACTCGGCATTTTATCATAAGGAAAGGAATTTTTCAAAAAGTATTATAAATTAAGACAGGTATCTCTACTTCATAAATAGAATAGAGTAGACAGCTGAATATACCGGGGGGATTCTTCGATGTGGTTTAAGGAATTGGAGACTGAAAGGCTGCGTTTAGTCGAAATAGGCCACCATCATGCTGAGAGTCTGTTTGAAATTCTCTCTAAAGATGAAGTGACCAAATATGATGGGATAGAAAGTTTAACTTTAGTTGAAGATGCCCGCCGCTTAATCGACTCGTTTAAAAGTGCTTATATAAACAAACGTGGGATGCGGTGGGGAGTCATTTTAAAGGATTCAGGCAAATTCATCGGTACTGTTGGCCTGCATCAATTGAGCCTTGCGAACAAACGCACCGAAATAGGATATGAAATCCATCCTGAATATTGGAGGAATCATTTTACGTCGGAAGCTGTCAACGAAGTATTGCGCTATTGCTTTGAAGAATTGAGACTGAACAGAATCGCAGCTTTAACTTTCAAGGATAATATTCCATCCAGAAACCTTTTGAAGAAATTTGGATTCAAAGAGGAAGGCAGTCTCCGAAGTTATCTATTTCTTCGCGAACAGTCGCATGATGCGCTGGTATTTTCCTTGTTGAGTACAGAGTATTGCCAGTTACGACATCAAAGTGTTCAGGGATCATATAGATTGTAGTTTGGTATATAACATTGCAGCTGGCGGATAGTGCCAGTTTTTTTATTTGCAGATGATTTTATATCAGTAAAGGACAATATACATAATTTTCATGTTAAAATGATATGCGAATTCATTAATCGTCCGGATGGACATAAAAAGGAGAAAATCATAGTGAAGATATTATTTCCGTTGCTTGCGGTCCTGGGCGGAATCACCATAGCCATACAAGGACAAATCAATGGTGGGTTAGGGAAAAAAGTGGGGGTTATTGAAGCTTCTTTCATTTCGTTTGGAATCGGGACACTTGCTTTATTATTTATTGTTTTGTTTGCGGGGAATGGAAATATTTCCGCTGTCGCGTCTGTACCTAAATGGCAATTGATCGGTGGACTGTTAGGGGCTATTTATGTCATTGTGATAGTATTGGTCGTCCCTCAGATTGGTGTGGCACCGGCTTTGGTCGGGGTTATAGCAGGCCAGATATTAATTGGGGCAGTCATTGACCATTTCGGTTTATTTGGAGGGATACGCATCCCATTGGATGCCAAAAAGGTGGCCGGAATTTGTTTGCTTTTCGTGTCATTATATTTATTTAATCATAAATGAGGAAGGGTCATTTTTCATTGGATTTGACGCGTTCAAAAAGATGAGAAACCGGAATATCTCTATTCCTATATAGTTAATATCCATTATTCGGCAGTTGATTAAATAGAACTCTATATTTTATTGAGGTAATGCATTATCCTACTAAAATATATAATTGAAACAGGGATGGTTTCTAGGATAGTTGTCTTAGTAACCAACCTGACATGAATTATTAGAATATTTAGAAATAAATAGACGAGAGAACCTATATGAATAGTGATATAGAAGTGTTTGGAAAAATCACTGGAAGTCGGAAGTCCTTTTTACATAAAATGAGTGATCATTTCTTTTTACCTAGCATCTAGATCTAATTGATTAGCAATTAATTACTATATTGTGAAAAAGTACTCATCGGTTTATTGATTTTTTGATTTATTCGTAATATACTTAAAATTCAACATCTTTAATTCGAGGTATAGTATCCTTAGCGAGGTTGAAATGAAGGTGACTTTTAACTAGTAAACTGCATTAATTGCTTTTTTTAGGTAGAAATTCAGATTTATGCAAACGGTTCGCTAATTGTTTTGGGTGAATTCCTGCAATGAATGCTTCTAACTTTCCTCGCTGACATTATATGTACTATGCGGAAGATTAATAGGTGTTAGAAGGATAATCTCTTAAATGGGAATATTCTAAGAAAGATCAAAGATGAGGGGGAATATTTTTTGAAAAAGTCTAAATTTTCAGTGCTTGCTATTCTTATGGCCATCATGCTAATGCTTGCGGCATGCAACGGCGGTTCGAAGGAAACTTCGAATGAAAAAGAAGGCGGCTCGGGTGACTCATCCGGATCAAAAGTATTAAACGTAAACAATTCAAGTGAACCTGGTTCGCTTCACCCTGCCAATGCTCAAGGAACTCATGAATCATGGATCCTTGAACACACGTTCGAGGGACTGACAAAGAAAACGGAAGAAGGCAAAATCGTACCTGGTTCTGCAGAATCATGGGAAATCAGTGAAGATGGATTGACTTGGACATTCAAATTGAAAGATGGTTTGAAATGGTCAAATGGAGATCCGCTTACAGCCAATGACTTCGAATATGCTTGGAAATATGCTTTGAAACCGGAAACAGCTGCTGATTATGCTTACCAACTTTATTACCTTAAAGGCGGGGAAGCATACAACAGTAAGAAAGGGAAGGAAGAGGACGTGGGCGTAAAAGCGACAGACGAACATACGCTGGTGGTTACTTTGGAACAGCCTACACCATATTTCCTTGACTTGACTTCTTTCTATACTTTCTATCCAATCAATAAAAAGGTACAGGAAGAAAATCCAAAATGGGCTTTGGATGCAAAAACACACGTATCGAACGGTCCGTTCAAATTAACGGAGTGGAAACATAAAGAAAGCCTGAAAATCGAAAAGAATGAAAATTACTACGATAAAGATAAAATCAAATTGGACGCGGTTAACTTTGCTCTAATTGAAGATGAAAATACAGCATGGCAAATGTATCAGAGTGGCGAATTGGATATCGCTTATCCGCTGCCAGTGGACGTCCAAGGTCAATTGGTTAATTCAGGAGACAAAGAATTCAAAAATGGCGCAGAACTTGCCGTTTACTATTACAACTTTAATACGGAAGTAAAACCTTTCAACAATGCAAAAGTTAGGAAAGCGCTTTCGATGGCTATCGAACGTAAAAAAATTACCGAAAATGTTGCTCAAGGCGGTCAAAAGCCTGCCTATGGAGTAATCCCGCCGGGCATTCCTGATGCAACTGGAGATTTCCAGGAAAATACAGGTAACCTATTTGAAGAAAACTTTGCCGAAGCCAAGAAATTGTTAAAAGAAGGTCTTGCTGAAGAAGGCATGAAAGAATTACCTGAGTTTTCAATTTTGTATAACACTTTAGATACTCATAAGAAAATTGCTGAAGCTGTTCAAGGAATGTGGCGCGATAACCTGGGTGTTGAAGTGACACTTGAAAATGCAGAATTCCAGGTTAAGCTTGATCGTGAAAAAGCTGGCGACTTTGAAATTTCCCGTGCAGGATGGGTTGGTGACTATGTTGACCCAATGACTTTCATGCTTTGGGAAACGGACGGTGCCTATAATGATGCAAATTGGTCTAACAAAGAATATGATGGTTTATTAAAACAGGCAAAATCCACAATGGATCCAAAAGAACGCATGGCTGCTTTACATAAAGCAGAAGAAGTTCTTATCGAAGAAATGCCGATCCTTCCGATTTACTTCTATACAAAACCATATATGGTTAAATCGAATGTTACTGGAGTTTTTGCTCCAATTAACGCATATCCGAACTTTATTTACGCGGATAAAAAGTAAGGGAAGGATAAAAGTGAAATGGGAGGTATGTCCGATTAAGGACATACCCCATTTTTCAATTGCGAATTTGAATATTTCATGAATTCATTTCCGTTTTCAACTTCTTAGAAAATCGATGATTGGGGTGATTACCATGTTGAGATATACATTAAACCGTTTTAAATGGGCGATTATTACTTTATGGGCTGTTATTACATTAACGTTCATCATAATGCATACGATTCCGGGAAATCCATTTGCGAAAGAAGGAGCCATGCCTCCTGCTGTATATGAAAACCTTCAAGTCCACTATGGGTTGGACAAGCCGTTGTTGACCCAATATGGGAATTATTTATTGGAAGTCGTTCAATTTGATTTTGGTCCTTCATTGAAATCCTCATCCATTTCCGTGAATGATTATATTTTGAAGGGATTTCCTGTGTCCTTGCACTTAGGGGCACAAGCACTGGTGATTGCCATCTTCTTTGGGCTGATATTGGGTGTCGTGGCTTCACTGAAAAGAAATAAATGGCCCGACTATTTATCAATGGTCATTGCCATCGTTGGGATTTCCGTTCCTAACTTTATCCTGGCGACTATTTTAATCAATTATTTTGCGATTCAATGGAATATATTCCCTGTTGCTACATGGGCGACATGGCAGCATACCATTTTACCATCCATTGCCCTTTCGATGATGCCGCTTGCTTTCATCGCGAGATTGATGCGGACAAGCATGCTGGAAGTAATGGGGCAGGATTACATTTTGACAGCGAAGGCCAAAGGATTGAAACGGAGCGGTGTCATAATCAAACATGCGATTCGGAATGCGTTATTGCCGATTATCACGATTCTGGGCATCCTTACGGCTAATATCGTGACAGGAAGCTTCATCATTGAACGTATTTTTGGTATTCCGGGCATGGGAGATATGTTCGTAAAGGGAATATCCAACAGAGACTACCCGGTCATTCTTGGTTCCACAATTGTGTATAGTGCGGTGCTTATCCTATTGATATTCATAGTTGATATAGCCTATACGTTGATTGATCCTAGAATAAAAGTGACGGGGGAGAAGAAATAATGGCAGATAAAGTGCATTTAACCGAAGATATGTTCCAACCCGCTGAAGGCAACTTTAAGGAAGCCGAAAAAATAGCCAGACCTACTGTTTCATATTGGTCTGACGTCTGGCGTCGTTTTAAAGAAAATAAGCTGGCGATGACGGGATTCATTCTTATAATCCTCTTGGTCTTGATGGCGATTTTTGGTCCGTATATTAACGGATATACTTATTATGGACAAGATTTCGAGAAAAAGAATCTTAGCCCAAATAGCGAGCATTGGTTTGGAACGGATTCATCAGGAAGGGATCTATTTACGCGAGCTTGGTATGGTGCGAGAATATCCTTGTTCATTGGATTGATGGCAGCACTGATCGACTTTTTAATAGGGGTCCTTTATGGCGGGATTTCAGCCATTCGCGGTGGACGCACGGATAATATCATGATGCGGTTTGCTGAGGTAATCTATGCGATCCCATACTTATTGATGGTTATCTTGATGATGGTCGTATTAAAGCCTGGTATTCTGCCGATCATCATTGCGATGTCGATTACGGGGTGGATTCCAATGGCGCGACTGGTACGGGGACAGGTTTTACAGCTGAAAGAGAATGAATATATCCATGCTGCAACAATCTCTGGAGCCAATACGAGCTGGACTTTAAGAAAACACATGATTCCAAATACAATGGGGCCGATCCTTGTCAATTTAACATTGACTGTACCCACTGCTATTTTTGCCGAAGCTACACTTAGCTTTTTGGGGTTGGGAGTGCCGGCGCCTCAGGCAAGTTGGGGAACATTGACAAGTGATGCCCTGGGAAGCATTCTGGTAGGGAACTTCTACCAACTTTTAATCCCTGCAATATTGATTTCCTTAACGATGTTCGCGTTCAATGTGGCGGGTGACGGATTGCAGGATGCCCTAGATCCAAAACTAAGGAAATAAATGAGTCCTAACATCTAACATAAAGATTTGAAATTACTAGAATAGGAGGGACGATGATGGAGAATCTTTTAGAAGTCAACGATTTACAAATCACCTTCCATACTTATGCAGGAAAAGTGCAAGCGGTTCGCGGTGTGAACTTTGAAGTGAAAAAAGGGGAAGCCGTTGCCATTGTTGGGGAGTCCGGATGCGGCAAAAGTGTTACAGCGAAATCTATCATGAGATTATTGGAAACACCTCCAGCAGAGTATGGAAAAGGGTCGATAAATTTTGGCGGTAAAAACCTTCTTAAAATGAGTGAAACGGAAATGCAGAAGATTCGCGGAAATGAAATCAGCATGATTTTCCAGGATCCGATGACTTCGCTCAATCCGACAACGAAAATCGGCAGCCAGATCATGGAAGGTATTTTAAAGCATAATAAAAACATGTCCCGAAATGATGCATACGAACGGGCGTTGGAAACGCTCAAACTGGTAGGTATTCCTCAGCCGGAAAAAAGGATGCAGCAATATCCGCATGAGTTTTCAGGTGGGATGCGCCAAAGGGCGATGATAGCTATGGCCCTTGCTTGTGAACCGAAATTGCTGATTGCCGATGAACCTACAACAGCATTGGATGTAACGATACAAGCGCAAATTTTGGAACTGATGAAAGATATCCAACGAAGAATGGATACTTCCATCATTTTGATCACTCATGATTTAGGTGTGGTTGCGGAAACTTGTGAACGGGTAGTCGTCATGTATGCAGGCAAGGTCGTGGAAACGGGTACGGTAGAAGCTATATTTTCAAACCCGCAGCATCCATATACAAGAGGTCTGCTTAAAACGGTGCCAAGGCTGGATATGGAAAAAACGGCTCCATTGGTTCCGATTATCGGATCACCACCGGATTTATTGGATCCGCCAAAAGGATGCCCATTTTATCCAAGATGTGAGTCAGCAATGAAAGTGTGTAAAGACCATGATCCAGAGCTGGAAGTAGTGGAAGAAGGTCAGACAGCCGCATGCTGGCTGAACCACCCAATGGCAAAGGCAGCACAGGTACAAGAACCTACTAATGTATAAAGGAGGAGAACCAATGGTTTCACTGAAAAATAAGGCCGTAAAAGTAAAGACAGACAACGAAAATTCTCCTCTTGTTGAAATAAAGAATCTGAAGAAGCATTTTCCTATTGGTTCTCAATCGCTGAAAGCGGTAGATGGTTTGGATCTCAAAATCTACCCAGGGGAAACTGTCGGTCTTGTAGGGGAAAGCGGTTGCGGTAAGTCGACTGCAGGTCGTACGATCACTCGGCTTTATGAACCGACAAATGGAGAAGTCCTCTTTCAGGGGAAAAATATTTTCGATTACAAACCCGGGGAAATGTCACATATCCGCCGTGAAATACAAATGATTTTCCAAGATCCCTACGCATCCTTGAACCCAAGGATGAAGGTGGAGGAATTGATTGGGGAACCACTTGCCATTCATGGGATATCAAAAGGTAAAGAGCGAAGAAAACGGGTGGAAGACCTGTTAAAGCTCGTTGGTTTAAGTCCGGAACATATCACTCGTTTTCCGCATGAATTCAGTGGTGGACAACGCCAGCGTATTGGAATTGCAAGGGCGTTGGCATTAAATCCTAAATTCATCGTTTGTGATGAACCAATCTCTGCCTTGGATGTTTCGATACAGGCCCAAGTGGTCAACTTATTAAAAGAGCTGCAAAAAGAAATGGGATTGACTTATTTGTTCATCGCGCATGATTTATCGATGGTCAAGTATATTTCAGACCGCATTTTAGTCATGTACCTTGGGAAAATGATGGAACTTTCGGATAGTGATTCTTTAACGAAAGATCCGCTACACCCATACACACAGGCCTTGCTATCCGCAGTGCCGATACCAGACCCGACTATTAAACGGGAAAGAATCGTACTTAAAGGCGATGTACCAAGTCCGATCAATCCGCCGAGCGGTTGTGTATTCCGGACTCGCTGCCCTAAAGCGATGGAGATATGCTCCAGTGCTGTACCTGAATGGAAAGAACAAAAACCAGGGCATTTCGTTGCTTGTCATTTATATTGGTAAACAAAAAAACCAGTTGCATATGCGACTGGTCTTTTTTTACACATTTAAGTAAAATATTTTTAGAAAAGAGTGATTATCCTTCAGATTTAAATTAATAATCAGCATGTCAAAATAAATAACTAGGAATCTGAAAATAAAACATATAATATGTAATTATATGTAAAAATTAAATTCCGTTGAATGTTTCAATTTGTGAGAGAAGGAGGGAATGTTATTGTATTCCACGATAACTAGTGAAATCGTCGATCGTATCATGATTGTTACCCTTAATCGTCCTGAGAGAATGAATGCTTTCAATGAAAAGATGTGTGAGGAGATGATTCGCGCTTTTAATGAAGCGGATGAAAATGATGACGTACGAGCCGTCATATTAACTGGTGCTGGGGATGCTTTTTGTGCCGGAATGGATTTGGAAAAAGGTGCAGAAACGTTTATGGATCACACTCCTTTGGTTGAATATCGCGATGCAGGGGGAATGTTGTCATTACGGATTTTTGAGATGAAGAAACCTATGATAGCGGCCATTAATGGAGCGGCAGTCGGGATCGGGATAACTATGACTTTACCCATGGACATCAGAATTGCTTCAACAGATGCAAAAATGGGTTTTGTATTTGCAAGGCGGGGGATAACGATGGAGGCATGCAGCGGCTGGTTCCTACCTAGGCTTGTCGGAATGGGAAAAGCTTCCGAATGGATTTTTACCGGCAGGATGATTACGGCCAGTGAAGCATATGAGGGAAGGTTGGTAAACAAGATCGTCGAGCCAGACGAATTGATGTCTGCTGCAATGGAAATTGCGACAGACATTGCGGAAAATACATCTTCCGTCTCTGTGACGTTATCCAGGCAGTTAATGTGGTCAATGCTCGGTGCAAACCATCCTGTTGAATCCCACAAAATAGAATCGAAAATGATTCATTGGACCGGAAAACAAGCTGATGCATTAGAAGGGATCAAAGCTTTTCTCGAAAAAAGGAAAGCTGATTTCAAAATGAAAAGCAGCACTGATATGCCTCCGTTTTATCCATGGGGAACGGATCGAACATATGAAGCGGATAAGAAATGAATGAATGGTGAGGTCGAAATCCAGGGCTTCGGAAGTGCGCGATAATTTTTACTTTTCGGATAAATTAGGGTTTCTTTTCTTAGTGTGTTATACTAGGTTTACCATTTACTAAACTTGTTTCATGTTCCCTATTCCCTGTGAATAGGGTTTTTTTATGATTGCTTTTTCAATCAAAAAAAACAGACCCTACAAGTAGGGTCCGTTATATATTGTATTTAAAATTACGCTTTTTGAACGTTAGTAGCTTGGGGTCCACGTTGACCTTGCTCAACTTCAAAAGTAACTTCTTGACCTTCGTCTAATGATTTGAATCCTTCGCTTTGGATAGCTGAGAAATGTACGAATACATCGTCTCCGTTTTCGCGTTCGATGAAGCCAAATCCTTTTTCTGCGTTAAACCATTTTACTTTACCTTGTTCCATTGTTGTTGCCTCCTAGTGTGAATCCACACATTGTGTTACTACCCTTGCTCAATCATTAGACGAAAAGTTTTTCACTTATCAATCTTCCCGAACAAAAATAATTCTTTTTAAATATAACAGATAATGTCGGAATCTGCAAGCTTACAAGGGAAGATTATTTATGTACACAGACCATGAACATTTCTTAATACCCTTTTTTGTAATCAAGTAAATTTGTTGAAGGTGTTTTACCTTTTAAATAGTTCTTTAAATTCGGGATGAAAATATCCTGAATTAGCCTTTGGTCGTAAAATTCCGTATTTCCGGATGTGTGCGGCGTGATGATTACATTGCTCAACTCCCATAATGGGCTATTCTCAGGAAGGGGCTCCGTTTCAAACACATCAAGACCAGCACCTGCAATATCTTTGTCCTTAAGCGCTTGAATCAATTCGTTTTGAATGACGAGGTTTCCCCTTCCTATATTAATGAAAAAAGCGGAGTGCTTCATTAACTTGAATTCCTTTTTGCCAAACATATTCCTTGTTTCTGGGGTCAAAGGTAATGTCACGACAATATAATCACACCTAGGAAGAAGGTCATTCAATTGTTTTTGTGTGAACATCTCATCGACAAATTCTTCTGATTTACCGGAATGGCGCATTCCCAATACGGTCATGCCAAAAGCCTTGGAAATTTTTGCGGTTTCCTTTCCGATTTTTCCGACACCGATGATTCCGATGGTCTTTTCATGAATTTCTTGCTTCATATGTGCGTGATGCCAGGTCTTTGTCTGTTGTTGCTTAATATATGTATCTACTTTTCTTGTTAAGGCAAGCATTAACGCAAAAATAGTTTCTGAAATGGGATACGTATGAACGCCGTTTGCAGTTGTAATCTGAACATTCTTTTGTTCTAAATTTGCAAGGGGTAAGGCATTCACTCCGGCGCTCCATGTCTGGATCCATTTAACATCGCTTGCATCAATCGATACAGACATTTCCGCTTTCCAGCCTGCGATCACTTCTGCATCGGCAATATGATCTCTCCATTTTCCGGAGATCTTCCAGTGATAACAGTCCACTCGGGGATCAATTCTTGGATCTTCTGTAATAAGAGCTCATTCAAATTTTGGCTAATTACGAGTTTTCTTTTTGACATAATTATCCTCCTGTGCATTTTTCTGAATTATACGTAAGTTTCGATAATATTTCAATTGGGAAAGCGATTGCTTAACAACCTTGCTATAATACTAATAATCAATGGAATGGGGTGTAATCATGAAAGTGAAAGAAATATATGGACAGCTGCCTACTATAGAATCAAAACGTTTGGTCATGAGGAAAGTCACCATGAATGATGCCGAAGACATGTTCGCTTATGCATCCAACAGTGAAGTTTCCCGTTACGTCACATGGGAAGCCCATCGTTCCCTATGTGATACTAAAGATTTTATCCGATTTATCCTACAAAATTATGAGGATAAGAAAATCGCTCCATGGGGCATAGAACACAAGGAAAGCGGTAAGTTGATTGGTACTATTGATTTTGTTTCATGGCAGGTTGATCATCATAGTGCAGAAATTGGGTATGTGCTTGCACCCGAATATTGGGGGAGTGGATATATGACGGAGGCAGCTCAAAAGATAATCGCCTTTGGCTTCGAAAATATGAACCTAGTTCGAATACAAGCACGGTGCTTTGTTGAAAATTCAGGTTCAGAGCGAGTCATGCAAAAGGCTGGTATGTCTTTTGAGGGAATCATAAGAAAAGGAATGTTTGTTAAGGGAAAGCATCAAGACCTAAAGCTATATTCCATTATAAAGTGATGGCTGAAGTCAGCTGTTTAAAGGGAAAGTAATAAGGAAGTATACATCGGTTGTGAAAGCCTGAATTGCTGATCAAGATTATTATGAATATGGGAAAATCAAAAACAAACAATATGTGCAAATATTGAATCAAAAACTATACAAAACGTCTAATGTAAAAAGTCGATTTGAAAAATATAATGAAACTATGAAATCGTGTTGAAATGGAGGGTTTATTAAATGACAGTTATCAATGATGTAGAAACGTTGAAAAATTATATCGGTGGCAAATGGGTGGATTCCACAACTTCGAAACATGAACAAGTGCCTAATCCGGCAACAGGAGAAGCGTTGGCAATCGTACCCCTTTCAACAAAGGAAGATGTAAACCAAGCGGTGCAGGTTGCTAAAAAGGCGTATAAAGAATGGAAAAAGGTCGCCGTTCCAAAAAGAGCTCGCTTCTTATTCCGTTACCAGCAATTATTGATAGAACACTGGGATGAGCTTGCAAAGCTGGTCACTATCGAAAACGGAAAAAGCTATACAGAAGCATACGGTGAGGTTCAGCGAGGGATTGAATGCGTGGAGTTCGCAGCAGGTGCGCCTACCTTGATGATGGGCAGCCAGCTTCCTGATATTTCCCCAGGCATTGAATCTGGCATGTATCGTTATCCAATGGGTGTCGTTGCCGGGATTACGCCGTTCAATTTCCCGATGATGGTGCCATGTTGGATGTTCCCGCTGGCAATAGCTTGTGGAAATACGTTTATATTAAAACCTTCAGAACGGACACCGCTGTTAGCCAACCGTCTTGTGGAACTATTGACACAAGCTGGTGTTCCGGATGGTGTTGTCAATATTGTCCATGGTGCCCACGATGTCGTGAATGGGATTATGGAACATGAAGACATTAAAGCGGTATCATTTGTGGGATCCCAGCCTGTCGCAGAGTATGTATACAAAACGGCAGCTGCCAATAAAAAACGTGTCCAGGCTTTATCGGGAGCGAAAAATCATTCGATCGTCATGCCTGATGCAGATTTGGATAATGCGGTAACGAACATAACGAATGCAGCTTTCGGATCTGCAGGCGAGCGCTGCATGGCTGCGTCAGTGGTTGTTGCTGTAGGTGAAGTGGGAGATACGCTCGTTGAGAAATTAAAGGCTGCAGCGGATAACATCAAGATTGGAAATGGAATGGATAAGGACGTTTTCCTGGGACCAGTAATCCGTGATACTCATAAAAAGAGAACAGAACAATATATTGAAATCGGGGAAAAAGAAGGAGCTGTCCTCATTCGTGACGGCAGGAATGAAGGCGATCAGGAAAAAGGCTATTACGTTGGACCGACATTATTTGATCATGTTAAAACAAACATGAAAATATGGAGTGATGAAATTTTTGCTCCTGTCTTATCCATAGTACGAGTTAATACCCTTGAAGAAGCAATTGAATTGACCAATCAATCCGAATTTGCCAATGGTGCCTGCCTCTATACGGATAGTGCAAAAGCCATTCGGGAATTTCGCGAAGAAATTGATGCAGGGATGCTTGGTATTAACCTTGGGGTACCTGCGCCAATGGCATTCTTTCCATTTTCCGGATATAAGAGTTCGTTTTATGGAGACCTTCATGCCAATGGGAAAGACGGCGTGGAATTTTACACTAGAAAGAAAATGTTAACGGCAAGATACTGATAGGAAAAAGGGGGTCGGCGCAAATTGTGGTCGGCCTTCCTTTATACATCAATTTAGGAGGAGTGTAGCTTATGCAGGTTGAAAAACAGGGTCAGGATCTTAAAGCGATGGATGGTAAATATGTGTGGCATCATATGAAAGGGGCTGAACCCACCCCTGGGGCAATGGTGATTAAAAACGGGCAAGGAGCATGGATTACGGATGTTGATGGGAATCGTTTCCTTGATGGGATGTCAGGTTTATGGTGTGTCAACGTTGGTTATGGCCGCACGGAACTGGCTGAAGCAGCTTACGAGCAGTTGAAGGAACTTCCTTATGCCCCATTAACGAATAGCCACATCCCGGCTATTAAGCTAGCAGAGAAATTAAATGAGTGGCTTGGTGGGGATTATGTGATTTTCTTCTCGAACAGCGGTTCAGAAGCGAATGAGACGGCATTTAAAATTGCACGGCAGTATCATCAGCAAAAAGGTGAACATGGACGTTATAAATTCATTTCCCGTTATCGCGGCTATCATGGAAATTCAATGGGAGCCCTATCGGCAACCGGGCAGGCGCAGCGAAAGTATAAATATGAACCTCTCGCCCCAGGATTTCTTCATGTATCACCGCCAGATTCTTACCGAAATCCAGAGGATGAAAGCGGTGAAAAAAGTGCGGCGGAAATTGAACGTACCATTACTTGGGAGCTGAGCGAAACGGTGGCTGCGGTCATCATGGAACCAATCATCACTGGGGGCGGAATTTTGATGCCGCCCGATGGATATATGAAACGTGTCAAAGAAATTTGTGAGAAAAATGGTGTCCTTCTCATTTCGGATGAGGTCATTTGCGGGTTTGGCCGTACTGGTAAGAAATTCGGATTTATGAACTATGATGTAAAACCAGACATCGTAACAATGGCTAAAGGAATCACGAGCGCTTATTTGCCATTATCCGCTACAGCTGTCAAACGTGAAATTTATGAAGCGTATATTGGCTCAGACGTTTATGACCGCTTTCGGCATGTAAATACATTTGGCGGCAATCCGGCTGCCTGTGCCGTCGCTTTGAAGAATATTGAAATATATGAAAATGAAAAACTAATAGAACGGTCCAAGGAGTTAGGGCTACGCTTTCTGCAAGAGTTTGAAGAAATCAAATCTCATCCCAATGTTGGGGATATACGTGGGAAAGGTTTGTTGGTAGGCATTGAACTAGTGGAAGATAAACTGACAAAACAACCGATCGAAATTTCTAAAATCAATAAAGTGATTGCATCATGCAAAGAAAAGGGGCTGATCATAGGTAAAAATGGCGATACAGTAGCTGGTTTCAATAATGTCCTGACTCTTGCTCCACCACTTAGTATAACGGAAGAGGATTTTTCATTCATCATAACGACGGTAAAGCGAACGCTAGCAGAACTATGAAAATAAGGATGAAAACCTGAATATTCAATCAAATTCATTATGTACCAGTTGATACACATAATATGCTTTTTAAATGAGACAGCTGCGTTCAGTTTTAGCACCGTTCAGAACTTTGAACGGTGCTTTTTCTATGATCAAGGAAGAATAAGCGGTAAAGGAATCTAGTATGAATTAAAGGCAAGGTTTTGGAATCGTTTTCCTTGCTTAGTTATAGCAGATGTTCGAAAATGGAATGATAAGGAGGAGTGGTAGAAAATCATTATTAACCGGCAGAAGAGGTGAGGGACATGAATAATGAAGATATAACAAAAAAACTAACATTACATATCCCTGAAATTTTAGGGAGTGGGAATTTTTCAAAGTATGCTGTATTGGTACCGCTTATAGAGAAAGAAGATGGAATACATGTTCTTTTCGAAGAGCGTTCACACAAACTGAGGAGGCAGCCGGGGGATATATGTTTTCCGGGCGGGAAAGTAGACAAGCTGGATCATGATGAACAGGCGGCTGCCCTAAGGGAAACATATGAGGAACTTAATTTGCGGAAAGAAGATATCGATAATGTCTTTCCAATCGATTATTTGGTATCTCCATTTGGGATGATCGTCTATCCTTATGCAGGATTTGTTCGTAACCATCAACGGATAGTACCTAATCCAGCTGAGGTAGAAACCATTTTTACGGTCCCGCTATCCTTTTTCATGGAAAAACCGCCAGAAATTTACCATGTCGAATATAAAGTGGAACCGCATGAAAACTTCCCCCATGATTTAGTCGTTGGCGGGGAGAACTATAAATGGCAGCCGAAACAGATGGAAGAATATTTTTACTTATATAATGGCAGGGTAATCTGGGGAATGACGGCAAAAATCCTTACCCATTTTATTGAAATTCTTCGTTAGACCCTTCTAAAGCACCTTTTTTTTTCGGTCTATTTCTATTAAGCTTTTATTATGGTAAAAGTTAGGTTTTTAATAGAAACGGGGGGATGAGTGGATGAAGTATAGTTTTGAAGTACTTGAAAAAGAACGGGAAATGGCAATGGCTGCACTGGTCAACTTCAATGAAAACCGCGAATACTATGATGAAACCAAAGATCAGGAACTTAAGCTAGCATACTACAAAGATGGTTCCTTGGACCGGGAAGGAATGAAGGACCTACTTGTGGCAACCCATAAAAACCAGCTGAACTACTCACCGCATCGTCATGTTTACCCATGGGTGGACTTACAGGAAAATGGCCAGCTGAAAAGTCTGTATTCCGGTAAAGGGATGGATCCAGTACAAGTGATTGAGGATGATATCCGTATACTGGATGTATTGTCAAGAGATATTGAATCAACAAATTCGGAAAACATTCTCCTTAATTGTGAACATGTAGTGCCTCAATCATGGTTCGATAAAAAAGAACCTATGAGGGGGGATTTGCATCATTTGTTCGCCTGTGAACCAACGTGTAATAGCAGCCGGAGTAACTATCCATACCATGATTTTGAGGAGTATACCCCTGAAAGATCGGCTGCCGATATAAAAGTGGGTTGCGGGAAATCAGACGATGGTAAATTCGAGCCTGAATACGGAAAAGGAATCGTGGCGAGGGCAACTTTGTATTTTTTACTCAGATATGAGGGAATCATCGATAGCGGCAAAATCGACCTGGCACTCCTTTTGGAATGGCATAGGCTTTTTCCCGTCAGCACATATGAAAAACATAGAAACCTCGCTATACATGAAATGCAGGGTAATCGTAACCCATATATAGATTTTCCCGAAATGGCGGAGAAATGGAATTAAAGAAGGATATAAAAAAGAGGATTGAAGCTGTAGTACAAGCTTCAATCCTTTTTTATTATGGATTATAAGAATTTTACGCAAACAGGGAAGGGAACTTGAACATCTTTTTGCAATAATGTTAATTTTCCGTCATGTTCATTCCGGGCATATAGTGTCAAGTTTCCTGATTGTTCATTAGAAGCGATCAGGAATTTTCCGCTAGGGTCCAATGAAAAATCACGTGGCCAATGTCCTTCGGTTGAAACCAGTTCCACGAATGCCAGTTTGCCTGTTTCTTGATTGATTTGGTAAACGGCAATGCTATCATGTCCTCGGTTTGCGGCATATATGAATTGCCCGTCATCAGAAATATGAATGGCGCTTCCTTGGTTATTTTCCTTGAAATCTTCCGGGACGGTCCGTACCGTTTGTAATTCAGAAAAACTTCCGGTTTGACTATCGAAGCTCAAAACAATGACTTCTGGTACAAGTTCTGCCATGACATACGCATATTTTCCGTTTGGGTGGAAGGTCAAATGCCGTGGTCCGCTGCCGGGAGCAACAGATAAGCTGTTTACTTCTTTCAAAACCCCATTATGTATTTTATATGTTATTACTTTATCTATTCCCAGGTCGACTACAGCAATGAACCTTTCATCCGGCGTGAAACCAGCGAAGTGAGTGTGTGCTTTTTCCTGACGTTCAACATTCGGTCCT
This sequence comes from Peribacillus sp. NPDC096622, assembly GCF_044762665.1. NCBI lineage: Bacteria > Bacillati > Bacillota > Bacilli > Caryophanales > Bacillaceae > Peribacillus > Peribacillus sp. NPDC096622. The sequence continues at coordinate 114,973 of NZ_JBIWES010000004.1, read as the reverse complement.
TGACCTTCATGTTGAACAGTGGATGATACAGGCAAAGGGGTCGCATCGCCATGAAGCGGGTATGATTCAATCACGCCTTCTCCATAGCTGGAAGTGATCAAGACCTGCTTCTTGCTGTCGACACTTATATGGCAGGAAGAGCCATTTGGTGTCAGTTGTTTGCCCAAGAAGGTAAGCTCACCTGTATCTTCATTAATTGAATAGGCTGAAACTCCGCCGCTGCCCGCTTCTTTTAAAATGGCGTAAAGATTCTTTTTGTCCTGGCTGATGGCGACATAAGTCGGATCGGTCAATTCTGCTGCAAGAACCGGTGTGCTGAGTTTTCCTTCTGCTGTATCTAAAGTAAATCGGTAAATACCTTCGCTGTTTCCTTTTGTGTAAGTGCCTATGTATCCAATAATGTTCTGTTGATCATGTTTTGCCATATTTATCTCCTCCAAGAAAGGTTTGTGTTTATTTTTATTTTAACATAGATGAAATCCATATATCCTTTTCCCGGTTTATGTTGAGTTGGAACCTTTTTCTTTTAGAAATTTTTGGGGTGATAAGAAAAAAACCCGACTAGGGGTCAAATTAAATCGACTGGCTTTGAGGCTTCGATGGAAATATGCCTAAACTCAGAAACGGAAAATAAACCCTGATCCGTCAGTTTGATTTCAGGGATGACAGGTAACGCCAAGAATGCAAGTGTAAGAAAAGGGTTGAAATGACTGTTAGCACCGAGTTTCAATAGGGCTTCATCGATTTTTTTCAATGAATGAACCACATCCATATAATTACGCTCACTCATCAATCCAGCTATTGGAAGCGGAAGGGAAGCGAGTATTTCCCCATTTTGGATTACAGTCAATCCACCCTGCATTTTTTTGATTTCCTTAGCTGCCAGCAGCATATCCTGATCATTCGTACCGGCAATGATCAAATTATGTGAATCATGGGCTACTGTCGTGGCAATTGCACCTGATTTCAAACCGAGCCCTTTGACGATTCCCAGACCCATTCGTTTGGTCATATGATGCCGTTCAATAACAGCAAGTTTTAGATGATCAACATGTTCGGAAAACTGAAATAGACCATTATGATTAAGTGTGACCGATTCAATCGAATGCTTTGTAATCAAGCTGTTTGGAGTTATCTCAATAATATTAGCGAACTCAGTTTTTAAAGGTATCGCGAAATCTTCCCCGGTTATTTCATGAAAATGAACAGAGCGCTTCAACCCGTCATCAATAACCTGTTTCTCATCAGCTGGAAAGTTAAGCAAACGATTATTTTGAACCATAAGGTTTCCATCTTTAAAGACCGAGTGGATGATGACTGAATCAAGATCATCCAATAGAAGGAAGTCTGCCTTGTATCCAGGTGCAATTGCACCTTGTTCCTTTAAACCAAAGCATTCTGCTGCATTAATGGTCGCCATTTGAATGGCGGTAATAGGCGGGACACCTGTCTTTATGGAAAGTCTAACGTTGTGATCGATACTCCCCTCAGATACAATATCGTCAAGGTGCCGGTCATCGGTGACGAATAAACAACGGCGGAAATTCTGCTCATTAATAACTGGAATCAGGTTAATTAAGTCTTTAGCGACGGTGCCTTCCCTGATCATAAGATACATTCCTTTACGCAGTCTTACTTTTGCCTCTTCCGCTGTAGTGCATTCATGATCCGTTTTAATGCCTGCACTCAGATAAACATCGAGCTGTTGTTCGGATAATCCAGCTGCATGGCCATCGATGCTTTTGCCAAGTCTGTTTGCATCGTATATTTTTTGCAGCATATCCTCATCTGTATGTGAAACGGCTGGGAAATTCATTACTTCGGCTAAACCAAGCACTCTCGGGTTTTGATAAAAGGAAATTAAATCTTCACTTCTTAAGACCGCACCAGAATGTTCAAACTCCGTAGCAGGCACACAAGAGGGCATCATGAAGTAAAAGTCAAAAGGAAGTTGATCGGATTGTTCGATCATATATTCCATGCCCTTTTTACCAGAAACATTGGCAATTTCATGAGGATCTGCAACGATGCAGGTCACACCATGTAAAAGTAGGATTTTTGCGAGTTCATAAGGCCTGACCATCGATGATTCTATATGAACATGGCCATCAATGAAGGAAGGGGATATGAATCTTCCTGCAGCATCGATTTCCGAAATACCCTCATAACGGCCAATTCCAGCAAAGTAACCATCGGCAATCGCAATGTCGCCTGTATAGACATCACCATTGAAAACATCTATGATTTGCCCGTTCTTAATGACGCAATCCGCAGGTGTTCTTCCTGTTGCAACGTCAATTCTCCTTTTAAGCAAGTTTTTTTTCATCTTAATAACCCCTTTGGCAATATATAACCGGTTAATATTTCACTTTTTCAGTATTGGTTTCCCATGTTCGGAAGGGTAAATCGTGGTCATTAAAAGACAATTGTTTCATTTTAATTGTGCGATTTTCCATTGGCAGGGCAAGTTCTTGGTATATAAAGTGATCATCAAAGCCAATAAGTGCAGCGTCTTCTTTAGTGCATGCGTAATAAATGGCTTTTGGACGTGCCCAATAAATAGCACCAATGCACATGGGGCATGGTTCGCAGCTAGTGTATATTTCACAATCTGTAAGCTGGAAGCTGTCGAGATTCCTGCATGCATCACGAATCGCCTGTACTTCGGCGTGCGCTGTAGGATCGTTGGCCGTTGTCACATTATTACATCCTCTGCCTACGACTTTGCCATCTTTTACGATTATAGCACCAAAAGGTCCTCCGTTCTTCGCCAGTACATTTTCATATGCAAGCCGAACAGCCATCTCCATGAATTTTACATCCACTAAAAAACACCCCTTCATATAGTAATAACCCCAAAAGTGTTAATGTTACGTTTTTTAACGTAAATATAATAAACAATATACCATATGCAATCAGAAATGGAATATTGTTTTCAGAAAATAAAGAAAAATCATTTTATGTTAGAATATATGACGTGCACTTTAAAGTGGTTTATAAGAATTTTTACAAATAATTATAAAACTGATATTGTTAGAAGAAAACCATTAAAATTATGAAGGTGATATGCATGGGTTTTTTGGGAGTTCTTTTACCGATATTCGGTATATTTGTTTTAGGGTTCATCGGTCAGAAAAAGTTTAAACTTGATACAAAATCGATTTCCACGATGGCATTATATTTAATGTCACCTTTTCTTGTATTCCGGACTTTTTATTCCGCAGAATTTACGATTAATTATTTTTACCTGTTCTTATTCACGATAGTACTTTGCCTATCTCTCATACTGGTAGTCTACATAATATCTTTTTTTCGCAATTATACAGTCACTGAAACAAGCGGCATGATATTGGCATCGGCCTTCATGAATAACGGGAATTACGGAACACCCGTCATTTTCCTGTTATTCGGAGCCGCAGGACTCGATTATGCAATCATCCTTATGGTGGGACAGCAGTTAGTGATGTGCACGATTGGCATATACTTCGCAGCAAAGGGCAGTCCGGAAGGTAACGGAGTTCAAACAGCAATTAAAGCGGTATGCCGGATGCCAATTGTTTATGGAGCTTTAGCAGGTACAGTATTTCAGTTCGTGAACATACCTTTAAGCAATTCGGTTATGGAAGCTATTAACCTTGTTGCAAACGCAGCAATCCCAACAATCATGATTACATTGGGAATGCAGCTGGCCAACATCTCCCTGAAAAAAATTGCCTATCGAAAGCTATCAGTTTCGCTTCTTCTTAAACTTGCCGTTTCACCAGCAATAGCCTTCCTGTTATCACTTGCCTTGCCAGTGGGTGAAATGGTCAGGCATATCATGATCATCGTAGCTGCCATGCCAACGGCGGCAAACACTACGATGTATGCGCTCCAATTCAATACGGAGCCTGAATTCGTTTCAAGTGCTACGTTCATTAGTACATCATTAAGCCTGGTTACGCTTCCAATCATCTTTTTCTTCGTATTATAGAAGATTATGATTCTAATTATGTGGGCAAACTTATTATAAATACGAATCGGAGGTTTTCTACCTAATAAACTCGATCCGGCCAAATTATAAGCATGGCCCTTGATGACCAAATCTTGGGCTAGGTTCCCATCGCGGTTAATGAACTTATGGTCTTGCATTTAGGTGTTATTAAAAATGATATTCAACAATTTCATTTAATATTAAAGAGTGAGCTTGTTAAACAGGCGTTTTTTTAAATGCCTATATTTGATTGGAGGGGTTTTGTGTTCCAGACTGAAATTAAACTGATTAATACTGGAAAGATTGATGCCATACTAAAGGAAATCGTGCTGAAAACCTATGAAGAAGCACTGGAAGAAAAACTCTTGCTTTGCATGGAGTGCGGAGATGTCGATTTTTATATCGTGTATTCAAATAATGAGGAGCTTCAAGATGCGATTAATGAAAACTTTGAAATTGATGAATATGGCGAAATCATGAAAATAGATGAACATCAGGAACTTATGGATGATTTATTCGATTATTTCTTAATCATACATAAGGAAAGTGATTTGTTTGATTTTTTTCCAGCAGGTCGATATACCCACAATGGGGAAATTCGTGAATCGGATACGGATATGCTGGCGCCAAAGGGTTTATATTCAGCTCCGTTTGAAGATGCGATAAAGGAATGATGAAAAAGACAGCAATTGCTGTCTTTTTGTATTCTTTAAACCTTATTCAGCTTTCGGGAAATAACTGACTTTTTACAAAAAGAGGGAATTTTTCCAAGGGAATATCAGTTTAAATTTATCATTTTTATGAAATATAGCAATAATATCATGAAATATGATATCGTTTGTAACAATTTAAAGTTTATATGGTAATTTTAAGAAATGTTATATATAATAAAAAATGTGAATATTGAATATATTATTTAAATTACTAGTTTAAAATAACGATTAAAATGGTCGCTTCACTATCAATATTGAAATATTGGGAAATAATATTGGAAGAAAGGATTATACATAAGATTTGATTCGTTAAGAGAATGCTATATTTACGCTTTTAGAATTCTGATAATTGTAAATTTTCAGTTTTACAAGAATGATTATGGGCGGGGTGCTAATTTATGATAGTTTTTGACCGAGTGAATAAGTATTATGGCGATTTCCATGTATTGAAAGAAATTAATCTTACAATCAAGAAAGGGGAAGTGGTAGTGGTCATCGGGCCGTCCGGATCAGGGAAAAGTACCCTGCTTCGATGCATTAATCGTCTAGAGACCATTTCGGAAGGATCCCTTTCAATAAATGGTTTAAATGTAGCGGATAAAAAAACGGACATAAACAAACTTCGTCGGAATATCGGCATGGTTTTCCAGCATTTTCACTTGTATCCCCATAAAACCGTGCTCGAGAATATCATGCTTGCTCCCAGGAAGGTTCTGGGGCAATCCGAAGAGGAAGCGAAAAAGATTGCACTGAAGTATCTGGACAAAGTGGGGATTGGAGATAAAGCAAATTCATTTCCTTCCCAGCTTTCAGGTGGACAGCAGCAACGGGTTGCGATTGCCAGAGGTTTGGCAATGGGACCCGAAATCATGCTTTTTGATGAACCTACCTCAGCCTTGGATCCGGAAATGATTGGCGAGGTACTGGATGTAATGAAAGCACTTGCCCATGAAGGGATGACGATGGTGGTGGTTACGCACGAAATGGGATTTGCCCGTGAAGTAGCGGATCGAATCGTATTCATGGACGAAGGCAGGGTTTTAGAAGAGGCATCACCGGCTGAGTTTTACGCCAATCCTCGTGAAGAGAGGGCTCGTTTATTCCTTAGCCGTATATTAAATCATTAAATAAAAAACAGGGGTGAATTTCATGTTGAAGAAAAAGAAATGGTTAAAATTATCTTTGCTATCATTACTGGCTGTCATTTTATTAGCTGGATGCGGCGGGGGGAATGATTCCGACAAAGCTGAAGAGGGTGGAGGTAAAGGTAAGGAAGAAGATGTTCTCGCACAAGTGAAGGAAAAGGATAAGATCGTTTTTGGGGTGAAAAATGATACAAGGCTATTCGGATTGAAGAATCCTAGTACTGGAGAGGTAGAAGGCTTTGATATTGATATTGCCAAAGCCCTTGCAGCAGAAATCCTTGGTGATGAGAATAAAGTTGAATTTAAAGAAGTGACTTCTAAAACTAGGATGGCCTTATTGAATAATGGTGATATCGACGCAATTGTAGCAACTATGACAATCACGGAAGATCGTAAAAAAGAAGTTGACTTCACTGATGTCTACTTCGACGCCGGACAATCTCTGTTAGTCAAAAAGGGCAGCGATATCAAGGGTATTGATAGTTTAAAAGGGAAAAAGGTATTGGCCGTCAAGGGCTCTACTTCTTCCATAAATATCCGTGAAAAAGCTCCTGAAGCACAAGTGCTGGAATTTGAAAACTATTCCGAAGCGTTCGCTGCACTTAAATCCGGACAAGGGGATGCACTGACTACGGATGATTCCATCCTTTATGGAATGGCAGATGAAGATCCAAGTTATGAGCTTGTTGGTGGTACATTTACGGAAGAGCCTTATGGAATTGCCGTGAAAAAAGGAAATGCTGAATTTGTTGAAGAGTTGAATAAAGCCCTTAAGTCACTTAAAGATTCAGGCAAGTACGACGAAATCCATGATAAATGGATTAAACATTAAACATTTTAGCAAATGTATATGGGCAGCTGGCCTTGAATGACATTTGAACATTTGTCTGTGAGGATGAGCGTTTTGCTCATCCTTACTAGTTAAAGGAGTTGTATGCCGTGCTTGATTTCTCCATTTTAACAGAGAATCTGGATATGTATTTATTAGGCTTTAAAAATACGATCATGTCGAGTTTGGTCGCGTTGGTAGCGAGTTTGATTCTTGGTGTGCTAATTGCCATCATGCGGATTGCGCCAATAAAGCCGTTAAACTGGCTGGGTACCGTCTATGTCGAGTTCATTCGGAACATACCGTTATTGATCATTACCTTTTTTTTCTTTCTCGGTCTTAAACTAAGCGGTCTATACGCAGGGACATTAGCATTGACCATTTACACTTCATCTTTCATTGCTGAGGCAATTCGGGCAGGCATACTTTCCGTGCCAAAGGGTCAAATGGAAGCTGCCCGTTCTTCAGGTCTGACATATGGGCAGGCCATGAGACTCGTCATACTGCCGCAGGCAGTTAAAATAGTCATTCCTCCTTTAGGGAACCAATTTATCAATCTAGTAAAGAATTCTTCCATTTTAGCCGTCGTTGCAGGACTCGACCTTATGTACCACGGGGATTTGATTTCTTCAAGGACATTTGTCGTGTTTGATGTGTACATTTTTGTTGCAGCGTTTTACTTAATACTTACCATTCCTTTAAGTTTTGGCGTTGGTTATTTGGAAAAACGTCTGGCTAAGAGTAATTGAGGGAGGTATAAGATATGGATTTTGCAGGTGCCTATACACCAGATAATCTTAAGTTTTTATTAGAAGGATTTTGGGTAACGCTCCAGGTAGCATTTATATCCATTATTCTAAGTTTCATTATTGGCGGGCTTGTAGGTATAATCAGATACGCAAAAGTGCCGGTGTTATCACAAATATTAGCTTTAATTGTAGAAACGGTACGTAATTTACCTCTGTTATTAATAATATTTTTTACGTATTTTGCTTTGCCTGAGATACGGATTAAACTGGAAATCATACCAGCAGCCATTGTTGCCTTGACAATTTTCGAATCAGCCATGCTTTCTGAAGTCATCCGAAGTGGGCTAAAATCCATTGATAAAGGCCAAATGGAAGCTGCCCGTTCATCAGGCTTGAGCTATACACAGGCATTGATACATATTATTCTGCCCCAAGCGCTGCGCCGCATGGTTCCTCCCATTGTCAGCCAATTCATTTCTTTATTAAAGGATACCTCTTTAGCTGTTGTCATCTCTTTACCGGAGCTGACTCATCATGGTCAAATCATATATGGACAAAGTCAAAAGTATTTAATACCGATTTTGATCCTGGTGGCGCTCATGTATTTCATAGTTAACTATAGCCTTTCTTTGGTAGCCCAGAGACTTGAATTGAAACGCACTTAAAAAACGACTCAGAAATGAGTCGTTTTCTACTTGTCTGGGAGGTTCGGAAGTGTCTCACACCAAATCATAAAACAAGACTTGGTTTACTCCATGATTTTTTTATATATTAAATGGACGGAACCGCTAGTAGATTAAAGAAATTTGCGACACTCCTGCCGAATTACTGGCTAGCCGAGACCCCGCAGACGCTTGCTTTGATGAGGCTTGGCAGACAGTCGGAAAGGGAGTGGATTTCTGAAATCACCTGGAATGTAATTTAAGAAAAAACCGTAGGCTGGAATCACCTCGAACCAAGCACAATTCCATGTTATCCTTTATGTTTTTTAACTGTTTTATGAAAGCCCTAATATATTGAAGAGCTTGGCAGACCGCTGGTTGAAAGGGAGGGGCTTCTGAAATCAACTGGAATATTAGTGATGAATGTGTAACAAAAAATGAATCTTTTGCTTTTAATAACCGTATATATAAGGGAAGAAAGAAGGTGGGATATATGTCGGAAGTTAAAAGAAACAATAGCAAAGCGATTGTATCATTGATCATGGGGGTATTATCCCTGTTTATTCCATTCATCGGCATCATATTAGGTATTCTAGGGTTAATATTTGCATCGAAGAGTAAACAAGAAATTAAGCTTACTGGTGAATCTGGAAATGGTTTAGTGACAGCTGGAAAAGTGTGCAGCATAATTGGAATAATCTTGAATGTTCTCATGATACTGATTTTCCTGGTGTTTTTTTATTTCGTAGTTAATACGGACATATCAACCTATTGAATGAATGTATTAACTTGACAAACAAAGAAAAGTAAATTAAACCTATATAAAATGGAAATTCATGTTATAATTATTATAAAAACCTAAATATTGTATGAAGGGATGATATTTTGACCATTCAAATCTTTGAGTACCCAGCCGTATTCTATTATGAGAAGCACCCGTTGATTATCGACTCTTTTTCCGTTCAAGTTTGTTTCCCGGATTTTAGGCGAGAAGGAATTATTTCTTCCGTTAGCGGCAAAAATCGGTTAGATGCCTTAGCTTGTGCTCAAGAACTGTTGGAATCCATGGTCGAACATTTTATTCACGATAAAAAAAAAATCCCGGATGCTAGCGAAATGGAAAAGGTGAATCTGGATCGGGGAATTAATATATGCGAGGCTGCACCCTTCAGGATTGAAATAGAAAATATCACATACGAAAAATAAAAAAACCTTGCCGGTTAAGGGACAAGGTTTTTATTTTGGATTTCCTGAAATTCCATGAACAATTTGTAACCCGGAATGTCAGACCAGTACATAGTAAGGTGAAGTCGACGGTGATAATGATACCACTGCATAAAATATAAAGAACCATCATTTCCTGTAAAAGGAATGATGGTTTTTTGTTTCGCTAAAATTTTTCCCTTTAATTATTTTTTATTTTTGGAGAAAGGATATTGCGTTCTTTATAACGAATAGGTATAGTATAGGTAACATAGGTAAAAAGTATCAATAGTTATATATTTTGGAGGTGTATGTGTGAAATATTATATAGCATCAGACGAAAAAAATTTGAAGCAAGTTAAATCATTGATCAAGAAATTGACTTCAAAAGGGTTTACTTGTGTGAATGACTTGAATTTAATTACAAATGATGAGAAAAACCAAATAACGGACGGCATTGGAGATTATGAAAAAAAGGGGATTGAGGAAGCCGATTTCATGCTGATTTTCCTAACGGCAGGAAAAGGTAATCTATATGAGCTTGGATATGCTTTATCTTTAAATAAGAAAATTATTGTGTATTCGCCTGAGAAAGACAATTATCATATTAATAAAAAATCAATATTTCATAATCTGCCCGAGGTAACAATCTGCAGCGGGACCTTTTATAAGCTGGTTAAGTTGATACATACGCTTTCTCCCGAAGGATCTGAAAAAGGTTCATTGAATCTTAAATAAATGTCAAATGTAAAATTTTAAGGATACCCACTAATAAAATTTCTTTTGACCGAAGTGTTTAATGGATTAAAAATGAGGGTAAAGACCATTAAAAAAGGGAGAGGACTGTTTTGGCCATTATTGATATCGACCAATTATTGTTAGCCACTGAAGCGATAGCAGAAGAGTCAGTTCCATTCCATCTTGATACATTTGACATCGATCAACTTTTAGATAAAACGGATAATTGGAATTGGTAAGGAAAAGCATGCCCAAAGAGGATATGCTTTTTTTATAGAGAAAATAACCTGATTGCCTGTATAAAAATAATACAAGTAATCAGGCAAGTGAGGAATTTTTAATGAAGTGGATAAAGTTAATACTTGCGTCCTTTTACGAATCCTAAAATCACAAACATCGAAATGGTGCCGATAACAAAAATTGATTTAATTGTTGTTACGAGAATATCATCGTACATTTGTATTACCTCCTTGTATGTAATGACAGTGCGATTATGATTAGCTGTTGATGTATAAATTATAACATAAAGTTAATAACTGATGGTGGAAAATTAAAGCCGATATGGGTAATAATGTATAGGTTGTACAGTTAAAACATAAAAAAGATATCCTCTAATCAGTGGATATCGGTGAGAAAATTATTTAAGTCCTAGTGCTTTTTTTGTTTTTGGTCCGACGATACCATCAGAAGTAAGTTTTTTGGACTTTTGGAATTTCTTCACAGCCGCTTCGGTGTTTTTTCCGAATGACCCATCCACTCCTTTAGTGCTGTATCCAAGTTTAGTTAATCTTTTTTGTAGTTCGATTACTTGGGGGCCACTGCTTCCTTTCTTCAGGGTGGCGTTTGAATTTACCGGCAGGCTCACAGAACCGCTTACTTTATATCCATTCGTGGCAGCTATGTTGGCAAATGATTTATTCGAACTGGCAATCAAGACTACGGTGTTCATTCTCACCCTATCGTAAAGCCATTGAACATCATCGTTATACATACGAATACAGCCTGCACTTATATATTTCCCGATGGTTGTGGGATCATTATTGCCGTGTATTGCGTACGTATTACCTGGTGTATTCCTTGCATTGATCCCCAGCCACCTTTTACCTAGAGGGTTTTTTGGGTCTCCACCTCTAATGTTGCCTTTATAATAGGGACGATTCACAATCTTTGTCACTACTTTGAACTTTCCTTCAGGAGTGTAGGAAGCTTTCTTACCTGTCGCCACGATGAATACCCTCACCAATTTATCATTTTCGTAATAGGCAAGCTGATTATTGGTTTTATTGATGATAATCAGTTGTCTTGCTGCCGCACCTGAAGTATTACTGAACCCCAAAAAACTAAAGGCGAAAATCAATACAAATACAATTAATTTTTTCATGTTTTCCCCGTCCCTCATTTAAGCAACCTACATTTACACATATACTATCCTATGCATGAAGTGAGGCTAAAGTGACATTTTTTTAAAAAAAGGGTAGACTAATTAACTATGGGAAAAGTCAAACTTGGACCAAATTCTACTTTTATGCATGCTTAAAGAATGATGGGCACTATTTTTGGTCATATTACATACATTATTGAAGTGAAAGTGGAGGTGGGAAAGAATTGTCACGCCTAAACGTGGAGGACTATCTAGAACAAGGCATCCATGGTCCAAAAGAAATCAAGCCTGGTGAACGAAGGGAATTTTTGGGCACATTACGGGAGCGGGTCGTAATCGTCCTAAAAAAAAGCCAAGTCTTTGAAACGAATGTATATCCGGAGATAGAGCAATTGATGAAGCAGTATCCCCGTTCAAATTTGTTTTTAAATGGTCAGATGGACTATCAATATTTAGGGAAATATATAAAATTGGCAATGAGTCATAATATTCCGTACAAAATTGTCCTAAACAAAGATCATAACTCCGATTTGGGTCTAGTATTAGCAGAAAATAATGCCATAAACAAAGAAGAAATTTATATCGAGAAGAAAAATCATGTACAGCAAGTCATCAAAAAGAAAAGCTTCACAGCGTTTTTCAAACGCTGTGTTAAAAAATTATTTAAAAAACGTTGATACAACCATCAACGTTTTTTAATTTTGTCTATAAAAGGCGGAATGGTCTATCCCAACCATGATAGTAAGACTAGGTTTTCCTCAAATTCCCTTTCTTTAGAGTTTGTCTACAGTCTGAAACGATGATAGAGTGATTTTTGTATTTATTTTTAAGCACTCTTTTAATTAAGTAAGTAGACAACCTTTCCTGTTTATGTAACCCTATTTCGTAACCTGTAAAACTTACTGAAATTACCTATTATCGTTTTTACTACGGAATAAGTGGGGATAGCGATTAAAATGCCAGTGAATCCGTATATTGATCCAGCAGCAAGCAGCAATAAGATAATGGTAAGTGGGTGAATGTTAAGCCGTTTCCCCATAATATTCGGTGTAACCAAGTGCCCCTCGAGCTGTTGAACAACAGCAAGGACAATGAGTACTTTCACTGCCAGCCCAATGTCTTGCTGTAAGGCAATGAGAAGGGCGGGGATGATGCTTATTAGTGGACCAAGGAATGGTACAACGGTAAAAATCATGGCGAATAAGGCTAATACGAGTGCATAGTCGAGACCGATAATAAGGTAGCCAACATACATCAAGGTCCCAATGACGATTGATATGATGAATTGACCGATAATATAAGTGGAAAGTGCTTTATCGACGTCTTTTAAAATCTTGTTTCCCTCTGTTTCTACATCGTTCGGTATATATTTTAATAGAAATGGCCGTAATTTTTCTCCATCCTTCAAGAAATAGAATAGAATGAATGGTGTAATCACCAATACCGTTAAGACACTAGTGATCGTGGAAAAAATGGTATGGACATTCACGATGAGTTTTTCCGAATAATCTTTCAGATGCGTTACCGCTTTTTCTTTCAACTCTTCCATATTTACCATGCCAAAATCATTTTTTTCAATCATGACTTCAGATTCCTTAGAGAATTCCTTGACTTTGCTGGGGAGGTTTTCAGATAATTTTTGAAATTGGTCCACGACTACAGGACTTCCAAAGTAACTTACCATCCCAATCATGCTAAATATAATCAAAAACACGGTGAAGATGCTAGCTGACCTCGGGATAAATTCAGTTAACAAGTTAACGACCGGCCGTAGTATATAGTATAAAAGCCCAGCCACAATAATTGGGAAAAACATGGAAGCGATGACTTTTTGTAGCGGCAGTAGAACATAGTCAATCTTACCTAGTAAAAAAATAATTAAAATGATCAAAATGATCCCGCAAGCATATTTGAAAAACGGTTTATTGATCCACAAGACAATCCCCCCCTAATTCCATCTCTTACTTAATTCCCTGATTTAGCTTAATGTTAAACTAAATAACTTGTTCAAATGTTTGGTGCAAAACATTTTATAAGAATGAACGATTATCATTCAACTTTAATTAGATTGTGCTGTTACAATTTTTATTCATAAAAGGAATACTACCTGAACACATGTTCATAAAGCTGGAGTTCGTATTTTTTTAATATTTCTGGAATTCCAATAGCTATAGCCGCAAAAAACGAAGTTAATATATGGAAAGCAAAACAAGACTCTCACCGTAAAATGAAGGACATATTTAAAAAATATATCGACCACATTGACGTTTACATGTCTTTACGGAACTAAGTCGATAATAAGGTCCGCCTACTAGGATTGTACCGCTAATTGCCTTTTCCAGGACTGCTGAGTTTAAGTATAAGAACTGCTCACAACTGCTCCGGCAAAGAATCTGGTTGAGATGACCTAATCCATATATTATTCGAATGCCATAGTTCAAAAAGCACCGATACGGCCATAACCAATTAAAAAAGGCATCATCAAGGTAAATTCCGGTTAGGGAAGTTTACTTGATAATGCCTTTTTATAAAGGTTTTAAATTAGGATATTTTACTTAATGTGTTCGTTGCGCCTTGTTTCTGTTCTCTTTGCATTTTTTTGATGTCCAGACGCAACCAGATGGAGATGGCGAATGCTATCGCAATTAATGCTGCGAAAACGTAGAATACCGGGATGTAACTATTCGTACTTTCCCTGATTGCAGTAACCAACATCGGGCCGCAAACCCCGCCTAGAGACCATGTAGTTAAAAGATAACCGTGGATGGCCCCAATTTCCTTAGTTCCAAATAAATCCCCGGCAAATGCAGGGAGATTTGAAAATCCTCCTCCATAACAACTAACGACCAGCAAGATGAGTCCTTGGAACAATAGTGTATTTGTAGTCGTTGGAAGTAAAAGGAACGCTCCGATTTGAATGATGAAGAAAATGATGAAAACATTTGGTCGGCCAATATAATCAGATGCAGCTGCCCAGCCAAGTCTTCCTCCGCCATTAAAGATTCCCATGATACCGACTAATGTTGCTGCACCTGCTACTGACAGCCCGACAACGTCTTGAGCCATAGGAGAAGCAACCGAAATCATCATGATCCCTGCACTTGTGTTGATCAATTTCATGGACCATAACATCCAGAAGTGTTTAGTTTTAACCGCTTCTTTTGCAGTTAATTGCCTTAGGTCTTTCTTTAGTTCTTTCTTACCGGACTCAATATCTTTCTTCATTCCTTCAGGCAGCCAGTTGGCTTTTGGAGGAGCAATATAGGATGCTCCTAAGAACATCAGTATGAAATAGCCTGCGCCTAAAATATAATATGTAGTATAAATGCCAACTGATTCCATAAGGCTTGCAGCGACTGGGGCTGTAATGAGAGCTCCGGCACCGAAACCTAATACTGCCATTCCTGTTGCCAATCCCCTGCGATCTGGGAACCATTTGACTAAAGTGGATACTGGTGAAATGTACCCGATCCCCATACCAAGTCCACTTAAAACCCCATAAGTCAATAGGTAGAGCGGAAGTGAATCGACCATTACTGCTAAACCGGAACCGGCTTGTCCTAAACCGAATAATACCGCAGCGACCATAGCTGACTTTCGTGGTCCATTTTTTTCTACGAATTTACCAAAGAAGGCAGCAGAAGTTCCTGCAAGCGCCATCATTATTGTGAATGCTAATGTTACTTCAGTCTCAGACCACCCCATAGTCTCAACTAATGGTTTTTTGTAAACGCTATATGCATATGCACCACCAATGGAAAGGTGAATGGCGATGGCAGATAAAGCGATTAACCATCTGTTTTTTGTCATGTTGTTACCCCTTTTCGTCAAAAATAAGAAAGTTGCATGCGTTTTATCTATAATATAGCGTTTTGCATGCGTTTTATCTATCTTGTGGGATAAGTATATAAGATTATTATTTAGTAGTAAACTACTAAATTGAATTTCATGAAAAAATTCCCTCTATATTCCATTGGATTAAATTTGGGGATGGCACTAAGAAAAACCATTTAATGAATCAGGATAAAATGTTATATTTCCTAGTCTTTTGAATATACATAAAAGCTTATATAGGGTTTCAGCTCTAAGTGCTATGGAGAAGCTGTGATAACCAACCTGTTGAACATCTTTTTATTTTCGATCTTCCAGGGTTAGAAAAAGGAAACGAAAAGTTCTACTTAAGGTACCGTGATGGAATAATCAGAATTATTCTCATTGGCTTTATTGTAATCACTTTGTTAAAATTAACCTTATATTCAGGATTTCAAGATAACTTAGCAAACGATGGAATTGATATTTTTTGAGAAGTTTCAGGAATAATTGATTCTTTTTTCAGGAATCATAGTCTGGATATCAAAAAAATCCCGTTTATTTTAAAAAATTCCGAAAATTTAGTCTTAAAGGCTTGAACTATGATTCCTGATAGGAGTAAACTAATTAAAGATAGATTTTATGGAAGTGAAATCTTGTAAATTTAATCAACAAGGGGTTTTGGTAATGAAGGAACATGACATGCAAATCACGCTTAGTACAACAAAGAAAGAAAAACCACAAGCGGAACAGCTTGAGTTCGGTAAGCAGTTTACCGATCATATGTTTATTATGGATTACACACAAGGGCAAGGGTGGCATGATCCAAGAATTGTTCCTTATCAACCGCTCTCATTAGAGCCGTCAGCTATGATTTTTCACTATGGTCAATCCGTTTTTGAAGGATTGAAGGCATATGCAACACCAGAGGATGAAATTATCTTATTCCGTCCGGAAAAGAATTTCCAACGCTTAAATAGTTCAAATAGCCGATTATGCATACCGGATATCGACGTTGATTTTGCGTTGAAGGCCTTAAAGACTTTAATTAGCGTTGATAAGGACTGGATTCCCCAGGCAGAAGGGACATCATTATATATCAGGCCATTCATTATAGCTACTGAGCCTTATCTGGGAGTTTCTCCATCGGATAAATATCAGTTCATCATCATCATGTCACCAGTGGGTTCGTATTATAAAGAAGGTATTCATCCCGTTAAAATTGCAGTGGAGTCAGCTTTCACACGTGCAGTTAATGGAGGTACAGGTGAAGCCAAAACGGGCGGTAATTATGCATCAAGCCTAAAAGCCCAGGAAGTATCCGAAAAGATGGGTTATGCCCAAGTTCTATGGTTGGACGGAGTGGAGAAAAAGTATATCGAAGAAGTTGGAAGCATGAATGTTTTCTTTAAAATTAATGGTGAAATCATCACTCCAGCTTTAAATGGAAGTATCCTTCCTGGTATTACTCGTGATTCCATTATTGAATTGCTGAAACATTGGGGTCTTCCCGTGTCGGAAAGACGCATCTCGATGGAGGAAGTTCATGAAGCCCATAAATTAGGTCAATTGGAAGAAGCCTTTGGAACGGGTACAGCCGCAGTAATATCACCAATTGGTGAATTTTTGTGGAATGGTGAAAAAATGATTGTTCAAAGCGGGGAAACTGGCGTACTTTCCAGAAAGCTTTATGATACACTGACAGGTGTCCAAACAGGCAAAGTTGCAGATGAGTTGAACTGGACTACGAAAGTTGAAGAAAAAGTGACTCTATGACTTAAACAAAAAAAACCTTCTTTGAAGGTTTTTTTTGTTTTCACATAATCATTTTGTGCCTTATGGCAACAGCGACGGCCTCGGTCCGGTGATTCACTCCCAATTTCCTGATAGCAGAAGAAATATGATCTCTGACAGTAAATTCACTAACGCTCATTTCATGTGCCATTTGCTTTAATCCCATCCCATTGGCTAAATATTGAAGGACCTCCACTTCACGCTTGCTTAGAAGGTAAGTAGGAGGGGCGGAATCAAATGTTGAACTGACAGCCAGTTTCAAATAATGGGAAAGTTTCATTAAATCATTTTTGGTAACTGGTTCGTTGGCGTGAATTGGGTCAACCAACACTAAACCGATGGCAAAGTCATTCACAATTATCGGAATGATAGCCAATGAAGAGATGGAAAATCTTTTAACGTATTTTGCAGGGATGGAGGATTTCGCATGTTGGATGGTTAAGTATATGGGTTTGTTATGGATGACTGCTTGGTGGATGGGGTATATATCATGAATATTTTCTCTAACATTATGTAATGAAAAGGTATCTTCACTTGTACATGCACATATTCCTTCACCCATTCCTGTTAAACATGAGTAACTGAATAAAGATGCTCGTTGAAATGAAAAAAAATCCACACAGCCTTTCACGATCATTTGTGATTTATTTGCCATATCTTTTTGTTGGGAAATCTTTTTAACATGATTCATCAGAGTTTCCTCAAGCATTCGACTTTATTCCTCCCTACATTTTCAGTACTAGGATAAATGCTACTAATATCTTACAATATAATGAAAACTCTTACAAATTAAAAAAATCCTTAGAGATTCAAAAAGTTCAAAGTTCATAATTTCAAGGAGGCATTACCATGAAAAGAAAGAGTTTAACGACCACCAGCAGAAGTTTTAGAGAAGATACCCTACCATTTAAACTTTACCAAAAGGCAAAGAAATTCGGTATATGGAATCCTCGAGATATTGATTTCAGCCAGGATAAAGAAGATTGGAAGTCATTTACTGATATTGAAAGGGAAGTGTTATTACGGATCATTTCCCTTTTTCAAGGCGGGGAAGAAGCCGTGACTTTGGATTTGCTGCCGCTCATAATGACGATAGCCAAAGAAGGCCGGATCGAAGAAGAAATGTACTTAACGACATTTCTGTTCGAGGAAGCGAAGCATATGGAGTTCTTTCGTTATACATTAGATCAAATTGGTGAAACGGGTGATTTGACGGTTTATCACTCAGACACTTATAAATCGATTTTTTATGAAATATTGCCTGAAACGATGGAGAAGCTTTTAACGGATCAATCCCCAGAAGCTTTGGCAGAAGCAGCCACTGTTTATAATATGTTTACCGAAGGCGTCCTTGCAGAAACTGGATATTTCGGGTTCTATCAGACTCTCGAAGCTAATAAAATGATGCCTGGTTTATTAAAAGGTGTAGGTCTTTTGAAGAAGGATGAATCACGCCATATTGCATATGGGACTTTCCTGCTGCAGCGAATCATCAGTGAACATCCACATATCTTTAAACAGGTTGAAAAGAGGATGGAGGAACTTTCACCACTGGCCATCACTTTAAATACAGAGGGATATGATCGGTTAGGAAATCCTTTTGGTAATGACCAACAAGCTGTATTGAATTTTACACTGAAACAATTATCAGTGCGGATGGAGATATTATCCAGGGCAAAAGGGAAGGGGATTGAAGAGATCTATCAAAGTAACGAAAAGGAATATGGGGTTTTGTAATGCCGAAATAAGATACAAGCATACTGGTAGGTTTATATTTAATAATGAATGGCCATCAGGAAATGTAAGCAATGTGAACTATCCTTAACTGCGAATATAGACTATTAAATCTGGGGTGAAACTTTATGAAGGTAAATGCTCATTCGAATTTTTGGTTAAGGTCTTCTGTTTACAGTGGCACTAACACTCGTTCACTCATTCCGGGCCTATTCAATGGTCTGGGGGCAAAAAGGATTTTACTCGTGAGTGATGTGGGCTTGGAGAATGCAGGCGTCGTTCAACAAGTTGCCGAAACTTTTGAACAGCAGAAATTAGGTGCCAAAGCTGAAATAGTTGGACAGTTTCTGGGTGTTACACAAGACGCAGCGAGTAAATGTGTAAACGAAGCATTGAAATATGCACGCGAAGTTCATGCCGATGCCATACTTGCCATTGGCGGAGGGAGTGTCATCGATACCGCAAAAGCATTGAAATACGGATTATATAAAGGAATTACGGATATAAATGATTCAATACCAAGCGGTTTTCTGTATGAGGGTTTTCCAAAAGCACAATCCATGAATATCCCGCATATTTCCGTAGCCACAACAGCAGGAACCGGTTCCGAAGTATCCCCGATCGCAGTCATATATAATGAACATAAAAAAGTCAAAATGAATATATACAATGTTTTTTTAAGTTCGGATGTTGCCATTCTAGATCCCGATTTAACAGTCGGACTGCCATCTGACATTACGGCGTATACTGGTGCCGATGCATTGACACATGCAATTGAAGCGATCATTTCACCTGCAGCGACATCAATAACCGATGCATATGCATATCAGGCCATTCGAGTTATTGAAAGAAATTTACCGAGGGCAGTAAAGGACGGAACGAATATTGAGGCTAGAATGGAAATGCTGCATGGAAGCATGATGGGAATCACTGCATTTTGCAGTGCATTGAATGCGATTCCGGTTCATAACTTTGCCCACGCATACGGGGCGTTATTCCGTATTCCGCATGGATTGGCCAATGCCGTATTACTACCGGTCGTCATGGAATCAACCCCCGATTTATATCTTCCAAAGGTTCATTTGTTAGCCGAAGCCTTTAGTGTAAAAATACAGGATGAAGATTCAAAAGGGATCTTAGCGAAAGTGGTAGAAAAGCTCCGTGTATTTCTATCTGATCTTGGGCTGCCCTCCGACTTCAGCGCCTATGGAATTAACCAGTCGGATATGGAAAGAATTCTGAAAGCAGTCGTGACGGATCCAGCTGCCGCTAATTACCCGATGTCAGAGGAATTAATAATGTCAGTTGTTTCAAGAGTTTCACCCGTTAGAATTAATTGACACTAAAAAAGCCAGCCTGTAAAGGTTGGCTTTTTTTGCGTTCTAACCTGTTTAATTCCATAATTTTTCATTCAAACATTACTCTATTTAATGCTTTTTTCCTAAGTTTTCCTGTGCCATCTTTATAAGTTCCTTCACCATGCCTCCGCCTAACTTTCCGCCTATTTTTCCATTTTGCTTGGATGTCAGTTCACCGTTATAGTCTTTTTTAAGCGGTACGCCAATTTCTTTCGCTACTTCAAACTTTGCCTCTTCGGGATTCGTTGTACCAGCGACTTTGGCTTTTAAATCATCAAGACCTTTTCGTGCTTCAGATACTAAAATTTTCCTTCTCCTTGCCATTTAGCAACACTCCTCCTATTTTTTTCTTAGGTTATCCTAATGTAAAGAAAATGATTAACCTGCAGATCGAATGTTTTTTTTATTGGAATCCAGCGATTATATAGGATGAACCTGATTGAATTGATTTGCCATTCTAAGAAGAAGTTTTAGTTTATTTAAAGCGGGTAACATATAATAAAACGATTTAAGGAGAAAAATGATGCTGACTGCTAATTCAAGTTTGTTAACAAAAGAAGATATGACAAATCCCGATCGAGTGCCGCAATGGCTAATCAAGGAATATCAAACATTCCATGATACAGTGACCGATAAAACCTTTCCTTGTTATTTTGGTATGAAAGCTGAAAATAAAGGGGAACTCCGTTATGCTTATATCACACAGAAAGATTGGTCCAATCTACCAAAAGCAGTGGAAAGCTTTCTTGATTTATTTCAGGAACCACCATATATAAGGCACGGCCTTTTCGTCTTTATGGAGCCTGAATCAATTGAGGGTGATATAGAATTTTACCGTAAAAGGTTTTGGGATATCCTGCAATACCTACATAAAGCGGATGAAAAACCTTGGCCAATTGAAAAGCCGAAAGATCCCGATCATTATTTATGGGACTATCATTTTGCAGGGGAACCAATCTTTGTCTTTGGTAATGCACCTGCTTATAAACAGCGTAAAACTCGCGATTTAGGAAATAGCCTTGTCCTTGGATTCCAACCCCGGATGATCTTTGAAGGCTTGGAAGGAACGGAAAAAGGCGGAATCATGTCGCGTGAAAAGGTCCGGGAACGAGTGGAGAAATGGGATAATCTTCCGAAACATCCTGATATCAGTCACTTTGGCGATGTAAATCATAATGAATGGAAACAATTTTTCATAGGGGATGATATAGAACCGATAAAAGGTAAGTGTCCCTTCCATCATAAAGAGTTAACTTAACCGTGAGCAAATCGCTCGCGGTTTTTTCGCTTCTTACTTAGGAAGCGGCGGAGATAAAAAATCCAGGCGCTGAAAATTAAAAAACATAATCCTTGCCTTATTGGATTTTCGGTTTTATAATGTGAAAGTACCAATTGCAGTTAATTCGAGATATATGGATTAAATGCTATTTTTATAAAAACATACAAAATTAACAATTGGGGGAACAAAGATGTCTAAAGTATTGTTTGTTAAATCAAATGACCGCCCAGCGGATCAAGCTATTAGTGTCAAAATGTATGAAACGTTTTTGAACGCATATAAGGAAGCAAATAGTAACGATGAAATAACTGAATTGGATTTATTTAAACTGAACTTGCCTTACTACGGAAACACTGCAATCACTGCCCTATATAAACGCAACCAAGGCATGGAATTGACTGAAGAAGAAGTGAAGATTGCCGATATCGTGCAACAATACTTGAATCAATTCCTTGCTGCGGATAAAGTGGTATTTGCCTTCCCGCTCTGGAACGCAACGGTTCCGGCACCATTGGTAACTTATATTTCTTACCTTGCCCAAGCGGGAACAACATTCAAATATACAGCTGAAGGCCCTGTCGGCTTAGCTGGAGGTAAAAAAGTGGCTTTACTTAATGCGCGTGGATCCGATTATGCATTGCCTGGTATGGATGCTGGCGAAATGGCAGAGAAATATGTAACGATGAATTTAAACTTATGGGGCATAAAAAACCCGGAAACAGTCGTAATCGAGGGACATAATCAGTACCCAGATCGCTCACAGGATATCGTTGCAGAAGGATTGGCGAAAGTTGCTGAAACTGCAGCAAAATTCTAATTTTAAAAAGGAAAACCAGTATGTATTTTTAGCATACTGGTTTTTCTATGCAGATTTTTCTGAAAGTCGATTATAATAAAGGGTAAGCTATAAGCATGAAAGGAAGTGCAGACGATATGCAAACGTTTAAATCACGCGACGAAATAAAAATAGAAGAAACATGGAATTTAAAGGATATTTACGAAGATCAGGGTAATTGGGATAAAGATTATCAAGAAGTCCTGAAGATGACAGAAAAGTTAAAAACTTACGATGGGCATATTAAGTCAGCTCAAGATTTGTTCGAGTATTTACGATTAAGTGAGGAACTTGGGTACATTTATAATAAGCTATATGTATTTGCCATGCTGCAAGCGGATCTGGATACGCGGGTAACCTCATCACAAGCATTGCTGGATCGAGCTGGTAAGTTAGGGCAGAAAATAAGCAATGCTTCTGCATTTTTCATGCCGTTTCTTTTGAGCCTGGAAGAACACACATTAAAAGGGTACATAAATGAAATCGAGGGTTTGAAATATTTTGAGGAGGATCTACTGGATTCCTTCCGCTATAAAGCCCATGTATTAACGAAAGAACAGGAAGAGGTGCTTTCCCAAATAGGCGAAGCCTTTTCAGCTCCACAAAAAACGTTCGGGATGATCAACAATGCTGATATAAAGTTTGGGGAAGTTACGAATGAAGACGGCGAGAGGGTAGAGCTGACGCGAGGAATGTATTCCAAATTGATTGAAGATGATGATCGCGATAAAAGAAAAGAGGCCTATTTCGCATATTATCAGCCATATGTACAATTGAAGAATACAATCGCTTCCACACTTTCCACGGCAATCAAAAATAATGTGAATCTTTCAAAACTAAGAAATTATCCATCTGCCTTGGAAAAATCCTTATTTGGAGATCAAGTTCCAAAAGAGGTATATGATAATTTGATTATGTCTACTAAGCAAAATATTGGCCCCATGCATAAATACATTCATTTAAGAAAAAAATTGCTGGGTGTAGAAGAATTGCGTGCTTATGATTTAAGTGTACCATTAGTCGAAGGGGCTAAAGAGGAGATTTCTTACGATGATGGTTTTTCCTTAATGTTGGAGGCACTGAAACCTCTTGGCGAAGAGTATATAACGATCCTTAAAACCTTTAAGGAAAACAGATATATCGACGTCAGGGAAACACCTGGAAAACGTTCAGGTGCTTACAATTTAGGACTTTATGGTGTTCACCCTTTCATCTTATTAAATCACCGTGATGATTTAGACAGCGTATTTACACTTGCACATGAATCCGGACATGGCATGCATTCATACTATAGCTCAAAATACCAACCGCAAATAAGTGCTGGATATTCCATTTTTGTCGCTGAAGTTGCTTCCACTGTGAATGAAATCCTTTTGATTCGCCATTTAATTAAGACAACAAAAGACGTTCAGAAGAAAAAACATTTACTTAACCATTTCATAGATAGTTTTAAAGGAACATTCTTCACACAAGTGATGTTTGCGGAGTTCGAAAAGATTGTACATGAAAAAGCTGAAAATGATGAACCTCTAAATGCCGAGGTTTTTAATACAGCCTATGAATCGATATTTCGTGCATATAATGGAGATGAAATAATTTTCGATGAAGAAGTGAAGTATGGCTGGTCTCGCATCCCACACTTTTATCGTCCATTTTATGTTTACAAATATGCTACTGGTTACGTTTCAGCCATTACGATCGCTGATAAGATCCTTTCTGGGGACAAAAAAACACTTGAAAGTTATTTGACCTTCTTGAAAAGCGGGAGTTCCGATTTCCCATTGGAGCTTCTTAAGAAAACAGGCGTAGATTTAACTAAACCTGATCCAATCGAAAATGCAATGAAGATTTTCAGTGATCTCGTCGACCAATTCACTGAGTTGACAGAAGGCTAATCTAAACCATTTCTTCCAAAAGAGCCCATGGTATGATGTTATAAAAAATGCTATAGTTAAAACATTGGCGTAGGAAAGGCCCAATCAATTTGATTGGGCCTTATTCTATATGCAAAAGAAACAGGTAATTCGCGAAAAAAGTGATGATGACAGCGTTATTTTCAACATCGGAGCCTAGCCAATGGGCCAGTTTCTTTGTACTACAATGGCATATTTTGTGAGGAAAGTGAAAAATGAATTCGACAGTAAATTATATAAAAGAATGGCAGCAGGCACTTCAACTTGAAATCCTGCATTTGAAAAAATATGGCAGCACAAAATACTTGGTTTCGAACGGCCATCTGCTTACAAGTGAAGGTTCCTTCAACTATTATTTTGAAACAGGTTCATCGGTAAAAATCCCTGTCGGTTCCCTCGTTCGATTGGAATGGGGAGGGATTAAACAGGATGGAAGGATCCTCTCATCGGAAGGGAAAAGTATAATCATTGTTTTTGATCGTTCGTTAGGCGATATCATCGGTGAAGCCTTTTTATA
Organism: Peribacillus sp. NPDC096622; assembly: GCF_044762665.1. Classification (NCBI taxonomy): domain Bacteria; kingdom Bacillati; phylum Bacillota; class Bacilli; order Caryophanales; family Bacillaceae; genus Peribacillus; species Peribacillus sp. NPDC096622. The sequence continues at coordinate 90,340 of NZ_JBIWES010000004.1, read as the reverse complement.
CCATGATCCCTGGGAATTGCTGGAGCAATTGAACATCCGCTTGGATGAAATCAAGAGAAGTAAAAGGAAAAGGCTTCGGATCAAGCGCCTGATGGATCCGTCCATGCCGCAAAAACATCCTTTAACCGAAAAACAAAGCAGTGTGAAAGAATTATATGCCCGCTCGAAGTTCAATCCTGTCACTTTTGTTTGGGGACCCCCTGGAACAGGAAAAACCTATACATTGGCTCGTACAGTAGCCAATCATTATTTACAAGCTAAAAAAGTTCTGGTTTTGTCCCATAGCAACCAGGCAGTCGATGTTTTGATGGCTGAAATTTCATCATTCATTAAAAAGAAGGATCGTTTCAAAGAAGGCGATGTGCTTCGCTATGGATCTCAAATCGGTGAATCACTAGCTATCCATGATGATATTGTTACGGGGGAATTATTAGGTAAACATGAACCGACATTAATTAAAGAAAAAGAAGAGCTTGGCGAAGAGAAACGTCTATTAAAATATGACTTGGCAGGGTCCTTCAGTAAAAGGGATACAGATCAATTAATTGAGATAGAGAAAAAGCTGGCCAAAGTCTTGGAGAAAATCCGCCAAAAAGAGATTCAATTCGTAAAAGAAGCAAAAGTCATCGGGACGACCTTAGCTAAAGCAGCAAATGACGAAACGGTTTATCAAAAGGAGTATGATCTGGTCATCTTGGACGAAGCGAGTATGGCTTACGTACCTCAAGTGGCTTTTGCTGCAGCGTTAGCCAAGCATATTATCGTTTGTGGTGATTTCAAACAATTGCCACCCATTGCTTCGGCTCGTGATTCCCTCGTGAAACTATGGCTGAAGGAAGACATATTTCATCGGGCCGGTGTCGCCCAGTCTGTTGAAGAAGGAGAACTCCATCCCCATTTATTCCTATTAAAGGAACAGCGCCGCATGCATCCGGAAATTTCAGCATTCACTAATCGTGTCGTCTATAACAATTTTGTTGGCGATCATAAAAGTGTTGCGACTAGCAGGGAGGGCATAATGCTGGCGGAACCGTTTGCCAATAGGGCAGCGGCACTTCTCGATACTAGTTTTGCAGGGGAATATTGCATCACTGAACGGACCTCCCACTCAAGAATGAATTTATGGCAATTGCTTTTATCTTTTCAGCTGATTCATGAAGCTTATGTGGGCGGGTCAAGGTCAATTGGTTATGTCGCACCATATCGGGCTCAGGCAGAATTGATGGAAAAACTATTGGATGACTTATATGAAAAAGAACGGCAAACGGCGGATATCATCGCTGCAACTGTACATCGTTTCCAGGGAAGTGAACGTGAAATGATGATCTTTGACACTGTTGATAGTTATCCGCAAAACAGGGCTGGAATGTTATTGACAGGGAGAGAAAGTGAAAGGCTGATTAACGTGGCCATAACAAGGACTAAGGGTAAGTTCGTACATGTATGTGACACTTCGTTTGTTAACAAACACGTTTATCGCAGTAAAACACTTCGTCAGCTTGTCGATCATCAAATTCAAAATGATCAGATTGTATCAAAGAAAGACATTGGAAATTGGGTTAACCACCAGCACCCGAAATTGCGATGGATGCATGCCCGTAAATTGGGGGATTTTCAGGAAGATATTGAATCAACAAAACATGGGATCGTTATCGCTGTACCGGATTTGAACAGTTTGTCGGAAGAATGGCAGCAATATTTAATAAAACGGAATCCAGCAGTGAAATTGACGATCATATCAGCAAAAAGAAACCCTGATATCATCCCGGATCATTTTATTTGTTCACCTATTTCCTTTTCCTTTATCATCTTTGATAATCGAGTTATCTGGCTAGGATTGCCCGTAGAGTCCAATAATCGGGTTCATCCCCCATTTATAGCGGCTCGTTTGGATTCACAAATAATGGCGGATGAATTACTATCTCAATTCAAAAAAAGTGAATAGCTCCTGAAAAGCCCTTAAAAAGGGCTTTTCTTTTTAACATATATCCTTAAAAAGACCTCGATAGAATAAGCGACGATTACTTCAGTCCCTTACGTCATTGATATATTAAAACAAACACCTCGTTAGAATATATTATTTACTTATACTCCCCAATTTGGATTCATCTCCTTATATTTTTTGCTAAAGGCTGCAAACTAAAATAACAAAGCAAGCGTTTCAGGCGACTTTCGACTAGTTATGATTTACCATTATGTTACGAAAGCCAAGAAAGGAGGTAACAAAATGAAATTGAGCATTTTGGATCAATCCCCAATTGCATCCGGACAATCAGCACAAGAAGCTTTGCAGGCTTCACTTCAACTAGCGCAAGAAGGAGATAGACTGGGTTATAGCAGAATCTGGTTTACTGAACATCATGATCTGCCGGGATTGGCCTGTTCCGTTCCAGAGGTTTTGATAAGCTATATTGGTGCACAAACAAAAAATATCCGGATTGGATCAGGGGCAGTGCTGCTTCCACATTATAAGCCATACCGAATAGCAGAGACGTATAATATGCTAGCCACTCTTTTTCCAGGCCGGATTGATATAGGAATGGGACGTGCTCCTGGTGGATCTGCCGAAGCCACGATGGCCTTATCCGATAATTTTCTTCAGAATGTTTACAAAATGCCCGAACTTGTTCAAGAACTGCTGAATTTTATTAGAGATGAATTTCCGAATGAACATCCGTTTTCAAATGTCTCTGCTGCTCCTATCCCAATGGTATCACCTGAACCATGGATATTGGGAACAAGCGGAAAAAGTGCAAAACTTGCCGCTGAGAATGGAACTGCATACGCCTTTGGTGAATTCATGAGTGAAAATGATGGCGTGCAGAGTTTTCAACAGTACCGTGAGCACTTTCAAACAAAAGGGTTACTCAAAGCACCTAAAACGATTGTTACGGTATCGGCCATTTGTGCTGAAACGGAAGAATATGCGAAAGAAATCGCCCTCAGCAACACCCTATGGAAGATTCAAAGTGGACATGGGGCAATGAAGCAGGTTCCAAGTATAGAAGAGGTAAGGAATCATGAATGGACTGAAAAAGAAAAAACACAGATGGAAACCATGCATAAAAAATTGATTTTTGGTACCCCTTCACAAGTTAAAGATCGCCTATTGGAGATTCAGGAGAAATATCAAGCAGATGAAATCATGCTGATAACCATCACTCATAAGTTGGAGGATCGGCTTAATTCGTTTCGATTGATTGCCAGGGAAATCCTTAACAGTTAATCCCCTCGAGCATTTTGTGTGCATTTTGCGTGTATTTTCTATATGATGGCTTTGCGTCCAATTTATCATAATTGAAAGAAAGAAGATGAAGATATGAATGCTGATCAACATGCAAAAAAACTTAGCGACATTTCTTTTTCCGTTCTGGACCTAGCTTCTATTGTTGAGGGTGGTACAGTTTCGGGAGCTTTTAAAAATACAGTAGATTTAGCCAAGCATGTGGAGCAATGGAATTATAACCGGTTCTGGGTTGCAGAACACCATAGCATGCCTGGGATTGCAAGCTCTGCAACGTCAGTGCTTATAGGCTATGTGGCAGGAAAAACGGAAAGCATTCGCGTGGGTTCTGGCGGCATAATGCTGCCGAATCATGCCCCGCTCGTTATTGCAGAACAATTTGGAACATTGGAAGCAATGTATCCTGGTAGAATAGATTTGGGACTTGGGCGAGCTCCGGGAAGCGACCAATATACGGCCATGGCACTCAGGGGTGATGTACGTAATAACGGTCAGGATTTTCCTGAACAATTGGCGCAGCTCCGTAGTTATTTGGATGCGGATTCTAAACATAATCGTGTGCGTGCCATCCCTGGGGAAGGACAGGACATTCCCATTTGGCTGCTTGGTTCAAGCGGCTTCAGTGCAGCATTATCAGCTCAGCTGGGATTGCCATTTTCATTTGCAAGCCATTTTTCCCCTGAAAATACCCAACCAGCTTTAGCTCGTTACCGTAATAATTTCCAACCATCCGACGTTCTCGATAAACCTTATGTCATGGTTGGTGTCAATGTTTTTGCAGCCGATTCTTCGGAAGAAGCACAAAGGATTGCTACATCTTATCAACAGCAATTCTTGAATTTGATCCGTAATACACCAGGACAACTTGCTCCTCCAGTTGATACGATGGAAGGCCTTTGGACAGAATATGAAAAGGCCATTGTCATGAAACAACTTAATGCCTCCATTATAGGAAACCCGGAAGAGGTAAAAGAGCAGTTGCAGACCTTTTTAGATGAAACCCAGGCGGATGAAATGATTATAAACTCTGCCATTTATGATCAGGATGCACGCCTTCGTTCTTATGAAATCATTGCAGAGGTTACTGGAATGAAATAAGTGTCAAAGAATGAGCTTGCAGATTCCGTGTCTGCAAGCTTTTTTGTAAAATACATACCGATTTACTTCATAAACAAAGATAGGAGAGAGTAATGAAACGAGAAGATCCTTTATCCTTAATATTTCACTTCACAGATAAACAAGGTGACAGCAGGCCTCTATATTTTGCGAACCCGAAAAAAGTGATCACCGCCCATTCAATTGAGGATGTCCTTCCCCAATTCCAAAAAGTCCAGGAAGCGATCGAACAGGGGCATTATGCAGCGGGATATGTTTCCTATGAAGCGGCACCTGCTTTTGAAAAATCTTTTAAAGTAAAAGATGGAGCCCAAATGCCATTATTATGGTTCGGGATTTTTGATAAACCGGAAGAGGAAATACCTGAAAAAATGACCGGGGCATTTAATTTAGCTGAATGGCAATCAGAAACGGATTCAAATACCTATCGTTCCGGATTTCAAAGAATAAAATCAGAAATCAAGAAAGGCAATACATATCAAGTCAATTATACGATGCGTTTGAAATCCCAGTTCGAAGGAGATGACTTCGCTTTTTTTGAACGTTTGAAGAGAGCTCAACGCTCGAACTATAGTGCCTATTTGAATGTGGGTACACATCGAATCCTATCGGCTTCACCCGAGTTGTTTTTTCGTTGGGAAGATGGTCAGCTGATTACACGGCCAATGAAGGGGACGGTAAAGCGGGGAACGACACTGAAATCGGATCAGCTCAATGCAGAATGGTTAGCAGCCTCGGAAAAGAATCAAGCCGAAAATTACATGATTGTGGATCTGCTCAGAAATGATTTGGGAATGATTGCGGAACCAGGAAGTGTCGAGGTTCCACAGCTTAAGGCAATTGAAAAATATCCGACCGTTTGGCAAATGACATCCACGATTACAGCCGATACGAATCCAGGAACAACAATCATTGATATATTCAAGGCCCTTTTTCCTTGTGGATCGATAACAGGGGCGCCTAAAATTAAAACGATGGAGATTATCGCTGATATCGAGAATTCACCACGTGAAGTTTATTGCGGTGCGATCGGGTTCATCACTCCTGAATCCGAAGCCGTTTTTAATGTGCCGATTCGTACGGTCGTGATCGATAAGGAAACAGGGAAGGCCGAGTATGGGGTAGGCGGGGGGATCACTTGGGATTCCGAGTTATCGGAAGAATATGACGAAGCCTTTTTAAAAGCCAAATTATTGACTGTGGAAAGGCCTGCTTACAAACTATTGGAATCGATAAAGCTCAGCGATGGCGAATATTATTTGTTGAATGATCATATCGACCGGATGAAACAATCCGCTGAGTACTTCGATTACCGATTCTCTGAATTACATCTTAGAGATCGGCTCCAAAAGTATGCGGAATTAAACCACGGGGCGTTGCAAAAGGTAAGGGTATTACTACAAGAAAATGGTGAAATTGAAGTCTCCGGACAACCAATCAAGCCCCTTGATCCAGAATTTACGGCCATATTGGCTGAAGCTCCAATATCAAGTGCAAATCCATTTCTATTTCATAAAACCACCAATCGTGATGTATATGAAGGCTTTCAAATGAATAATCCCGACTTCCAGGATATTCTGCTTTGGAATGAAGAAGGATTCATCACGGAATTCACGAATGGAAATGTAGTGGTGAAGATAAATGGTGACCTCTATACCCCCCCGGTGGAAGCAGGTCTGCTTGCTGGAACATTTCGTCAAGAATTGATCAGGAAGAAGGAAATCAAGGAAAAACCCATTTCAAAAGCTGAGCTCAATAACGCTGAGGAAATTTGGTTCATTAATAGTGTCCGAGGGAAATTAAAAGTGGATTTAACTTTCTAAGCTGATTATTCGTAAAAAAGTGAAAATTGTAATCTTTATTGCAGTTTGTTGAGATATAGTAGATGATGAATACTACTTTCCGGGAGGGACTGTGTGGAGATGCATAAAATCGCAGGTTTATCGATTATCGAATGGAAAGCGCAAGATCCTATACTTACTAATTTGATGGAAATGAATGAAGTCTTCTGGACGAATCCGCATTACGGTAACAAACAAGAAAATCCAATCGTCCAAGCTGAACAAGTTAAATCGGCTGAAGAAAGATTAAATAGATTCGCCAATTATATAATTAAAGCATTTCCAGAAACCGAACCAATGAAGGGGATCATTGAATCACCACTAGTCGAGATTCCATTTATGCAAAAAAACTTGGAAAAATCCTATGGAACTAAAATGGCTGGGAAACTTTTGCTGAAATGTGACAGTCATTTACCTATATCTGGTTCCATCAAGGCACGCGGAGGTATTTATGAGGTCTTAAAACGTGCTGAGGAAATAGCAATGAAGCATGGTGGTTTAAAGCGGACTGATAATTATGGAGTACTTGCGAATGATGAATATAAGGAGCTTTTTTCAAAATATTCGATTGCTGTCGGTTCAACCGGCAATTTAGGAATGAGTATTGGAATAATAAGCGCTAAGCTGGGATTTAAAGTAACGGTCCATATGTCTGCAGATGCCAAGCAGTGGAAAAAGGATAAATTAACAAGTCTTGGTGTCGTTGTAAAGGAATATGATGATGATTATAGTAAAGCTGTAGAAGAAGGCCGTAAAGAAGCATCATTTGATCCAAATTGCCATTTTATTGATGATGAAAATTCGGTGGATTTGCTGCTGGGATATGCAACGGCTGCAACTCGCCTGAAGAAACAACTGAAAGATATGTCCATTACAGTAGACGAAGATCACCCTTTGTTTGTGTACTTACCATGCGGAGTCGGCGGCGGGCCCGGCGGCATAACATATGGGCTCAAGTTAGCCTTTGAAGATGATGTACATTGTTTTTTTGCAGAGCCGACACATTCACCATGCATGACGCTCGGATTGATGACAGGACTTCATGACAAAGTCTCGGTGAAGGACTTTGGTATCGATAATAAGACGGAAGCGGACGGTCTTGCCGTCGGAAGGCCTTCAGCATTGGTTTCCAGTATGATGACGACCATGTTAAGCGGCAGCTATACCATAGAGGATAGAAGGTTATTCGAACTGCTCAGGGAAATGGCAGAGACGGAAGGTCATTATTTAGAGCCATCTGCCCTAGCAGGAGCATTTGGTCCGATACAACTTTTGTCAGCTCCTGGAGGAAGGGAATACCTTATGGATCAAAAACTTCTGGATAAAATGAACCGGTCCACACATATCATCTGGGCGACCGGCGGGAGCATGGTACCGAAGGATATGATGGAACAGTATTTATCTAAAAGCTAAAAAAATCCCACAAGAGTGAAATTCTCAGACTGCAGGCAAACTCGAAGGAAAGCGAGTTTGCCTGCAGATTTTAATTAAAAAAACCGTCTCAGTTATCTTCAGCCGAAGCAGTCTGTCGTCCTAAAACGTGATTTATTCGACCATTCAGGAATTTTTTGACCGTCAACGCATTATTCGGATTCCGGAACATACATGTTGCGGTACACATTATGATTCCGTTCCCTTTCGGTCGAAGTCAAGCCAAAAACTCCTCACTGCAAGCATCAAACGGGGCCTTGGACCCAGACATTCAGTGGGAGTGACGCAAATTTCTTCATTTCACTCAAACTAAAGAAGTTCACGACAGTGAACTTCTTTTTCTTTATAAACCCCATGAGTTCAATAAAAGGTGAATAGCTTTTTCCAATTCGGATTCAGGGATCCCTGCAAAGCCCAATATGATTTTAGGAGAGTGTTCCTCAATTTTTTCGATTGAATATGTCGATAGTCCATAAATTTTAATTTGATTTTCCTTTGCCTTTTGAATAAGTGTCTGTTCATCCATGCCGTTCTTAACGATGAGGACGATATGCAATCCTGACCGTTCACCAATGATCTTTATTTGTTGATGGGGTTTAAACAGATCGATCACTTTATCCAACTTGCGACGGTAAACTTTCCGCATGCGATTCAAATGCTTTTCGAAATCCCCTTCCTTCATGAACTGTGTCAACACATGTTGATCAATCCGAGAAACGGTTGAATGGTAAAAAGACAATTCCTGTTGATGCATTTGTAACAATGGAGCGGGAAGAACCATATAACTGATCCGAATTGATGGCATCAATGATTTGGAAAATGACCCTAAATAAATCACCTTATCACCAGCATCCATACTTTGTAAGGAAGGAATTGTTTTTCCACTATAACGAAATTCACTATCATAATCGTCTTCGATAATATAGCGGTTTGCTGCACCTTGAGCCCAGTTCAACAATCGCGTCCGTCTGTTAACGGATAGGATCGTCCCATTGGGGAAGTGATGTGAGGGTGTGACATACACGACGTCGATCTTTGAATCTTCAATTTGGTTCACCTTTACGCCTTCTTCATCAATTTGCAGTGGATGGACTTCATTTGGGTAGCTGCGTAAAATCCGGTGAATCAAGTGGTATCCAGGATCTTCAACACCATAGATCGCATTTTTATCGAAAAGAAGGACAAGCTGCTGCAATAAGATTTCCATTCCTGCACCAATGATGATCTGTTCGGGAACGCATTGTACACCACGTGCATGATACAAATAATGGGCGATTTCACATCGTAATTCATATTCCCCTTGATTATCCCCTAGTAAAAGAAGATCTTGATGCGATTCATCGATTTTGCTTTTCATGTATTTTCTCCATTTTTCAAATGGGAAGTGTTCCGTGTCAATTTGGCTGGGATGAAAATGATACAGCAATTCCCCTTCTTTATGATTGCTTTTTTCCAAGGATACTTGGCTAGTTTGTGTATATTCCAAATCCTCGAATGTTTGAATATAGTACCCTTTTCTTGGTATGACTTCTACGTATCCCTCAGCAGTCAATTGTTCATATGCAGTCTCGACAGTATTTTGACTTATTTGAAGGAACTCTGCCAATTTCCGTTTGGAAGGGAGCTTCGTGCCGAAAAGAAGACGGCCATCTATGATTTCTTTTTTAATATGTGAATATAATTGTTCATACAAAGGTACTTCACTTAACCGATTTAAATCACAAGAAAGCATATTCATTTTGTTTCCACCTTTTAGAGAAATTTATTGCTGACACCATTAAATTTATTAAAACTGACACTTTCAATGCGGTCAACTATTTTTTATACTAAATCTAACAAATCTAAAAAATGCAAATATTAGGGGGAAGAGAAATGGAAAAATTATTAGGTACTGACACAGTAAAAAGAGGAATGGCACAAATGCAAAAGGGTGGCGTAATTATGGACGTCATTAACGCAGAACAAGCAAAAATCGCAGAAGCATCAGGTGCTGTCGCTGTCATGGCATTGGAAAGGGTTCCTTCCGACATCCGTGCGGCTGGAGGAGTAGCTAGAATGGCAGATCCGCGAATTGTCGAGGAAGTAATGAATGCAGTGTCCATCCCGGTCATGGCTAAAGCAAGGATCGGTCACATTGTTGAATCAAGGGTCCTTGAATCCATGGGAGTCGATTATATCGATGAAAGTGAAGTGCTGACTCCTGCTGATGAAGAATACCACATTCTAAAAAGTGATTTCACAGTACCTTTCGTTTGTGGCTGCCGTGATTTAGGCGAAGCTGCACGCCGTATTGGTGAAGGAGCATCAATGCTTCGTACAAAAGGAGAACCAGGTACGGGTAATATTGTGGAAGCTGTGCGTCATATGAGAAAGGTACAGTCACAAATTCGTAAAGTGAGCATCATGAGTGATGATGAATTAATGACAGAGGCAAAAAATATTGGAGCCCCATTTGAAATTCTAAGAGAAATCAAACGCACAGGTAAATTGCCTGTAGTTAACTTTGCAGCTGGCGGAATTGCTACTCCAGCAGATGCAGCATTGATGATGGAATTGGGAGCAGATGGCGTTTTCGTTGGGTCCGGTATTTTTAAATCTGAAAATCCGGAAAAATTCGCATCAGCAATCGTTCAAGCGACTACATATTTCACCGATTATGAGTTGATTGGCAAGTTGTCCAAAGAATTGGGCAGTGCAATGAAAGGCATTGATATTTCCAAACTAGCTCCGGCAGAACGGATGCAGGAACGTGGATGGTAATATGATAACGATCGGTGTTTTAGGATTACAGGGAGCGGTTGAAGAACACTTGAACCAAATCAAAGATGCCGGCGAACAAGCGATTATAGTAAAAAAACCGGAACAGTTGCGGGAAATCGATGGCTTGATCATTCCAGGCGGAGAAAGCACGACGATGAGGAAGCTAATGGATCGTTATGGATTTATGGAACCGGTCAAAACTTTCTTCGAAGGTAAAAAACCTATTTTCGGTACCTGTGCTGGGATGGTATTGGCGGCCAATGAATTGACTGGCGATGAGGAGGCCTATCTCGGACTAATGGACATTTCCGTGAAAAGGAACGGATTTGGACGTCAACGGGAAAGTTTCGAGGCTGACCTATCCATCAAAGGAATGGAAGACCCTTATAAGGCAGTATTCATCCGGGCGCCATTTGCTGATGAAGTTGGAGAAGGTGTAGAAGTATTGGCTGTTTATGAAGAGAATGTAGTGGCTGCGAGACAAGACCATGTCCTCGTAAGTGCATTTCATCCAGAATTAACAGGTGATGGTCGCTTCCTTCAACTTTTCATTGAAATGGTGAAGACATCCGTAAGTAAGGTCGAATTGAAAACCTGCTAAACAAATGAAGCTGTCCTATTAATAGGACAGCTTTACTTTTGAAAGCTCAAAACTCTATAAAAATACATATTGCTTGAATTTACTATTCTTCACTTTTATAATAAAAAGTAAGTGATCACTTACTTATTTGAAAGGGGAATGTATATGACAGCAAGAGTTGCAATTATTACAGGGGGAGCAAGCGGTATAGGCCGAGCCACATGCCTGAAATTCGCAGCAAAAGGGGACAATGTCGTTGTTGCGGATTTTAATGAAGAAATGGGTCGGGAAACCGTTGATCAGATAACAGCTAATGGCGGAGTGGCCATTTATGTTAAAACGGATGTTTCTAAGCAGGAAGATGTTGAATCGTTAATCAATAAAGCAGTGGAAACATACGGAAGGCTCGATATCATGTTTAATAATGCCGGCATTGGTGCGGGCGGTATGATCCTAGACCAAGATATGGAAGGTTACTACAAAACGATTGGAGTGAACCAGCACGGAGTGGCCTTTGGAATCATGGCAGCAGGACGGAAAATGAAGGAACTGGGTAACAAGGGAGTCATTATAAATACCGCTTCTGTGTTTGGCTACTTAGCTTCACATGGGACTTTTGCCTATCAGGCGACTAAAGGCGCTGTAAGAATGATGACACAGACAGCAGCTTTGGAATTGGGTGCTTATGGCATACGCGTTGTGGGCATTGCGCCGGGCGGGGTTGACACTCCTATCATACAAGGTTATAAAGACATGGGAATCATCGATAAATTGAATGCAAGTCAAATGCGCGGTGAATTGATTAAGCCAGAAGCCATTGCAAATGCCGTCTATCTATTATCGTTAGAGGAAGCGGATGCGATCAATGGAAGTGTAGTCATGGTCGATGATGGCTATGCATCTTTTAAGTGATATTCATAAATAGAAAACATTGTCCCAACCAGACGATGTTTTCTATTTATGATATATGGGAATATTGAATTCTAATAGATCAAAGGTAATATTGACCGATTGATACCAGCGATATATCATGGGAAATAGATGGGTGAAACCGGTCTTATCTTTATAAAAGAAGGTTGATATTTTTGAAAAAAGGGCAGCAAACCAAAGAACGAATCATAAATGTAGCCCGGACTCTTTTTGCCACTAAAGGTTTTGACATGACAAGAACGAATGAAATTGCCTCTGCATGCAATGTTTCCGAAGCTACTATTTACAAATACTTTGACAGCAAAAAAGATTTGCTTTTGGCTACAATTACCCCTAATGAAAAAGAGGAATCCGAAGATGGGGCTAGCCATCTATCCACGGATGATCTAGTGGAGAATCATGTTGCCACCATGATAAAAAAAATTCTTGAAAATAAAGAACAGTTTTCGATATTATTTAGGGAAACACAATTCGATCAAGATATTTCAAAGCAATATGTAGATCAGATTTTCAAACCAAATGCCAGGCATATTGAAATACAGAAGAGAATAGATAGCGGAGAGATACAATATATCTCTGATATTATTTTATTTAATGTAGGGATCATTTCTTTCACATTGGCTTTATCTACACATTATGAGATCCATCAACAAAAAAAGGAGCCATATTTTACTTCTGAACGAATTAAGAGCATTGCTCAACTTTTGGTATATGGTATTCATGGGAAACAAAATCATACATAATGAAACGGTCATATTTAAGGGCATGAGCATCAAGCCGTAAATATGACCGTTTCTTTTTTCATTAAGAGTAGATGTCCAGAGTGTAAGATTTGACTTATATTTTTCAGACAATTACGATAAATGTATACTTCACGAAATGCTTTAAGAAAATTTTATCTGGAAATCATGTAACATTGGAGGGTATCAAATGAGCGATATCGTGATTTTATCAGGAAGTCCGGCTATTCCATCAAGAACGGACATTTCACTAAAACATATTCAATCATTAGTCGAAAATGCAGGATTTACTACAGCTTATTTCTCGATTACGGATTTCACAGCAGATGATTTATTCCAAGGCAAATATAATAGCGAGGATATCTCAAAGCTTTCAGAGAGAATTCAAGCAGCCAGAGGAGTCATTATAGGTTCACCGGTTTATAAGGCTTCTTATACAGGTGTATTGAAAGCCTTGATTGATTTGCTGCCAGAAGGTGCTTTTAAGGGTAAGCCGGTGCTGCCAATCATGATTGGTGGAAGTAACAGGCATCTATTGGCGATTGACTATGCGCTTAAACCATTAATTTCAATATTAAAAGGCGAGCCGCTGCAGGGGATTTATTTTGTTGATAAGGAAATAGATAAACAGAATCCAGAAAACCCGATCAATGATTTGCATTTAATTGATCGCGTCCAGAGTCAGGTTCAAGAATTTGTAGAAGCGATACAGTTAAGAAATTAATGACTTAAATAAATTAATTCCTTCTATAAAAAGACTGAACCCTAGAAATTTTTTTTAGAATAACACGAGTCAATAATAGGCTTATTAATGAAAATAGACTCATTTTTTTGGAGACTTTATCTAAAAAGACGAGTCTATTTTCGTATTTATATGAACATAAAATCATAAATTGAATAGAGTGTATAAAAATAACAGTTCATCCATAATATTAAACCAAGTTATTTTATAAGAAAACTCCATTGACAAGGATTAAATATATGTTAATATTTAAAATAATAAAACTTATCCAGAGCGACGGAGGGAATTGGCCCTTTGAAGTCCAGCAACCTGCATGATGGATGCAAGGTGCTACCTCCAACAAAATGTTGATCATTTTGGAAGATAAGGTAAAGATATTTACCTTGCGATCTTTCCATCATGGAAAGATTTTTGTTTTTTGTGAAAATTTTAGGCAGACCATAACAATGTAAGGTTGTATGGAATTATATAAATCTAAGAAATTTAAAATAAAATATTCGCGGATTTTCTTAAAGGAGGAACTGGTTTGGATAAAGAGAATCAGCTTGAAGAAATTTTTGAACGACTTCAAGAAATGCTTACTTCAATGAAATATGGATCCATTACACTTATTGTCCAGGATGGTAAAATCATTCAAATGGAAAGAAATGAAAAACTAAGAATTAAATAAGGTATCTGCTGACTAGAAAAACTAGAGGCGGGTTTAACTGATATAAAGAGAGTATTGGTTAGATTCGTCTCTTTTTCCTAGATTCAAATAACCCGGGGAATATTACAACGGGAATTGATCAACAGTTACTCTAACCTGATACAGCAAGTTTTTAGAGGGGGCTACAAAGTTGGCTGCATTAATAAACTATGAAAATTTCAATACAGGGGACTTCCCTGTATTTCCTGAAGGCAGTGAGACAAAAGGTGCTTTGGAAGTTCTGCAATGGGCGAATGACCATTACGGAGACAAACTGATTTATGCTTGCAGTTTTGGTATTGAAGGCATCGTGCTTACGGATTTATTGGCGAAGGTCAATCCTTCGGCAAAAATAGTTTTTCTTGATACAGATGTCCATTTTGAGGAAACTTACCAATTGATCGAGGAAGTGAAGAAGCGATATCCGAAGCTTTTGATCGAAATGAAGAAACCTGACTTGACGCTTGAGGAACAAGCGGCGGAATATGGCGATGAACTATGGCTTAGAGATTCCAATAAGTGCTGTAACATCCGTAAAATCATTCCGCTTACTGATGTGCTTTCAACAGCAACAGCCTGGCTTTCGGGACTGCGGAGGGAGCAATCCGAAACAAGGGCTAAGACCGAGTATATCAATAAGGATAATAAGTTCAAATCAGTTAAAATATGCCCACTCATACATTGGACATGGAAAGATGTTTGGCGCTATGCCCACAAAAATGGACTTCCATATAATGTCCTGCATGATAATGGATATCCGAGCATTGGATGTAAAACGTGTACTGCACCTGCCTTCAATGCAGATGATTTACGGTCAGGCCGTTGGCAAGGAGCTCAAAAAACGGAATGCGGATTGCATTTATCTTAAATAAATAGAAACCATAGGGGGAAATTAGCATGACAATCAGTATACCGCACGGAGGAACATTAATCGATCTTTGGGAACCAAAATATGATTTTAGTAAAATAACGAAGTCAATCGAAATCGATGAAATTGCTTTAAGCGATCTTGAATTGATAGGCACTGGTGCCTACAGCCCGATTAAAGGATTCTTTACAAAAAGTGACTATGATACAGTGGTAAAGGATATGAGGCTTAGCAGCGGACATGTATGGAGCATCCCGATTACGCTGCCTTTGACCGAAGATACTGCAGAAAGCCTCACTATAGGTGAAGAAGTAACATTAACCCATGAAGGTGAAACATACGGGGTTCTCTCCGTTTCCGATATTTACACTCCAGATAAGCAATTGGAAGCGACATTGGTATATCAAACAGATGATGAGAAGCATCCTGGAGTGAAAAATTTATATAACCGCGGGGATGTATATGTCGGCGGGGAAATAAAGTTGATCAAGAGAATAGAGCGTCCGCTATTTCAAGCTCATTATTTGGACCCAGTCGAGACAAGGAAGGCTTTCGCTGAAAAAGGATGGGAAACGGTTGTCGGTTTCCAAACGAGGAACCCTGTTCACCGTGCACATGAATATATTCAAAAGACAGCATTGGAGATCGTCGACGGCTTATTCTTAAATCCTCTCGTTGGTGCCACTAAATCAGATGACATTCCGGCAGATGTAAGAATGGAAAGCTATAAAGTGCTGCTTGATAAATATTATCCTAAGGATCGCGTCTCCCTTGCAGTTTTCCCTGCTGCCATGCGTTATGCAGGACCTAGAGAAGCCATTTTCCATGCGATGGTCCGTAAAAATTATGGTTGCACCCATTTTATCGTCGGACGTGATCATGCGGGTGTGGGCGATTATTATGGCACATACGATGCTCAAAAAATCTTCGGGAACTTTAACGCAGATGAGTTAGGAATCACGCTATTATTCTTTGAACATAGTTTTTACTGTAAAGCATGTGGCAATATGGCTTCCGCTAAAACTTGCCCGCATGGCAAGGAAGACCATGTCATCCTGTCTGGAACGAAGGTAAGGGAAATGTTGCGTAATGGAGAAATTCCTCCAGCAACCTTTAGCCGTAAGGAAGTCATCGAGGTGTTGATCGAAGGTCTTAAAAAAAATGAAGTTTATAACTGATTGGACATAAATGGAAGGGTCAAATGAAGAGGGGGATTATCAAATGAGTAAAAGTACGAATGTCACATGGCATGAGACGTCATTGACCAAGGAGCACCGACGGAAGCAGAACGGGCATGAAAGCACGGTTCTATGGTTTACAGGACTATCGGGGTCCGGAAAATCAACGATTGCAAACGCGGTCGCTAAAGAGTTATACAATCGGAATATTCGAAGTTATGTTTTGGATGGTGATAATATCCGCCACGGTTTAAATAAAGATTTAGGTTTTTCTGAAGAGGATAGAACGGAGAATATTAGACGGATCGGTGAGGTATCCAAGTTATTCGTGGATAGTGGGCAGTTCGTATTGACCGCTTTCATATCACCTTTCAGGGCAGATCGGCAGATTGTACGTGATTTACTCGAAGAAGGGGAGTTTATTGAAGTATACATAAAGTGTCCGATCGAAGAGTGCGAAGTGCGTGATCCAAAAGGGCTTTATGACAAGGCCCGTAAAGGCATCATTAAAGATTTTACCGGAATCGACTCTCCATACGAAGAACCTGAACGACCGGAAATCATTTTAGAATCCGACCAATACAGCATTGAAGAGTGCGTTGAACAGGTAATCGGCTATTTGACAGCAAAGAAAGCGATTTAATCAAGGAGGAAATGTAATGGTTTACGAAAAATTTTGGTCGGAAAATCCACTAATCGCTAAAAATAAAACGGAAATCTGGAAATTGGAAAAAGACGGCTTGAAGATATTTGATGATATTCCACATTACGCAGCAAATGGTTTTGATTCCATCCCTAAAGAGAAATGGGATATGTTCAAATGGGCAGGTCTATACCTGCAACGGCCTAAAGAAGCTGGTTATTGGATGATGCGAGTCGTAATTCCCGGAGGTATCCTGACTTATGATCAACAAATAACTCTAGCTAACATCGCTAAAGATTACGGGAGGGATGTATATGACATTACAACCCGTCAAGCCATTCAATTCCACTGGCTGACCATCGAACAAGTCCCGGATATCTTGAATCGTTTGGAAAAGGTTGGATTGACTACGGCTGGTGCTTGTGGTGATATAACACGTAATATCATCGGTAATGCACTGGCAGGCATCGATCCTGATGAACTTTTTGATACACGCGAGGTACTTTATGATGTATTTGAGTATTTCCGCCTTAACGAAGACTATTCGAACCTTCCGAGGAAATATAAAATGTCCATAAGTGCCAATATCCATAATGCTTCAAATGCTGAAATCAACTGTGTTTCATTCAATCCAGCCACTAAAGAAATTGATGGGGTAACGGAAGTTGGTTTTCATGTTAAAGTAGGCGGGGGGCTTTCCTCCGTCCCGATGCTGGCAGAGGAACTTGATTTATTCATTTTACCTGAAAAAACAGTGGAAGTGGCGGCCGCCATCACGACGATATTCCGCGACTTTGGGTACCGTGAAAAGCGTCATCGCTCGCGATTGAAATTCCTTGTCGCTGACTGGGGCCCTGAACAATTCAAGGAAAAATTGCTGGAATACACCGGTCCGCTTCCTGAAAAGGGAGAAAGTGCGGTGAAGGGATGGAATGCAGGGTATTTCTACGGCATCCATAAACAAAAGCAAGATGGTCTGAACTATGTTGGAGTCAACATACCAGTTGGTCGTCTAAATCCAGACGAAGTGATTGAGTTTGCCGAACTTGCAAAAAAATATGGAAATGGTGAAATCCGTAACTGTAATTCTCAAAATCTAATCATTCCCAATGTGCCTGATGCTAAACTTGAGAAATTAAAGCAGGAAGCCATCTTTGAAAGATTTCCATATCAACCAAAGAAATTCATTGGTTATTCCGTTTCTTGTACAGGCATCGAGTATTGCAACCTGGCGCTCGTGGAAACGAAAAACCGAATGAGGACCATTTCTGAATCACTGGACAAGGAAATAGAACTCGATGTACCTGTAAGGATGCATATGGTCGGCTGTCCGAATAATTGCGGTCAAAGAGCGATCGCCGAAATAGGGCTGCAAGGCATAAAAATGAAAAACCAAGATAAAAAGGTGGTCGAGGCTTTTGAAATATACGTTGGAGGAACGCTGAATGAGGGCGGGAAGTTCAATGAAAAACTTAAAGGAAAAGTGGAAGCTGAACAGCTCCATCAAGTTTTGAAAGAAATGATCCTATTTTTCAAAGAAACAAAACTTCTATCCGAAACCTTCCTCGATTTTGTGGAAAGGGTAGGGATAGACGAATTACAACGTAAACTTGATGATATATTAGCGAAAGTGGCCGTTTAATAGGGGAAGGTAAGCATTCCATGAATCTATACCGTTTTGAAGTTACTATCAAGGAAAAACCAATTCATGTCATCATTGTTGCCGATTCAGATGAAAAGGCGTTTGAACTTGTTGATATCGAGCTGGAAAAGCATTATTTGAAAATGCCTGAAGTGGATGACATCTCACTATATGAAAAAAGGAAAATTAAAAATGGAGCAGGTTTCGTTTTATCGGAATTCGAAACAATTCTCTAAGGGAAGGCAGGATGCAAAAATGGGGAAAGTATATCTAGTAGGAGCCGGTCCCGGAGATCCAGATTTAATTACATTAAAAGGATTAAAATGCATCCAAGAAGCTGATGTCATTTTATATGATCGACTTGTCAATAAAGAACTTTTGAATCATGCAAAAGAGGGTGTCGAGCTGATTAATTGCGGTAAACTGCCGGATTATCATTTGTTGCAGCAGGATACCATCAATCGGTTCCTCGTTAAATATGCAAAAAAGGGAAAAATAGTCACCCGCTTGAAAGGCGGCGATCCATTCGTCTTTGGAAGAGGCGGTGAGGAAGCGGAAGCCCTTGCCAAAAATGGCGTGAGCTTTGAAATCGTACCAGGAATTACGGCTGGAATCGCTGCTGCAGCCTATGCGGGAATTCCAGTTACACATAGGGACCATGCTTCATCATTTGCAATTGTTACCGGTCATCGGAAAAAAGATGAAGAGGATAATATCAAGTGGGAATCCCTTGCAAAAGGAATCGATACATTAGCCATTTATATGGGTGTTAAAAACCTGCCATATATTCAAGGAAAACTTTTGGAACATGGAAAAAGCCCAGAGACTCCGGTAGCCCTTATTCATTGGGGTACATTAACAACGCAAAAAACAGTTGTCAGTACGTTGGCTAAAGTAGTGGAAACCGCCAATAACGAACAAATTTCGAACCCTTGCATGATAGTCGTGGGAGATGTCGTCAATTTACGGGAAAAAATCAAATGGTTTGAAGGAAAACAAACCGAAAATTTGTTGGCGAATGAGGCCTTTTAATGGAAGCCATTTTATATATTTGCCATGGAAGCCGTGTTAAAGAAGCTTCAGCCCAAGCCATTGATTTTATTAAAGTTTGTATGCAAGCACAGCCCTATTCCATTCAAGAGTATTGCTTCTTGGAATTGGAAACCCCTACGATTGAAGAGGCCTACGAACGATGCATCCAAAAAGGTGCGACGAGAATATTGGCCATTCCAGTTCTATTGCTGACAGCTGTACATGCAAAACATGATATTCCAGTCATATTGAATAAAATGAAAGAACGGTATCCTGCCGTTGACTTGAAATACGGAAGGCCGATTGGTGTCAGTGAGAAAATGGTTGACATTTTAGTGGAACGGTTGGAGGAAACAAATGTAAGTGTTACGGAGGATTCCTTGGTTTTATTGGTTGGAAGGGGCAGCAGTGATCCCGACGTGAAAAGGGATTTGTCTCGATTGGCCGATTTGCTAAGGAACAGGTTTCCAAAAATCCGGGTGCAAGAGTGTTATTTGACAGCTGGCACACCAAGCTTTGGAGAAGCATTGGAATTTGCAGAGGGATCTCGATCAAACCAAGTATTTATCATTCCTTACCTATTGTTTACAGGTCTCTTAATGCAGTCGATTGAAAATAGTATAAAAAAGCTCCAAAAAAAGGGGAAGCAAAAAATCATACTTTGCCGATATTTAGGTTATCACCCAAAGATTGAACAAGCAATATCGGAACGAATTCATGAAGTGAGTGGGGAGGGAGCCTATGTATCCAATTACGCTTAATATCGAGAACAGAAAGTGTGTCATCATCGGCGGTGGTAAAATAGCTTACTTTAAAGCGGGCCCCTTATTGGAAGCTGGTGCTGAAGTTACCGTCGTAAGCCCCGAAATATGCACAGGTTTTCAACTGTTGGAGAAAGAAGGTAAGATTCGGGTCTTACTTAAAGAAGTGGAAGAAACTGACTATAAAGATGCATTTTTAATCATTGTTGCTACCAATTCTACTGAAGTAAATGAACGAGTTTACGAGAACGTATCCGAAAGTCAGTTGGTTAACGTAATCAGCAATCATGAGTTGGGTAATTTTCATATACCGGCCACATTGAATAGAGGCATGCTTTCCATAAGTGTTTCTACCAATGGAGCAAGTCCAACGCTCGCAAAAAAAATACGGAATGACCTAGGTAAAGTATATGATGAATCATATGAAGAATATCTTGAATTCCTTTTTGAAGCAAGAATGATTATAAAGAATGGGTCATTTTCAAAAGAAGAAAAGTCTAAATTAATGAAAGATTCAATCGAGGATATTTATAAATATTCCTTAAAAGAAAGATATCGTTTTTTAGCTAGGCTTTTACCAGTAGAAGCTGAAGAAAATATATCATTGGGCTGATCAGAAAAACTGAAGGCACCTAACCAACATGTCATTTCATTTTGGTTAGGTGCCTCTTTGTGTCTTAAAGGAAATCTAAATGATTTATACAGGCAAACGGTACCATCGGGTCGATGATATAGGTTCTATTTTAGTGAAAAAAGGGGAATGTCATGAAAAAGTTAATCGTTTTGGCCTTTATCGGGTTTTTAGCCCAATTAATCGATGGTTCGCTTGGAATGGGGTATGGAGTGAGTTCCACGTCCTTATTGTTGACATTCGGGATTGCCCCTGCAGTAGCATCAGCATCCGTTCATTTATCGGAAGTAGTGACCACAGCAGTATCCGGAGCTTCACATATAAAGTTTGGGAACGTGGATAAAAATATGGTCTATCGCTTGATCATTCCAGGTTCTGTTGGTGCATTTGTAGGTGCATGTTTCCTGAGCAACCTGCCAGCCGAATTAGCAAAACCGTATATTGCCATATTTTTATTTGGTCTTGGTGTATACGTTTTATTCCGCTTTTTATTTATTTTTAAGCCGTCAAAGGAAAATGAAACCGTAAGGCCATTGACCGCAAAACAATCCATTCCGTTAGGTCTTTTTGCAGGCTTTTGTGATGCAACAGGCGGAGGCGGTTGGGGACCGATTGCAACGCCCGTTTTATTGTCAAAAAAAGGCATGACGGCGAGAAAAGCCGTAGGGACTGTAGATACGAGTGAATTTGCCATTGCTTTCTTCGGTAGTCTTGGTTTTATCATTTCGCTTGGATGGGAAGCTGTCAATTGGCTTTGGGTCATTGCGTTGATAATTGGTGGAGTGGTTGCAGCACCAATTGCTGCCTGGCTCGTCAGGATGCTTCCTGCTCAATTAATGGGTGTTTTAGTGGGTGGTTTCATTATATTAATTAATGTAAGAACATTATTAGCTACATGGATTCCGATTGAAGCCCATATATACATCTATACTGGCATTGTAATTATATGGCTTTCTGGGATTCTTCTTACCATCAATAAGATGTCCAATGCGAGAAAACATGATCATATCGAACACCGGCAGAATGTTTCCTGATTCCCGGGTTTGAAAGAGTGAATTTACACAAGAAGCATATTCTGATGCGTAACATAAAAAACTCGTAGGTATTTAAGTACCTACGAGTAAAGTCATTTGCCAAATGGAATTCCGACTATTAAGTTGCTGCGGTTTTAATAATGGATCTTGATCCTATTTAATTGATTCATTTATTTCCTGGACCCATTTATCAATCTGTTTAATAAACGAGAGACTTATCCCTCCAATATCTATGTAGTTTATCTCCTAACAAAGAATCAATAGTTCCCCATTACTATAGTCAGCCATCGTGAGAGATTTGAATAAATTAGAACAGAAGCAGAACCATTAATTTATGGCCTTTTTCTGTTCAAATGAGTGAATTGCAACTTTCATATAATATAAAAGGAGGAAATATTTCTTTTACTCTATCGAATTTAAATCCTGCCTGTTTGAACATCGGAATTTGATTGATGTAGGCTTATTCACCGTCCCGATATTCCCGAGATTTCCCCCAGAAATAACGGGTCTTTCACCATTGCTTCCCCAAACCCTCCCCGTACCTACAATTGTTCTGCAGTGCACTATCACATTTTTTGTTGCCAGTGAAATGAATGAGCTCTTTCTTACTTGAAAATTGGAGGCACGCAGCCACATTCTAAATTTTCTTTAGCTGTCTGTCATTTCCAATAATGAGTACATGAAAATTGCGGATATCCTTTAATTTTAAATCCCTGCAAGCTTTGAAAAACATGCAGACTTTTGCTTGATGCCAGGGCATGGGAAAAATCAATTATCTATTCCATTTAATTGAATATTCTTTGGGGGATATTCACTAACTGCCACCGTGGCATCCTTTTAACCCGATTTATGGTAGTTTGTCCCATGTAGAGTGAAGGCGAACGTAATGTTTTAGGAGCAAGAGGTCTTCAATATTCAATTTGACAAGTCTTCATCCATATTATGGAGCCATCAACGTTCATTCTTTTTAAACCGTATTTAGTTTTTAAAGGTAGTTAAATATTTTTCAGTTTTGTACAATGATTAAATAGCAAATTTGAAAAGGAGTTTTAAAATGGAAGGCATCTCTGATCATTTAAAGGAAAATTTGGATATATTGTTCGTAGGTTTCAATCCAAGCATTCGCTCAGGCGAGACTGGTCATCATTATGCGAATCCCAACAATCGCTTTTGGAAAATCCTCTTCGAGTCCGGGCTGACACCGCGGAAATATGAACCAACTGAAGACTCGTCATTGCTGGATTTAGGTTATGGTTTTACCAATATCGTTTCCAGGCCTACAAAAGGAGCGGACGAAATCACTAAAGAAGAGTACATAAAAGGAAGGAAGCTATTAAAAAGGAAAATTGAAAAGTATAAACCTAAACTTGTCTGTTTTGTAGGCAAGGGTGTCTATCAGGAATATCGTCAATTACGAAAGATCTCTTGGGGGCTGCAACCAGTACCTTCATCGAATGAGACCATGGAATTCGTTGCCCCTTCTTCCAGCGGTTTAGTTAGAATGCCGATAGAAGATATCATCGAAATATATAGTGAGTTGCCAATTCTGCTTGGTCAGCTGAAAAGCAATTGAAGGAACTTATTAAAACAAGGGTGGAATATATGAGTCAGGATAGTGCTGAATGGAAAAACGATGGCTTTCCGAGGTTAATGTTGGTGAAGGCTTTTGGCAAGTATAAAGGATAGTATACCTACTTTATTGGGATACCCAAGTAACGGTTTTGCTGCAGGGGTCGTCGATAGGGACTTCGATTGTAACTTTCATACTTAGAGTCGTTCCTTTGGTGCTGCTTAGTAAAATGCATTCCTGAATGGGGCATCGATTGGCGTGCTTTTCTTGGTGATATTACGAAATTTCTTTTAATAATTACTAAACATTTTAATGATAGGCCGATATAACCAGTAATGGATTTCCGTTACTGGGTTTTTATTTCCCAAGAAGGATATTTCAATTTAGGCAAATGAAGCATTTTAATGAACATTGGAAGCTTGATTATCAAAAAGGGCAGTAATTACATAAACTAAGGTGAATGTACTTCTGAAAAATTGTTTTGGTTAGCTGAATTGAAAGCGCTTCTAATTGAAAATGAAATAACAAACGTTTAGAAAATGGGAGTCTGTCAACAATGGGAATAAGCAAATAACTATGGAGGTGCTCAATTAATGAATGTGAATGGTGCACTAGAGGTTCTTGATCGCATGCGGCTGCCTAATGGCGCATATACGGCAAGCGTTTCCGATGATTATAATTATGTCTGGATAAGGGATGTCGTTTATACAGTAATGTCTTTTATAAATGATCCATCCAATCGTTACGAGAAAGCATATCATGCTTTATTCGACTTATTTCAATCCTATGAGTGGAAGATAGATATTCATACGGAACAGAAACCCCAGTTTCTATTTGAACATATCCATGCAAGGTATTCCATTGAGCTTAAAGAACTGCCCGATGAGTGGGGCCATGCCCAGAATGATGCGATAGGGGCCTTTTTATGGGGTGTCGGTGAAGGATATAGGCATGGTAAAAAGGTGATGAGAAATCAACGTGATTTACAAATTGTTCAAAAGTTGGTCAATTACTTGGAATGCCTGCAATATTGGCAGGCGGAAGATAACGGGATGTGGGAAGAAAATATAGAAATCCACGCTTCAAGCATAGGTGCATGTGTTGCTGGTTTGAATTCAGTCAAAATGCTGGTCAACGTCAAGGATGAACTGATTAAAAAGGGAGAAGAAGCCCTTCGTTTCTTGCTTCCAAGGGAAAGTTATTCAAAAGAGACGGATTTAGCCCTTTTATCCTTAATTTATCCTTATCGGCTGGTAGACCGTGACATAGCACTTAAAATATTGAAGAATGTCACAGAGCGCCTTGAAAGAACAAATGGTTGCATTAGATATGAAAAGGACCTTTATTATAATGACGGTCAAGAAGCGGAATGGTGTTTCGGGCTTCCGTGGTTGGGCTTATGCTACCTTGAACTTGGCATGATGAACAAAGTTAAGGAATATATAGAAAAAACGAAAATGATCATACCGGATAATTGGGAAGTACCCGAATTATATATAGGGGGCAGTAATATTCCAAACAAGAATACTCCTTTGGCATGGTCAGTATCATTGTCCTATTTATTTTTGACGAAGACTTCCATGATTCGAACTGAACAAATAACATGAAGCATTCATACATGATACCTTAGAGCTCTTTCCAATAAATGGGGAGAGCTTTTATTGGTATAATAATATTTTTACAATAAATGTATATTTTCCTCAAAAAAATGTTTTAATTTACAAAAAAACGGCTATTTATAACAATATCTTCACCTCCATTTGAAGGATTAATATCATTTTCATCGAATATATATAATAACTGGGGAAGGATGGGTAAAATACTATCGAGTTAATACTGATGGAGGGGTTTTATTGAGTACAATTATTGACCAGCTACAAGAGATTTATCCAAGCGATTTCGATTTGTATTTGTTTCATGAAGGAACCCTTTATGAAAGCTATAAAATGCTTGGGGCACACATTGTAACATCATTAGGTAAAGAAGGAGTACGCTTCGCCGTTTGGGCCCCCCATGCCAAGCAAGTTTCAGTAGTCGGTAATTTTAATAATTGGGACGGAAAAGATCATGCGATGAAACGGATCGAGCGATCAGGTATCTGGGTGTTGTTCGTACCAGGACTACAAGAAGGGGAACTCTATAAATACGAAATACATACACCCGGAAATAAACGAATCCTAAAAGCCGATCCATATGCCTTTTATTCGGAAGTCAGACCAAATACAGCCTCGGTCATCAAAAGGCTGGATAATTTTGAATGGCAAGATTCGAAGTGGATAGCTGATAGGAAAAAGGAAAATATTTATCATAAACCCATGTCTATTTATGAAGTGCACCCAGGAACATGGAAACAGAAAGAAGATGGCGAGTTTTATTCGTACCGTGAATTGGCTGATAGATTGATTGATTATGTGATTGATAATAGTTTTACACATATTGAAATCATGGCCATAATGGAACACCCATTTGATAAATCGTGGGGATACCAAGTCACGGGCTATTATTCCGTAACCAGCCGGTACGGCTCACCGGAAGATTTTAAATATTTAATTAACCTTTGCCACCAAAAGGGCATAGGTGTAATCCTTGACTGGGTTCCCGCCCATTTTTGTAAAGACGCGCATGGACTTTCCCGTTTTGATGGTACTCCTCTCTATGAACCAATTGATAACACTAGAGCAGATCGCCCGTTATGGGGGACATACAACTTTGATTTTACAAAACCAGAAGTAATCAGTTTCCTTATATCAAATGTAATGTTTTGGATGGATGTATACCATATTGATGGGGTCCGTGTCGATGCGGTATCGTCGATGGTTTACTTAAATCATGATAATCCATTGCCGGTCAAGCTGAAAAACCAGTTTGGCGGTGAGGAAAACCTGGAAGCCATACAATTTTTACAAAAACTTAACGAAGTGGTTTTCAAGAGGTATCCCAATGCATTAATGATGGCTGAAGAAGCAACAGACCGGCCACTTATAACTTCTCCTACCGATATAGGCGGCCTAGGCTTTAATTACAAATGGAATATGGGATGGACCAACGATATCCTTCGTTATATGAAACTTGAAACAAAGGAAAGGCCATATCATCATAACCTCTTAACATTTTCATTTTTCTATGCTTTTTCAGAAAATTTCGTCTTGCCCTTTTCACATGATGAAGTGGTTCATGGCAAGAAGTCATTATTGAATAAGATGCCAGGTGACTATTGGCAGAAGTTTGCGAATTTACGGTTACTCTTTGGATATTTCATGACGCATCCTGGAAAAAAGCTGCTATTCATGGGAGGTGAATTTGGCCAGTTCATAGAATGGAAAGATGAGGAACAATTGGATTGGCTGCTTTTGGAATATGAATCCCACGAAAAGCTGGCATATTACTTCCGTACCCTTCAGGATTTTTATAGGCAAACTTCCTCCCTTTGGAGACTGGATCATGTCCAGGAGGGTTTTGAATGGATCGATCCGAACAATAGTGAACAGAGTATCATTACCTTTATGAGAAAAGGTAAACGTAAAGGAGATTATTGCATTATTGTCTGTAATTTTTCTGCACAGGCTCATGCTCAGTATCAAATAGGTGTACCATCCCAAGGCAAATATATAGAAGTTTTCAGCAGTGATTCAGAAGCTTTCGGAGGATCGGGTCAGATCAATGAAGAACCTATTAATGTCAAAAAGGAACCATACCATAATCAACCATTCAGCATGGAAATAACTGTACCTCCATTAGGCATTTCTATTTTTATGAAGCAAACAAAAAAAAGACGGGGGAGAGTGACCGAATAATGGGAGCGAAAAAATGGATAGCAATGTTATTGGCAGGAGGCCAGGGTTCAAGGTTAGGTGAATTGACGATCGGTTTGGCAAAACCGGCTGTTCCCTTTGGCGGTAAATATAGAATCATCGATTTTCCATTAAGTAACTGCACTCATTCTGGTATAGATACGGTTGGGGTACTGACCCAATACCAGCCATTGATTCTAAATGATTATGTTGGTAATGGCAAAGCTTGGGACCTTGATTTGGATGTTGGCGGAGTTTCCGTACTTCCCCCTTATCAAGGGAAAGAAGGTGGTGAATGGTATAAAGGGACGGCAAACGCTGTTTATCAAAATATCCAATACATTGATAACTATGATCCGGAACATGTACTGATCCTCTCTGGTGACCATATTTATAAGATGGATTACAGTAAGATGCTGGATTATCACATCGAAAAAAATGCAGAGGCAACAATAGCTGTCATTCAAGTGCCGTGGCAGGAAGCAAGTCGTTTCGGAATCATGAATACCAATGATGATGATAAAGTCACACAATTTGATGAAAAACCAAAGTATCCAAAAAGTAACCTCGCTTCCATGGGAGTTTACCTTTTCAATTGGAAAACCCTAAGACGGTATTTGATAAATGATGAAAAGGATGAAAATTCTTCCAATGATTTTGGCAGCAACATCATTCCAAAGATGCTTGAAGATCGAAAAAAGCTATATGCCTATCGTTTTAATGATTATTGGAAAGATGTTGGAACGGTCGAAAGCCTTTGGCAGGCACATATGGACTTATTGGAGGATACGCCAAATTTCCAGTTGGATGATCAGCAATGGAAAATTTTTGCCCGTAATGCAAACCATCCACCGCAATATATATCACCGGATGCCGAGGTCAGTCAGTCGCTTATCAATGAAGGGTGCATGATACATGGGAACATTGAACATTCGGTTTTATCCTATAATGTACAGGTGGGCTATGGGTCAACCATAAAAGATTCAGTCATCATGCCTAATGTCACGATTGGTGAAAACGTTCATATAGAAAGAAGCATCATAGCCAGTAATTGTGTTATAGAAGATGGTGCCGTAGTTGGCAACTCAGCGGTTACATCCGATATTACCTTAATTGGTGAAAATCAGACCATTATCAATCCAAACAAAAAAAAGATCACTCTGAACTAGAAAAAGGGGAAGATGCTATGGAAAATGTGTTGGGTATTATTAACTTAATCAATGAAAGACAACATTTAAAAGATCTGACTGCTCACCGTAATGTAGCATCTGTGCCATTTGGTGGACGCTACCGTTTGATTGACTTTACTATGTCGAATCTCATTAATGCAGATGTATCAAAAGTAGCCGTTTTTCCTAAAGAAAAGTATCTCTCAGTTATGGATCATCTTGGCTCAGGTAAAGAATGGAACTTAGATCGGCGTTCAGGAGGCTTATACATCTTGCCCCCTATCCATCCGGATGAAACGGTAACAGGCGATATGAAGCAATTCTATGATCATCTCAGCTTTTTCGAACGTGCAGAGGCAGATACTGTCATCATTTCCCCTGGAAGCCATGTATGCAAATTGGATTTTAATGAAGTGCTTGATTATCACAAAAAACATAAAGCGGATATCACGGTGGTATATAAGGATTATGTAGGGGAATTGATTGAAAAACCAATCTATCACACCTGCTCGGTGGATTCGGATGAAGACATAACCGACATTAGTTTTTATACCATCCCTAGACCTGGTGACCATGTTTGTCTAGAAACCTTCATCATAAGTAAAACGCTATTGGTGAACTTGATCAAAAGTTGTGTTGCCAGTGGGGAATATGACTTTTTGAAAGACGCTGTGAAAGCAAATCTGCATCGTTTTACGGTCAAAGGCTATAACTTTACTGGTGATATGCCATTCATCCATTCCATTGAAAGCTTTCATGCCAGTAATATGAATTTCCTGAACCCATCGGTAATCCGTTCCTTCTTCGGGGATACTTGGGATGTTTATACAAAAATCAAACATGAGGCACCGACCAAATATTCAAGTTCTTCGAAGGTTACCAATTCATTGATAGCCAACGGTTGTGATATTGAAGGGATTGTCGAAAACAGTATACTCTTCCGTGGGGTAAAGGTGAAAAAGGGTGCGATAATAAGAAATAGCATCATCATGCAAAAAGGCGTGATTGAAGAAGGAGCCATCGTTGAAAATATCATAACTGATAAAGAAGTGAGAATTACTAGTGAAAAATCAGTTATTGGTTTAAAACAGCCTACTGTAATTAAAAAAGCGGAAGTAATTTAATAGAGGAGGTGCGGCAATGAATGTTGTATTTGCTGCTTCAGAATGCGCCCCTTTTATAAAAACGGGAGGGCTCGGAGACGTTATAGGCGCGCTCCCGAAAGCGCTGAAAAAACAGGGAGTCCATGTAAGTGTCATCCTTCCTAAATATGGGGATCTTCCTAACCAATTCAAACAGGAATTGGAACATTTGACGAGTATTGAAGTTCCTGTTGGTTGGCGCCAGCAATTTTGCGGCATCGAAAAACTTGTTGCTAACGGAATTACATATTATTTTCTGGATAATGAATATTATTTCAAAAGGCATGGTAGTTATGGTTTCTTTGACGATGGCGAAAGGTTCGCCTTCTTTTCCCGTGCAATTTTAGAGGCATTACCCTATTTAGAAGAAAAACCGGATGTCATACACTGCCATGATTGGCAAACGGGCCTTGTCAGCGTTTTGATGAAAGCCCATTATCATAACCATCCATTCTATCAGGATATTAAAACGATATTTACCATACATAATTTACG
The DNA here is from genome assembly GCF_044762665.1 of Peribacillus sp. NPDC096622. Classification (NCBI taxonomy): domain Bacteria; kingdom Bacillati; phylum Bacillota; class Bacilli; order Caryophanales; family Bacillaceae; genus Peribacillus; species Peribacillus sp. NPDC096622. Next base: position 60,312 of record NZ_JBIWES010000004.1, on the reverse strand, counting down.
CTATCAAGGAGTTTACCCTAAAGCTGTATTAGCTGAATTACTCGATTTGAGTGAATTATATTTTAATATCGATGGTCTTGAATTTCATGGGAATGTAAGTTATTTGAAAGCCGGCCTAGCTTTTTCTAACATCGTCACAACTGTAAGTCCAAGTTATGCGGAAGAAATTCAGAGTCCTTATTTTGGGGAAAACCTGGATGGGTTTTTACGAAAGAGAAATGGTGACCTTAAAGGGATTATCAACGGAATTGATTATGAGGAATATAATCCTGCAGCAGATGAACATCTTGCTGTTCCATTCGATTCTTATGCGGATAAGATGGAGAATAAACGTCAGCTACAGGAATCGTTGGATCTACCTGTCAATGAGGACGTCCCGGTTCTATCAATGGTAACGAGGCTTGTTGATCAAAAAGGAATAGATCTTATTCTCCATGTTTTTCATGAAATTATGAACCAGGGAGTTCAATTCATTCTTTTAGGTACGGGTGATGAGCAATATGAATCGGCATTTCGTCATTTAGCTGACCAATATCCACATCAGGTTTCAGTCAATACATATTTTGATGAGGGTTTGGCAAGAAGGATATATGCAGGTTCTGATTTATTCCTGATGCCGTCACAATTCGAACCATGTGGTATCGGCCAACTCTTGGCATTGCGTTATGGTACGCTGCCTTTAGTGAGGGAAACTGGCGGACTTCGTGATACGGTCATACCTTATAATCAATTTACCGGTGAAGGCAACGGCTTCAGTTTTACGAATTATAATGCACACGATATGCTGCATACAATTGAGCAATCTGTCGGTCTGTACAAATTCCAGCCGAAAAGATGGAGGAAAATGGTCGAAAATGCAATGAAGTTAGACTTCAGTTGGACATCATCTTCTTTAAAGTATATTGAGCTGTATGAAAGTTTGATTCCTGTCATGAAGTGAATTGGATAGGTAATACACAAAGCACTTGCGAACATTGTTTTCGTAAGTGTTTTGTTTCTTTTACCATCAAATATGGGTATATGTTATTTATATATAAAATATTGCTGCGTAGGAGAATGAAAAAGATGAAAAGAAGAAGAATGGAAATTGTATTTTTATTTATTTTAATCGCTTCAGTTTATATGATCCTGTTCACTCAAGTTAGCTTCGACGTGAAGCTATTTTTTATTGGATTATATATTTTGGTCATGTTTATTACCCTATTTTCACTCATGCTCGAAAATAGATTTGCCCACGAGACACTTTTATGGATGTATGTGCTTTTGTTTTTCCCGGTATTTGGATATGTATTTTATCTATTCTCAGGTCAGCTCTATTTAAAGGGGTTTTTATTCCGAAGTAAAAGGAAAAAAGATCGCGAAGAATGGAAGAGTCTTGTCACACAGGTATCATTTCCAGATTTATCGTTCTTGAATGATCATCAGCGATCATTCGCAGCTTTTGCCAAAAATGCATCTGAGACCACCATTAGCACATCATCGGAAACGGAAGTATTGAAAAATGGCAACGAAACGTTTACAGAAATCATAAAACAGTTAAAAAAAGCTGAGAAATTCATCCATATTGAATATTACATTTTTCGTTCCGACAGGCTTGGTACTGAAATTATAGATATCCTTATTGAAAAAGCAAAAAATGGTGTGGAAGTTTTATTCATTTTTGATGCGGCCGGCAGTTTAAGCCTATCAAATAATGAAGTTAAACGGATGAAAAATGCAGGGATAAAAGCCTATCCATTTTCACCATTAAAACATGGTTTTTTCAATCAAAAATTTAATTTCAGAAATCACCGTAAAATCATCATCATAGATGGGGAAGTTGGCTTTGTAGGAGGTTTAAACGTAGGAGAGGAATATTTAGGCCGAAATAAAAACATTGGTTTTTGGAGAGATACACATATGGTCCTTAAAGGTGAAGCGGTATATATGCTTCATACTGTTTTCCTCTTGGATTGGGAATATGTCAGCGGGGAAGATGTATTGCAAGAACGTCCAGAATTCAAGAATAAAGTGGTACAAGGGGATGGAGCTGTCCAGGTGGTAGCAAGCGGACCTGATACACAACAGGGAATCATGAGTGATTTTTACTATTCACTTATCACGAACGCCACAAAATCAATTTGGATCGCAAGTCCATACTTCGTACCAAATCAAGCGATTAAAGCAGCAATTAAACATGCCGCAATTAAGGGGATACAAGTTAGGGTTATGGTTCCGGCAGTAAATGATGGGTTTTTAACCCAATACGGCAGTCGCTCCTATTTCGGTGAGCTGCTTCAATTCGGCGTTGAGGTATACTCATATAAAAAAGGTTTTCTACATCAAAAACTTATTATCGTAGATGGTGATATGGCTTCCATAGGGACGGCAAACATGGATATGAGGAGTTTCCATTTGAATTTTGAAGTGAATGTCTTTCTTATGGGCAGCCGTACCATTGAAGATCTCATCATTCATTACAAAGAGGATATGATGGACAGTGACAAACTGGATCCTATCGGGTATAACGATCGTGGTTTACTGGAACGTTCAAAAGAATCATTTGCCAGATTGTTTTCGAATGTACTCTAATGGGAAAAAAAGCAGATAAATAGTATAGTTGAAATGTAAAGAAATTAATTGGCCATAAGGAGAATTTAAGAGAATATGAAATTGGTTTCCTGGAATGTAAATGGAATTAGGGCTTGTGTTAAAAAAGGATTTTTAGATTACTTTAAAGATGTGGATGCAGATATTTTTTGCCTTCAAGAAACTAAGCTTCAAGAAGGGCAGATTTCACTTGAGTTGGAAGGTTACCATCAATATTGGAATTATGCACTGAAAAAAGGATATTCAGGTACAGCCATTTTCACGAAGGAAAAACCGCTTTCTGTGAAATATGGTGTAGGAGATCTGGATGAAGAGCCGGAAGGCAGGATCATAACACTGGAATTCGAGGGTTTTTATATGGTGAATGTTTATACCCCCAATGCAAAAAGGGATTTATCAAGGCTGAATTACCGTCTCGAATGGGAAGATGAGATGATAGGATATCTTAAGGAACTGGACTTGGTGAAGCCGGTTATCTTTTGTGGGGACCTTAATGTCGCCCATCAGGAAATCGACTTGAAAAACCCAAAACCCAATATTGGGAATTCCGGTTTTACAACTGAAGAACGTGGAAAGATGACTGAATTACTTGATTCAGGGTTTATCGATACATTTCGCCATTTTTATCCAGACCAGGAAGGGGCCTATACTTGGTGGTCATATATGGCAAAAGTTAGGGAGCGGAATATCGGGTGGAGAATCGATTATTTCATTGTTTCAAAACGTCTGGCGAAATCTTTAATAGAGGCTGACATTCACTGCGATGTCATGGGCAGCGATCATTGCCCGGTCGTCTTGGAAACAAACCTCTAAATGGAATAAATCCGGTTAAATGGGGATAATAATGGTTATCCATATTCAACAGGAGGTTCAATTATGAACACATTTATCGTGGGCTTTCATCAAGAAGATAATGTAGACAGCATGCAAGTGCAAAAATTGACGTCGGCTGAGTTTGAAAAAGCGACATCACGCGGTTTTCGCAGGTTATTTGAACTGGATACAAATATCGGTTATTTTGTATTTTTTGATGCTGAAGATGATGAGGGTGATTTATCCCATCTAGTTTTACAGTATGAAGAAGATAATCAGGATCCAAGTGATTGTTACTCCTTTACTAAAAATGATTTTTATGAGTTCATGGCACTTTATTTACAAGGGATGGATGAAGTGGAAGTGGAGGATGAAGAAGAGGATGACAATGAAGAGTACGGGCCAATCCACCATCTTGCCCATTTGATGTTTCATATTGTTGAAGAAGGAAAATCCGTTAAGCCTTAATGGCCGAGCAATGAAATGATAGGTACTTGTGAGCTTTGTGACAGGGATGAGATATAACTGACCATCCATCATTTAACCGATAGCTATCTCTGTAAATCTTGTCACAAACAGATTCACGCATTGCATTCAAACCGAGAGCTGGCCATCCGACTCAATACCGTACTTTTGTAAAAGATGATGAAGCATAAAAAAATACTTAAAGTGGATTAAAAACAACCGGTAACGAGGGCAGTGAAGATTAGAAAATCAAAACGAAATATAGCAAAAGCCCATCTTTTTAAGATGGGCTTTTGCTTTTCATTCAGCTTGCTTTATTTTTCAACCGATCCAATAAAAATCCACCTTTAAAATAACGTGGTTCATATGAAATGATGAAAGCCTTAGGTTCAAACTTTTCAACGGTTGCTATCAATTCTTGTTCCCGATTGCGTTTTGTCAAAATTTCCATACGATAACGGTTGCTATCCCTGCCCTCGCCCGTATAAAGAGTTACACCAAATCCGTTGTTCCTCAATGTGTCTACCAAATGTTCATTTTTGGTTTGAGTATTAACGGTTACATTAATAAAACCGATGGCAAGTTTTTGCTCAATTTTCGTACCAAAAATTATTCCGATTCCAAAACCGACCGCATATACAACCATGGCGAGTATGCTTTGGTCACCGCCAAATACTAGGGATAATCCAAAAACGTAAATTAACATTTCTGCGATACCCAGTATCGAGGCAAGTATGGTAATATTTTTTACTAAGAAAATGGTTCGCAATGTGTAAATCGGAACATAAATAAGTTGTAATAGTAGAATCAGAAGTATTTCTTTCACTTGAGCACCTCACCAAAATCTTCAGTTTGATTAGACGTAACTTGGGGGTTGTTCATTCCATAAGTAACATCTTCCATAATCTAACCACATCATAATAGGGGAATTCAATGGGGAATATTATGTATTTTTTGTGTCATTTCCATGGATACAGAAATAAAATTCTATAAGATTTTTCAATATTCTTTTTTTTGTTAATTTGGTATCATTATCCTTATTAATTCATTTGGGGGAATGATGATGTTTAATTATGATGGTCGGATATTCAAAGCTAAAGTCAATTCTGAAAATGGAGAAGTGTCAGGAAATACTACCTTCCATTATTCACAAGATGGCTCAATTCTTTCAGCAAGTTATCAGGGGGGAGAGATTGTTAAAGGGACTTTAATAGGGCTTGTCAATCTGGATGGAACTCTGGAATTCAGGTATAATCATATCAATGAAAAAGGGGAAATTAGAGGAGGCAGCTGTCTTTCCACCCCTGAAATGCTGCCTGATGGAAGGATACGCTTGCATGAAAGATGGAAATGGTCAGATCTCGAACGGACTGAAGGACATTCCATCATAGAAGAAGTGAAAAAATAATAATCTACTTAGAGGGGTTTGAGGACAATTACTACTATTTGTTTAGTGCGGCATGGTCAAACAGAGTGGAATGCACTAGGGAAGCTGCAAGGTCAGACTGATATTCCTTTAAATGAACTCGGAAAGATACAGGCACGGCTATGTGGTGAATTTTTGTCAAAAGATGATTGGGATGTAATTATTTCAAGCCCTCTAAAGAGGGCAAGGGAGACGGCGGATATCATTTCGCACTATGCTGAAGTCCCGGTTATTGAAAAAATGGAATTCATTGAAAAGAATTTTGGCGTCGCTGAAGGAATGACAGCAGCGGAAAGGAAGTCTGCATTCAGGGATAAAGATTATCCTGGTCAGGAAAATCAGGAATCTTTACGAAACAGGCTGATGAATGGGCTCCAGGAAATTCAGAAGGAGTATCCTGAGAAGAAAGTTATACTTGTAGCACATGGAGCCGTCATTCATTTTATTTTACGCTTGATGTCAAACGAGTCAATCGTATCCAACGAAATGCGCTTGTTCAATGCATGTTTGAGTACGATTAGATTTGAAGTTGATTCTTGGATAATTGATGATTTCAATCAAGTTAATCATTTATCTTAGTCCTATTAAGCTAGGTTAGAGTTAAAAAGGATATGGTTGATTGAGGAGCTAATTATAGAAAGAAGGAAATCATGACTAATAAGACGGCATTGATATTAGGCGCTACTGGTGTGGTAGGCACCCAGTTGGTTAAAGAGCTAAGCAACAGCAAAATCTATAGTGAAATCCATTTGTTGACAAGAAGAGTAATGAAACTCATTTATCCCAAATGCATAGGACATGTTGTGGATTTCGATAATTTATCCAAGTATGCCCATTTGTTCAAAGTCACCGATGTTTTCATTTGTTTGGGTACAACGATCAAAAAGGCTAAAACGAAAGAAGATTTTCGTAAAGTGGATTATGACTATGTAATTGAAGCAGCTAAAATGGCAAAGACATCCAATGTTGATAAATTACTCGTCATCACGGCCATGGGAGCCAATTCCAAATCAAAGTTCTTCTACAGTCGCGTTAAGGGTGATGTTGAAGGAACACTACAGCACCTGGAATTGAATGCAGTACATATTTTCCGCCCTTCCTTACTTCTTGGAGAACGCAAGGAATTCAGGGCGGGAGAAAAGATTTCTGGGCTGCTAAGTACTTTTGCAAAATTTGTATTTGTGGGCCCTTTACGGCCATATCGTGCAATAGAAGCAAACAAAGTAGCTGCTGCGATGTACGCTGCAGCCCAAACGACGGCAAAAGGATATCATTTTTATGATTCTGCTGAAATAGAGGAACTTGCCCAAAGAGTTACTATTATTTATTGAAACGAGCCCCAGTAGGCTCGTTTTTTTATTTAAAAGAAATTTTGATCCTCTCTTAAAAGGGAAAAGGAACATATGAACATTTCAACTAAAAAAAGGAAATGGAGTGGAATAGAGGTGGAGAACCAGAAGGGCATGGTAAAAAGCTAGACCAATAGGTTTAAGTTGCTTCTATTAGCTGAGTTAGCTCAATGAGAAAACCGGGCAAAAAATCCCCGGTCTTTTTTGAGAATTTTTCTGTTAATGTTTATAGTTCTTTAGACAATTTATCAATCGCTTCTTGTTCTGATGGAACAAAAAATACATTGTTCCCTTTATTACACTCATAAAGGGAAATCTTTCGTAAGATGAAAAATCCCCTATGATTAATTTGGTAGTTAGCAAATTTTTGAAGGATCCCTCCTGCAAGTTTTGTAGTAAGCTTAAAAAAATCCTCTGAAATTGCTTCTTAATACCCCAGCTGCGCTGCTACATAATCTGGCCCAATAATTGGATCAGAAAGTACTGTGTGTTCCTTTCAGAATGCTATCTAAAGAAGCTCAAGACACATTATAATTTCACAAATTGATTTACAGACTTCCTTCTTTATAAAGATTTGTAAATTTGAGGAAATAGGGGGCCAAAGGATTACTATTGATTATTGAAGCATGCCTGCAAAAGCCGAGGCTTTCAGACTGTAGTCAAACTCGAAGAAAAGCCAGTTTGCCCGCAGTTTTCATTTATAAACGTTTCCGTTGATTGGAGCGGGTGTTCGAGACTCCTGCGGGAAAACCGAGTCCAATGGAGACCCCACTCGCGTAAGGAGTTCTGAGGAGGCTCCCGGACCGCAAGCGGAAAGCGAGCCGAGCGCCTGGAGTGGATATCAACGTTCTAATTTTCCAGATGAAACTTGATTGTAGAGGTGATTTCCACTACAATTTGTAGTGGGAGGTGGGACAGGATGAATATTAAAAATTTTAAATATGATGAAGTTGGACTGAATCGTTTCTTTGGTCCATTGGAAGCTAATATCATGGAATATTTATGGGATAAAGATGAACAAAGCATTAAAGCGGTTCAACAATCATTGGAACTTGACAAACCTATCAATTTCAACACGGTAATGACCGTCATGAATCGTTTAGTTGAAAAAGGCTTTCTTGAAAAGAGGTCTGAAGGAAGGCTTTCATTATTTCGCCCGGTGCAGTCCAAAGAGGAGTTTTTAGAAGAGCAGTCAAAGAAACTGACTGAGAACTTGCTGGATGAATTTGGTGGGGCGGTCATCAGCCATATGCTGGATGCCATGAAAGACGCTGACCAAGGTTTAATTGAAAAATTGGAACAAAAAATTCAATCGTTAAAAAAGGATAAATTATAATGTGGAAGAGAAAGTCTTATTTTTTGATAAGCCTGAGTCTTTTAATTGCCTGTGTAGTATGGTGCCAAATGGGAGCGTTTTTAGTACACATCTTTTTTGGTGTGAATATTAAAGCTAATTTTTTAAAATTTTGTTTTAGTTTATTCAAGGAAGATTCAGTATACTACTTTGTGGTCGTCACACTGCTCAGTATAATAATATCCTATAGTATATTGAGCACCTTTCTTAAAGTTACAGAGCAATATTTCTTATCCAGAAGGTTTAAACAAAAGCTTTTTCTTTCAAAAAACGTTGATATGACAAAAAATATAAATGAAACATTCAAACGGGTCAACAATGATATCTTAGTTGTGAACGCTGAACAGCCTCTTGCGTTTACACTTGGTTTCAGGCGCCCTTTCATTGTGTTCAGTACTGGTTTAATTCGATTACTGGACTTTGATGAACTAGAAGCGGTAGTGGAGCATGAAGCCTTTCACCAAAAGAAATATGATCCATTGGTAATCTTTATTTTACAGTTGATTTCAGATGCGTTATGGTTTGTCCCGCTGGCAAAATGGTGTCATAAAAATTACAAAATAATAAGTGAATTATCAGCCGACGAAAATGCGATTAATAAAATGGGGACCGAATTAGGTATAAGTGCCGCTTTATTGAAGTTAATTAAACATGGTTGCACTGATAAATCCTCTCCTGTCCTTGTTCATTTCTCGAATGAATCAGTTAACTATAGACTTCAGCAATTAATTGATCCCAATAAAACAATTCCTTTAAGGGCTGAAACTACCACGATTTTTGTTTCTATTTATGTTTTGGTTATATTGTTAGGAATGACTATAGTGATTGTCTGATGACTTTCACTTGATTTTATTACCACATTACACTACACTTTGTAGTGTAAAATAAAAAAAAGGAGATGTGTCATGAATAAACATGAAATCGGTACCTTTTTATTAAGAGTTATGTTGGGAATTTCATTTTTCTTGCATGGTCTGTCAAAATTCAAAGGTGGATTGGATAACACTTCAGGATGGTTTCAAAGTATAGGAATTCCGGGATTCATGGCCTATGTAGTCGGTTTTATTGAATTGGTTGGAGGAATTGCTTTAATAATTGGTCTTGGTACAAGAATAATTTCTGCTCTCCTTGTATTCATCATGGCTGGTGCAATTGTTTATGTGAAATTCCCCGCAGGTTTTTTGGGGAATGGAGAAGGCTCAGGGTACGAACTGGATCTCGTTCTTATGATTATCGCACTTCACCTACTATTGAATGGAAGTCGATTCCTATCTATAGACTCTAAGTTACCAAACCTTAAAAAAGCACAAGATTCAGAAATGATAGCAAGTTAATTAGATTTAAACCCAAATCACAATAAATTAAACACTTTTTAAACAGTCTTGAGGTATGATACCGGTAATCTACTGGGATCATACCTTTTTCATTTCACCTTGTTCTTGTTTGAAATGCTTCATGGATTTTAAAAACCGATAATAAACAAAATCAAATTTTGGTGATAAATAGTAGTTTTCCTGAATGGATCATCGTGAAATACCTTGACAAACAAACCACCTTGGAAATTTCAATTCAATATTAACAAAAAAATTTGAAGTTTTCAGTAGATTTTCATTGACGAACACGTGTTCTGTGTTATAAAATACAATCATGGGTAATAATGGTATAGTGATTATTGCCATTGTCAGTTCATAAGGAAGCTTGGAAATTTCCCGAGCTAAGAAAAAAATCAAAGCAAAAGGAGTTATTTAATTATGACCATGCGATTATCTCCATATTTAATGATGAACGGAAATGCGAAGGAAGCGATCCAATTTTACGAAGAAGCATTGGATGCAAAAGTCCTTTTTAATCAAACTTTTGGGGAAATGCCAGAAAACCCTGAATTTCCTCTGCCAGAAGAAGCAAAGGATCTTGTGGCACACGCAATGTTAAAGGTTGGGGAAACGGACCTCATGTTTTCCGATACGTTTCCAGGTCAAACCAGTCAGTCTGGAGATCAAGTAACGATCTGTATTTCAATAAACGATATTGAAAAATCAAAACGAATCTTTGAAACTTTGTCTCAAGGCGGAGAAGTGAAAATGCCGCTGCAGGAAGCTTTTTTCAGCCCCGCTTATGGGATTGTAACAGACAAATTCGGTGTAACCTTTCAAGTTTATACAGAGGGTCAACAATAATTTTCCCTAGTTAAATAATAACAGCTGCTACCTTGGTTACTTTTAGTTGCAACTGTATTTTGTTGAATAAATAAAACCCAATTTCTCATTTATATCACTGAGAGATTGGGATTTTTAATATTAGTATATATGATACCTCATCGCATTTACTATGCTGCCAAAGTTCACTCCACACGGTAGCATAGTATTTAAGGTGAATTGACGTCTATGTAATATGGCATTCAGAAAAGTTCCAAATACCCCTTTCTGCGTATTCTTCACACTGTCCCTTGACCATGGATTCAATTTGAAAGTATTTATATTGCTCCTAATAACCAATTCCACCATGGATATCATGATTACATAGTTTCCGATAATTTTTTCTGGTTCCACACTTTAACTTTGATATCTTATCGTTATCTCTCTGTGATATTCGTCATATATTCTTCATCTGTTTGTTCTTTGTTTAGAATATGGCTATGCTATTATTTAAAACATTGGCAGTCATATTAGCCGCATAGTGTATAAAAAAATATTCCTTTTAATAGGCTAATCATTCGAAGTGGCATTTCATTGCGTAATAAGGGGGAAGTGGAACAACGTGAACACAGATCAAGCTTTCTACCTGTTAAAGGATGCAGGAGTATCAGAAAGCAGCAGCATACAAACTGTTAGACGCTGGCTTCGTGAAGGTAAGATTAAATATGAGGGAGGAAGCGTGAATAGAAAAACCGGATACATAATGGATGACACAGACCAAGCATTTGAAATGTTAAAAGATGCAGGAATAACAGAAAGTAATAGCATACAGACTGTAAGGCGCTGGCTTCAAGAAGGTAAGATTAAAAATGCGGGCAACGGAAAGAGGAGCACTGTATACATAAGCGATGAAACAGATTCAAAGCTGGCTATAAATGATTTTATAGATAAAAACAAGGACGAAATCATACACCGATTAAAATTGAAAATACAAGCTCAAGATAAGCATATAGAAGGAATCGAAGAACTTCATGAGACTGCAAAAAGAATATTGATTCAGCAAAGGGATATGTTCAAAAAGGAAGTTGCCATACTAAAGAATGAGAAAAGTGAATTGCAAAATGAAACTAAGGATTTATTGAAAGAAAATATTGAATTACGTAATGAATTGATAAAATTAAAGGAAAACATCAGAAACAATTACAATATGGACTCCGCTGCTCAATCAAATGATTATAGTAAAAAGTTAGGGCTTTCTAAAATGGCGAGCAATAAAGAAGTGTTGGCTGAATATAAAGGGTTATTAAAAATAACTCATCCAGACCATAATGGCAACGCAAAGGTTTTTCATTACATAAAGACTGATTACGATGATTTTAGAAAGAGCATCAAAGGTAAATGAATAGTGATTAAATACAAACAAAGTATTTTTTTATCAAACTTAAAAATTCTAGGGCAATAGTATGTTTTGAAACGAATTGATTGTTTAGGGTAAAGACCTCCCGGAAATTTTGGACTTCAAGGGAACATTTTTATTTTGACTTTTTCGTGTGGACATTTTAAATAAAACAGATTCCAAATGAACAATAGGTGCCATAGTTTATTTGGCACCTAATATTGAGGCTTATAAAGTCTATCGTTTACACATTATAAGAGATTTTTTTGTCTCCTCATCCATTGTGTTGCAACCCATTTTTCACCAGTGATAACTGGCGCTCCACCATGTAAAGTTAGTTCGTTTAGGTTATTATCGTTGTAGAAATATTCGAAGTACACAGCCATTCCCTTACTCGGTGACACTGAAAAATTCAGTTTCGGAAAAAAAGTTTCCCCACCATGCTCCACATCATTTAAGTACAAGATGATTGTGCTAATTCTATTATTTTTTGCTGCTATACTTGAAGATGTAAAAAAATCAAAATGAGCTTTATACTCTTGTCCTGGAGTGTATTTAAGAATTTGAATACCTTCTCCATGTTCAATGGGTATATTCATGATTGTTGATATCCTTTTTTCAATTTTGGTAATGATGTCATATTCATTTTCTTGAAAAAACATGCTGCTGCTTGTTCTTAATTCATTTACTTCGTGCGTAACCCCAATTTTGGAACGATGCATTTTGTCTTTTGACAATTCAATAAGTCCGTCACATTCTTCGTCACTCAAAACGTTTCCTAAAACTACAATTAGAGGTTCTTCTAGTCTAGCAATTACATTAATTTCTCTGTCTTCCGTTTTGATTTTATTTCCATTATGATTAAAAATAGTTTGTTCTTTACTTATTTTATTATCCACTGTCAACTTTCATCGACTCCCAAAAGAATGAATTTTCTGAACCATTAGTTTAAATTATCTCTGTAAGCGTTTTCCTATTTTGATTATACCATGAACATTGTTATATAACTGTTTCTTATTTCCGCTACCCGCTAACAATGCTTCGTATCATGAGGTCGTCCAGTAAAAATTACTGGATGAACTGGCGCTTGACTATAGCAAACTTTTATTTTTTACATAAAATATAGTAAGCACACACTATGAACCAGTCTCTTTGTCTAGATTTGTATTTTCACTAAAATCCCCTTTTATTATAGAAGGGCTTTTACAAAAACTGTTTTTATTAAGCTATTCTTTCAACCCTATAAATCATTAATGGAAGACGTTTACTTTCAGAATGTGTCACAATGATAAAGGGGCAGAGGTTCGTCACCAATTATCAGCAGTACGGAGCTGTTCAAGAATCTTAGAGATAAAGAAACAAAGGATAAAAAGTAATAGTACGATAGGGTATGTAAAGGAGTGATGTAAAGTGGAGGACTTTAAATCCATCTGTGTTACTGAAGGAATTAAAAAAGTAAATGTAATAAAAAATCCAACGTCGTTTTCGCTGATTGGAAAGGGGGCGCAAGGGGCCGTTTTTAAAATTTCTTCAGACAAATGTGTGAAAATTTGTGCAAAACCAGAATATGCGGCTAAAGAGGGGAATGTATTAAAAATTGCACAGGAGTCTCCCACTATTCCACGGCTTTATGAGGTGGGGCATAACTATATTATTATGGAATATCTTGAAGGGCCAACTTTATTTCAATATTTAGAATCTGGAGGGATCCTATCCGAAAAATTGATGAGGCAAATTCTTTTTGTGCTAAAAGAAATGAAGCGTTTAAAGTTTACCAGATTGGATGCCGATTTGCGCCACATTATTGTAACTAAGGGAGAGGAATTAAAAGTAATAGATCATTATAGCTCCTATACAAGGATTCGAAACAGGCCAGAGTTGATATTCAAAGGCTTAAAAAAGTTGGGTCTATTACCATTGTTTTTGGAAGAATTAAAAGAATTGGATCCCGAATCCTATATGGAATGGAAAGATTTATAAATAAAAAAAGTAACTCCTTTAAAGCAAATAAGGAGTTACTTTTTTCTGTGGAAGAAACCAGCGTTATTTTGGATTGCTATGATGCTGGATGATACGTTCAACGATATCAGGCAATTTATTTTTCTGTTCTAAAAGAAACTTGTAGAGAGCTTCTCTATCCTTCGTTTTCACATTCCACTCTTTAGGGATGGATTCGATCACTTGATAGATCGATTTGTTCGGCAATTTCACTATTTTTTCTATAAACGATGTAAGCTCTTTGTGATCATTGAGAAGAGAGAAGGCCCATTTATAAAAAGGCCAATGGTAGTTATATACCGGTGTTTCACTTAGCGTTTGAGCAGACCATTGGTAGCGTCCTGGAAAAACTCTGCCATGATCAATCATATGGACATAATAGCCGCCATCACTGAGATTTTCCAAAATGACATTCATCGTACCACGGTCAGAGTTATTCACCCATTGGTCGAATACCGTTATACCGGCAAGCATATCTCGGTTTTTAACATCCGTCTTAGTGGGAGGATTTTCTCTAACATTCTCGAAAACTGTACTGTTTTTAATAAAAACACAGCCATATTGGTATCCAGAACTATAGTTGTGTTTAGTGGATTGTAATTCAGGAGTTTTCTTTATGAATTCTTCCGGTATATATACAAGATCAAATGGGATTACGGGAAGGGAAAGGAGCTCTGCCAATTTGCCGATAAGGTATTCATTGACCACTTCCTTTTCTCTTCCTTTCTTAGTATCGAACCACTTCACGACATATTCTTTACCATCGCTGAAAAGAATGACATGTGCAGTTCCCCCCCTTAATGTTTGTACATATCGAACTGGATATTTTGTCATATCACTTTGTCTCCTTTAAAAATATTTGTCTAGCTCTTTTTCATTTTCACCTTAGCTTTTTTATTAACCATATTGCTTCCGCATTGATTGATGAAATTGGTTATAGGGTTCGATAAATGACTTTTTCTGTTCCAAAAGGAATTTGTACTGTACTTCACTTTCCTCCTTCGAGACTCCCCACTCTACAGGGATGGATTGGGTAACTTCATAGTTAATTCGTACTGGAAGGGATAAAATTTTTTATCCAAATGATGTTCATTTAGCATGGAGAAGGCCCCCATGGGTACGTTTGTTGATAAAGGATTCAGTTTCTGAGAAAGCGTTTTTGCAGACCACTGAGTCCACTAGGAAAACATGTTAGGATAAAAAAAGCCGCCTTTACTAAGCTGAATTAGAAGGAAAATATTTATGGTTTAATCGATTTTATTCACCTAAAGATCGAATACCACCAATCGGTAAGCATATTGTGATTTTCTTACGTCTTTGATGCAAAAGCTTTAAATATTTCATCTAGTACAATACTGTTTTCGATTAATAAACACATAGATTGGCATCCTGAACTTAATTTGTTAGGAATATACTTATGATTGCGTCTTGGGTATACACTAGTCCGAAGGGGACAAAAGGGAAGGGAAGTAACATTGCTAATATACTGCTCACATACTCAATTACTAGTTCATTTCACTACATACTTTTTACCGTCGCAAAAATAATGTCATATAGCGTTCCAGCAATTAATTTTTTTTACGAACTCAACTGGAATTTTGGACTGAACCATTGTTTCCAATCAATTAACTTCGTTATTTTTTTCTATTAAGCTGTATAGCCTTTGTTGTTCGATGATTTGTTTATTCAAATCAAAATTTTCATCAATTACCTGTCTTGCACTTCTGGTATATCTCTTCCATACTCTTGGATGACTAAGGAAATATTTTATACCTTGAGCCAATTTTAAATCATCTTTCTCAGGAACTAGGTATCCTGTTTTTTTATGCTCAATCAATTCCGGGATCCCTCCGTGAAAGGTGGAGATGACTGGTAAACCGCTTGCCATGGCTTCTTTTAATGCATTTGGTATCCCTTCTACATCGCCATCTTCGCCCGTTTCACTGGCAAGGCAAAAGAGATGGGAATCACTTAATTCCTTGGAAATTTGGTTAGAATCCATTGGCCCCCTAAGAAAAACATGTTCGTTTAAGTGGTTTTCATCAATGAAAACTCTTATCTTCTCTTCATCTTCACCTGTCCCAATGATGTGCAGCGTCGTTCTTGGGTATTCCTGATGAATCCGTTGAAAAGCCTTCAAAAGCGTAAGAAATCCTTTTTTCTCGACAAGTCTGGCAACGGACAAGATTCGGATTTCTCCTTCCTTAGGTAGGGAACGTTGGACAAATGGGTATAAATCTAAATCTAGCCCCCCATATAGTACATGTATTTTATCTTCTTTAAATCCTAATTTTTTTAATTCATCTGCAAGAAAATGGCAAACTGAAAAACAAGCAGACCCATATTTTACCAAATTTTGATATCGTAGGACATTTTTGCGAAATCTCTTATATGTTTGCGTGGAAGAATCACGTCCTCGAAAATGTACAACCAAAGGAATATCATACTCTATAGCTGTTGGTAAAATATCGATGGAATGTTTCCCTTGATGAGCGTGAATCACGACGACATTTTGCTCCTTAAAGAAGGCTCCAAGGTCTTGAATTTCGTTCAAATTATAATAATGTTCAAACTGAAATTGAACATTGTTACAATTTGGGTAAGGTCCTATAACAATAGGACGATATTGATCCAACATAATGATCTGATTGTACATAAATCCTTGATTTATTTTTATAGGTTCCCTAATGTAAAAAGCGATTGTCTTCACTATTTCAATCCCTTTCTTCTCTCTAAAATCAAATTTTCGATAAAACTTTGAAATATTTGTCGATCTCGTTCAGATAGATCTTTCGGAAAAGCGGACCATTTAAAAAATTGTACTTTTTGTATTTCTATATCATCAGGTTTTAAATCTCCGCTGAGTATTTCTTCGGTAACGTAAGCAATGTTGACTGGAAAGTATTGATCACCATTAGGCAGCTCCGTAAAATAGTCCTTCCCTGAAAAAACGCCAATTAATTGAAGGGTGCCGATGTTAATTCCTGTTTCCTCCAAAATTTCACGTCTGCAGGCTTCTTCCGCAGATTCTCCTAATTCGATGAAGCCGCCTGGCAATTTCCACATTTTTTCGGATTGTACCATCAGAAAACGGCTGTTCTGATCGATAACCAAAACGGTGACTCCAGTAAGTATCAAAGCTCTAGTTCCAACGAGAGCACGTAAATCTTCAATGTATCCCATCTCAAGTCTCCTTCTGATCATTTCGTTACTGGTTAATGCTCTTTTATAGTAAATGCAAAATAGAAAAGATTCGAAACGGACAAGTACATATATTTGTTTGTTTTTTGTAAAGTTCTTAATTGTATGTGCATGAGCATAAGACACTGAATAAACGCTGGGAAAAGCATTCCTTAAGAGAATAATGGATCAATTGCTAATATCTCGTACTTAAGAAGCTAGGAAAAGAAGGTATGACTTAATTTTGTGAAAAAGTGTTATTAACCTAAAGCAACTAATCGATGATTTCATATTATAGATATTATGGTTGTCCAAAAGTAGAAAAGAGGTGGTAGATTAGATGAATGATTTTAAATTAATAAAGGTTGAAAGAATAGAAAAGAACGGTAAAAAGGAACTTCTTATTCATAATCCGACCACATTAAAACTAATTGGGGCAGGAAGTCAAGGTGCAGTTTTTCAGCTTGATGAAGATATTTGCGTAAAAATTTATGTCAATCCCAATGCAGCAACAAAAGAGGGGAAAGCACTTGAAGCAGCGAAGGAAACCCATATTGTTCCGAGGTTATATGAAGTCGGACCAAACTATGTAATTATGGAATATTTAAAAGGTCCCAATCTAAAAGATTATTTGAAAGGAAAGCAAGATATTCCCGAATCGTTTACAGAACAAATCATAATGATTCGAAAGGAACTAAAGAGAGTTGGATTTATTAGAATCAAGACCTCAATCGGACATTTTGTGGTAACAAAGGGAAATGTGCTGAAAGCCATCGATCATTCAGATGGCCTCACAATGAATGATCCATATAATCCAAAGATGTTTCGTGATCTAAAGAAATTGGGGTTATTGGATACATTCCTGAAACAAGCAAAGAAAATCGATCCTGAATCGTATGAAGAATGGCAGAAAAACATCGACTTCAATGCGATATAAATGAGAATATGCGAAATTGGGTGCTTCAAAGAATTAAAGCGGCCCAGTATCGCAAAAAAGTGCATGATGATTCCTACAAAATCAATGATGCTGTACAAGCAGGGAAACTTAAAAGAGGAAAGTCGAACCCTTAACGTAAAGGGGTTCGACTTTTTAGTTTGGAATTCTCCCAGACTATAAAATTTGCGAAATGGGCGGAAAAGCATCATAACTCCCATTCGCAAAAGTGCATGTTCGGCAGTTATAAGTACAAATTACAATATTCGTAAAATCATTTTTACAACCAGATAACGATTTTCCAAGATAAAGTGGTTTTTTTGATTTTTTTTTGGAAGATGGTATAAGTTTAACGTCTACACATGACAAACGCTCAGTCATTAAAAGGCTTGTTGAATAACTATAGAAAGAATGGTGATAGTTGTTTATCTATAAAGATCTCTGTCTATGCAAATAAGAAAATCGGAAACCTCATGTATGGTTTCCTAACTAAAAAGAGGTGAATCACTTTCAAACATCCCTAAATTGGACACCAACCCTTTCGATTAAGACTGCTTAGACTGGACCATTCTTTGGGCTTCCATTACTCTTGAAGAATCAGACCTCGCTCCCAGCATCAATGCTTAAGTCAGAAAGCTTCAAGTGTTTTAAGGAGAAACCAACTAATAATTTCATTGATTACGGTGAATCAGTTGTTGTCCTTGCTTTAACTTTCACGGCAACCAGCTTAACCTTCCTGTTGTCCGAGTAGCATTTTGAAAATGACGAGTCAAGGAACTTACCGAAACCCAGGTATGTTAGGTGCTACTCCTACGTTTACTACCAATGTGGACAATACAATAAAAAATCAAGGCCATTGCTGTAATTATAATCGGAACGGCAACGGCAGCACATTCATGTCAACAACAACACTAGGAAATGGTGAAATAACTATCTCCGATTGTCCTTATACTGATTCTGCAACGAAAGCGATTTACTAGAAACAAAAAAGGTGAATGCAATGTCAATTGAGAAGACGATTTTTCCAACTACACAATATGTAATTCAAGTGTGCCTCCATAACCAATAAATAGTGAAAAGGGTGGGAACCTAATGGGTAAATATGATCAAACAGATAATCACAGGGAAGACAATAAGAAGAAATATAGCCATATATTGGAAAACATTCAAGTCCAACTCCAACTCCAAGAAAAACAACAGAAGGAGCTTCAGGTTCAACTTCAGAATCAGTTAATTAAACAACAAAATGATACTTTAAATAAAATCTTACAAGAAATAACGAAGATTTCACAACCACTGGAAAAAATTCAAGACCAACTCCAACTCCAAGAAAAACAACAGAAGGAACTTCAGGTTCAACTTCAGGAGAAATTATCTAAACAACAAGATGAGCATTTAGATAAAGTCTTACACGAAATATCGAAGCGTTCACAACCACTAGAAAACATTCAAGTCCAACTCCAAACCCAAGAAGAACAACAGAAGGAACTTCAGATTCAACTTCAGAATCAGTTAATTAAACAACAAGATCAAACTTCAAATAAAATCTTACAAGAAATAACGAAGATTTCACAACCACAACCCCTCTTATTAAAATCGCCTTTTAGCATAATCGATTCCCTTGATTTAGATGTAGAAAAAAAGGCGCAAATTGCGATGTTTATAGCTAATAGCAGTAGTGGTAATAAAAATGAAGATGAGACTAAATAAAGAAGAGGCTGTTAAAGCCTCTTCTTCTTTATTTGAAAATCCCCATTGAAGGTCGATTTCACAGTATTTGCCATTCCTATCCGTAAAATGTGCATTCTAAATTATTTAAGACTCTTCAAAAGGTAAAGAAACCAACTTCAAAGATATCGAAGTAGTGGGTGTAGGCGTGTTCCTGCAGAAATCGAAACCTTTGCGTCGATGGTTCCCATGGGAATTAGCCGATGGTTGCTAACGGAATGATTCATTAGAATTGTATCCAATATGCCAAGTTTTGCTCTTCATGTACGGAGAAAGTAATAGTGTTGCATTACCCTCTACAAGGATGATAAGAATTGTTGCTTTAGGAGTAGTTAATCATATTCTATAAACTATATCCATTCAACATAGATCGTAGCTCTTAAAAAACCTCCCCTTTTTATTTGAAGAATCCCCCCTCAAAACCATGAATACAGACCATCATATATTATGATCTAAAGGGGAGCGGAAAGGATTAGTCACTAAAAACTGGACCTGCGATACCCATTATATAAATCTAAGAAATTGTTGCTCTCATTTCTGACAGCTGGAGTTTTTCATAGAAAGAAAAAAGGAAATCGTTTAGTCTACTGAATCGCAAAAAAGCTCCACAGTGGTTTATCCGAACCGTATATCGACCATTACAGCAAAACCATGGTAACTCCATTACATAAAAAGTGTAATGGAGTTTTTAATTTGGACTAACCTACAAGTTGCGACGCCCGGCCGCGGCCAGATTGGGATTCTCACATGTATAGCCTACTGGTCCCTTAAATAAAAAAGGACTAATTGGGCTACTAACTAGACCGGAAGTTGTCCTATTGCATATAAAGGATTAATGAATGACAAAAGGGAGGCAGCTTATGAAAATCCGAAAGGCCATTATTCCGGCCGCAGGTCTAGGGACCCGATTTTTGCCTGCAACTAAAGCTCAGGCTAAGGAAATGCTGCCGATTGTTGATAAACCAACGATTCAATATATTGTTGAAGAAGCAGTAGCTTCAGGTATAGAGGAAATTATTATCATAATCGGTAGAGGTAAAAGATCAATAGAGGATCATTTTGATAAATCCTATGAGTTGGAAGATGCACTTTTAAGAAAAAATCAGCTCGATATTTTAGAGGAAGTTCAGAAAATATCTAGTTTGGCAAATATCTATTATGTCCGCCAAAAGGAACCGATGGGGCTAGGACATGCAATACTCTGTGCTAAAAGCTTCATTGGAAATGAACCTTTTGCCGTTTTGTTAGGGGATGACATCGTTATGTCTAAAACACCTTGTCTGAAACAAATCATCAGTGTTTTTGAGTATTGCAACAGTTCCGTCGTAGCTGTTCAGAATGTTCCAGAAAAGGATGTCAGTAAATATGGAATTATTAAGCCAAAAGGGACAATGATTGAGCCAAACCTTTTTCATATCGATTCTTTGGTGGAAAAACCGAAAAGGGAAGAGGCTCCTTCCAGATATGCGATAATGGGGCGTTATGTTTTAAGACCTGAGATTTTTGACACACTATCAAAGCTTCCGGTTGGACATGGCAATGAATTACAACTTACTGATGCCATAAATGAGCTAAATAAGCAGCAGGCCGTATTAGCATATAACTTTGAGGGAAACCGATATGATATTGGTGATAAAGTTGGTTTCATTAAGGCAACAATAGACTTTGCTTTGCGCAGGGATGATATAAGAGACGAGGTACTTTCCTATTTAAGGGATGTAAATAAGAAAGAAGACCTTCAAATTATAAAGAGAGAGCCTGAATAATATGAAAATAGCTGTTTTGGGTACAGGTTATGTCGGGCTGTCCACTGGTGTCTGTTTGTCAGAAATAGGTCATAACGTCATTTGTATCGATACAGATGAACAGAAAATTAAAAGTCTACGTAAAGGGATTTCTCCAATATATGAACCGGGTCTGGAGAATTTGCTTACTCAAAATGCTGCAGCGGGTAGACTGCTATTTACTACATCTCATCGAGAAGCGCTAAATGGTGCCGAGATTATCATCATTGCCGTAGGAACACCGCAAATGGAGGACGGGGGAGCAGATTTATCTTATATTGTGCAAGCCGCGAAGGATATTGCTGCGAACCTGGTACAGAGTTCAGTAGTCGTTATAAAGAGTACCGTGCCTGTTGGTACGAATGATTATATTAAAAGCATTATTGAAGAACATTGTAACGAAAGTGTCAATTTTAATATGGTTTCAAATCCAGAATTTTTAAGACAAGGGTCAGCCGTCATGGATACGATGCAAGCAGATCGAATCATCATCGGTTCTGAAAATGATGAGGCTGCTAAGAAAGTACAAGAAATGTATCGTCCGTTAAATGTACCATTTATACTAACAAGCATTCGAAGTGCGGAAATGATTAAGTATGCATCTAATGCCTTTTTGGCGACTAAGATTAGCTTTATCAATGAAGTTGCCAATTTATGCGGAGTAGTAGGTGCAGATGTTAAAGATGTAGCAAAGGGAATGGGAAAAGATAAAAGGATCGGAGAAGCTTTTTTACAGCCCGGCATTGGTTATGGAGGGTCTTGTTTTCCAAAGGATGTTAAAGCGTTGCTTCATACTGCCAAGTTAAATGGAGTACAGTTTTCCCTGTTAAAAGAAACAGTTGCAATCAATGATTTTCAGCAGGAAATCCTAGTAACGAAAGCAATAAATCGCTTGGGGGATTTAAAAGGGAAAAAGGTTGCAATGCTTGGTCTCGCTTTCAAGCCAGAGACAGACGACATGAGGGAAGCGCCATCAATCAAAATTGCACGTTCATTAACCAAACTTGGAGCAGAAGTGGTAGCTTATGATCCGGTTGCAATAGATAATGCGAAGAACATATTAGGGGATACAATCAGATTTGCCAGCTCAGTCCGAGAAGCGGCAGTGAATGCGGATGCTGTATTTATTGTTACCGAATGGAATGAGTTTAGACATTTAGATCTGGAAACATTGGTGAACACAATGAGTCAACCGCTTGTTTTTGATGGGAGAAATTGTCTTGAAGAAAATCGAATCAGAGCGTGCAAGAAAATTGAATATTACCCAATAGGTAGACCAGCAATTTTTATTGGCAAGACATAAAGCGAAAAATATTTTCAAAACACTTCAGTAGATCAAACATGATTTTTTGAAAACGTATAATAGGTTTAAACTGGCGATGCAGCACCTTTGATAGTTCTTGGGTGCTTTTTTTATATTTCTTAAATAGGAGAAAAATCTTTAGCGACTATTTAAAAAACCTTAGATCAACATCAACTATTGACATGTTGTATTTATTATCATTGTTTGCAAAGGAACTTGTGTCATGGCACTTACTTCAATCCAATTGTATTAGGCAAACGCATACTCACTGCCATTTAGCTTTACTGTATGTTATTAGTCCATGCGTACCTATACAGTTCTGCATAATATACTTGAAACGGTCCAGGAAATTT
Organism: Peribacillus sp. NPDC096622; assembly: GCF_044762665.1. Taxonomy (NCBI): domain Bacteria; kingdom Bacillati; phylum Bacillota; class Bacilli; order Caryophanales; family Bacillaceae; genus Peribacillus; species Peribacillus sp. NPDC096622. Next base: position 37,505 of record NZ_JBIWES010000004.1, on the reverse strand, counting down.
GCTTACTATGCATGAAAGGAGAACATTTACTTGCACACAGTTATGCATTTGAATTTAAGAGTTGATCCGACCCAATATATCTCACAGATTAGAGAAGTTCCTGATTATGATTATATTCATATGGTACGACAACCTAAGTATATGATAGATCTTTCCCTTTTAAATGAGAAGGTTCATTATCTCAATGAAGTTTTCTCACCAAAAGAATATGTGAAAAGAAATAATATCTCCCTATTACATGCTCACCATGGCCAATTAGGGATGTTATTACTTCCTTTTAAAGAGGAAACAAACCTTCCGTTGGTAACAAGTATTAGAGGCAGGGATGCAACCCTTGCTAATCAGCCCATTGGGTATTTAGATAACATGAGAATGCTATTTGATCGAGGTGAGCGTTTTTTTCCAGTTTGTCAGTATTTAGCAGATAGGTTAATTGCTTGGGGTTGTCCTTCAGAAAAAATTAGAGTGCTATATGGGGGCGTTGACCTTAACGAATTCAAATACCGGGCTCCACATAAAGGGGACACTCAAAACATTTTATCCATCGGCAGGTTGGTGGAAAAAAAAGGACATCATATCTTAATGCAAGCTTTCCAAAAAATCAGAGGGAAATTTCCAAATGCAACCTTGACGATTATCGGAAGAGGAGAGCTTGAAGAATATCTCATTTCATTGGCAAATCAACTTAATTTAGGAGACTCTTTTCGTTTATTAAATCATCTCCCTAAAGATCAAGTACGAGAACAAATGACCAATGCAGATATATTTTGCGCCGCGAGCTTAGAAGCTGCCAATGGAGATGTAGAAGGGATACCTAATACATTAAAAGAAGCTATGGCGATTGGGGTACCTGTGATTTCGACCAATCATGCCGGCATCCCTGAATTAATAACAAATAACAAAGAAGGGGTTTTAGTACAAGAAAACAATGTAGATGATCTGGCAGATGCTCTTGAATTCATGCTAACTAACAGGGGGATTTGGGAAACATATACAGTAGCGGCTCGTCAAAAAGTAGAACAAAACTTTAACCTCGTCCAACAACTTCAACAACAAGCTGAATTTTATGATGAACTTGTAGCCCCTTATAAAGTAGGTAAACGATATTTAGTAACACATCGCCAAATAGATAAAAAAATCCTTAAGGAGGCTCCACAGCCTCAACAGCAAGGTAAGTATGATGGCGAAACAACAGCGCCTAGAAAAAAAGCCGAATTAGCCAGAAAAGCCCTTATTTATATGCAACAGCTACAACAGCTTCAAGGGCATCAAGAACTTCCACAGCTACAACAGTTACCGCAGCTTCAACAGCAGACTAAAGATAAAGTTAAAGATGAACTTGTAGCATCTAATAAAAATGAAAAAAAAGCTAAAATCCAACCGAGAGCTAAAGTTAATGATGAAAAAATAGCTTATCATAAAAAAGAAAAAAAGGCTCTTAAAGCCGAAAAAGTCAAAAAAGCCCTTTATAAAATTCAAAAGTTACAACAGAAGGCCCTAGATGAGCAGTTAGGAGGAGATCATGGAGGATTTTAAAACCATTACTGTCACCAAAGGTGAAAAATCTTTGGAAATTCACAATCCAACTAGCTATTCTCTGATTGGAATGGGTGCTCAAGGTGCAGTGTTTCAACTTTCAGATGATAGATGTGTAAAAATCTATTCAGACCCAGTACAAGCGAGAATGGAGGAAGAAGCTCTCGAAGCTGGAAAACATCTACCCTTTATGCCTGTGGTATATGATACAGGACCAAACTATATAGTCATGGAATATTTTAATGCCCCGACCTTAAAAGAATATCTGAGAAATTGTACGTATATCCCTGATTCTATAGTAAAGAAACTTCTCTATATATTAAAGGAATTAAAACAAGCAAAGTTCACCATGATAGATGCCCCCCTACGCCATATTTTTGTCGTTGGTAATGAGGAACTGAAGGTGATTGATCATGTTAATTCCTTTAAAAGGATGCATCCTGTACCATTAAAATTATTAAGAGATTTAAAAATAATCCTATTAAAGGACTCGTTCCTAGATCAAGTGAAAAAGCTTGAACCGGACACCTTCAATGAGTGGGAGGATTATTTCAATCAAAATAGTTTGGACTTTAGAAACATTCCAGTCCTCTCAGGAGGGTCAGGTAATGGAGTGAAAGTGGATAGCGCTATAACACAAACACTCATAGGAAAAGGGCATCAAGGTGCTGTTTATCGAGTTTCTGAAGAGACATGCGTCAAACTGTACGGAAAAACTGAACATGCAAATCAGGAAAAAATGGTTCTTTTATCAAGTCAAGACTTGCCTTTTATCCCGCAAGTCTTTGAAACAGGACCAAATTATATATTAATGGAATATCTATCAGGACCAGATTTAAATACGTTTCTTAAAAAACAATCTGTACTTTCCAAGGAAATAACAAAACGAATACTCTATATATTAAAAACAATGGAAAAATCAGGTTTCAAACAAATTGATGCCCCATTACGGCATATTATTGTAACCAAGAATGGTTTTAAATTAGTCGACCATGTGTACTCGTTTTCTCGTGAACAAAAAAGACCTCTCGAGTTATTTAAGGACCTGCGAGAAAGAAATTTTTTAGATTCCTTTTTAGAACAAGTGAAGGCGATAGATCCTGGTACGTATGCTGAATGGACAAAAACACCAATCCCATTAGATGAAAATGAAAATACCCTTGTATAGTCATAGTTATGTAACTGGAATCTCACGAAAAAATGTAAAAAGGTTTTACGCCTAAAAAGGAATATATCAAAACCGGTGATGATTTCGTTTACACCGGTTTCCAGGATGGTAGCTTAAAACTCACTTACGTAAGTGCTAGTTCACAGCGGGTATAAGAGTGAAAAACTCATGAGACTTAAAGCGAAAAGGATTCATGAAATTGGTGGGTTACGAATAAAACGTATGTCTCTCCAATGAAAATTTTGAGTTTAGCTCCTCTTTTTATCCGCCTTAATGAATTTTGTTCTGTTGGTGTAAAGGATCGAAAGAATCAATGTATAAATAATGATTAGTAAGTGTTCCGGAAAGGTGTCAAAATCCTAATGTAATAGAAAGGATTGGAATTAATGCTATGAACATTTTAGTAACAGGGGCAGCAGGATTTATTGGTTTCCATTTAACACAACGTTTGTTAGCCCTAGATAACAATGTTATTGGAGTAGACAATATTAATGATTATTATGATGTTTTTTTAAAAAACAATCGACTGAAGATATTAGAAGAAAACCCTGATTTTGAATTCCACAAAATGGATTTGTCAAATAAAGAAAAATTAAATCAATTATTTAAAGACAGAACCATTGATATAGTCATCAACTTAGCAGCTCAGGCTGGAGTACGTTATAGCATAGACAACCCGGATTCTTATGTTAATTCCAACCTGGTTGGGTTTGTAAATATCTTAGAGGTTTGTCGACACAATAACGTCAAGCACTTAATTTATGCATCCTCTAGTTCTGTATATGGCGCAAATACTAATATCCCCTTCTCAACCAAAGACCCAGTGGATCATCCAGTAAGTTTATACGCTGCCACTAAAAAGTCTAATGAATTAATGGCTCATACTTATAGTCATTTATATAATATTCCAACCACAGGACTCCGTTTCTTTACGGTGTATGGTCCTTGGGGGAGACCTGATATGGCTTATTATTCCTTTACTAAAAATATAATTGAAGGAAAAACAATAAAGGTTTTTAATAATGGAGATATGAGAAGAGACTTCACTTATATTGATGATATTGTTGAAGGAATAGTCCGATTACTTGATAAACCACCGGTTCATAATATTGGATGGGATAGAGCTAACCCTGATTCAAGTTCAAGCTATGCCCCGTACAAAATTTATAATATCGGTAACAATAAACCCATAAAATTAATGGATTTCATTAACACATTAGAGAAACTAATTGGCAAAAAGGCAAAAATAGAATTATTACCAATGCAACCGGGAGATGTTAAGGAGACATATGCAGATATTGCCGATTTGCATGCTGATGTGGGGTTCCATCCTTCAACAACAATAGAAGAAGGTTTAAATCATTTTGTAAATTGGTACAAAAAGTACAATAAATAAGGAAAAAAGAAGTAGTGAATTTTAAAATGGGATATTAATGGATAAAAAAAAGATCGAATCGCTGCTTGTTGTCAAACTACAATATTGCATAATGAAAAAAATATAATATGGTATAGGTGAAGTTTCAATAACATTTCAAAAACATTTCAAACCATTAAACGATCCACTTCTCAAACTTAGCTGTCATAGACACCATTTTTTTATGAAATCTGAAATTTGAAAATGTCTATTCAATATTAGTAGATTTTGAAGTGTATATGACAGTACTGTTCAATATATTAAAAATTTAATGTATATAGACCCAAAATCAAAAGAAATGGGTAAAAATTGCATGCAAGTAAAAAACATTAATTAAAAAAATTTTGTAAGTAATTAAAGGAGAGAAAACTCCATTGGAAGTTCTTAATGAGTATGATTTGTCAGATTTTCTCATGACATCCCTTAAACGAAATTCTACAAAAGATCCTCTATTCAAATTAAATCCTCTGTTTGAAAACTACTTTAAAGTTTGTTCTGAAGACCTACCATACAAATACATTTATAAAACCCATTCTATGTTCCTACATGAATTTCACAAGCAAGTGAAACAAATTGTAGAACAAAGAAATCTGAAAAAATCAGGAAATTATCATGAACTTTTAGCAGAACGTGAAAAGAGCAAATATGAATTTCTTGTTAAAGGGACTGAGGTTGGATGAAAACCATTGCTTATTTTGTAAGTGAAAACATTAAAACCCACCAACGTTTTATATATAATCAAATCGTAAAAATAACTAACTATCGCTCAATCGTAATCGGCCCATTCGACAATACCGACCGTTCAGAATTCCCCTTTGAAAACTACTATAATATAAACAAAATTAAAGATCTAAAAAAGTTCTTCGAAGAACAAGATATCATAGCCATTCATGCTCATCACGGATCACACGGACACGAGATTTTACCTGTATGTGAAAAATATAATATTCCTTTGATTGTTAGCATTAGAGGACGAGATGGTTCGGCCAGACCGGAAATTTTCGAAAAAAATGCTAAGCGATATTCAGCATTAAATAAGCATGGTGCATACTATTACCCTGTATGCCAATATCTTGCAGAAGGATTAAGAAGGTTAGGAATTCCGGCTAAAAATATGCATGTATTATATGGTGGTATCGAATTAGATCTTTTCCCCTATTCTAACCGCACTCTTCCTATAGAAGGCGAAATAAGAGTCCTATCTGTAGGTAGACTTGTAGACAAAAAAGGATTTGTTACTCTTATAAAAGCATTTAAACGCATTTATACACAATATCCAAATGCTAGACTGCATATTATTGGAGCAGGTGAAGATGAGAAAAAAATTAAATCCGCCATTACAGAATATAACCTTAAAGATGTTGTGATTCTTAAAGGAGCTATGGATTCAAAACAGGTTTCGAACGAATTGAAAAAAGCTCATATCTTCTGTCTAGCAAGTCAAACAGCTAAAAATGGTGATATCGAAGGCATTCCTAATGCCTTAAAAGAAGCAATGGCTAGCGGTTTACCTGTCGTTTCCACTCGACACGCGGGAATCCCCGAATTAATTGAACACCAGAGAACAGGATACCTAGCTCCAGAAAAAAATGATATCGAACTAGCGAAAGGCATACAATTCTTTTTAGAAAATCCAGATATTTGGAACGACTATACGGAAAAAGCACGGAAAGTAATTGAAGAAAAATTTGATGTCAATAAACAAATTATTGAGCAACAAAGACTATATTCTCTTGTTAATACAACGAAAGTGGAAACGGAACCAAAAAAGAAAACGAAAGCGGAAACGGAAAAGAAAAAGAAAAAGAAAAAGGAAAAGTATACGCAAACGGTAACAGAAAAGAAAACGAAAACGAATACGCAAACAAAAAAGAAAACGAAAGCGGAAAAGTATACGCAAACGGTAACAGAAAAGAAAACGAAAACGAATACGCAAACAAAAACGAAAAAGAAAACGAAAGCGGAAACGGAAACGGAAACAATAAAGAAATCGAAAACGGAAAAGAAAAAAAGAAAAAATAAATCAAGTAGGGAGTAAGTGAAGAAACAGGTATAACGATTGGTGGATTACAATTTCTAAAAGCTTTTTCCTCTTCTTCCAAAGAAGTAATGAAGAATAAATGACACTCTTCCAAAGTACTGGTTGGGAAAATGAATAGATCGTAACCAACCAGCTTTGGAGGTAGTGCATTTGGTACACCCTCCGTTACAGGATGAACAAATACTAAAGGAAGCTATGCTTTAGGAACGATGGCTTTTAGATTTCATATTCAATTGATAGCTTGTAATGTGTACTACGATCAAAAAGAAAAATGCCGGACGAAGAGAAAAAACATACAGGCAGGAAGGAGCTGTATTTTCATGGACTGGAAGTCTTTATATACTATTTGGACAAGTTATCCCAATTTAAATAATGAAATGCGTTTAATGCTTGAAGAAATGAAGGATGATGAAATATCACTTGAAGACGCCTTTTATAAAAATTTGGAATTCGGGACAGGTGGTATGCGAGGGGAAATTGGTCCAGGTACGAATAGGATGAACATTTATACCGTACGAAAAGCGACTGTAGGGCTTGCTGAATATATTCAATCGTTTGGAAACGAGGCAAAATCCAGAGGAGTCGTAATTGCTTACGATTCAAGACATAAGTCTCCCGAATTTGCATTGGAAGCAGCCAAGACTTTGGCAACAAAGGGAATTAAAGCTTATTTATTTGATGAATTACGGCCTACCCCACAGCTCTCTTTTTCGGTACGTAAGCTGAGTGCATTTGCCGGTATCGTCATTACAGCAAGCCATAATCCGCGTGAATATAATGGGTATAAAGTGTATGGTTCAGACGGGTCACAGCTACTTCCTGAAGCGGCGGATCAGGTCATTGATTACGTGAACGCGATTGAAAGTGAGCTTTCCATTGTAGTGGAGGAAGAAGAAGTCTTAAAAGACAGAGGGCTCATTCAAATCATTGGGGAGGAGCTGGATACGGCTTATAATGAGCATTTGCTCACTATTCCGGAAGATTCAAAGTTGGCAGATGAAATCGATGTAAAGCTCGTTTTTACACCGCTTCATGGTACAGCCAATAAATCAGTAAAACGCGCTTTGCATGATCTAGGATATCGAAATGTCCAAATTGTTAAAGAACAGGAAATACCTGATGCTAATTTTCCTACTGTTAAAGTGCCTAATCCAGAGGAACATGCTGCTTTTGAACTGGCCATTGCGCTTGGAAACCGTATTAATGCTGATTTATTGATTGCCACCGACCCGGATGCGGATAGGCTCGGAATTAGCGTGAAGAATAATGCTGGAGATTATGTGGTATTAACAGGCAACCAAACAGGCGCTCTCTTTTTAGATTATTTAATTTCACAAAAACAAAAGAAAGGGAGCCTTCCTCATAATGGAGTCGTATTAAAGACCATCGTGACTTCGGAAATAGGACGGGCGATTTCAGCGAAAAATGGTTTAAAAACCGTAGATGTTTTAACTGGATTTAAATACATTGCTGAAAAAATCAATGAATACCACACAAGTGGAGAACATTCTTTCCTGTTTGGCTATGAAGAAAGCTATGGATATTTAATCAAAGATTTTGCTCGGGATAAGGATGCCATCCAGGCTACTATTCTGGCAGTGGAAGTCTGTGCCTATTACAAAAAGCAAGGTAAAACGATGTACGAAGGTTTACTGGATGTTTTCAATAAATATGGATATTACTTGGAAGATTTACGGTCGTTGACTTTAAAAGGAATTGAAGGTGCCAAACAAATTCAGGCGATTCTCAATGAATTCCGGGAAAATCCACCAGCTCAAATCTCTGGTCAACAAGTAGTGGTTCAAGAGGATTATCTCAGCAGTAAAAAATACATGTTTGGGCCAAATAGGGAAGAGGACATCAAGCTCCCAAAGTCGAACGTTTTAAAATACTTTCTTGAAGATGGGACATGGGTATGTTTACGACCTTCCGGAACAGAACCTAAAATTAAATTTTATTTCGGTGTTCAAGGAAGCTCGATGAAGGAAGCTCAGGAGAAATTATCAAGCGTTACGAAAGACTTCATGAGAAGTATCAATAAAAGGCTTTAAAGAAGAACTTTCATTCAGAGATTTTCGTAAAAAACCAGGGTCAGCATTCATTATGTAAAGAAATGCTGACCCTTTTTTGTCCATCAATGGATTAGTGCTCCATTCTAAATCTAGCACCTAGCCTTTCAGTATCAAAAATACCCTTCTTAGAAAATAAGATCTCAATTTGGTCGTCTTTAGCCCTTGTGGCTGAAGGGGTATATCCAAACATGGGTAGGTATCGGGGGCTTATGCGGATATGTATGACTATTCGACACCAATTGGAATATTGAGCATATAATATACTATTCCAATCCACCAAATCCCCCTATGATAGTAGCCTTGCTGATACCGTATGACGTTACGTAGTACAGTTGTACAGGCCCTAGGATGGACCTTATGAAGGTGCTAAATAGGGAGGATTTTTTTTAGGATCCTCATCGGGGCTCATGTTGAGGCATTTCCCATTGAGAAAAGCCTTGAAAAGTGAATAAAATATGAAGTCTTAAAAAGTAAAACAAGACCATTTAACATAATACATAATCGAACATTCAAACAAAAAAACTGCCTTTGTTAACTATGGCATAGTAATGTTATAAAGATATATTGTATATAGCGTGGAACCCCGAACGGGTTCCTTACGGTGTCTCTAACACTTTCCAGGGGACTTGCCGAAATCAATTAGAGAACTAAAGTATCCGTTACTCAGTCCTTCGAGGTGCTATTCGGACAGCAGGTTTGCTTGATTCATTACAGTTATTCCAACCATATAGTACGCTAACGTAATCCATTTAATGGGCATATGAGGTATGAGAAATAGTTACAAAGGAATAATGCACGGCAACCGCGGCTGGACATTAAGTGAACCCTTCATCAGTAGAAAAGAGAACTTTGTTTATAGTCGTAATAGGAATGCGGTATAACAAGGTGCTGTGGTCACAAGAGGCATGTCCTTTAATGAAACGCCATTAATTTCATATACGAAATTGCCTAATTTGATTTTTGCACCTTCAAGTACATTTTTAATTTGATCATGCTTTTTAGCTCGTTCTTCAATAATGCTACTGCGATATGGAACAGGCTCTCGCATTCTCGCTGATTTCAATCAGGGATAAGCTTCACCTCAACACACATGGCATCATTACTTCATCAGGGACAATAGGTTTTGCGTTAATTACTAAAAACTCTCCATTTCTTATTTTAGTTCATGAAAGACTCCAAAAAACACCAGTACTTTTATATACAGTTGCTGTGATTATCGAAAACAGAGTATTAAATTTAAAAGCCATAGAATAAAGTATTAGAAGCGAAATGGACCTTGCTTAGTTATTATTTCAACTGTATTCGTTTTATCTCCAACTTTCTTTTTATTATTTATAAGCAGAGAAGGAAAGTTGATGACTTTTAAAAAGGAGTTCATAAGATAGAAAGTTTCTTTTTTTCGAAAAACGTCTATTCCCTGCGAAGGTGAGTGAACATGAAAAATAGAATTAAAACAAAAATGATAAAAATACTCAGTGAAAACAAGGTAACTAGATTAAATGTTCAAGTTGCAGATACTCAAAAAAAAAGAGAAAAGGGCTTGATGTTTGTTAGGAAATTACCGGAAAATGAGGGGATGTTATTTGTGTTTTCAGAAGAAATATATGGTGGCTTTTGGATGAAAAACACATTTATTCCTTTATCTATTGCTTTTCTTGATTCATATGGGAAAATTCTAAAAATACTTGATATGAAGCCTTGTATAGAGGATTATTGCCCTACGTATGATCCGGGACTTTATTATTATTATGCGATTGAAGTGAATCTTGGATGGTTTGAAAAGAATCAAATAAAAGAAGGGGACTATGTAAAGTTTAATTGAATTTATATCACCTTACCTCTAGTTCTTAGAGGTGGATTTTTAAAAATGGGTATTTATTATATTATGATACTAGTAAAATTGTGAATAATTTCATTTAAACTCAAAAGGTGTTTTACTTCATTACCGGGAGCTGTTCAGCAGCTTCTTTTCTTATACAACAAGAGAGGCAGGTTTCCTGAAGAAGGAATATCTATATTTAGATCATAATGAGGATAAAATAACCAAAATAATTGTAAGTGCTGTTTATATGAAACAATTTGTTTTGGGGATATTGTTATATTAACTTTTGTTATTTCTCCGTTATTAACAAATGCTACACCTATGCCCTTGTAGTGGTGGAACCGCACCATAAGTAATGAGGTTTTTAAATCATGCCAAGCTAACTGCATATCGTCATTCAGAATTCAAAAGAAAATTTGACAGGATGAGTATTAAATTTAAATCGGAGTGGTAAAGAAATTTCTCCAAATGATCTATTGCTATGTATGAAAAAAATGTTCTAAATGTGGTATTACATTTTTAATAGTTTAATATAATGAAGTAGATGAATAATAAAAGAAAACCGTACTTAAATGTTCGGTTTTCTTTTTGATTATTGATGTTTATATACTAATCGCCTTAATGAAATTTCCAATGGACCATACAGATTATTTTTTTCTAATAAAGTCGCCAAAACGACAGAAAGGGCCCAAATTCCTACTGCTAACATAGCAGCTATACCGTTACTCACACGCCCTCCTAAATCAAGTGCTACTGGTGATAGAAATAGAACAAGCATTGCCTCATTCCAAACATAAAAAGTTAATGAACGTTTCCCTAAAGCCATTAAAGAATGGCTAATGAACCCAGGATTTTTTAACCTTGCCCCAATCCATCCAAAAATGGCGGCATAGGCTAGTCCTCCGGCGATTCCTGTTAACATGTGCAGTCCGGATATTAAACCTGCTATAAAGAACCTAGGGTGCCACACGCTCCCTATAAAGGATAAAGGCAACGCTCCTAGGAATGAGACAGTCAACCCAATAATAGTTATGAAATAAAGTGTTCTTAAATGCTGTTCAGGCTTTGTTAATAACTGATATCTAGCAATCCACATTCCAGCCAAAACGGAAGGAAGAATGGGGAACATTAAATGAATCATGATAGGAATGATAGGGAAAGAAATCATGGATTTCATTGTTATGCTTAAGTATGTGTCTGTGGCTGAAACCTCTGGAGCAAAACCATAACTTCCGATTTCTTGCATGTTGAAGCCCCATATTATAGGGGTAAAAAGACAATATAATAAAGTAATAATAGTTAACGTTCGCATTAGTGCTTTGATTTCACGTGTTAATAGCCAGCTAACGAGTATCCCTGCTAAACCGTATGCCATTAATATATCTTGACCGCCAATGAAAACCGCTAAAATGATCCCAAATAAAATCAAATACCAGGAACGTCGCCGTATCGTTTTTAAGGCATCTTTTTTTCTTTTACCTTTAGAGATTTGACTTTCGAATGAGAGTACTAAGCCATACCCAAATATTACGGCAAACATCGCTCTGGCCCGGTTATCAATAAAGAACATGCCAAAAAGATTTACGACTTGATCAAAAAAGTTTATACTTTCCGCCCTTTGCATGATCCCAGGTTCAGAGTTGTACAAATATAGCGGCGCATGTGCGAGGGCAATGAGCAGCAACATAGCACCCCTTGCTAGATCTAATGAAACGGCACGTGTTTTTCCTTTTGCTATACTATTGTTTAGCAGAACGGACATACTGATCTTCTCCTCGGAATTTGAGAAATACTCCTAGTTTATTAAAATATTTACATAATGTTTGTTTTTGTATCCAAGTCGAATGTCATTCGAATTGGATACAATATCGAATTTAGACTTGATCTGCGTCGTTCATCCTCTAATTTTACCTAGGCTATATTACTGTTTATTAGGATCTTGTTCAACCCATGGGAAGCCATGCAGCAAGAAAGGATCTTTCATTGCGTTCGTACTTTTCTCTTATGCTGGCTTCTTTTGTTTCTGGTCTAAGCGATGACTTAGGAAAGTTAGAAGACTTGCCAAGATAGCAATCAGCCCGCCTACCAATGTTACACTCATCAAATTTCCCTGATGGTATACAATTCCGCCTAATGCGGAACCAAAGGCGATACCGACATTGCTTGCCACTGGCATCAGTGAAGCAGCCAGTCCTGTAGCTTTAGGTTGATAAATACCGGCTAGGTCTATCAAATAAAGCTGGGTAGATGTTGTTAAAAGGATGGCCATTAATGACATCAAGCTAATGTTAACCAAGCCAAAGATAAAATTATCTGTCGACCAATATAAACTGATCAGAACAACTGCTTGGACGAGGAAGACAAACCTAAGGCGCCCGATGGCATTGTAGCTGGCAATTTTACCAGCGAGTATGTTGCTGAAAATGGAAATAAATCCGTAGCCAAACAAGATCCAACTGATTGAACCACTTGGTGCTTCCATTCCTTTCAGGATCGGAACAAGATACGTATAAACGGCATACGTCGCTCCAAATCCAAGCGATGGGATGAAAAAAGCCATTAAGATTCGTGGGTGTGTTAACAAAGAAAATTGATCACGCATTGAACTGCGAAATGGACTGTGCATAGTAGGCAAAATGAAGAAAGATGCCAAAAAAGCAATTCCACCGAGAAAAGTCGTTAACAGGAAGGTTGCATTCCAGTCGTACCTTTCAGCGATGACAGTGCCAATTGGTACTCCGATCACGTTTGCAAGAGTAAAACCACCGAAAACGAATGATATAGCAAGTCCACGTTTTGCGATGGGCATGTTTTCACTGGCAACAATCATGGCAAGAGAAATTAAAACTCCTGTTGCAATCGCAGTCATCATCCGAAGTACAAGGAGCATGACGTAGGTCGTCGAAATCACGCACAAAGCATTCAGGATGATGAACGAACCTATCAAAAACAACATCCATTTCCGTTTTGGAAAATGGCTTGTTGCCGACATCACAAGCGGTGTGGCAATGGCAAACGTAATGGCAAATGCAGAAACGAGTGTGCCTGCTTTTGCATTTGTTATATGGAGACTCGAGGAAATATCGGTTAAGATCCCGACGATAACAAATTCGCTTGTCCCGAGAACAAATGTTAATAAAGTAAGTGTTAAGATGAGCAGCCAATGCCGCTTGGTTAATTCTGTGGTGTGCATAAATACCTCTTTCCTAGATGAATGTAAAAGTGTCACAGGGTGGAAAAACAATCTAACTATCATACCATAAAACATTTTTATGAGGAAAACCCTTGCATAGTTATCGTTGATTATTTCCTGCTAAAAAAGCTTGTACCTGAATCATTCACTAATTTTACCGTAACCTGTTATGTTAGAAAACAAAAAAAGAATTCTAAACGGATTAATAAGGAAAAGCATAAGGGTAACAAGTTAATAAAAATTTAATACTTTATATCAGGGAGAAGACATAAATCAAACAAGAAGGATGGGATCCTGATGGTTGATGAAAAAAAACGGGAACAATGGAAAAAGAAAGTTATGGATAATCTGAAGAGGGAAGCTGCCAAAAATATCATAGCAATAACGGGAGACCTGGCAAAATTAGATGCTAAAGTCAATAATACTTACACTGTATACATCAAGGATGGAAGGATGATAAAGAAACAAACAAATGGGAAGTGTGTTGTCATTAATGGAAAAACGATAAAATAGTTGTATAGCGTAAAAAAATACTCTGGGATGAGATATTCTCCAGAGTATTTTTTTGTACTAGGCAGCAGTAGCTAGCCATCTATTTCCAAAGCAACAAAACAAAAATAAGAAAACTTGGCAAAAACAGATTGACAATGATAATCATTATCACATAAAATACTAATTGAAAATGATTATCAATTTCGATTAGTTCTCTTCATGTTAATAAAAAAATTTCCGAATTTAAAAAGGCGAGACCAGGAAAAAATTAAAAAAATGAGTCAACCCAACAGAATAGACGATAACTCTGCCAAAAAACAGACTGACTGACAAAGAGCCAAGATTGAAGAAGAATTCAAAAAAACTGAATGTGATTGAAGGAGGAGCACCAATGGATAAAAATTTTACAATATTAGAACCTTTTCAGTATGAAGTAAGCTGCTGCTGTCCGGGTCAAAGGCACCAACATATAATTGAGTTTCTTCAAGGAGATGTTTGGACAATTACAAACGAACGGAAGTACATTGATTGCCTAGGATGGCACTCTTTAATAGTTGTCAACAACGAGTTTCAGTTTTTTTTGCACGTGGAGGATATCGAGGAACTGTATTCCAAGGGCAGCATTTGCTCCATTTTGGATTTGAACCTAAAAATTAACCATTTGAGTTTTAAAGTAAACGAAGCACTCGATGCACATGATAGGGAGTCATTTCTTTCATTTGCCGATGAACTGAGCAACGTACAAAAAATAAAGAATAAAATGAACTCTGCAGATGTACATGCTTTTTAAGAAAACAAGTTTCATGTACTTATAACATAAAAACAATAAATCGTTCGAGATGTTGGAAGGGGACTTATCATGTCTAAAATCATTATAATTTTTGCCAGTATGAGTGGAAATACAGAAGAAATGGCGAATGCCATTGCAGAAGGAATCACAGAAATCAGTGATATGAGTATCGATAAGATAGATATAATGGATGGTCCTGAAGCTTCCATACTTGGAGATTACGATGGGATCATATTAGGAGCATATACGTGGGGAGACGGAGAATTACCGGATGATTTTTTAGACTTTTATGAGGAAATGGATCATATTGATCTAACAGGAAAGAAAGCTGCGGTGTTTGGTTCCTGTGATTCATCTTACCTACAATATGGTGCAGCCGTAGATATTTTGACCGAAAAACTAAGGGAACAGGGTGCTGTTATTGTCCTGGAAGGGTTAAAAGTAGAATTAACCCCAGATAATGAGGATATCAAAAACTGCAAAAATTTTGGAAGGGAATTTATAAAGAATAGTTTTGTCACTTCAATATAGAATTTGAAATTTTATGAGGAAAGAGAGATGAAGGGAATGATCGGTAAGGAACATCGGATTTCCATTGCTACTTTAACTGATTACTATTTACAAGATTTTATAAGATGTCCTTATCAATTTTACTTTTTTCATATAGAAGGAAAAATCACAACTCAATCGGGTTGGAGGAAGATGGTTCAATTTGTGGTTAGCCAAGTTGTAAGTCGATATTATAAACTTCCCCCAATAAGTCAGACGAATAAGAAGGTTTAGGAGTTGATACACACGAAGAAATGAATCTTTTATTTAATAATATGATTTCGGTATTTTGTGAAAAGGCATTTGGTCAATTATCGGAAGGAATAGAGATGTTATCGCTTATGGAAGGTAATATAGAAACTTATATTTCAAGCCATGAATGATGTTTTGAATGGATTGGAATACCTCGGCATAATCAAGAATCTTTTACAAGAACCAAAAAGTATTTGAATAAACGGATTCCTTAACAGTTTGCAAAAGCTGCTCTTATCAAAAAAGAAGTTATGAAGGATTTAATATAAACCAAGAAAGATTTACTAGTCAATAATCGTGTTTAGAAAACCTGGAATCATTGTCTGTATTATTAGGAATTACGGTTTATTAAGGAGAAAAGAAACGTTACTAGATTTTGCCTAATTAACAGAATCAGAGAAAAATCCTTCCAAAAAGTTTTTTGGAGGGTTATTGGGCATGGCCCAAACATGCCATTAGCTGGTTTATTGCTTTAACGGAGGCTGTTAAAGCAACAATTGTATTAAGCAAAAAAGCAATCAGATTAGAGTGTGAAAAGCAATCTTGTCTAATTATTAAATGTTTATATTCCAATAATAACCTCGACAGAATATATATAAAACCAAATGCAAGGCAGTTAAGTAATAATCAAATAATTTAAAATGGTAAAAAATAGATTTCTAAAAGGGAATTCAAAACTTTTGTTGAACATGAATATTGTGGAACATTTTATCTGTTTGAGATTGTAACCGTTCACATCACGACCTTCAACATATTTAACTTGATCATGGCAGTGATTATAAGTACAAAATCATTAGAGAATGGAGGTTAACCCATGGCTAGCACGATGGCAATAAATAAAGATGATTCCCGTTCCTTCCTAACAGGCTTAGTGACAGGGTTCTTGCTGTAGACCGCAAAGTAAAAATGGAGAAATAAAAAAACGCCCCCTATTTTTTTATTTCTTCAAGACTTCTTCTATTGACTGCTCTATACAAGGAACCTTGAGATATTCCGGTTGCGGAAACTATCTCCTTTATAGAATATTCTTTACTATCATACATCCGTAGCGCAACAGTAAGCTTTTCTTTATCCAACTTGGGTCTGCCTAATGTTTTTCCACGCCTTTTACTTGCTTCAAGTCCTTCCTTTACTCTCTCGGCAATAAGATTTCTTTCTAATTCAGCAATGACGCACATCATTTGGAACATGGCTTTGCCCGTAGAGGTTCTTGTATCCATATTTTCTTTTAAAGAAATGAATTCTACCCCAATTTCTTCTAACTGTTGAATAATGTTGAGGATATCCAATGTTTTACGTCCTAAACGGGAGATGCTCTCCACTACAACTGTATCGCCTTTCCGGATGACATCAAAAAGTTGATGAAGTCCCTTTCGATCTTTAACCGTACCAGTAAATTTCTCCTTAACTATTTTTTCACAACCATATTCATTAAGCATACTAATTTGTCGATCCAAGTTTTGGTCAATAGTAGAGACCCGAGCATAACCAATTATCATTTGTAACCTCCAATAAACTTGTATATTTTTATTTTACTAGAGGGGAATTTATTGTAAAGGTATTTGGTAATGCTTTTGGTAATTATTTTTGGTAACTGCTAATCTTAATAAAATCAAAGGACAGTAGGAAGCTGGGAGGGTATTACAAAAACACTGGTTTTTGGTAATAACCTAGCATTACGTTATTCAGCAATCGGGTCAGATTGTGGAATAAGTCTATTTCTATGATGCATAAATAAAAGGAAGTATTAATCATGATGTATTGTCAATTGAAACACATGTCCTAAAAGGGCATGTGTTTTTGCCATGTTGTTTTTTAGTTCTACTTAATGTTATTCAATAAACTTTTACAAAAAAATTAATTTTCTTTACACAGTTAATATTGAGTTAACATTATTAGACTATCTTTTACATATCGAGTTTGTTTTTAATAAAATCAGTTGAGTAATATAACCCTTCTTTAAAAATTGGTTTTCTTCATACAAACTCTTTAAAATCTTTGATAGAAGTTATCATAAATCATTTGTTCGTTAGAACAGTATAAACGGACAACCCTTTGAAATCTATTATAGAAAGGAGAACCATTTCATATGCCAATTCACACTTCATTTAATCCAAATGGCCGACAAGAACTAAAGCATGGGATTACTTATATTGAATACATGTTGTTAAAGAATAAGTTAAAACATGTAATGAAACTCGATCCTAACGCTGGTCCCAACCGTAAATACCTCATTCGTTCTTGCTATTTTGATAATATCAATAACAAAATTTTGAATGAGAAAAAAGAGGGCTACCTTAATCGCGATAAATATCGTGTTCGTATTTATGGAAAAAGTGCAGATGTTGTAAACCTAGAGCGAAAAAGTAAGAGGAATAACTTAACATTTAAGTCAAAGTGTAAAACTTCAAAAGAAGAATTTGAAAAGATGCGTATAGGCGATATTGAGTGGATGAAGGAAGATGACCGAGAACTTATACGTGATTTATATATTGAAATGACGCAATATCAGCTGAAGCCGATGACAGTTGTTGATTATCAACGTGAAGCCTATATTTATTTATATGGTAATGTTCGGATAACCTTTGACAGCAAAGTACAGTCCAGTATTCGAAACACTGATATGTTCAATAAGTACCTGCCAATGGTAGATGTACTTGAACCAACCGAAGTCATTCTTGAGGTTAAATATGACGAATATTTACCAGAAATCATACGAAATATGTTGCAAGGCATTAACACTCAGCATGAAGCATATTCAAAATACCAATTAAGCCGTATGTACGTTTAAGCTAGGGTTTAATCAGAAGGAGTAACATGATGGATAAAAATACAATTAATTTCAATGATATTTTTAAATCAAGCTTCATAGAGAACACATCTTCATTTTCAATAACAGATTCCCTACTAGGGCTACTATCTGCCTTTTTACTTGGCTTATTTATTTATGCCATATACAAAAAAACCTTTAACGGAGTAATTTACTCCCATTCATTTAATATTGCGATCATGATTATGACCATGGCTACCGCCTTAATTATAATGGGTATAAGCTCAAATGTTTTATTATCACTAGGTATGGTTGGTGCATTATCGATTGTCCGTTTCCGTACACCGATTAAAGACCCAATGGATTTAATCTATTTATTCTGGTCCATTGTAATTGGTATACTTTGCGGTGCAGGCTTCATTTTACTTGCTGTATTAGGATCCATTATTATTGGTTTAGTATTGATTGTGTTCGTAAACAAAATTACAGTTGAAAACCCCTATCTAGTTGTCGTAAAATTTGACGCTGAAGCAACCGGCCAAGAAATTGAAACCATTTTAAAAAAGAATACCAAAAAATTCAGTTTAAAATCTAAATCAATGATGATGACGAATGAAACTGAAGCCACGTATGAAGTACGTGTAAAAGAAAATGATTCACAAATTATAAATAGTATTGCCAGAGTGAAGGGCGTATCGTCTGCTGTCATGTTAAGTTATGATGGTAACTTTACAGCGTAACGCAGTATTAGGAAATCTGTTTCGGCGGGTTTCCTATTTTTAAAAGGAGTGCAATAGATGATAAGTAATAAATTTGTATACTCAATAATGGCTTGCTTAATCACTCTTTTTTTAATCGTCCTCATGGTCCTGCCGAATCTAAATGTTGAAGCCAAACATGATGAATTTTCCTATGAAACAAAGCTATTTAATGAAAAAAAAGTCACTACTATCAATATTGAAATAGATGAAAAAGATTGGGCAGGTATGATGGAAAACCCTACGGCTGAGGAAATTAAGGAAGCAACAGTAACTGTAAATGGAAAGCGAATTAATAATATAGGGATTAGGACAAAAGGCAATTCCTCTCTAACGTCGGTGGCTTCGAGTGATTCAAAGCGTTTTAGTTTAAAACTAGATTTTGACTATTACGATAGTTCACAAAGCATTTATGGATTAAAAAAACTGAATTTAAATAACAATTTTAGTGATACAACCCAGATGAAAGAGTATGTATCTTATGAAATTCTGGAATCAATGGGACTTTCCACTCCGGAGCATTCTTATATGAATGTCACGGTCAATGGCGAGGATTATGGCTTGATGCTGGGAGTCGAAGCGGTTGATGAGACCTTCCTTGCAAAAAATTACGGAAGCAATGACGGCTTTTTGTTTAAGCCGGATGGAACTGGAAGTGATTTGAAATATATAAGCTCTGACATTGATGATTACTCAGGTCTTAATCCAAAAACAAACGAATCCAATATCGATCAATCCAATATTCTGGACATGATTGATGTAATTAATAATGGTGGTGACATAGAAGAGTATATCGATGTAGATAACATGTTACGCTATTTTGCCACAACGACAGCCCTTGTCAGTATGGATAGCTATCAAGGCATGTTGAAGCATAACTATTATCTATATGAGGAGGACGGGAAATTTTCGATCATCCCTTGGGATTATAATATGGCATTCGGTTCATTCTCCATGGGCGGAATGGGCAGCAAAGGAATGCAGATGCCAGAAGGAATGGACCCTTCAAAATTAGGTAATATGGACGTGTCCAAAGAAGAAATGAAACTTCCGGAAGGACAAAAGTCGTCTAAAGGCTTTGAAGGTGGTAACATGCTGGATGCAATGACAAATCAAGATATCATGTCAGAAGAATCGATTAACTTTGACATTTCTAATCCTGTTTCAGGTACAACTATAGAAGATCGGCCTTTGTTGAATGCCCTTTTAAAAAACAAGGAGTATTTAGCCACTTATGAAAAATATCTAAAGGAACTATCAACCCAATATTTTACTGAAGAGAATGTAAGCAAAATCACAAAAGAAGTGTCAGCCACCATATTAACGTATGTAGAAGCGGATCCATCCAAATTTGGGACGACAGAACAGTTCCTAGAAGGTGTAAGCGGTGAAAAGAGCCTGGCTGCCTTTGCTGGTGCTCGCTCAGATTCCATCTTAAAGCAGCTTTCTGGTGAGTTGGTTATTGATAAAAAGCCTGCCTCTGAAGAAGCTGAAGCAGCTAATGGAACGGTGCCTTCAAATGAAGAGCAAAAACAAACGTCTCCTAAAGGAGATGATCCAAGCGGGGCGGCCGAGGGGAAGGAGCCACCCGATGGTGTCGAACTAGGCCAGATGCCGGAGGGGATGGACCCAAGTAAGATGCCAGAAGGAATGAAACCTCCGGAAGGGTTTGATCCAAGCCAAATGGCTAAAGGAATGGCATCAGGGCAAATGGCTAAAGGCGGAACTGCCGATCCTTCCGTTTCCATGAGAAACTTGGCATTGACTCTAGGTTCACTGCTCATCTTACTCATTGCCATATTTGGTGTAAGCAAATTCAACCGTCGTGGCTTTCGTTAAATAAGTTTTAATTGTAACCTAAGTATGTAAATAAGCCTGTATGAAAAAGCGATGTTTTGTACAATAGTACAATTACATCGCTTTTTTATAGATACTAACCAAGGATATAAATTCCTAGAAATAGTAGGCATAGAATGGTCAAAGGAGGACGAATATTGGTGAAAATTTTGATTGTTGATGATGATATGCACATTCGTGAATTAATGAAATTGTATTTAGAAGATGAACATTTTGAAGTAATTGAGAAAAGTAATGGACAATTAGCGTATGAATATTTAGAAAATCATAGTGCAGACCTTATTATATTAGATATCATGATGCCTAAAATGGACGGTATCACACTCTGCCAAGAAATCCGGAAACTGCATGATATTCCCATTTTAATGATTACAGCAAAGGATCAAGCGCAGGATCGGATTAGAGGATTTCAAGTAGGTACGGATGATTATTTAGCAAAGCCCTTTGACCCAGTAGAAATGGTCCTTCGTGTTAAAGCACTATTAAAAAGAGCGAGTATCCATACAGGTCAAACATTACCGATAGGCAAAATCTCATTAGACCGAACCACTTATGAAATCACATACCCGACTGGTGAGAAAGAAATCTTACCTCTAAAAGAGTTTGAAATTCTTTTCTTGTTGGGTAGTTATTCAGGCCAAGTATTTACTCGTGAAGTGCTGCTCGAAAAGATCTGGGGTATGGATTTTATGGGAGTCGACCGAACTATAGATGTTCATATTCGCAAGCTAAGACAACGTTTAGAACCTTATGATACGGCTATGCAAATCGTCACACTCAGGGGAATTGGTTATCGAATTGAGGTACAGGATGTTTAAAAGCTTATACGTTAGACTTGCCGTTACATTTGTTGGAATTGTTGTCCTAAGCTTTCTCATCGCATTGTCAGTAACTTCGCATTTTTATAAAAATCGTTTCGAAGAAGTTATAAAGGATGAAATATCTGATGTAACACAATCGATTGAAGCGCAATTACAATATGCAACCTTCAATGAAATAAAAGAAAATATTCAATTGATTTATCGCTACCAAATTGATTTCATTCAATACGGAAAGAGTTCAAATAAGATTCCTAAAGATGAATTGGAAAAAATTTATTCTGGTAAAGAAATTTACAACCTAACACCAGGGCCTGATATGTATATTGGACTGCCTATAACAATTGAAGGTGAGAAAGGAGCATTAATTATTAAGAAAAAGGAATTTGAAATGTCAATGTTATTTGAATCCCTTTCCACCATCACTTGGATTGCCATATTAATAGGAACCATCATTATACTTATTATCACAAAAAGCATTGTCTATCCCGTTAAAAAGTTAACAGAAGCAACAAAACAACTTGCACAAGGGAATTTTGATGCAACTTATCAAACAAAGCGAAAAGACGAAATTGGCCAGCTTACAGAAAGCTTTATCGAAATGGCAGAGGAATTAAGCCTACTTGTTAAGATGCGAGAGGATTTTGTATCGAACGTATCCCATGAATTTCAAACCCCTATTACATCAATTTTAGGTTTTACCAAGGCACTTCAGCACAAGCAGCTTACAGAGGAACAGCGAAAACGTTACTTATCCATTATTAGAAGTGAAAGTGAGCGGTTATCCTATCTCAGTAAAGATATTTTAAGATTATCTCATTTGCAGCATGGGCAATATCAACTCGTACTTTCAACGTTTTCCATTGATGAACAAATTCGCAAAGTATTGATTACCCAAGAGCCTCAATGGTCTACGAAAAACTTAAATATTTCACTTGATATGGAACACTTTTTTATAGAAGCCGATAAGAATTTATTACAACAGGTTTGGGTGAATCTTATTAGCAATGCTATTAAATTTTCTCCTGAAAACGGTGAAATATATGTGCGTGTGAAGAAAGTAAATAGGGATAAGGTTGAAGTCTTCATTCAGGATCTTGGCCCTGGCATACCAGAGGATGAGCAAAAACTTATTTTCACCCCTTTTTATAAGATTGACCAAGGACGCGATGCAGCCGTTAAAGGAAATGGACTAGGGCTAACAATCGTGCAACAAATAGTAGCTCTGCATCATGGTACCATTCAAATTGTTAGTGAGTATGGAAACGGTACAACCTTCATTGTAACCCTTCTAAATAAGCTTTCAATTGACTAATTGCAAATGTATACACATTATATAGGGCGCTTTTCCGAAGGAATGATTGAGCTCTTGTTCATTACAGAAAACCAGCTAATATCTGATATTAGCTGGTTTTCTCTCCAATCAAAATGATGAAAACTATGACACTTTCAACTTAATAGGTATTCGCTGATCCATATCGAGTTCAAAAGTTCCATATGGATTGACGTGATGATAAAATAAAGGTGTTAATCCTCTAAAATCTTCCGGGATCATTTTCTTCAACCAATATCGATTGTTGTCATATAGTACTTCTTGTACCATTAAGGTATTAATATAGACTAAGCAATTTTGCAGCAATTGAAGCGATAAGGCAGCTACCTCTTGATCTTCTATAGCATTGGAACGCATTTCACTGTTTTTTCCATAAAAAATATAGGTATTGACGGAGTTCCATTGTTCTACTGTATTTAATCCTTCATGGATTTCTCTACGAATCTCCTCATAGTGTAAATAATCACATAAAAAGATCGTTTTAATGGCTTTCCCTAATTCACATAAAGCCAGATAGGTTGGATGTTTCGTATCCCTAGTAAATCGCTTTAAAATGGCTTCTGCTGATGCGGTTCCCAATCGTAAGGCAGTTGCATACTTAATGATTTGTTCATACTGTTGACGGATAAGATCCCAATTAATCGGTCTACTAAGAACCGGTTGCAGGTGAGGATATTCCTCATTCATGCCAGCTTCTGGACGATATAACTTTTGAGAACCTATATTTTTGAAGCGTGGCATCAGTTTAAAACCAAGCAGATGACAAAAAGCAAAAGCAACCACACTTTGTCCGTGTGTATCGACATAATTTCGATCGATTTCCATATCTGTGCAGTGACGAAGGACCCCTTCTATCATCGCAGCCACTTCGGAAGAAAGACAGGACTTAAGCTGAGAATAAATACATGCCGATTTTCGATCTGTATGCCAATAGATCATGACCCCCTGCCTCTTATAACGAGGATGCCATTCGGAAAGCAGGTTCTGATCCCAAGATCCAAAATGTTTTGAATCGGAAGCACATGCAGTAGTAGCTTCTCCCCATACTTCTTTCTGTCGATGGTAGATAATATGATTGGTAACCTCTGCATTGGCTTTTCGTAAATGATCTTTATGAATAAATTTTTGGCGTATATACCGAAGTTCCCGATAACTATCTAGGTGGTTTCCAGCTGAAACGGCTTTTAAACCTGTGTTCGTTCCTAATCCAAATAAACTTAAAAGAAGCCGTCGCTGGATGGTTTCTCGATCTAAAATCTCACGATCGGCTGTAGTCTTAAAGTGCTTGGTAAACTCCGTGTGAAAATCTGTTTCTTTTAGTAAATCCAATAGGTTGATGTCGGACCAACGGTTCTTAATCTCCTGTTTTATCCTAGTCACATGTGGGGGTTCGGATTGCTTTTCAAGTGGAGTGACTCGAATCCATCCCTTGTTATTTCTAGTAGTAATCGCGACTTTTTCGTTATTTTGAACCTCTAACCCTTGATTTAGTAATTGGAGCTTATCTTTCATCAACTGTATAATATCTTCGATAAAAGGCTCTACATCATATTCTTCCTTGTGCTCTTCAAAATCTTGAGGTAGATCTTCATCTGGGTTTCGATATCGATCAGCGCCCTCAATCCAAATTTCTTTACAACGAAGTCGAGTACGAAGTGATTGGATCACTGCAATTTCATAATTGATTCGATTCACTCTCTCTATGCCTTTACTATCTGTCTCGATAATGACATCTTTCCATTTGGGCTGAATTACGGCTTCAATAGGAACTTCATCTCCAGCAGCAAAATAACGTTGCCCACTTTCTTCATATTCTCGAATAAGTTGGATGGCTTCAATAATCGGCTGATGAAATTGATTATTTGAGCGAAAAGTAAGGTTTTTTAAAATTTTAGAAAGGGACTTCCGATAATGTCCCTGATAAGAAGAGTGCATTTTCGTATATACTTTTTCTTTGTAATCCCGGTTATTTTTTGTCATGTCCTTAATAATATCTTGAATCATATCAGAGCCAACAATAGGGAATAGAGTATCTTGAATAACTCCTTCTGGATGATCTACGGTCGCTTTTAATAAATTGACAATATGTTTATTTTTCCCTTGGATTCTTTCTAATTCTTCTACTACTTCCTTTCGAGTTGTATTCTTGGCTTTATTTCCAAACTTAAGCGTAATTTCATCCAATAAATCAGCTAAGTAATCAATAACTTCTCCATGACGATGCGAAAATAAAATGGCAAGTAGGGTATAGCGAATGGGTGCCGGGTGTGCACGCAATTCCGTTACGGTCTCCGTAGCTGCACGAAGTAGATATTTCTTAACTAATTTCGGAGGCAAATGATGAAATAATCTTGGAGGAATGTGTAGATGCCTAATCGCTAACAGTTTTTTAACTTCCATTTCCATGGTGCTTACACTTGGTTTACGAGGAGAAGATAAAAGTTGACGAAAAGTTAAAATATCGGATTCTATTTCCTCATGAAACTCTTCTTCAAAACCTTCTTCCGATTCCTCAGCAGCATGAGATTCCAGTAATGCATCTAATCGAGAACAAGTTCTAGGAGGCAGCTGCTGATAAGTCGATTTATACAAATTCTTTTCAAAAGTGTCAATGGCAGAATCGATCATTCGCTTTAAACTTCCATTTGAAGGAGGTTCGACTTTCCACTTACGAAATAGACTGTATGCCTGATTTTTTATATAGTCGGTATCATGTGTAAAGCGAACTTGTTCGTTTAACCAATTTGTTAAAAGATCGTTGTCCTTTGCCGTAAGTCCTCTAAAACCGAAGAATTCCCGAATTTGTTTTCGATGGTAAGTAAAATTTCTTTCCTCTGCTCCCCAACGGTATTCCTCAAAAAGATCTGCAGGAATCTCCAATTGATGCGCTATATATTCAACTACCACTTTAGGAATATCTTGTTTCTTAGACGGAAATCTAGCCTCTTGTTGAAAGTACTTTAATAATACTGTAAATCCTAAACGACTTGCCCCTATTTTATTACCAATCAGTTTTCTTTCAATTGGTACTACTCCAAAGTGTTCTAGTAGCTCATCTTCATTCCAATTTCGTTTCATAAATACCCTTCCTCTAAGCTTAGAATAACTACTAGTTTGAGTGTAATCTATTTATTAGAGGATGAAAACTATACTTTGCGGTCTAGAGCAGCAACCCTGTCATAAAGCCTAACAGAAGAACATTTATTATTTAAACAATCAATTCGTGATTTTCTCGCCAAGGAGGCTGTCCCCTTTTATGATCAATGGGAAAAAGAGGGGGAAATACCTTGCTCGTTTTGGGAAAAGATAGGAGATAATGGATTTTTATGTCCATGGATTGAAGTGGAATTCGGTGGAATAGGAGCAGATTTTGGATATTCAGTTGTGCTGGCAGAGGAATTGGAGATGGTTGGATCAGCCTTAGGAGGAATATCAATTCATTCTGACGTTGTAGCCTCTTATATTGCCTCATTCGGAACAATAGATCAAAAACAAAGATATTTACCAAAGTTCATTACAGGAGAAATGATTTCTGCCTTTGCATTGACAGAGCCGGAAATGGGATCGGAATTGGCTGATATTCAAACCACAGCCATCAAGAAAGATGGGTATTATATTGTCAATGGAGCCAAAACGTTTGTTACAAATGGCTTTAAAGCTGACTTCATGATAGTAGCATGCAAAACAGATCTTAATGCTGTTTCTCCCAAGGACGGAATCAGTTTACTGCTCATTGATAAAGATACACCAGGGTTATCACCGGGAAGAAAGCTTAGTAAATCAGAACAGGGAAGCTCAGGCACAGCTGAACTATTTTTCGATGATGCTTCAGTTCCAGTTGGCAACCTTCTTGGGGAGGAAGGAAAGGGCCTTTCATATATCATGCAAAAAATGCAGCAGGAAAGACTAATGTGTGCAATCAGGTCTTTAATGGCAGCGAAAGACATGCTTCACTTAACGATGAATTTTATAAAAAGACAAAAAGCGTTTGTTAAGAAAATAAGTAAATTTAAAAATGCACAGTTTACCATTGCTGAAATAGCGACAGATATTCATCTGGGAAGAACGTTTATTGATGGGTTGATCTGTAAACATATGACTGGGGAGAATATCATAACTGAAGTATCGATGGCTAAACAATGGATAACGGAGATGTCTAAGCGAATATCTGATAAGTGCATGCAGTTACATGATGGTTACGGTAGTATGGGTGACGATAAAATTGCCCGGCGTCATTGGGACATTCCTTTGTCAACATTCTTTACAGGGACAGATGAAACCATAAAAACCTTGATTGCTAAAAATATAGGGTTTTAATTCATCTTTAATACTATATAGCTATCAACTGCCTCAGTTAAAACGGGGCGGTTTTTTTACCATTTTTTCAAAATAAATACAATGAACTAGTTTTTATAAAAAAATGTTTATACAGTTTACCTTATGGGTACAAGAGACTGTGCAAATGAAAAATTAATATTTTTGTAAAATTTGTAATTGTATGCGAATGATGGAGGTGCTTTTTATGTTAAAAATCGAAAATGTATCGAAAATCTATAAGGGAGGAAAGAAAGCTGTAAAAAATATATCATTGGATATTAAAAAAGGGGAGTTCATTTGCTTCATTGGTCCGAGTGGATGTGGAAAGACAACAACAATGAAAATGATTAACCGTCTTATCGAACCATCTGAAGGGAAGATACTTATTAATGGAGAAAATATTTTGGATAAAGACCCAGTTGAGCTAAGAAGACAGATCGGGTACGTTATCCAGCAAATCGGACTTTTCCCTCATATGACTATTCTTGAAAATATCACCCTCGTTCCAAAACTTCTTAAATGGAATGAACAGAAGAAAAAGGAACGCGCACTGGAATTGCTTAAGCTTGTCGATATGGGACCCGAATACCTGGAAAGGTATCCCTACGAATTAAGTGGCGGGCAGCAACAAAGGATAGGCGTTCTCAGAGCACTCGCTTCCAATCCTCCACTCATTTTAATGGATGAACCTTTTGGCGCACTAGATCCAATCACCCGCGATGCCCTTCAGGAGGAATTTAAAAATCTGCAGCGCACACTTGATAAAACAATCGTTTTTGTTACGCATGATATGGATGAAGCGATTAAGCTAGCCGACAAGATCGTCATCTTAAAGGCTGGTGAAATCGTCCAAGTGGGAACACCGGATGAAATCCTCAGAAACCCAGCCAATGAGTTTGTTGAAGAATTCATCGGCAAAGATCGTTTGCTTCAAACAAGACCCAATGTTGAGTTGGTTGAACAAATCATGAGTCGAAATCCAATATCCATTACAGAGGAAAAATCCCTTACCGATGCTATTGCGATAATGCGCGAGAAAAGGGTCGATTCTTTACTTGTGGTCGATGAGCATAATGTTTTGAAAGGGTTCGTAGATGTTGAAACGATCAGTGAATACCGAAAAAAAGCAAAATTTATCAGCGAAGTCATCAATACTGATGTCTATTCAGTGAAACAGGATACTTTAATCCGGGATTCCGTTCAAAAGATTTTAAAACGAGGTTTCAAATATGTGCCTGTAGTTGACCAGAATAAACATTTGGTCGGAATTGTCACTAGGGCTACATTGGTCGACATCGTATATGACAGCATTTGGGGAGAGGAAGAAAATCAAGTGGCAGAAATAGTAGAAATGTTTTAGGAGGTATATGAGATGGAAACAATGCTCGATTTTTTACAAACGAACTGGCAAGAATTGATATATAAAGCATGGGAGCACTTATATATTTCCATGATCGCTGTTTTCATTGGAATAATAGTTGCTGTACCACTTGGGATTATGTTGACGCGAATGAAAAGGAGCGCATCGATTATAATCGGAATTGCAAACATTATGCAGACACTGCCGAGCCTAGCGGTCCTTGCCTTTTTCATTCCTTTCCTCGGCGTTGGGAAAACACCCGCAATCATTGCGTTATTTTTCTATTCCGTTTTACCCATACTCAGGAATACATACACAGGCATTAAGGGCGTAAATGAAAATCTGCTTGAATCCGGACGCGGCATCGGGATGACAAGCTGGGAGAGGATTCGTCTGGTTGAATTCCCGCTTGCACTTTCCGTCATTATGGCTGGTATCCGTACGGCATCCGTCTATTTAATTGGATGGGCCACCTTAGCTTCCTTTATTGGAGGCGGAGGACTAGGAGATTACATTTTTATCGGTTTGAATTTATACCAAACAGAATATATCATCGCTGGTGCAGTTCCGGTAATCATCATGGCTATCCTGGTTGATTATGTATTCTCGATCATAGAACGAAAAGTCGTACCAAAAGGATTGAAAGGTATGAAGGAAGTTGCTTGAGGAGGATTACCATGTATAAAAAAATAAGAAGTACAATTTTATTGGCCCTTTTAGTTTGTTCATTAATGATCACCGGCTGTTCTTTGCCTGGATTAGGATCATCTTCTGAAAATACTGTAAAGATCGGTGCCCAAAGCATGACCGAATCCGAAATCCTGGCGAACATGATCGCTCAACTCATTGAAAGGAATACGGAACTTGATACGAAAATCATCAAAAATCTAGGTTCGAATTTCGTTCAGCAAAAAGCGATGGAGACAGGTGATATCGATATAGCCGCAACTCGATATACAGGGACTGATTTAACGAGTGTCCTGGGACAGGAAATCGAAAAGGACCCAGTAAAGGCGATGGAAATAGTTCAAAGGGAATTCAAAGAACAATATGGGTTCAAATTTTTTGATTCTTATGGATTCGATAATACGTATGCCTTTACTATTTCAAATGAATTGGCTGTGGAAAAAGGGTATAAGAAAATATCGGATCTGGAAAAGGATGCAGATAATTTAAGATTAGGTGTGGATAGTGCTTGGCTTAAAAGAAAAGGGGATGGTTATAAAGGGTTCGTCGATACATATGGATTGGAATTTGGGGAAACTTATCCGATGCAGATTGGCTTGGTATATGATGCAGTCAAAAATGGCCAGATGGATATTGTCCTTGCATATTCCTCAGATGGACGGATTAAGGTTAATGATTTGAAGCTTTTAGAAGATGATAAACAGTATTTCCCTCCATATGACTGTTCACCGGTCATTACCGAAGAATTGTTGGAACGTTATCCTGAAATTGAAGAGGAACTTAACAAGTTAATTGGCGAAATCACTACTGAAACCATGCAGGAACTGAATTATGAAGTTGATGGGAACTTGAAGGAGCCATCGGTCGTAGCATCGGAATTCCTTGAAGCACATAAATATTTTGAATAATTGGGAGGTGCAAACTAATGGAAACCTTGCAACAGCTGGGAACCTATTATTCCCAAAATTGGATGTATGTACTTACTGAATTCTATCGCCATTTTTTAATGTCTGCTTATGGAGTGTTATTTGCAGCAATTGTAGCCATCCCGATAGGCATTTTCATCGCGAAACATAAGAAATTGAGTAATTGGGTATTTTCGATAACGAATGTCATACAAACCACACCAGCATTGGCTATGCTTGCACTCTTGATGCTAGTAATGGGCTTAGGAACAAATACGGTAATCTTATCATTGTTTTTATATTCCTTACTGCCAATCCTGAGGAACACTTATGTCGGAATTACAAGTATAGATCATGCTTATTTAGAATCTGGAAAGGCAATGGGAATGACAAAGCTCCAGTTACTAAGAATGGTCGAATTGCCATTATCTCTATCTGTCATCATGGCTGGCTTACGTACAGCGCTTGTCGTTGCAATCGGAGTAACTGCTGTCGGTACATTCGTAGGGTCAGGCGGACTCGGGGATATCATTGTCAGGGGAACGAATGCTTCAAATGGAACGGCAATCATACTTGCAGGAGCAATTCCGACGGCATTGATGGCCATTCTCTCAGATCTTTTACTCGGATGGCTGGAACGGATTCTTTCACCGATAAAGAAGAAAAAAATTCATACTGTCTAAAACTGAAGCCATTGCATGTGAATGCAATGGCTCTTCCTTTGCTTACCGATAAGAAGTCAGAAGCTTATACTGGCAGACTTAGTTTTTTATTTCAGAAAAAGGGTAACTATAAGGGTAGTCCTAAAATAAGTATAAGGGGAATCAATCATGAAACTTACACCTGAGCAGCGTATTGAACTGCATGGCTTTAATAATCTTACGAAATCTTTAAGCTTTAATATGTATGATATTTGTTACACAAAAACCAGGGAAGAAAGGGAGGCCTACCTGGATTATATCGATGAACAATATAACGCAGAGCGGCTTTCGAAGATCCTGCACAATGTTGCGGATTTAATAGGGGCACATGTTTTAAATACGGCCAAACAGGATTATGTCCCTCAAGGCGCCAGTGTAACCATTCTTGTTTCAGAAGGACCTGTCGTCGAAGTACCTATGGAGACTTATGAGGAATCACCAGGGCCTTTACCTGATAATGTGGTCATGCAACTGGATAAAAGCCATATTACCGTACATACATACCCTGAATACCATCCAAATGAAGGCATTAGCACATTCAGGGCCGATATCGATGTCTCTACTTGTGGAGAAATATCACCCCTTAAAGCCCTTAATTATCTTATTCATTCCTTCGATACCGACATTATCACGATCGATTACCGAGTAAGAGGTTTTACGAGAGATAAAGATGGGCGAAAATTGTTCATTGACCATGATATTAATTCCATTCAAAACTATATTCCCGATGAAGTAAAAGGTTTATATGACATGATTGATGTAAATGTATACCAGGAAAATATATTCCATACAAAATGTAAGCTGAAAAGGTTCGATATTAATAATTACTTATTCGGTTATACAGAGGAAAAGCTGAATAAAGAGGAAAGGCAAGAAATTATAGAAAGGCTTCAAACGGAAATGGATGAAATTTTTTATGGTGTCAATGTTCCACATCCAATAGAAAAAAACAAGCATGCCGATTAAGGGATGCTTGTTTTAATTAAAAAGTTAATTTAAATGGAAAGTCTGAACCAATACATACCCGAGGCAAGTCAATAATATAGAGCCGATCAGTCCAGCTATAAAAGGTTTACCGCCATATTTCCTAAAAG
Source organism: Peribacillus sp. NPDC096622 (assembly GCF_044762665.1). Classification (NCBI taxonomy): domain Bacteria; kingdom Bacillati; phylum Bacillota; class Bacilli; order Caryophanales; family Bacillaceae; genus Peribacillus; species Peribacillus sp. NPDC096622. Next base: position 5,576 of record NZ_JBIWES010000004.1, on the reverse strand, counting down.
TTACAAGGTCAATATTCAATCCTAGTCCTGCCATGGACATAGCCATGAGGATATAGGAAAGCATAACAAGTTTTTCGGCTAAAGGTTCAGGAACTGCACCTGAAGAATAAATGGCACTTATTAATAAAAATCCAAAAATGAACCACGGCATCTGAATGGACTTCCAGGAAAATTTCTTTCCGGTAACAGTTGATCCTCCTTTCCAATTCATGACGAATCCAACCAAAATCGCAACGGGAATAAGCAGGGCCACCCTAGTCAATTTGACCACCACAGCCAAGTCGACAGACTCATTTCCCCCTGGTGCTGCCGCAGCGATGACGTGAGCAATTTCATGGAGTGTCGCACCCGAAAAAATACCATATCCTTGATCGGATAACTCCAATAATGGATATAGGATCGTATATCCGAAAGTGAAGGTTGTACCTAAAACAGCAACCGTCGCTACAGCTATTGCGGTATCTTTTTCTTTTGCTTTTATTTGGGAGGAAATAGCCAGGATGGCAGCAGCTCCACAAATTCCCGTTCCGCAAGCTGTCAATAGGCCAAGCTTTTTCTCAACTTTTAATAGGCGGGTCAATCCATAAACTACTAATATACCAAATACAAGACTAATGGCACCAACTGCAAATGTTTTCGGACCGGCATTAATAATATCCTTTAGGTTCAAGCGCATCCCCAATAAGATAATGCCCACTCTCAAAAGGACTTTACTTGAATAATTTGTCCCTGCAACGGCGTAAGCCGGGACACCGATTAGCGATTTCCAAACAACACCAATCAGTATCGCAATGACTAACTGTCCCATTATATGAAGGAATGGAAGCTCTGCTAAGTATTTTGCTGCAATGGCAATTAGCAAAGTCAATGCTATTCCTTTTGTAAATCCAAGTTTTTTAGTTTCAACTTTTATTTGTTCCAGTGTGATCACTCCATCTATGTTGATGCTTTAACTTTAAAACTTAATTAAAAATAAGTGAAATATATTTTTGCTATTTCAATGATTACTTCTACTTATGATAAAATGAAACGCATAGGTAGATAGGGAGGTAACAATGGATCCGTTAAAAGTATTCGTAACCGTAATCGAACAGAAAAACTTTTCAAGAGCAGGGAATCTTCTGAACCTGTCGCAGCCAGGAGTCAGTCTTCACATAAGGAATCTGGAAAATGAGTTAGGAACGAAATTAATTTATCGTTCCCCCAAGCAAGTTCAAATAACAGAGCCGGGAAAAATTTTGTATAGACATGCAAAGCAAATGCTTAATCATTATGAGACAGCGAAAAGGGAAATAAATGAATTTAATAACGTGGTTAGCGGAACGATGAAAATAGGTGCAAGCTTCACGATAGGAGAATATTACCTTCCAAAAGTATTAGCAGAATTTGCTGCTCAATATCCGATGGTGGACATACAAATCATCATCTCGAATTCAAATGATGTCATTCAAGGAATCCGTTCAAATAAGCTTGATATAGGATTGATTGAAGGTGAAACAGATTATAAAGATATAGATGTAAGGCCATTCATGAATGACGAGATGATTGTGGTCGTTCCCCCGGATCATCCACTTTCACAGATGGATCTCATCGAGGGCAATATGCTCCAAAACCAAACATGGGTACTTAGGGAGCAAGGGTCGGGAACCCGTACATATTCCGATAAACTTTTGAGTAGTCTCGAGTTAAACATAAAGAAAACCTTTATTTTCACCAGTATTCAAGGAGTGAAAGAAGCTGTGATGGCTGGACTCGGCATTGCCTTGTTATCCCGATTGACTGTACAAAAAGAATTGAAATCCAATGAATTGAAAACCTTTCATTTGAAAAATGAGCCCATTATAAGACCTTTTTCGATCGTGAAAAAGTTGGACTTCGAAGCATCGAAAGCCATGGATTTGTTTCTAAGGAAAGTCGAAGAATTTGCGATAAAGGGCCGTCCTAAATAAAACCCTAAACATTTGCTCAACCTTTCATTTTTACTGTAGAGGGTTGGGCATTTTTAACGACGAATTATTATTAATTTTAATGAAAACGTCGAAAGTAATTTGGAATATGTCAATGATTAAACGAATTTTACGTATTTTAACATAATTGCAAACATATAAATTAAATAGGTAGTCTCCAGGAATTCTAAGTCCCTGTAGACTTTTCCTGATATTAATAATCTTAAAAGGAGCAACCACATTGGCTATAGAGGAGCAGAAAGATAAACGGATTTCTGTTTTCGACAGGATTATAGGATTCATGCCAAAATTTTATGTGATTGGGACAATTTTAATTTTTGTTTATACACTAGTTGCGATGGCTCGTTTAGGTATCCAAACTTTGAAAAATCCTGAAGAAACCACTGTACCTGCCCCCCCTGTTTCTCAGGGATTTGAACATACATTGATATCGTTAATCATCGAACCGATCGTAACGTCTGAATTTTATCAAATCATCTTTAACACGTTATTCCTTTACCTAGTTTGGATATTGCTTTTCCTATTAGCCCCAATTGCTTTTTACCGTTTAAAACACTTTAAATTTTTTAATATCGAAATTGAAATTGAAAAACAAGATGCAGCCGTTTATGAAGTATTCAGCATGAGCAGTTCAAAAATGAAATTTGCAGCGTATTTAACATCCGAGGAATTTCAATTGGAGATATCAGAGGAAATTGCCAACAGCAAGGACTTTAAAACACCATTACTCTATACACTGGACTGTGCCGTGGATTTTTATTCCGATCAATTAGGTCTTTCCTTTACCTATGATATCTATACCCTGAACCAGTTTAAAAAAGCAAAGCTGCCTAAATCAATTAAAGCGATGCTTGATAAGTCCATTCAAACCGGCGATCCGTGCATTACGAATAAAAGCAATAGCGATAGTGAATATTACAAGAATTTTCTTATCCATTATTTCGAAAACATGGACGGGAAATTCGTCACTGTCTTAAATAGTTATCAAACTGAATTCGATACTTTCGATAAATCATTGCTTAAGATTCTGCAAAACGTCATATACGATTACTATTTACAATATAACTATATTTACGAAGCGAGCGAGAAGCTGGAAAAGAATGAAACCATTTCACCTAATAATTAAAAAAACCACCCTACAAGTGGTTATTTTTTTTGGAAAGGTGATTGTTAATTATATTTTGGACAATTTCATTGTTCCCAATGAGCTCAGACGATTTATTTACATGCTTTTCCCGAAAATCCATGTTCTTTATTTTCTTGGACTTTTTCCCATTTTTAAAATTATTGAAGGCATTTATAAAAGCTATCTGAATCACTCCCCTTATAGATTAGTATATTCATATTTTGGATAAAATTTCATGAAAAACTTCAATTTACAGAAAAATATTTTGCAGATTTAGAGTGATGAAAATTTCCTAAACAAAGCAATTATGGATATTTATAAGAAGTGTTTTGAATGTACGACCAGGTTCTTTATTTGCTCTAATTACTGATTACTATGGCATTATTTATAAGAAATAAAGAAATTTTCCCCAAAATGTTGTATAGTTAGTATGCAGGGATTCGAACAAACATTCGTTTCTTGAAAGCAGATTACTTCTTAGAGGACAGGAGAGAGACAGTGAACGGTACAGCACACATGGCTTTAGGGGCAACAGTTGGATTTTTGACGGCAAACACACTTCAAACAGATCCAACCACCACTTTATTCTTGGTGGGCATCGGTGGGGTTTCAGGGCTTATGCCCGATATGGATATTGATGGGAAGTTAAGTAATAGGATTACCTTTTCACATAAGTTTATCCGGACGATAGCCCAAACGATTGGAATTTTGATGATCATTTATAGTCTTTTGGAAAGCTCTGAAACGGAAAAGTGGATCGGTGTAGGGGCAGGAATCGGAATCATCATTATATCATCATTCATTAGGCAAAGGCATATGCTGACCTTGACTGGATTAGCGGTATTAGGAGGCGGTTTATCTTTGCAGGAAAGCTGGTTATGGCTGTTGGGAGCCTATATTATCCTGGCATCTTTTACACCACATAGAAGTTATACCCATTCGATTGCCGGTATCGCTTTCTTTGGCATCATTGCCTTTCAATTCGAAGCCTTTATGGGGATTGACGGAATTTTCACCACTTGTATATTAGGATACATAAGTCATTTAATCGCAGATTTGAAATGTTTACCTTTTAATAAACGTGGGGTGAAATTATTTCTTCCATTTTTCTCAAAAGAATTTTGACAGTGGTTTTTTACCACTGTTTTTTTATGAGGAAAAGCTAGTTTTATTAAAGGTACTTTTACATAAGTTGAACGGACCCATCATTCGACTTATTTTTATGTTTTATATGGTCATTCTTCCTAAATCTACTAAATGTAACATATTTGTAAAGGTCCTGTGATGCGAAAGATTTGCTTCTTCTAGTATATTAGGTTTAGCAGATCACATCAGGGGGTAAATAATTTGTTCAAGAAAATTGTCGTCGGATTGTCATTGGCTATAATTCTTGTAACCGCATCATTTGCTGGGGACCAAGTGGAAGCTGCTTCATATCATACAAAAGCGATTAAAGTGGCTAAAAGTGAATTGGGTACAAAATATAAAATGGGTGGCATTTCTTCATCAGGTTTTGATTGTTCGGGATTAGTGAAGTATTCATATCAAAAGGCTGGTAAGAATTTACCAAGAACTGCTGCTGACATATATAAAAAAGGTAAGAAAGTTAAAACCCTGCAAAAGGGTGACTTAATGTTTTTTGCACCAAATAAAGCGAAAAAACCTACACATGTGGCCATATATGTTGGAAACAAAGAATTTATACACTCTTCATCATCTAAAGGAGTGTCATACGCTAAAACCAATAATACCTATTGGAAGCCAAAGTATATTGGTGCGAAACGTATATAATAGAAGAAAATCAACCTTAATATAAAAAAACAAGAGACTTAATGAAGTCTCTTTCAGTTTGCAGACAAAAAGGTTTCGGAATGGTTTAAACTGTACCCTATAGAGTAGACACTAAAAAAAGGTCTGCTCTGTAGGGTACTTTTATGTATAATGAAAAAAATGGGAGAATCGGAGAACAATTAAATGCCAAAAAAACTCTTTACTGAGAAAGAAATAGAAATACTATCTAATAATCCATATGTTAAATCTATAAGTTCAAAGGGTGTTACATATACAGACGAATTTAAGAGGATTTTTATAGCTGAAAATGAAAATGGTAAGTTGCCAAGGCAGATTTTCGAGGAGAATGGTTTTAATATTGAAGTCATAGGTATTGTCAGAGTACAAAGGGCAGCCTCCAGATGGCGTACTGCTTATAAAAAATCAGGAGTATTGGGACTTAGGGATACGCGTAGTGATAATTCGGGGAGACCAACTCAGAAGGAGCTTTCTCTAGAAGAAAAGAATGCTAGATTAGAAGCACAAAATCAATTGTTGAGAGCTGAGAATGAGTTACTAAAAAAGTTAGACATGATGGAAAGGGGGATGAAGAAAAACGAGTAAAAGTCTCTGCTGAACAGAGGTTTCTTTTAATACGTTCAGTAATAGAAAAGTATCTACTTAAAAATATGGTGAGTTTCTTATGCGAAATT